>NZ_JBSFHN010000001.1:0-809191 GCF_053597115.1 Streptomyces sp. NPDC001515
CGGGGCGATCAGCGCCCACGACTCATCCGTCAGTTCATGTCGACGCACCACAACTGGAGTAACGACCCACCGACTTTACGGACACCGCCTAGGACCGGCCCCCACCGCCGTGGGGAGGGTTTGCGTTTTGCGTTCATGAAACGGATGTGCGAACCGGTACGGCTCACGAGGCCCTTTTACCATCTGTTGTGACTTGAGTCACAGAGCGCGATATTTGTTGACCCTGTGTACCGGGTGCACAGCTCACTGTGATTCAGTGGCCGTGACACTGCAGTAAGTACGTCAAGTGCGTCGATATGACATCTGGAGTGCTGTCGAGGTCTCGGGGAGTGCGAGCAATGGAGGCCGAGTCGGAGCCGTACGTCCGTCTTGCGACGATGCGGCAGCTGCACCAGGTCGTGACCGATCTCAACACGGCACGGAGCCTGGCCGACACGCTGCAGACCGTGGCCGACGGAATCGTCGCCGGTCTCGGATACGAGCTTGCCTGCGTCAACCTCGTCCGCCCCGACGGGGATCTCGTCGTCGCCGCCTTCGCGGGCAACGCCGCCGCCGAGGCCCTGATCACCGGCCGCGTCGGCTCCCGCGCCTCCTGGGAGCGCCGGCTGGCCATGGGCGAGGTCTGGGACGAACTGCGGTTCATCCCCCACACCGACGGCTGGGTGCTCCTGGACGACGACGTCCCGCAGTGGCACACCGAGGGCCCCGAACCCCGCTTCGAGGACGAGTGGCACCCCCAGGACCGGCTCTACGCCCCGATGTACGCCACGGGCAGCGGCGTGGACCTCCTGGGCGTCATATCCGTCGACCGCCCCCGCAACGGACGACGCCCCGGAGCCTGGGGCCGCGAGGCCCTCCAGATGTACGCGTCCCAGTCCGCCATTGCGATCAGCAACGCCAAGCTCCGAGCAAACATGCAGCGCGCCCTGGTCCGCCTGGAGCGCGAACAGCAGGCGCTGCGGGCCAGCGAGGAATCCTTCCGCCAGGCCTTCGAGTACGCCCCCAGCGGCATGGCCATCGCCGAACTCGGCGGCGACCAGCACGGCCGGCTGCTGCGCACCAACGACGCCCTGTGCCGGCTGCTGGGCCGCCCCGCCTCCGTACTGCGGCGCTACTCCTTCGCCGATCTGGTCCACCCCGAGGACATCGGCACCCTGCTCCGCACCTCCGCCGAGGGCGGCCGGGCCGAACTGCGGCTGGGCCGCCGGGACGGCACCTACCTGTGGGTCTCGCTGCGCAACTCGGTGGTCGCGGACACGGCGGACGGGCCGCGCTTCCTGCTCACGCACGTCGAGGACATCGAGGAGCGCAAGCGCCACGAGCTGAACCTCGCCCACCGGGCCTCGCACGACGCCCTGACCGGGCTGCCCAACAGCGCGGAGCTGCGGTCCCGGCTCGGCGCCCGGCTCTGCGAGCGCCCGCACGCGTCGATGTCCTCGGACGTGGAGGCGCTGGACGCCGCGTACGGGGACGTGGACGAGGCCCGCGCGCACGGCTTCCCGTCCGACGGTTTCGACCCGGCCCGGGGCGTGGCCCCCTACGACCACCATGTGCACACCGTCGCGCCCGACCCGGACCACGACGACGGGGCCAAGGGGCTCGCGGTGCTCTTCTGCGATCTGGACGGCTTCAAGTCGATCAACGACCGGTTCGGGCACCACACGGGTGACGCGGTTCTCATCGAGGTCGCCCGCCGGCTGACCACCTGTGTCCGCGACGGCGACACCGTCGCCCGGCTGGGGGGTGACGAATTCGTCGTTCTCGCGGACGGGCTGGGGTCGGCGGACGCCGCCGACCTGGCCGTTCGGCTGCGGAACGCCATCATTCCGCCCATTCGGGTCGACGGCCGCGCGGTCCGGGTCGGGGCGAGTTTCGGGATCGGCTGGGCGGCCTGCGGGATGACCGCCGAAGAGGTGCTGCGCTCCGCCGACCAGCGGATGTACGTGGAGAAGCGGTCCCGGTCGAAGGTTCACCGGAGGGCCGGCTGACGTTCGCCGGGGCGTCGGTCGCGGCCATGGGGCCGCACCCTCCGGCAATTCTTGACGTGGGCCGTTCGAGGTAGGCTCGGCCGGTCGGCGACGGCTGGCGAGATTCGGCGACGGCTGGCGACATGGTGAGGAGTGACCCAGGGATGGCCGGGAACAACGGCGCGAGCACACCCGAGGACGACGATCCGTTCGGCTACCTCTACGAGGACGGCCAGGCGGCCGGCGCACAGCCGCCGGGCGGCCAGGGCGGCTACGGCTACCCCGGGCCCGCCGCGCAGCCGGGACGGCCCCGGACCTCGTACAACCAGGTCCGGACCGTCGGTGAGCGCCAGTACGGCCAGGTGCCGCAGCAGCAGGCGTACGGGCAGCAGCAGGCGTACGGCCAGCCTCAGCAGCCCTACGGCCAGCCGAATCCGCAGTACGCGGCCCCGGAGACGTACGCCGGCGGCGGCACGCAGGGCCCACGCCAGGGCGGCGGACACGGCGGTCCCGGCGGCAAGGGCGGTCCGAACACCAAGGGTCTGCTGATCGGCGCGGTCGCCGTGGTCGCGGTCGTGCTCATCGGCATCGGCGCGGCGCTGATGACGGACGACGGCGACAAGGGCAAGAAGGACGAGGCGGGGTCCTCGTCCACGGAGGGGCCGGCCGGTGAGGTCGAGGAGTCCCCGACGCCCGAGGCGAGCACCAGCTCCTCCGCCCCGCCGGAGCTGCCGAAGCAGGACGCGGCGGCGCTGAAGCTCGGCGGCGACGCGGCGCTGGACAACTCGGTCAAGGGCGCCAAGAGCAACAACGGGCAGTACATCAACCTCAACGCGGTGGGCCGTTCGGCGACCTGGTCCGTGGACGTGCCGGAGGCCGGCGAGTACACGCTGTTCGTGACCTACGGCGTGCCGGGCAAGGACGCCAAGACGTCCCTGACGGTCAACGCCGAGGAGCCGCGCTCCATCAACATGAAGAACTTCGCCAACGCCCCCGAGGGCGATCTGGAGAAGGGGTGGACGACGACCTACGCGTACGTCAACCTCACCAAGGGTCCGAACACCCTGATGATCTCCTGCAACGAGGGCGACCAGTGCGACGCCAACCTGGACCAGCTGTCGCTGAAGGCCGGTCACCAGACGCGCTGATCCGCGCCGGTACGTACGCCGACGGCCCCCGCACCTCCCGAGGAGGGTGCGGGGGCCGTCGGCGTTCCGGCGCGGGGTCTCAGCCCATCAGGGCGAGGAAGCCGGCGACCGTGGCGGCCATGGCCTCGCGGCCGGGGGCGAGGTAGCCGCGGGGGTCGACCGCGGTGGTGTGCTCGGCGAGGTGGGCGCGGACGGCCGCGGTGAACGCGGTGTTCAGCGCGGTGCCGACGTTGACCTTGACCATGCCGGAGGAGGCGACGGCCCGGCGGATCTCGTCGTCCGGGACGCCGCTGGAGCCGTGCAGGACGAGCGGGACGGGGACGGCGGCGCGCAGCCGGCCGATCAGCTCGTGGTCGAGCGCGGCGGTGCGCTCGGTCATGGCGTGGGAGGAGCCGACGGCGACGGCCAGCGCGTCGACCCCGGTGGCCGCGACGTACGCGGCGGCCTCGTCCGGGTCGGTGCGGACGCCGGGGGCGTGGGCGTCGAGCGGGGCATCGCCCTCCTTGCCGCCGACCCGGCCCAGCTCGGCCTCGATCCAGATGCCGTGGTCGTGGCCCCAGGCGACGGCGGCGGCGGTGGCCCGTACGTTCTCCTCGTAGCCGAGCTTCGAGGCGTCGAACATCACCGAGCCGAAGCCCGTCTCGTGGGCCCGGTGGAGCAGTTCCACGGATTCGACGTGGTCGAGGTGGAGGGCGAGCGGGGCGGTGGAGGCGCGGGCGACGGCGGCGGCCGCGGCGGCGACGGGGGCGAGCCGGCCGCCGTGGAACTTCACGGCGTTCTCGGAGATCTGGAGGACGGCCGGGGCCCCGGCGCGCTCGGCCCCGGTGGCGATGGCCTCCGCGTGCTCCAGCGTGATGACGTTGAAGGCGGCGATCCCGTGGCCCCGTGCCTGGGCGGCGGAGACGAGTTCACCGGTGCTGACGAGCGGCATGCTGGACCTCTGTGTTTTTCTCCGGGCCCGGGGGCCCGGCGCGGCGTTCAGGCGGCTCCTGGTGCGTGCCGCTCGACGGTGACGCGCGGCAGCAGCTCCTCGTACGCCGCGCGGTCGAAGTCGCCGGCGGCGGGGGCGAGCACGGTCGCCGTCGACAGTGCCACCGCCCTGCGCAGCCGGTCGGGCCAGGCCAGTCCCTCGACGAGTCCGGACAGCAGTCCGGCCACCGCGGAATCGCCGGCCCCGGTCGGGTTGCCCTTGACGGGGGCGGGCGGGGACGCCTGCCAGCCGCCGTCCGGGGTGACCGCCAGCAGGCCCTCGGGGCCCAGCGAGGCGATCACGGTGTGCGCGCCCCGGCGGCGGGCGTCCCGGGTGGCGCGCAGGGGTTCGCGGGAGCCGGTGAGCTGGGCCAGCTCGTCGGCGTTGGGCTTGATCAGGTCGGGGCGGGCGGCGATGCCCCGGCGGAGCGGTTCGCCGCTGGTGTCCAGCAGGGCCGGGACGCCGGCGGCGCGGGCGAGCCGGACCAGTTCGGCGTAGGCGCCGACGTGGATGCCGGGCGGCAGGCTGCCGCAGAGCGCGACGGCGTCGGCGCCGGCCAGCAGCTCGCGGTAGGTGCCCAGGAAGGCGGTCCACTCCTCGACGGTGATGTGCGGTCCGGGCTCGTTGAACTGGGTGGTGTCCCCGGTGGCGCGGTCGACGACGGCCAGGGTGCGGCGGGTGTCGCCGGAGACGGGGACGAGGGCGTCGGTGAGGGTCGCGCGGGGCGCGGGGGGCCCGGTGGTCGTTCCGGGGGCCGCGTCCGGTGCGGTGGCGGCGAGGCGTTCGCGCAGGACGGCTCCGGTGCGGCCGCCGGCGAAGCCGGTGACGACGGTGTCGTGGCCGAGGGCGGCGAGCACCCGGGCGACGTTGACGCCCTTGCCGCCGGGGCGTTCGGCGGGGGCGGTGACGCGGTGGGTGGTGTGCGGGACGAGGGCCGGTACGGCGTAGGTCAGGTCGAGTGCCGTGTTCAGCGTGACCGTGAGGATCACCTCGGCCGCCCCCTCCCGATTCCTTGCCGGAACGCGCTTTCCCCCGCTCGTTTCCCAGGCGGGCCCGTCTTCCGGGTGATCATGCCAAAGGGAAGGCGGTTTCTGGGTGATCATGCCAAAGGGAAGGCGGTCGGCCCAGTCCCGCAGGCCAACCGCCGTCTCTTCGTTACGTACGCCCGTCCGCGCGCCCGGGTGTCAGGCGTTCTTGGGCCGGACGATCCACTCGCCCTTGCGCATGACTCCGGCGAGGCGGAACTCTTCGTCGAGCACGACGAGGTCGGCGTCCTTGCCGGGCTCCAGGGAGCCGACGCGGTCGTAGACGCCGAGGAGCCGGGCGGGGTTGGCGGAGATGGACTGCACCACGTCGCCGACCGGAATCCGGTCGACGGTGACGGCCCGGTGGAAGGCGGTGTCCAGGGTGAGGGTGGAACCGGCGATGGAGCCGCCCTCGACGAGCCGGGCCACGCCATCCTTGACCTCGACGGCGAGCGGGCCGAGCTGGTACTGGCCGTCCCCGAAGCCGGCCGCGTCCATGGCGTCGGTGATGAGGGCGACGCGGTGGGCGCCCGCGTGGTGGTAGGCGAGCTCCAGCGCGGCGGGGTGCAGATGCGTCCCGTCGTTGATCAGCTCGACCGTGATCCGCTCGTCCTCCAGGAGCGCGGCGATCGGGCCGGGCGCGCGGTGGCCGAGGCCGGGCATCGCGTTGTAGAGGTGCGTGGCGACGGTGGCGCCCGCGTCGATGGCCTCGACGGTCTGCTCGTACGTGGCGTCGGTGTGGCCGATGGCCGCGATGACGCCGTGCTCGGCGAGCAGCCGTACGGAGTCGATGCCGCCGGGCAGTTCGGTGGCGAGGGTGAACATCCTGGCGGTGCCGCGCGCGGCGTCCATCAGCTTGCGGACCTCGGCGGGGTCCGGGTGGCGCAGCAGGCCCTCGCTGTGGGCGCCCTTGCGGCACGGCGAGATGAAGGGGCCCTCGAAGTGGATGCCGGCCAGGTCGCCCTGTTCGACGAGTTCGGAGAGGATCCCGGCCCGTTCGGCGAGGAAGTCCATCTCGCCCGTGACGGTGGAGGCGACCAGGGTGGTGGTGCCGTGCTCGCGGTGGGTGCGGACACCGGTGAGGACCTCGTCCACGGTGCCGGAGGTGAAGGAGGCCCCGCCGCCGCCGTGGTTGTGCATGTCCACGAAGCCGGGGACGATCCAGTGGCCCGACAGGTCGACACGGGGTGCGTCGTCCGCGACGCTGCCGGCGATGCGGGTGCCCTCGACGATCACCCGGCCGTTGTCGACGGTGCCGGTGGGCAGTACCACCCGGGCACCGGCGAGAACGGTGCTGTCTGCGCGTCCGGCCATCAGGCGGATACCTCCGTGGAGAGAAGATCCCAGGCGAGCAGCCCTGCGCCCAGGCATCCGGCGGTGTCCCCGAGGGCCGCCGGGACGATGTGGGGCAGCTTCTGGAACGAGACGCGTTCCTCGACGGCCGCACGGAGTGGTGTGAACAAGGTTTCCCCGGCCTCGGCGAGCCCGCCACCGATGATGATCGTGCGGGGGTCCAGCAGGGTGAGGGCGGTGACCAGCCCCGCGGAGAGCGCGTCGACGGCGTCGAGCCAGACCGCGACGGCCTTCGGGTCGCCGGATTCGACGGCCTTGGCGCAGTCGGCGGCGTCGGCCTCGGGATCGCCGGACGCCGCGGCCCAGGCCCGGCTGACGGCGGACGCGGAGGCCAGGGTCTCCAGGCAGCCGCGCTGGCCGCAGGCGCAGTCCGGGCCGTCCGGCCGGACCACGACGTGGCCGATCTCGCCCGCGTAGCCGTGGGCGCCCTCCTCGATGGTGTCGCCGATCCCGATGGCGCCGGCGATGCCGGTGCCCAGGGGGACGAAGAGGAAGCGGTCGGCGCCCTTGCCCGCGCCGATCCGGCCCTCGGCGAGTCCGCCGCTCCTGACGTCGTGGCCGAGGGCGACGGGAACGTCACCGAGCCGTTCGCCGAGCAGCCGGCGGAGGGGGACGTCGCGCCAGCCCAGGTTGGCGGCGTAGACGGCGATGCCGTTGGCCGCGTCCACGATGCCGGGGACGGCGACGCCCGCCGCGAGGGCGCTCTGGCCGAAGTGCTCCTGGCCGTAGGCGCGCAGATCCGCGGCGAAGGTGAGGATGGACTCGACCACGGCGTCGGCGCCGCGCTTTCTGCCGGTCGCCCGCCGTGCCTCGTGGAGCAGGGCGCCGTCGGCCCCGACCAGTGCGGCCTTCATTCCGGTGCCGCCCACATCGAGGGCGATGACGTGTTTCACGGGAAACAGTTTCGCCCGAGGGACCCCAAAAGGTCTAGTCCACTAGCGCTGTTTGTTGCGCGTCCATACAAAACAGTCGCGTCACCCGCTGTGATCACCCCATGTGAGCGCCCGTGCGTGGGCGTGTGCGGCTCGGGCCGGCCGGGACCCCGTTTGCGGAAGCGAGACCCAAGTGGTGTAGACCTCCTGGGGCGGGGTGGTGCAAAATCGCAGCTCATCCGGAGGGCCCCACGACGACGTGGATGCCGCGGGTGGCGTGATCCCGTGGGATGGCGCGAACAATGAGGACGGACTGAGCTGTGCAGCGGCGTTATACGGGACTGACGGCGGCGGTCGCCGCACTGGGGATGGCGGCCACCCTGACGAGCTGCTCCGGCGGCGGCGGTGGGGACGGGGACGTCACGCTGAAGGTGGTCGCGGCCGACTACGGCACCGGCGAGGCGGACAAGTCCGATACGTACTGGAACGGCGTCGCCCGGAGCTTCGAGGCGTCCCACCCCGGCATCAAGGTCCAGGTGACCGTCCTGCCGTGGACGGACATCGACCGCAAGGTGTCCGAGATGGTGGCGTCCGGCCAGGCCCCCGACATCGCCCAGATCGGCGCGTACGCCGACTACGCCAAGGCCGGGAAGCTCTACTCCGCCGACCAGATGCTCTCCATCCCCACCCAGGCGAACTTCCTGCCCAAGCTCGCCGACGCCGGCCGGGTCGACCGCGTCCAGTACGGACTGCCGTTCGTCGCCAGCACCCGGCTGCTCTTCTACAACAAGGACCTCTTCTCCCAGGCCGGGCTGACCGCCCCGAAGACCTGGGGCGACATCGCCGCCGACGCCGCCGCGCTCAAGCAGCGCGGGGTGCGCTACCCCTTCGCCCTGCCGCTCGGCCCGGAGGAGTCTCAGGCCGAGACCTTGCAGTGGATGCTCAGCGGCGGCGGTGGCTACACCGACGACGTCGGCACGTACACCCTCGACTCGCCGGAGAACGTCCGCACCTTCACCTGGCTGAAGGACAGCCTGGTCGACAAGGGCCTCACCGGCCCCGTCGCCCCCCGCAAGCTCAACCGCGCCAAGGCGTTCGAAGCCTTCGGCAAGGGCCAGGTCGGCATGCTCAACGGCCACCCCACGCTGATGGAGGACGCCGAGAGGAAGGGCGTGCACGTCGGCATGGTGAGGCTGCCCGGCGCCAACGGGCCCACCAAGACCTCGATGGGCGTCGCCGACTGGATCATGGGGTTCAAGCAGAACGACCACCGGGTCGAGATCGGGAAGTTCTTCGACTACCTGTTCACCGACAGGAACGTCATCGAGTTCGCGGACACGTACGACATGCTGCCGGTCACCGACAGCGCCTCGGCCGCGATGGAGGACGACCCCCGGTACAAGCCGCTGCACCAGTTCCTGGCCACGCTGTCCAGCGCCGAGTTCTACCCCTTCGGCAAGACGTCCTGGGCGAAGGCCAGCGAGTCCATCAAGGAGAACATCGGCAAGGCGGTGGACCCCGGAGCCACCCCCGGACTGGTTCTCGAACACATCGCGCAGGAGGCGACCGCCGCCGAGAAGGCGGAGTAGGCGGAGCGGGAAGGCGGAGCAGAGGTTCCTTCCGGCCCCCTTCCGAACCCCTCCGGCCGCCGTGGCGGTGTCCGTGCCGCGCAATATATTGGCTGATATGACCGCTCTCCCCCCGAACGGCCCCGACGAGCCCGCGGACGCGCTCTCCGACCGCGAGCGCGCGGTGCTCGCGGTCGAGCGGCGCTCCTGGGCGGGGCCGGGGGCCAAGGAGCGGGCGATCAGGGAGCAGCTCGGCATCTCCCCGACCCGCTACTACCAACTGCTCAACGCGCTCCTGGACGACCGCCGCGCCCTGGAGGCCGACCCGGTGACGGTGAACCGGCTGCGCCGGGTCCGCGAGGCCCGCCGCGGACGCCGCTGACGACACCGCACCCGAGGGTGCGCGTCGGACAGCACCCGACGGCATCCGGCTCCCCTCCGGCGACCGCCACGTGCCCGCCCGGGAACGGCCCCCGCCGCGCACCCCACCGGGGACGGCCCCCGCCGCGCACCCCGCCCGCACACAGGTCCCGAACCCCGGCACCCGGGCCCTCCCAGGCCCTAAGCTCGAAGCATGGGCAGCCACCCGCACACCCCGCCTCTGCCGACCCCCGTCACCGCCGCCGGGCAGGAGGGCCTCGACGCGCTCCTGGCCCGGCCCGACCGCGCGGTCGTCGCGCTCGACTTCGACGGCACGCTCGCGGACATCGTCCCGGACCCGGAACAGGCCCGCGCCCACCCCGGCGCCGTCGAGGCCCTGGTCGCGCTCTCCCCGCTGGTCGCCTCCGTCGCCGTGATCACCGGCCGGCAGGCCGGCATCGCGGTCCGGCGCGGCGGCTTCGCCGGGGTCCCCGGGCTGGACCACCTCGTGGTCCTCGGCCACTACGGCGCCGAACGCTGGGACGCCGCCACCGGCACCGTCACCACCCCGGCCCCGCACCCCGGCGTCGCCGCCGCACGGGCCGAACTCCCCGGCGTGCTCGACCGGTTCGACGCCTGGCACGGCACTTGGACCGAGGAGAAGGGCCAGGCCGTCGCCGTCCACACCCGCCGCGCCGCCGACCCGCAGGGCGCCTTCGAGGCGCTGCGCGGCCCGCTGGGCGAACTCGCCGCCCGGCACGGCCTGATCGTCGAACCGGGCCGCCTCGTCCTGGAGCTGCGCCCGCCCGGCATGGACAAGGGCGTCGCCCTCACCCGCTACCTGCGCGAGGTGGGCGCCGAGTCCGTGCTCTACGCCGGCGACGACCTCGGCGACCTCGCCGCGTACGCCGCCGTGGAGAAGCTCCGCGCCGGCGGCCCCGACGGCGGCACCCCCGGTCTCCTGATCTGCAGCGGCAGCACCGAGGTCACCGAACTGGCCGAGCGCGCCGACCTGTCGCTGCCCGGCCCGGAGGCGGTCGTGGGCTTCCTGCGGGCGCTCGCGGGCCAACTGGCAGCGAATTCAGGCTGATTGGCGATATCGCCCTTCGTCGCCACGCGCCCCTGTGGCACCCTGTCCCCACGCGGCCGAGGACAGGGGGAATCCGTGCGTGAGGGTGAGCACCCGACGGCGGGCGACGGACTCGATCTGACGGAGGCCGTACGGCTGCTGCGCAGGCAGCTGACCGCGGCCCAGCGCGAAGCCGACGGCTCCGATGTCCGCTTCAAGGTCGGCGAGGTCACCGTCGAACTCGCGGTCGAGCTGACCCGTGCCGCCTCGGCCGGCGGCGGCCTCCGCTTCGGCGTGGCCGCGGTCGACGCCAAGCGCGACCGCACCCGGCACACCACCCACCGCATCCAGCTCACCCTGCACCCCCGCGACGGTTCGGGCGGGGACCTGGAGATCGGCGACCGGGACGACTGAGCGGGAGCGACGGCCCCGGGGAGCCCCCCGGCGCGGGGGTGACGGGTGAATCTCAGACGTGTGGTGCAGGTGCGCGGCCGCGACGGGACGGGCTCGGACGCGTTCGGAACGGGGTATCTGATCGGCCCCGGGCTGGTCCTCACCGCCGGGCACGTGCTGGAGACGGAGGACGGCCGCCGCCGCGTTCCGTCCGTCCGGTTCCCCGCCGAGACCGCCGACCAGGGCCCCTGGCGGGCCCGGGTGCTGTGGCTCCGGCACGACGACGTGGTGGACGCCGCCCTGCTCCGGGTCGACGGCCCCGTCGCCGAACGCGCGGCGGGCACCGCGCCGCAGCGCTGGGGCGACCTGGTCACCGGCGTCGCCCGCCACCGGGTCGTCTCCTGCGGCTACCCGAGGAGCCAGCGTGCCGAGCGGGCGGGGGAGCGCCCGCTCCGGTCCGAGGAACACCTCGCCGGACACATCAGCCCCGGCACGGGCGCGTCCGCGCGCCGCTGGGAGGTGCTGAGCCGGGACCCGCTGCCCGCCGTCGACCCGCACGCGGCGGCGTGGTCCGGGATGTCCGGTGCCTGCGTGTTCGGCGGGAAACTCCTCCTGGGCGTGATCCGCAAGGACCGGCGCGCGGCGTCCGGCAGCCGGCTCACGGCCACCCGCGCCGCGGAGATCCTCGCCGACCGCGACTTCCGCACGGCCCTGCGCGCGGCGACCGGCCGCCGCACCCCCGTCGCCGAGCCCGCCGAACTGGCCCCGCTCCTCGACCCGGCGACCCGCGCCCATGAGCTGCGCTCCCCGGCGATGCTGCTGCGCGCCGACGTGGAGGCCATCGCGTTCCGGGGCCGGGCCAGGATCTGGGAAGACCTGTGGGACTGGTGCACCGGCCCGGCGGGTCCACTCGCGCGTACCGCCGCACCCGCCGGCAACCTGGCCCTCCGGGTGCTCACCGGACTCGGCGGCCAGGGCAAGAGCCGGCTGGCCCGCCGCCTGGTCGAGGTCGTCGGCCGGCGGCCGGGCTGGGTCGCGGGTCTGTTCCACGGCGAACTCGCCGACGGCGAATGGACCGCCGACGAGAACGCCGCGCTGCACGCCCTCGGCGACTGCGCGCGCGATCTGCTGCTCGTCGTCGACTACGCCGAGACCCGCCCGCGCTCGATCCGCCACCTGATCGACCGGGCCCGCGAAGCGGCGGCCTCGGGGCAGACCGTGCGGGTGCTGCTGGTCGCGCGCTCCTCCGGCGGCTGGCAGCACGACGCCTACGGCAGCGGCGCCGCCACCCACGATCTGCTGGCCGAAGCCCCCGTCACCGAACTCGGCCCGCTGGACGCCACGTCGGACGACCGCCGCGAGACCTTCGCCGCGGCGCTGCGCGGACTGGCCGGGCACCTGCAACGGACCGAGGGCTACGAGCACCACGACTGGAGTGCCGTGGCGGCGGGGCTGTCCGCCCCGGCCGACATGTCCGGAAGCCGCTACGCCACCGCCCTCAACGTCCAGATGGAGGCCCTGGTCACCCTGCTCCAGGCCGGGCCCTCCCCGCAGGCCGCCGACGACGGCGAGGCGGTGGAGAAGACACTGCTGCGCCACGAGGAGCGCTACTGGGACCGCACCCTCGCCACCGCCGTCGACCGGCCGCCGGCGATGCCCCTGGTACGCCGGGTGGTCGCCGCCGCGACCCTCTGCGGGGCCGCCGACGAGGGCGAGGCGATGGCCGTCGTCGCCCGTGTCCCGGCGCTCGCCGCCGGCCGGGAGTGGGAGCTGGCCACGGCCATCCGCACGCTGTACCCCGGCGTCGGCGAGACCTACTGGGGCGCGCTCCAGCCCGACCGCGTCGCCGAGTTCCAGGCATCAAGCCTGGTGGTCGAAACGGCCGGCCTGCTGCCCGCGCTGCTCAAGGGCGCCACGCCCGCCCAGCAGACCCAGGCGCTCACCGTTCTCACCCGCTCCGTGGTCGCGCACGCGAACGCGGGGCGGACGGGCGAGCGCGACAAGGTGCTGGGACAGCTCGACGCCCTGCTGGCCGCCGGCCCGCTCCCCACCGAGGTCCTGCGCGCCGCCGTCGCCGCGCTGCCGGAGGCATCCGACGCACTCATCCGGTTCGGGGCGCGGCTCACCCGGCTGCTCGTCGAGCGGTACCGGGAGTCCGGAGCCGGGGAGACGGACCCTGAGGGTCTCGCGTGGGCCCTGGGGGAGTGGGCCAAGCGCGCGGCGCGGGCGGGGGACTGGCGGACCGCCGTGGAGGCGGGGGAGGCGGCGGTGGGCGTGCGGCGGGCGCGGCCGGACCAGCGGAGAGCACTCGCCGGGGCGGTCATCCACCTGGCCGCGTACCAGTGGAACGCGGACCGCCGGAGCGTTTCCCTCACCCTCGCCGAGGAGGCCGTCACGCTGTGCCGCGAGGGGGAGCGTACGGGCGCGGAGCCGGACCCGGAGCTGCTGGCCGAGGCACTGAACTCCCTCGCCGTGTCCTACGAGGAGGCCGTCCGGCTGGACGAGGCGGTGGCGGCGGCCGAGGAGTCGGTGGCGATCCGGGCGGAACTGGCCGCACGCGATCCCGCCGGAGCGGCGGCCCACGCCGTCTCCCTGCGCAGCCTGGCCAGTTGCCGCTCGGAGGCGGGCGACACGGAGGAGGGCGTCCGCCTCATGGAGGAGGCGCTGCGCATCGAGCGCAGGCTGGCCGCCCAGAACCCCGACGCCCATCACGACACCCTGTCGGACACGCTCAACTCGCTTTCCTGGGCCTACTGGCGCGCGGGAGGAGACCCGGACCGCATCCGGGCCGTCAGCGAGGAGGCGGTCGCCCTGCGCCGTCGGCTGGCCGCCGACAACCCGGACCGGTACAAGGCCCGCCTCGCGCTGTCGCTGGTCAACATGTCCACCGAGCAGCCGTACGACCAGGCCCTGGAGACCCTGACCGAGGCCCGCGGGCTCTACGACGCGCTCGCCGGGAGTCCGCCTCTGGTCCGGTCGGAACGCCTGCGGCTGCCGCTCAGCAACCGGGCCTGGATCCTCGGCGAGCTCCAGCGGGCCGACGAGGCCGTCGCGACGATCGAAGAGGCACTCGTCCACTCCCGGCGGCTCTACCGCGACAACCGGGTGGCGAACGGCACCGACCTGGCCAACGACCTGTCCAAAGCGGCCCGGCTCCACCGGAAAGCCGGGGACGAGGACACCGCGCTCGCCCGCACCGAGGAGGAGATCGAGGTGTGGCGCACCCTGGCCCGGCTGCGGACCGGACCGCACGACGACCGGCTGGCCGAAACCCTGCACGACTACGCGTCGGCGCTCGTACGCGTCGAACGGAACGAGGAGGCGCTGGCCGCGGGCGACGAGGCGCTGGAGCTGTACGAACGGCGTCTGCGTGAGCATCCGCACCGGAGAGAGGAGGCGTCGGCGTGTGCGCGCGGCAACAGCCTGGTGGCCTGGCTGCGGGGCACCACCGGGGTCGGCGACCCGGTGCCGTTCAGAAAACGGGCGGTCGAGCTGTTGAGGCCCGTGGCCGGTGACCACGTCTCGGACCGGACGCTGCTGGCCGAGGAGCTGGTGCGACTGGCCGAGCACGCCGCCGGACCGGGCTCCATGCGTGTCCTGCTGCGCGCGCTCCCCCTCGCCGGCGAGGCCACCGGGCACTACGCGTCGCTGTGCGCGCGCCGGCCGTCGCCGAGCGCCGAACTGACGAGCACCGCGGCCTCCTGGGCGCGGCTGCTGGAACGGTGCGGGCGCCGTGGCGAGGCGCTTGAGGTGCGCCGTCGCTACGGGCTGTCGCCGCACTGAGGACCGACTCCACGCAACCGAGAGGAAGGGCGGCCGGATGTCGCGAGAGCAGGAAGTGCCGGACACCCCCGACGGGACGGCGGACGGCGCGGACGCCGTGGTCCGGGGCGAGGCACCGCCGATGGAGACCGACGACGGCTCCGGGCTGGTCTTCAGGTCACTGGAGGCCTTCTACACCGATTACCTGTCCGTGGTGGTGCGGCGCCGGGTCGACGGCACCCATCTGGCCTGGTGCCCCGACTGGTGGACCCACCCCGAGGCCATCGCCCGGCTGGCCTCCCTGTGGCGCGCCTTCGAGTACCTGCGCACGGACGAGTCGTTCGGGCTGTCGAACTGGTGGCTGCATCACGCCGATCCGCACCTCGCCGCGCTGATGGACCCGCGCACCGGTCCGTTCGCGCTCTGCGCCGGACCCGGGGGCCACAGCGACGGGATCGGCCCGCTGCCGAGCAATCCGGTACCGCCCGGCCTGCTCCACGACCCGGCGTTCTCGCTCGACGCGGCGGAGGAGGCCGAGGCGGCAGCGGCGGACGCCGAGGGCCGCGCTCGGGCCACCTGAACGCCCCCGGCCCCTACTCCTGCCGCAGCGCCTCCAGCTGGTCCAGGAACCAGCGCTGCGGCGGGAGTGCCGTGCCCGCCTCGGCGAGTCGGCGGGTGCGCTCCGCGCGGTCGTCGTCGGCCATGGTCAGGGCCGCGTGGAGGGCGTCGGCCGTGGCGGAGACGTCGTACGGGTTGACCACGAGGGCGTCCTCGCCCAGCTCCTCGTACGCGCCCGCTTCCCGGGACAGGACCAGCGCGCAGCCCTCGTCGGAGACGACCGGGACCTCCTTGGCGACCAGGTTCATGCCGTCCCGGATCGGGTTGACGAGGGCCACGTCGGCCAGCCGGTACGCGGCGAGGGAGCGGGCGAAGTCGTCCTTGACGTGCAGGACGACCGGCGTCCAGTCCGCCGTGCCGTACGCCTCGTTGACGGCGTCGGCGACGCGGCGCACCTCCTCGGTGTACTCCCGGTAGACGGCCAGGTCCTGGCGGGAGGGGTAGGCGAACGCGATGTGCACGACCCGGCCGCGCCATTCGGGCCGGGTGTCGAGCAGGGCGCGGTAGGCGTGGAGCCCGCGGACGATGTTCTTCGACAGTTCCGTGCGGTCCACGCGGACGATCGTCTTCCGGTCGGGGCCCACCTGTTCGCGCAGGGCCGCCATCCGTTCGTCCACGTCCGGTTCGTGCGCGCGGCGGCGCAGGAAGTCGCCGTCGGCGCCCAGCCCGTGCACCCCGACGCGGGTGTGGCCGGTGCCGCCCAGCAGGTCCGTGCAGCAGGCGAGGAACGCGTCGGCCCAGCGGCGGGTCAGGAACGCCGCCCGGTCGGCCCCGAGGATGCCGCGCAGCACCTGTTCGGCGATGTCGTCGGGCAGCAGCCGGAAGTAGTCGACGGGGGCCCACGGGGTGTGCGAGAAGTGCCCGATCCGCAGATCGGGGCGGAGCGCCCGGAGCATCCCGGGCACCAGGGCCAGGTGGTAGTCCTGCACGAGGACCGCCGCGCCGTTCCCGGCCTCCTCGGCGAGGGCGTCGGCGAAAGCCTGGTTGTAGCGCTCGTAGGACGCCCACTGCCGCCGGAACTCCGCGTCGAAGACGGGCTCGACGGGGGTCTGGTAGAGCAGGTGGTGGATGAACCAGAGGACCGAGTTGGCGATGCCGTTGTACGCGTCGGCGTGCACGTCCGCGTCGATGTCGAGCATCCGGACGCCCGGCTCCGACACCCCTCTGCGGACCGCCTCGCGGTCGCCGTCGCCCAGCGCGGCGCAGACCCAGATCTTGTCGTCGACGGCGCTCAGCCCGGAGACCAGCCCGCCGCCGCCGCGCTTGGCGTCGAGCGTGCCGTCGTCACGGAGCGTGTACGAGACCGGGCCGCGGTTGGACGCGACGAGGACCTGGGCAGCGGGCTGCGGGGCGTGCTCGGAGACCATGTTGCGGAATCTAGCCCGATCACGAACCGCCCAAACGTGCGATGTCAGGCCGCGCGGCCTGAAACGTACTCCTCGATCTCGCGCATCGGCGGACGCTCCTCGGTGTCCACCGGGTAGGTGTGCGGGACGAAGCCGTGCTCGCCGCGTTCGAACTGGGTCAGATGGGGGCGGACCAGATGGCCCCGGGAGAGCCGCAGCTGCGCGGTGCGGTAGATCGCGGCCGCCATCCGGCCGAGCGCCTGGCCGTCCTGGTGGCGGTGGCGGCGGACCCCGACGTCCACCTGCGCGAGGGCGTCCAGGCCCACGGTGTGCAGGGCGTCGACCAGCAGGCCCAGCTCCACTCCGTAACCGACCGGGAACGGCAGCCGCTCCAGCAGCGAGCGGCGCACCGCGTACTCGCCGCCCAGCGGCTGGACGAAGCCGGCCAGCTGCGGCCAGTGCAGATTGAGCAGCGGGCGCGCCACCATCTCGGTGACCCGGCCGCCCTGGCTCGCGGTGCCGCCGAACGGGCGGTCGTACATCGCCTTGACGAACTGCACCGAGGGGTCGGTCAGCAGCGGTCCCACGATGCCCGAGACGAAGTCCGCGGAGAACTCCCTCAGGTCCGCGTCCACGAAGCAGACGATGTCCCCGCCGGTCACCAGGAGTGACCGCCACAGCACCTCGCCCTTGCCGGGGACGGCGGGCAGCCGGGGCAGGATCGCGTCCCGGTGGATCACCCGGGCGCCCGCCCGGCGGGCCACCTCGGCGGTGTCGTCCGTCGAACCGGAGTCGATCACCACCAGCTCGTCGACCAGCTCGACCTTCTCCATCAGCTCGCGCCGGACCGTCGCGACGATGTCGCCGACGGTCTCCGCCTCGTTCAGCGCCGGCAGCACCACGCTCACGCTGCCGCCGTGCGGGTCCCCGGCCCCCAGGCCGGCCCTGGCGGCCAGCAGACGGTCCAGCGGACGGTCGGCGGCCGACCAGGAACGCCTGGTCAGCCAGCGTTCGACCTCTTCCAGCACGGTCGGCACTCCCTGTATGTGATCCATCTCGCGGACCGGACGACTATCTCAACCCTCCGGTGCTTCGGTTACAGTCTTGAACAACGCAGATGGCCATCGCATGCCGGGGTCCGTCCGCCGATAAACGCCCGGATCCATGGCGCGCCCATGATCCGGTGCCACAGCGCTCATCCAGAGGGACAGAGGGAACGGCCCGTTGAAGTCCCGGCAACCCTCCTGCCGACCGCGAGGTTCGGTGGGGAAGGTGCCAATTCCGTCTCGTGGCGAAACGCGCCATGAGGAAGATGAGGAGAAAGGGCCTCGCCATCATGGCTGTTGAGACTGTCGCAGTTCACACCGATTCCTCCCCCGACCTGGGACCCGCCGCCGCGCTTTCCTGCCGCGAATGCGGCGAGCGATTCGCCCTCGGCCCGATCTTCGCCTGCGCGTCGTGTTTCGGGCCGCTCGAAGTGGCGTACGACCTCCCGAGCGGCTCTCCCGAGGAGCTGAAGAAGCGCATCGAGGCCGGTCCGGACAACATCTGGCGTTACGCGCCGCTGCTGCCGGTCCCCGCCGACGTCGCCGAGAAGCCCAACCTCAACCCCGGCTTCACCAAGCTGGTCAAGGCCGACAACCTCGCCCGCGAACTGGGCGTCACCGGCGGCCTGTACGTCAAGGACGACTCCGGCAACCCGACGCACTCCTTCAAGGACCGCGTCGTCGCGATCGCCGTCGAGGCCGCCCGCGCCTTCGGATTCACCACCCTGTCCTGCTCCTCCACCGGCAACCTGGCCGGCGCCGTCGGCGCCGCCGCCGCCCGCGCCGGCCTGCGCTCCTGCGTCTTCATCCCGCACGACCTGGAGCAGGGCAAGGTCGTCATGGCCGCGGTGTACGGCGGCGAGCTGGTCGGCATCGAGGGCAACTACGACGACGTCAACCGCTTCTGCTCCGAGCTCATCGGCGACCCGCTGGGCGAGGGCTGGGGCTTCGTCAACGTCAACCTGCGCCCGTACTACGGCGAGGGCTCCAAGACCCTGGCGTACGAGATCTGCGAGCAGCTCGGCTGGCGGCTGCCCGACCAGATCGTCATCCCGATCGCGTCCGGCTCCCAGCTCACCAAGATCGACAAGGGGCTGCGCGAGCTGATCAAGCTCGGCCTGGTCGAGGACAAGCCCTACAAGATCTTCGGCGCCCAGGCCGAGGGCTGCTCCCCGGTCTCCGCCGCCTTCAAGGCCGGTCACGACGTGGTCCGCCCGCAGAAGCCGAACACGATCGCCAAGTCCCTCGCGATCGGCAACCCGGCCGACGGCCCGTACGTCCTGGACATCGCCCGCCGCACCGGCGGAGCGGTGGAGGACGTGAACGACGAGCAGATCGTCGACGCGATCAAGCTGCTGGCCCGTACCGAGGGCATCTTCGCCGAGACCGCGGGCGGCGTGACCGTCGGCGTGACGAAGAAGCTCATCGAGGACGGCCTGCTGGACCCGGCGCTCACCACCGTCGTCCTGAACACCGGAGACGGCCTCAAGACGCTGGACGCGGTGGCCGACACCTCGCAGGCGACGGCTACGATCCGGCCGAACCTCGACGCGTTCCGCGCCGCCGGACTCGCCGGTAACTGAGTAGCTTTCGACCACCCGAGACTTCAGGAAGGGCACACCATGAGCGTCAAGGTCCGCATCCCCACCATCCTCCGCACCTACACCGGCGGCCAGGCCGAGGTCCCCGCCGAGGGCGCCGTCCTCTCCGAGGTCATCGCATCCCTGGAGAAGAACCACCCGGGCATCGCCGCCCGCGTCCTGGACGACCAGGGCAAGCTGCGCCGCTTCGTCAACGTGTACGTCAACGACGACGACGTCCGCTTCGAGGGCGGCCTGGACACGGCCACCCCGGACGGCGCCGGCATCTCGATCATCCCGGCCGTCGCCGGCGGCTGCTGAGCCCGGGGCCGCGGTCCGGCCCCGACTCCACCGCGTCACCGGTATTGCCCCCTCCGCGAGAGAAGCGGAGGGGGCAATTCTGCATGGTTGAGCGCGGTAGAGTGTGGGAAGTCCCCTCCGCTGCCCGTGCCGCCCGCATATGAGAATGCGCCCGGCCACGACAAGATGCAGCCAAAGTGTCCGAGCACCTTGCGCCATAAGTCGCCTTTGCCTGGCCCGACTTGCCCAGGATTCTCGTGAATTCCCCCTATTCGGGCGGTCGGGGCCGCTCAGAATTCTCGTCCGATTGACCTGTTGCAGAGGGCAGTTGGGCAGATACATTCAGCCGCGGTCGACGCGTTCCGGCGCACGCACCCTCTCCTGACGGAGGGTGGGTTCTGACCCGGGCCCGCGAAGTGCGGTCCTGTGAAAGGGCCAGTAATAGGGGAGTTAGGCATGGCTCAGGGCACCGTCAAGTGGTTCAACGCGGAGAAGGGGTACGGCTTCATCGCGGTCGACGGTGGTGCGGATGTTTTCGTCCACTACAGCGCGATCCAGATGGACGGCTACCGCACCCTCGAAGAGGGTCAGCGAGTTGAGTTCGAGATCTCGCAGGGCCAGAAGGGGCCGCAGGCGGACATGGTCAAGCTCGCCGTCGGCTGAGCCGGCCGGACACGACGCAGTCGGTCAACGACGCCACTCAGGCACGGAGGGCCCGTATCCCGGGGGACACATCCCGGGTACGGGCCCTCCGCGCGTGTGCGTCCACCCCCGCGGGCGTGCAGTCCCCGTCCCTCCGCGCGTGTGCGTCCGTCCCTCCGGTTGTCCACACTCCGGAGGGAGGCGCTTGCACTCAAGGGGGTCGAGTGCTAATCATTGGGCTTAGCACTCTCCAGGTGAGAGTGACAGAATTTGGACCGGGCCGGTGAGGCCCGCAGGTCCGGTGGGGCAAGGAACCACCGGCACGCAGGCCGTCCGTCGCGGGCGCCACTCGGTCCGGAGCAATCCACCCCTGTCCGGGAGGACCACTTCACATGGCCAAGATCATCGCGTTCGACGAGGAGGCCCGGCGCGGTCTCGAGCGCGGCATGAACCAGCTCGCCGACGCCGTCAAGGTCACCCTTGGCCCCAAGGGTCGCAACGTCGTCCTCGAGAAGAAGTGGGGCGCCCCCACGATCACCAACGATGGTGTCTCCATCGCCAAGGAGATCGAGCTGGAGGACCCGTACGAGAAGATCGGTGCGGAGCTGGTCAAGGAGGTCGCCAAGAAGACGGACGACGTCGCCGGCGACGGTACGACCACCGCCACCGTTCTCGCCCAGGCGCTCGTCCGCGAGGGTCTGCGCAACGTGGCCGCGGGTGCGAACCCGATGGCTCTCAAGCGGGGCATCGAGAAGGCCGTCGAGGCCGTCTCCGCCGCCCTCCTGGAGCAGGCCAAGGACGTGGAGACCAAGGAGCAGATCGCTTCGACCGCCTCCATCTCCGCCGCCGACACCCAGATCGGCGAGCTCATCGCCGAGGCCATGGACAAGGTCGGCAAGGAAGGCGTCATCACCGTCGAGGAGTCCCAGACCTTCGGTCTGGAGCTGGAGCTCACCGAGGGTATGCGCTTCGACAAGGGCTACATCTCGGCGTACTTCGCCACCGACATGGAGCGCATGGAGTCGTCCCTGGACGACCCGTACATCCTGATCGTCAACTCCAAGGTCAGCAACGTGAAGGACCTCCTTCCGCTGCTGGAGAAGGTCATGCAGTCCGGCAAGCCGCTGCTGATCATCGCCGAGGACGTCGAGGGCGAGGCCCTGTCGACCCTGGTCGTCAACAAGATCCGTGGCACCTTCAAGTCCGTCGCCGTCAAGGCCCCGGGCTTCGGTGACCGCCGCAAGGCCATGCTCGGCGACATCGCCATCCTCACCGGTGGCACCGTCATCTCCGAGGAGGTCGGCCTCAAGCTGGAGAACGCCGGTCTCGACCTGCTCGGCCGCGCCCGCAAGGTCGTCATCACCAAGGACGAGACGACGATCGTCGACGGCGCCGGTGACAGCGACCAGGTCCAGGGCCGCGTCAACCAGATCCGTGCCGAGATCGAGAACTCCGACTCGGACTACGACCGCGAGAAGCTCCAGGAGCGTCTGGCGAAGCTGGCCGGCGGCGTGGCCGTCATCAAGGCCGGTGCCGCCACCGAGGTCGAGCTGAAGGAGCGCAAGCACCGCATCGAGGACGCGGTGCGCAACGCCAAGGCCGCCGTCGAGGAGGGCATCGTCGCCGGTGGTGGCGTGGCTCTGCTCCAGGCCTCGGCCGTCTTCGAGAAGCTGGAGCTCTCGGGTGACGAGGCGACCGGCGCCAACGCCGTCAAGCTGGCGCTGGAGGCCCCGCTGAAGCAGATCGCCGTCAACGGTGGTCTCGAGGGCGGCGTCGTCGTCGAAAAGGTGCGCAACCTGGCCGTCGGCCACGGTCTGAACGCCGCGACCGGCGAGTACGTCGACATGATCGCCGAGGGCATTCTCGACCCGGCGAAGGTCACGCGCTCCGCCCTGCAGAACGCCGCGTCCATCGCCGCGCTCTTCCTCACCACCGAGGCCGTCATCGCCGACAAGCCGGAGAAGGCCGCTGCCGCGGGCGCCCCGGGCGGCATGCCGGGCGGTGACATGGACTTCTGATCCCACCAGGGATCGGCAGCTCCTGCACGGCTGTGACGACAGACGGGCACCGGCCCCCGGGGATCACTCCCCGGGGGCCGGTGCCGTCGTGCGTGGCGGAGCCCACGGACACGGCCGGGCACCTCCGGACACGGCCGGATGACCTACGGGCACAGGGGGAGACCATGGTGGCGTTCCACGCGTCGGCGCTGGAGGGGCTCGCGCGCAACCCCGCGCTTCCCCTGCCCCTGCTGCTGCGCGTGCTGGCCTTCGACGACCGGGGCGGTGGACCGCCCCGCCAGGCGCTGCGGCGGCCCGGACTCCCCGGGCCGGCCGTCGCCGTGATCCTGGCCCACCCGGACCCGCGTGTGCGGTCAGGGTTCGCCGGGAGCGACGGCGCGACGCCCGCGCAGCGGGCCCGGCTCGTGGCCGACCCCTCCCCGAAGGTGCGGGCGGCCCTCGCGTACGGGCCCGAGTACCCCGACCCCCGGACGACGGTCGCCCCGCTCCCGGACGAGGTGTGCGCCCGCCTGGCGGACGACGCCGACCCCTCCGTGCGCGCGGCGCTGCTCGAATCGCCGTATCTGACACCGACGTTCGTGGCCTCCCTGGCCGCGCACCCCGCACCGGAGGCCCGCCGGACCGCGGTGCGCGCGTGGACGCTGCTGACGCCGGGGGAACGGGCGGCGCTGGCCGCCGATCCGGATTCCGGCGTACGGCGGGCCGCCGCGCTGTGGCGGTGCCGGGCGGACGCCCGGATCACGGCCGCACTCCTGGACGACTCGGCATCGGCGGCCGAGGCCCGGCGCCGGGGCCTGCTCGACCGCGCCCTGGCCGAACGCTGCCTCGCCGAGGGCGCGCACCTGGCCGCCCTCGCGGCGAACCCCTCGCTGCCCGCCGACCTCGTGGACCGGCTCGCCCACGATCCCGACGAGGCGGTCCGCGTCGAGGTCTCCGTGCGGCCCGAACTGGACGAGGCGCGGCGCGCGGCGATCGACATCACGGTCCCGGACCTCGACCGGCGCGGTGTGGAGTGGGTGGAGGACGGGATCGACCAACCGGACGTGCTGCACCGGGCCGCCACCTCCGCCCACCCGCTGCTCCGCCGGGCCGCCGCGCGCAGCCCCCATCTTCCGCCCGACCTGCTGCGGCTCCTCGCCCGCGACGGCGACCCCGTCGTGGACGCCAACCTGGCCCGAAACCATCCGGACACGCCCGAGGACGTCCTGATGCGGGTGTACGCGCGGCTCGGCGGAACGTTCTCCGCATGGATGGCCGAGACCCACCCCCGCTTCCCCCGCGCGGGCCTGGCCGCGCGGTACGCCGACCACCCCGACGGAACCTATCGGCGGCTGGCCGTCCGCGACCCCGCCGCCACCCCCGCCCTGATCGAGCGGCTCAGCCACGACTCCGAGACATGGACGCGCCAGGCGGCGGCCAGTGACCCGCGCCTTCCGCTCCACCGCCTGTGCGAAGCGCTCCACGAACCGGATCTGGCCTCCAGCGCCGGCGCCAACCCCGCCCTCCCCGAGGCCGAGATGGCCGCCGTCCTGGACCGGGCGGGCGTACCGCTCGGGGCCGCGCCCGGCGAGGAGGCGGGGGCCGATGACGGTGAGGGGGGCGCGGGACGATCACGGTGACGGGGGCTGACCTGCCCGGTGACCGTCGCCCGGCCGGGCAGGAAATAAGGTCGCGTCTCCGGTGGGCCCGGTGGCAGGGTGCGGCGCATGACGCCTCCGTACGAGATTCGGGCCGACTACGACGCGCGGACGATCGTGGTCTACCAGGCGTACGCGCCCGCCGTCGCCGACGCGGCGCTGCGGGCGGGCCGGTTCGTGGAGCCGTTCTCGTTCCGGCGGATGACGTGGATCAAGCCGTCGTTCCTGTGGCTGATGCACCGGAGCAACTGGGCCCGGAAACCGGGGCAGGAGCGGGTGCTCGCGGTGCGGATCACGCGCGAGGGGTGGGAGGAGGCGCTGTCACGGGCCGTGCTGACGACGGGGGACCCGGCGGCGGTGGCCGACGCGCCGGTCCACGTGCAGTGGGACCCGGAACGGTCGCCGCGCGGGGCGGCGCTGAACCACTACAGCATCCAGGTCGGCATCGGTCGCCATCTGATTCGTACGTACGCCGAGGACTGGACCGTCGGTCTCACTGACCTGACCCCGCAGGTCCGCAAGGCCGCAGAGCTGATCCGGGCCGGCCAGGCGGCCAGGGCGCGGCGGCTGTTCCCGGTGGAGCGGGTCTACCCGGTGCCGGACGCGTTGCGCGGGGTCGTCGTTCCGGGCGGATGACGGGGAAGTCCCGCACCCGGACGGGGGAGTTGGTGAGGCGGCGGGTGACGCGGCCGCGCTCACAGGCGCTGGCGTCGCTTCTTCCGGGCCGCCGGGGGTGACCGGCGCACCAGCCCCTCCCGTACGGCGTTCATCCGCTCCCGTACGAGCCGCGCGGGCACGGCGCCCGCCGGGCCGCCGCTCGGGATGTCGGCGTCCACGTCGCCGCGGCACGCCCCGCAGAGCCCGCCGCGAAGGGCTTCGGGGCTGCCGGGGGCGCGGCACTCGCCGCATTCCAGGGCCCGCAGGAGGACGGTGGGGCGGGAGGGGGCGGTGCGGGCGGGCGGGAGCTTGTCGCGGAGGCGAGCGGCGACGAGGTGGAAGGCGCTGTGGACGGGGACGGGCAGGCCCTGGGTGAGCGCGTTCAGGATCTCGGCCTCGGTGGCGCCCCGCTCGAACCATTCGGTCACGCGCGGCTCCAGTGCCGCACAGTGCGCGGAGGACAGCGTGAGGGTGGGAGCGGTGCGGCCGAGTGCGGCCAGCAGGACGAACGCCCGGGAGCGGGTGGGGCGTTGGGGGGTTTCCGGGGGGACGTCGCCCTGGGCGAACGCGGTCCACCACGCGTCATCGCGTGCCGTACGGGAGAAGAACGTACGCGTCACCCACAGGAGCACGCCGTCCGCCTCGACGCACTCGCGGCCCCGCCGCAGATGCCCGGCCTCCTGGAGCCGGTTCAGCGTCGTGCGCAGCGCGCACTGGCCGTACGGCAGCACCTTGGCGAGCGTCTTCACGGAGATGTCGGCCCCGTCGCACAGCCCGTCGATATAGGCGGCGACGGCCGCGTCGCGCGGGCGGAGATGGGCGAAGTCACGGCCGGTGGACCGGAGTTGGCCGGGGGCGGAGTGCTTGCCGTAGCCGGGGTTCGCCATTGGGTGGCGTTCCGGGACGTGCGGGTGGGAGCCGGGCGGGGTCTCCTGCGCGGAGCCGGGCGTGGGGTCCTGCGCGGGGCCGGGCGGCGCGTCTTGCGCGGAGCCGGGCGGTGCGTCCTGCGCGGAGCCGGGCGGGGAGAAGGGGGCAGCACTAAACTCGTCGATAGCCATGAGATCGCTCGATTCGATCAGAACTGGTCAGGCCCCTGCTCGGTGTTTCTGCACCGGTGGGGGCCGTCTTGGTCGAGGCTGACGCTAGAGCGAGATTACGGCAGGTTGCAAGCCGATCGCGGAAAGTCAACCCCCTGGGTGGAGAACGCTCTTCGGGCCGGGCGAGGGCCGTCGGCCACCGGGGGAGGGCGGGAGGGTGGGCACAGGCCCTCCACCCATTCCTCGGAAAGAGCGCCCGTATCTCGCGGCTTGAGCTTCGGACCCTGGCGTACCGAACGCGCCGCCGCGGTGGCCCCTACCGCCTGCGGCCACCCGTGAACGAGGTGACGATCCACACCACCAGGAGCACGAGGAAGACGATGACGATGAGCGTCGGAATGACGGTTCCCATGGCGTGATCCCCCGGGATGCGTAGGCGTGTCGGGCTCAATAAGCCTGTGACGGAAGGGCCTTGAGGGTATGGGGTGACTCGGCCGTGGGGCCATGGCCGAGATGCATCCTGCATCGGATCTTCACCGAAGACGCGTGACGGGTACGGGCCGCAGGGGGAAGGGGCCCGTACCCGTCAGCGGGGGCAACGACCGACGTCAGCAGGTGATGGTGCGCGTGTAGTTACCGATGATGCCGTGGTAGTAGAACATCTTGCTGGTGCCCTTCGACATCACGTAACACGGGCTGTCCGGGGCCAGCGAGACGTCGACCTTCACGGAGACCGTGTAGCCGCACTTGTTCGAGAGCAGCACGTCGAAGCCGTCGGTCGTCTGCGTGACCATGCGGCCGACACAGGACGGTGCCAGCGTCGCCGCCATGGCCGGGGTCGCCGTGACGATCATGGATCCGCCGAGGACGGCTGCGGTCAGAGCGGCCTGCGCGGCTCTCCGGGACATACGCATCGCATTACTCCTAGGTGAGTGCTTGCTCGCAACAAGCGGAACGCTAAGCTGACCAGCGCATATTCTGCGTACAGCGCGCGTACAACGAGGCGTTGGCTCGCGCGGTGAGCCGATGCCCTGCGGTGGGGTGATGGGGAATGCGTTTCGCTCTTCTCGGTTCACTGGCGGCCTACCGCGGTGACATGCGCGTGGAGTTGGGCTCCGTCAAACAGCGACTAGTTCTGGCCACTCTGCTGAGTCGTCCCTCCGAGGCCGTGCCCGCGGCCGTTCTGGACGCGGCGCTGTGGGGAGAGGACCCGCCGCCCTCGGCCGCCGCCAACCGGCGTACGTACGTGAGGGGGCTGCGCAGCGTCCTGGGCGAGGGCCTGGTGCGCGCCCCCGGCGGCTATCTGCTCCTGGTCGGAGCGGGGCAGCGGGACATCGACCTCTTCGACCAGGCCGCCGCGCACGGCAGACGGGCCCTGGCCCAGGGGGACACCGCGCTCGCCTGCCAGGAGCTGAACCTCGCCCTGGAGCTGTGGCGCGGCCCGGTCCTCGACGGACTGCCGGTCCCGGACGTCCTGACCCGCTGGGCGGCCCGGCTGGAGGAGCGCCGCTGCCACGCCGAGGAGGACTTCGCGGCGGCCCTGCTCGCCGAGGACCGCTGTGCGGAGGTGGTCCGCCGCATGCGGGACCTCGTCGAAGCCCATCCGCTGCGGCAGCGGGCCTGGGCCCGGCTGATGCTCGGCCTGCACCGCACCGGCGACCTCTCCGGTGCGCTGGAGGCATACCGCCGGGCGCGCGACGAACTGGTCCGCGAGACGGGCCTCGAACCGGGCCCGGAGCTCAGACGCCTCCACGAGGACATCCTCCGGCAGCGGGGCGGACCGGAGCCCACGGAGTCGCCACAGGCCGGGCAGGCGCGGGGGGTCCCGGAGGGCCTGGGGGGCCCGGAGTCCGCGCAGACCTCGTTGGCCCCGCAGAAAACCCCTTCCTCGGGCACGCCACCGCCCTCGGAACCACCGCCCCCCTCGCAAGCACCACGCCTCTCGGAAGCACCACCCCCCTCCGAAACGCCGTCCGTCGTCCCCCGGCAACTGCCGCCCGTCACCCCCGACTTCGTCGGCCGGGGCGCGGAGCTCTCCGCGCTCGACGCCTGTCTGGCTGCGGGGCCGCCCGACCGCCCGCCCACCGCGACGATCATCGCCGTGACGGGCATGGCAGGGGTCGGGAAGACCACGCTCGTGCTGCACTGGGCGCACCGGATCGCGGACCGCTTCCCCGACGGGCAGCTCCACGTGAACCTGCGCGGGTACGACGAGGAGGGCGCCCTGTCCGCCGCCGACGCGCTCCAGGGGTTCATCGAGGCGCTGGGCGTACCGCAGTCCCGGATTCCGGCCGGGGAGGAGGCCAGGTCGGGGCTGTTCCGGAGCCTGCTGGCCGCGCGGCGGATGCTCGTCGTCCTGGACAACGCGCGGGACTCCGCGCACGTACGGCCGCTGCTGCCCGGCGCCGGGCACAGCGCGGTCGTGGTCACCAGCCGCGAGCGGCTGGGCGGGCTGGTGGCGGGGGAGGGGGCGCGGCCGGTCGGTCTGGGCGTGCTGACGGAGGCGGAGTCCATCGGGGTCCTGGTCCGGCACCTCGGGAACCGGGTGGCGGCCGAGCCGGCGGCCGCGGCGGAGATCGTGGCGGCGACCGGGCGGCTGCCGCTGGCCCTCGCGGTGGTCGCCGGGCGCGTGGCGGGCCATCCGGCGTTCCCCCTGCACGCCTTTGCCGCCGAACTGCGGCCCGCCGGGGCGGTGTTGGACGCGCTGGAGGACGCCGACGCGCGGTGGGCGATGACCTGGTCGTGCCGCGCCCTCACCGACGACGGGGCCCGGCTGTTCCGGCTGCTCGGGCTGCATCCCGGGCCGGAGCTGACCCCGGGCGCGGCGGCCGCGCTGGCGGGCGGCCCGGAACGGGACGTACGGTCGCTGCTGCGGGAGCTGACCCGGCTGCATCTGCTGACGGAGCAGACGCCGGGGCGGTACGTCTTCCACGACCTGGTGCGGGCGCACGCCGCCGAACTCGCCCGTACGCGGGAGACGCGCGAGGAGCGCAACGCCGCCCGCGAACGGCTCTACGACCACCTGCTGCACCGGGCCCACCGCGCGGCCGTCCTCGTACAGCCGCAGTGGAACGCCATCACCCCCGTACCGAGGCTCGGGCACGCCGACGGGGACCAGGCGCGGGAGGCCGATGCCGACGCCGATGCCGCGCTGGCCTGGTTCGCCGCCGAACTCCAGGTGCTGCTGCGGGCGGCGGCCCAGGCGGCGCGGCACGGATTCGAGACGTACTGCTGGCAGCTCGCCTGGGCGATCACCGCCTACCTCGCCCCGCACGGGCTGTGGCAGGACCAGCGCACGGTGCAGGAGACCGCGCTCGCCGCCGCCGAACGGGCGGGCGACCCGGCAGGCCAGGCCATGGCCTGCCGCCTCCTGGCCCGCGCCAACTCCCGCCTCGGCGGCGCCGACGCGGCCGAGGCGCAGCTGCGCCGGGCCCTCGACCTCTACACCGCACTCGACGACACCGCCGGCCGGGCCCAGACCCTCCACAACTACGTCGAACTCTGCTTCATGGGCGGCCGCCCGGCCGAGGCCCTGCGCCACGGCAACGAAGCCCTCCGCCTCCACCGCCTCTCCGGCAACCGCGACGGCGAGGCCCGCACCCTCAACGCCATCGGCTGGCTCCACGCCTCCGAGGGCGACTACGCCCGCGCCATCGTGAGCTGCACGCAGGCCCTCGCCCACCAGCGCCGTACCGGCGACCACAACGGCCAGGCCGCCACCCTCGACAGCCTCGGCTACGCCTACCACCGCCTCGCCCACTACGACCGCGCCCTCGCCAGCTACGACGAGGCCCTCACCCTCTTCCGCGCCACCGCCGACCGCTACCACGAGGCCGAAACCCTCGTCCGCCTCGGCGAGACCTACGAAGCCACCGGCCGCACCCCCGAAGCCCGGCAGGCGTGGCACGCCGCCGCCACCCTCTTCGACGCCCTCCACGACCGGGAGGCCGACGCCGTACGGGAACGGCTGGCGCGGGTCCGGGACGTCTGACTCCCGGCCCGTGCCGTTGTGCTCACCGCCTGAGCAGTTCGGCAAGCAGCGCCGCCGTCGCCTCGTCCGCCGGCAGGAACGCCTCCAGGCGCAGTTCGGCGACCGTGACATCCGTGGCGGTGCCGAAGTGCGTGAGCGTCGTGACGAGGGTGAGTTCCCTGGTGTCGACCGGATCGGGGGTGCGCAGCCGCAGCGGTACGGCGAAGCCGAGGTGGTGCGGTGCCGCGCGCGGCCGGGGCGGCACCAGCTCGGTGAGTTCGTCGGCCAGACGCCGGAGCCGGTCGTCCGGGTTGCGTATGCTCTCGGCCCGTACGTGGTCGATGACGTGCCAGGCCCAGGTGTCGAGGTTGACGATCCGGGGGGCGAGGCCCTGCGGATGCAGGAGCACCCGCGGGACGTTCACCGGGGGCGCGAGCAGGTGCGGGGCGGCGCCGGCGGTGAGGGCGTCGAACGCGGCGTTGGCCGAGACGAGGTCGCCGTACCGGTCCACCGCGACGGCGGGGTAGGGCAGATGGCCGCGCAGGATCTGTTCGAGGGCGGTACGGATCGGTGCGAGCCGGGGGTCGTCCAGCGGGGTCTGCGGGTAGACCGGCGCGAACCCGGCGGTGAGAAGCAGGTCGTTGCGCTCGCGGATCGGCACCTCCAGGGACTCCGCCAGCCGGATGATCATCGCGCGGCCCGGAACGGACCGTCCGCTCTCGATGAAACTGACGTGCCGCTGTGTCGTACCGGCCCGTACGGCGAGTTCCAACTGGCTGACGCGGCGCCGGACGCGCCACTGCCGCAACGCTCCCGCGAGTCCGGCCCCCGCCGATTCACTGATCACCCCTCCTGTGTAGCCGGGCCGGGTGTCCGTGCGCGATTCCCTGCGGGGAATTGCCGGTGGCCGAGGGACGCAAGCAGGGTCGGTGCCGCACACACCGGACACTGCGCAAGCGCCGACGAGGAGCCCCCTCCATGACCGACACCGACACCGACACCGACACCCACGAGCTGGCCGAACGCTACGTCGCCGTATGGAACGAACCCGACGCGGAGCGCCGCCGCGCCGCCGTGCGCGCGCTGTGGGCGGCCGACGCGGTCCATCTGCTCCAGCCGCCCCAGGAGATGCGCCGGAGCGCTCACGCGCTGGGCTTCGACCGTCTCGTCCTGGAGGCGCGCGGGCATCGGGCCCTGGACTTCCGGGTGACGCGGGCGCACGAGGAGTTCGTCGCGCCGGGCACGTACGTCTTCAGGTCGCGCGGCGACGCCGACCGGCTCGACGACGTCGTCAAGTTCACCTGGGAGATGGTGGCCCGCGACGGCGGCGGGGTCGTCGGCGCCGGGCTGGAGATCCTGGTGCTGGGCCCCGACGGCCGTATCGTCCGCGATCACCAGTTCATCGAGGGATGACCACGGCTCACGCGGCCCTCGCAGCACTCGTACGCCGAGGCCGCCGCCCTGCCCTGCGCCGCCGTCACGGCCTGGAACGCCCTCACCGGCGACGGCCGGGGCATCCGGCCCGGACAGACCGTCCTCGTCACCGGCTCCGGCGGCGTGTCCCTCTTCGCGGCGCAGTCCGCCAGGGCCCTGGGGGCGTACGTGATCGCCACCACCGGCCGACCGGAGAAGGAAGGCCCCCTCCGCGCCCTGGGCGCCGACGAGGTCATCAACTACCGCACCACCCCCGACTGGCCCGACCACGCGCGCGCCTTCACCGCCGGACGCGGAGTCGACCGCGTCGTCCACACCGCCGGACCGCTGGAGCAATCCCTCACCTCCCTGACCGTCGACGGCCACCTTGCCCTGGTCGGCTCCGTCACCGGCGACTGGCCACCCCTGGACCCCCGCCTCCTCTTCGCCGGCGCCGCCACCGTCCGCGCCCTCGCCGTCGGTAGCCGGGCCCAGTTCCTCGCCATGAACGACCTCATCACCGCCCACCGCCTCCGCCCGGTCCTCGACCGGACCTTCCCCTTCGAAGAGGCCGTCGCCGCGTACCGGCACTACGAATCGGCCGGCCCGTTCGGCAAGGTCGTCATCGAGATCGGGCCGTAGGGTGCGCCGCCCGAGCGCACGAAGCCAGCGGTCCCGGACGCCGCGACGGACGGGATCAGCCGCCGTCCCCGTCACCTCGCATACGTGCCAACTCCGCCTCCCCCAGCGGCGGATCGAACCCCTCCGGGAACAACAGCATCTTCGGCTGCGGCTCCATGTTCTCCAACCCGTGCTCCTGGCACTCCAGCGCGATGAGGTGTGCCCCATCCCCACACATCCCGCGCCCATAGGCCCGCCCATGCGTCCGGCAGACGTACCCGAACACCCAGCAGTCGTCACCCTCCCCGGGTTCGTAGAACGCCGGATCGCGCACGATCACGGTCACCGGCTCCTGCGGGTCCAAGGGCGGAATGGGCCGGGGGTCACGCCAGACGAGCCGGTCGGGAAGCATGCGGCCAGTGTGCACGGGGGTCGGGGGCCCGGTGCACACACCGCCCGTACGGTCTCCGCGCTACGCGGCGCCGCGTCCGCAGCCGCATCATGGGCGGCACGCGAAGCGATCCTGTGCGGGTGGCCCGTGGGGTACCAAATTCGTGGAAGAGGACCTTCCGCGTTGGTCAGTGGCTACTGTCCACGAGATGACGCATCTAAGGAACATACGGACGCGACGCATGGCAGTGGCGCTGGCCGCTGCGGCAGCCGCAGTGGTACTCGGCGTGGGCGGGGCGATGGCGGCAGCGGACGACGACGGCGGATCGTCCGGCCCGACTCCCGTGCCCACGGAGACCTCCGACACGGGAGGCGCCGTCGGCGGCGGCGACAGTGGCGGCGTGGACAGCGGCGGCGGAGACAGCGGCTCCGTCAGCGGTTCGGGCGGCACCGACGGCGGTGGTTCCGTCGGTGCCGATACGGGTGGAGGGGGCGATCCCGAGTCCCCGTCCCCGACGGACGTGCCCACGTCTCAGCCCACGACCCCCGCAACCCTGGACGAACTGGCGGAACGCATCGACGGCCTGGAGAAGAAGGTGGACCAGCTGCCCACCAAGAAGGAGCTGGCCGATGCGCTCCGGGCCTTCGCGGACACCCTGGATCAGCAGGACTCATCCGGCGGAACCCCCTCCCCGACCCCCGCGCCGTGACCCGGTGACACCGCTCGCATAAGACCGGTCCCCACGGGACCCGACCGTTCCCAGACATGATCAAGGGCCGGTTTCGGATGCCTCCGAAACCGGCCCTTGACGGCGGCGGCGCGGTGTCTCAGGTGCGTCCACGGCGAATCACCCCGGCACGCCGTGTCACGGAGCGCCCAAGGGTTTCGCCCCGCGCGGGAGGTCACGGCTCCACCGATGAGTTCTCCGCTTCCGGACGGTCTGATCAGCGCCCCAACCGTTCCCGACAGGAGACTCCCATGTCCACCATCCAGCCCGTGATCGTGACCGCTCATCTCGACCTCATGCGCGACTTCTACACCCAGCTCTTCGGCGCCGAACAGATCTTCCGCGTGCCCGAGAAGGGCCCCGTCTTCTACCTCGGCCTCCGCATCGGCGACACCGACCTCGGGCTCGTCTCCCCCAAGGAGGACCTCGCCCTCGACGGTGCCGCACCGCGCGTCCTGCTCAGCATCGCCGTGGACGACGTCGACGAGACCGTCGGCCGCGTGGAGGCCCTGGGCGGTACGGTCGGCGGCGCCCCGAACGACATGCCCTGGGGCCAGCGCGTCGCCCACATCAAGGACCCCGACGGGAACGCGGTGAACCTCACCCAGCCGGTGGGGTGAGGGGTGGGCAGGGGAGCTCATGGGAGGAGGGTCATACGGAGACCGTCGGCGTCGTGCCAGTGCCCTTCCGGGCGCCGGTGCTTTCGATGATCTCGGTGAAGTCGAGCTCACCGGCGTCCATGGCGTCGAAGCCCTCCTGCCGCAGCTGACGCTTGAGGGCATCCGCACGGTGAAGCACGGACACCGCGCCGGGATGCGTGTGCTTCAGTGTTGTGACGAACGCCGACCAGGCCCCTGTCCGGAAGACCAGTTCCGGTCCGTCGGTCACCTTGGAGTCGCGGACGGGGACGATGTCGGGGTTGCCGTCGCGGACTTCGAGGCAGTCGCCGCCGCTCGGTCCGCTGTAGGTGGACTTGCGCCAGGTGCCCATCTCGACGCAGTTGCCGCCGTCGCCGCCGCTGTACGAGGACTTGTGCCAAGTGGCCTTGGACAGGTCGAAGTCATAGCTGTTCAGCTTCATGTTCGTAATCCTCCGCCACCGATTCGATCAAGGCCGGGGATGCAATGGGCGACATAGCGCTGGCCATGACCAGATCGTAGGTCCTTTCGTACTCGCGGACGGTGGCCGGATCGTCCTCCAACTTGCCGATGCCCAGGTCGTCCACGTAGGCGAGCGGAGGTGCGTCCGAGAAGGACATCAGCTTGAGGGCGCCGGTGAGCGCGGCATGGGCGCCTTCGGAGAACGGCAGCACCTGAGCGACGATCCGGTGTTCACGGATCAGCCCGGCGACGTGGCGGAGTGCTTCCGCCATCACCCTCGGTCCTGCCACGGCCCGGCGCAGCACGGCCTCGTCCCGGACGACCCACAACAGCGGTGCTGTTGGATCCGAGAGGATCTGGGCGCGTTCCAGTCGGGCCGCCACTAGTTCGTCAATGGCGTGTTCCGTAGCCATGGGTTGGTATGCGCGGAACACCGCCCGCGCATACGCCTCCGTCTGCAACAACCCCGGAATGAGCTGCGGCGCGTACTCCTTGATCTCGGTCGCCCGCGCCTCCGCCTCGGCCGCCTCCGCGAAGTGATCCGGGTACTTCGACTTCTTCAGCGCCCGGCAGTTCCGTACGAAGAAGCCGTCCGCGCCTAACAGTTCGTCGAACTTCACCGCCTGGTCCATCTGCATGCGGCGCACGCCGGATTCCAGTTGGCCGATGAAGGAGCCGCTGACGAAGAGCGGGGCGTCGAGTTCGGCCTGGGAGAGGCCGGCGGCCTCGCGGTGGTGGCGGAGTTCGCCGCCGAGGAGGGCGCGAGGGGAGGAGGCGGGGTCGAGTTTCCTGGGACCCGGCATGACAACTCCTGGTGGCACACGTGCGGTTGTTGGAGCCGTAGTCCTTCCAGGCTATCGAGGAAATGGCCACGCTGGGTATGCGTTGGAACTACTCAGAGTGGAAGGAATGGATCATGACGACTACGGAGCGGCGCAAAGCGGTGTCAGGCACGGTGCGGACGGCGGAGGAGCTGGTGGCGCGGTTGAAGGGCGGGTTCGCGGGGGTCGGGGTCGTGCTGCCGTCCCTGCGGGTGGACCCCGTCTCGTACGCCGTCGAGGAGCCCGTGCCCCTGGTCGACCTGGGGCGCTGCAACCTCGACACGGCGCTGCGGCTGAGTGAGGCGCTGGAAGGGCTGGGGAGGTCCGGTCGTGACGTGTGAACCGGGTGAGGCGGGGGCCGAGGGGGCCGAGGCGGTGGTGCCGGAGCCGGGGGCGTACGTGGTGGACGTCCGGGACGGGCGGATCGGGCGGGTGATGGGGCACGTGGGGCCGGATGTGCAGCTACGGCCGCCCGGGGGCGGGGCCGAGTGGGACTGTCCGCCGGACTGCGTGCGGCCGGCCTCGCGGGGGATGGTGCTGAGAGCGCGGGTGACGGAGGTCAACCGGGAGGGGCAGCTGCCGCGTTGAGGGGTGCGGGCGGTGTGTCGGCAGGTACGCAACCGCCCGCAAGTGATGCAAGCACGGGCCGTTGTTACGCAAGAACATGATGGACTGGCGCATTAGTGCGTCAGGGACATGGAATCTTCTGGCATGGGCCTTGTGGGTGGCGTCGCGCGCGCCCTACTGTCGCTCGTCACCACCCCTCCCCTCGCAGAGAGACGGGCCCCGCCATGCCACGAAGACCCCGCCGGACACGCGGTACGGGGCTGTACGCCTCCGCCGTCGCCGCCCTGACCGCCGCCGCCCTCGGGGCGGGCGTGCTCGCCGCCGCACCGGCCGGGGCGCGGCCCACCGCAACGGCGGCCGGGCCCGTCGTCACCCGGGCCGCGCTCGATCCCGCGCTCGTCGCGGGCCGGGGCGCGAAGGTACCGTTCGTGGAGCAGGAGGCGGAGAACGCGGCCACCACCGGGACCGTCATCGGCCCCGACCGCACCGCCTACACGCTGCCGTCGGAGGCGTCCGGGCGCCGGGCGGTGCGGCTGGAGCCGGGGCAGCACGTGGAGTTCACGCTGCCCGCCGCCGCCAACGCGATCACCGTGCGCTACAGCGTCCCGGACGCGCCGGGAGGCGGCGGGATCACCGCACCGCTGGACGTCGCGGTGAACGGGGCCAAGCGCTCCACGATGACGCTGACCTCGCAGTACTCCTGGCTGTACAACCAGTACCCGTTCTCCAACGACCCGGGCGCCGGGCTGCTCCACCCCGACTGGTGGATCACCGAATGCTCCTGCGTACCCGCCGCCACGACCCCCGCGCCGGAGATCGCGAAGCCCTTCCGGCCCTCCCACTTCTACGACGAGCGGCGGCTGCTCCTGGGTCGTACGTACCGGGCGGGCGACACCGTGCGGCTCACCGTCCCCGCCGGGGCCCGGGGCGGCGTGTCCACCGTCGTGGACCTGCTGGACTCCGAACGCGTCGGCGCGCCGCACGTCGAACTCCTCGCCGCCAACGTCCTCGCCTTCGGCGCCGACCCGACCGGGCGGCGCGACGCGGCCGGGGCGATCGAGAAGGCCATCGCCTTCGCCCGCCGCGCCCACCTCACGGTCTACATCCCGCCGGGCACGTACCGCGTCGACCGCCACATCGTCGTCGACGACGTCACGATCACCGGAGCGGGCAACTGGTACACGAAGATCAAGGGCCGCGAGGTCGCCCTCGACCGACCGGCCGCCGACGGGTCCGTCCACACCGGGGTCGGGTTCTACGGGAAGCCCGCCGCCGAGGGCGGCAGCCGCAACGTCCACCTCTCCGGCTTCGCCATCGAGGGCGATGTCCGCGAACGCGTCGACACCGACCAGGTCAACGCCATCGGCGGCGCCATGAGCGATTCGACCCTCACCGGACTCCACATCAGCCACACCAAGGTCGGCATGTGGTTCGACGGGCCGATGACCAACCTGCGGATCAGCGACAGCGTGATCGTCGACCAGATCGCCGACGCCATCAACTTCCACACCGGCGTGACCGATTCACGGGTGACGAACACGTTCGTCCGCAACTCCGGCGACGACGGACTGGCCATGTGGTCCGAGAAGACCGCGAACGCGCGCAACACCTTCGACCACAACACCGTCCAGACGCCCGTCCTCGCCAACGGCATCGCGATCTACGGCGGCACCGACACCACCGTCTCGCACAACCTCGTCGCCGACCCCGTCCGCGAGGGCAGTGCCCTGCACCTCGGTGCCCGCTTCGGCGCGGAACCGTTCGCGGGGCGGATCGACCTCACCGACAACACGGCCGTCCGCGCCGGTACGTACGAACTGAACTGGAACATCGGCCTCGGCGCCCTCTGGGTCTTCGCCCTCGACCGCACCATCGACGCCGACATCCGCGTCACCGGCGACCACTACCTCGACAGCACCTACAACGCGATCATGCTGGTCTCCGACTGGGCCGTGAAGGACCAGTACGAGATCAAGGGCCTCCGCTTCAAGGACATCCGCGTCGACGGCACCGGCACCTCCGTGCTCAGCGCCCGCGCCGCCGGCGCCGCGAGTTTCGAGAACGTGGACGCCCGCCACGTCGGCGCCGTCGGCGTCAACAACTGCGGCTCCTTCCACTTCCCCGCCACCGGCTCCGAGTTCACCCTCACCGACCTCGGCGGCAACGGCGGCGACTGGCTCGCCCCCTGGCTCCTCCCCAACACGATCACCTGCGCCGACCGCCCGGAGGTGACCCCGCCACCCGCCCCGGGGGCCTGGTGATCGTCCGCACCTGGCGTCTGCCCCGGGGGTCCGCCCCGGGCCCGGTGATCGCCCGCGTCCGCCGATGCGCCGTACTCCCGGCATCCGCTTGCTCCCCGTGGCACGATGCCACCGTGAGCAGCAGAACCGATCCCGCACAGCACCTGAGCGACCTCGCGCGGCTGCGCCGGGTCAAGGACCGGATCGACCGGGAGTACGCGCAGCCGCTCGACGTGGAGGCGCTGGCCCGGGGGGTGCACATGTCGGCCGGGCATCTGAGCCGGGAGTTCCGGCGGGCTTACGGCGAGCCGCCGTACGGCTATCTCATGACGCGGCGCATCGAGCGGGCCATGGCCCTGCTGCGGCGGGGGGACCTGAGCGTCACCGAGGTGTGCTTCGAGGTCGGGTGCGCGTCGCTGGGCACGTTCAGCACCCGGTTCACGGAGCTGGTCGGGGTGTCGCCCGGTGTCTACAAGAAGGAGGCCGACGACAGCCGCGCCGGCCTCCCGTCCTGTGTCGAGAAGCAGGTCTCGCGACCGGTCAGGAATCGAGAAGCGCCCTCCCGGAACCCGGATTAGCGTGACGGACATGGACATCAACATTCACTCCACGTTCCTCCCGCACGACGACCCGGACGCCTCGGTGGCCTTCTACCGCGACGTTCTCGGCTTCGAGGTGCGCAACGACGTCGGGCAGGGCACCATGCGCTGGATCACGGTCGGACCGGTCGGCCGGCCCGAGACGTCGATCGTGCTGGAGCCGCCGTACGCCGACCCGTCCGTCTCCGACGAGGAGCGCGCCACCATCACCGGGATGATGGCCAAGGGCACCTTCGCCCGGGTGCTGCTCGCCACCGACGATCTGGACGCCGCCTTCGAGAAGGCGCAGTCCGGCACCGCCGAGATCGTCCAGGAACCGGCCGACCAGCCGTGGGGCGTCCGCGATTTCGCGCTCCGTGACCCGGCGGGCAACCTGATCCGCGTCCAGGCGCGCTGAAACACCGGGCCGGACCCCACCGGCCGTTCGCGACACCGACGGGGCCGCGGGGGCGGCCCCGCCCACGGATGGAGACTCATGACCAGGGCCACGAGCACGCAGACCCCGGCAGCCGCCGCGCACGCGGGTGACAGCCACGATCTGATCCGGGTGCACGGCGCACGGGTGAACAACCTCAAGGACGTCAGCGTCGACATCCCCAAGCGCCGGCTGACGGTGTTCACCGGGGTCTCCGGCTCCGGGAAGAGCTCCCTGGTCTTCGGCACGATCGCCGCCGAGTCCCAGCGGTTGATCAACGAGACGTATCCCGCGTTCGTGCAGGGCTTCATGCCGACCCTGGCCCGCCCGGACGTGGACGTGCTCGAAGGGATCACCACCGCCATCAGCGTCGACCAGCAGCGCATGGGCTCCGACCCGCGCTCCACGGTCGGCACCGCGACCGACGCCCACGCGATGCTGCGGATCCTCTTCAGCCGGCTCGGCTCACCGCACATCGGCCCGCCCAGCGCGTACTCCTTCAACACCGCGTCCGTGCGCGCGGCCGGTGCGATCACCGTCGAGCGTGGCAGCAAGAAGACGGTGAAGGCGACGTTCAACCGGACCGGCGGCATGTGCACGCGGTGCGAGGGGCGCGGCAAGGTCTCCGACATCGACCTCACCCAGTTGTACGACGACTCCAAGTCGCTTTCGGAGGGCGCGTTCACGATCCCCGGCTGGAAGTCGGACAGCCAGTGGACCGTTCAGGTGTACGCGCAGTCCGGTTTCGTCGACCCGGACAAGCCGATCGCGAAGTACACCAAGAAGGAAATCCAGGCCTTCCTTTACGGGGAGCCGGTCAAGGTCAAGGTGAACGGTGTCAACCTCACCTACGAGGGACTGATCCCGAAGATCCAGAAGTCCTTCCTGTCCAAGGACAAGGAGGCGATGCAGCCGCACATCCGGGCGTTCGTGGAGCGCGCTGTCACGTTCACGGTCTGCCCGGAGTGCGACGGCACCCGCCTCAGCGAGGGGGCCCGCTCCTCCAAGATCAAGGGGGTCTCGATCGCCGACGCCTGCGCCATGGAGATCCGGGACCTGGCCGCATGGGTCGCCGGGCTCGACGAGCCGTCCGTGGGACCGCTGCTCGACGCGCTGCGCCAGACGCTCGACTCGTTCGTGGAGATCGGCCTCGGCTATCTCTCGCTCGACCGGGCCGCGGGCACGCTCTCCGGCGGCGAGGCGCAGCGCGTCAAGATGATCCGCCATCTGGGTTCCTCGCTGACGGACGTCACGTACGTGTTCGACGAGCCGACGATCGGCATGCACCCGCACGACATCGAGCGCATGAACAAGCTGCTGCTGCGGCTGCGCGACAAGGGCAACACCGTGCTCGTGGTCGAGCACAAGCCGGAGACCATCGCGATCGCGGACCATGTGGTGGACCTGGGGCCGGGCGCCGGTACGAGCGGAGGCACGGTCTGCTTCGAGGGCACCGTGGAGGGGCTGAGGGCCGGGGACACCATCACCGGCCGGCACTTCGACGACCGTTCCACCGTCAAGGACACCGTCCGCGAGGCGACCGGGGCGCTGGAGATCCGCGGCGCGTCCGCGAACAACCTGCGCGACGTCGACGTGGACATCCCGCTCGGCGTCCTCACCGTCATCACGGGCGTCGCCGGTTCCGGCAAGAGCTCCCTCGTCCACGGCTCGATCCCGCAGGACGAGGGCGTCGTCTCGGTCGACCAGAGCCCGATCCGCGGTTCCCGGCGCAGCAACCCGGCGACGTACACCGGCCTCCTCGACCCGATCCGGAAGGCCTTCGCGAAGGAGAACGGGGTCAAGCCCGCCCTGTTCTCCGCCAACTCCGAGGGCGCCTGCCCCACCTGCAACGGGGCCGGGGTCATCTACATGGACCTGGCGATGATGGCCGGGGTCTCCACCCCGTGCGAGGACTGCGAGGGCAAGCGGTTCGAGCCCTCCGTACTGGAGTACAAGCTCGGCGGGCGCGACATCAGCGACGTCCTCGCCATGTCCGTGGCCGAGGCCGAGGAGTTCTTCGGCGCGGGCGACGCGAAGCTTCCCGCCGCCCACCGCATCCTGGAACGCCTGGCCGACGTCGGCCTCGGTTATGTGAAGCTCGGCCAGCCGCTCACCACGCTCTCCGGCGGCGAACGCCAGCGCCTCAAGCTCGCCACCCACATGGGGGAGAAGGCCGGCATCTACCTCCTGGACGAGCCCACCACCGGCCTCCACCTCGCGGACGTCGAGCAGCTCCTGGGCCTCCTCGACCGCCTCGTCGACTCCGGCAAGTCCGTCATCGTCGTCGAACACCACCAGGCCGTCATGGCCCACGCCGACTGGATCATCGACCTGGGCCCCGGCGCCGGCCACGACGGCGGCACGATCGTCTTCGAGGGCACCCCGGCCGACCTGGTGAAGAGCCGCGCGACGCTTACGGGGGAGCATCTGGCGGCGTACGTGGGGGCGTGAGACGGCGAGGGCCCCCTCGTTAGCCTGTGGGCATGACAAGCATGAGTGCGGATGTGCCCACAGGCGCCGGTGCCGAGAGCGATGCCGAACTGGCCGTACGCGCCGCCCTCGCCGGTGCCGCCGTGGTCCGGGAGATGTACGGCACCGCGCTGCGGAGGATCGACAAGTCCGGCGGCGACTTCGCGACGAGCGCCGACCTCGCGGCGGAGCGGGCGATCCTCGATGTGCTGCGGGCGGCCCGGCCGGACGACGCGGTGACGGGGGAGGAGGGCGGTGCCACCGGGGCGGCGGGGGCGCGGCGGCGGTGGCTCGTCGATCCGCTGTGCGGGACGCTCAACTACGCGGTGCGGAACATGCTGGTCGCGGTGAACGTGGCGCTGCGGGTGGGCGGCACGACCACCGTCGCCGCGTCCGCCGACCCGTTCAACGACGAGGTGTTCTGGACCGACGGCGTACGGGCCCGGGTCCGCAGGGACGGGGTGGACGAGGAGCTGTCGCCCTCGCCGTCCTCCGCGCTCGTCGACGTCAACCTCGACCCGCCGTTCCCGCACGCCCCGGAGTTCCGCGCCGTGGACCTCCTGGCCGCCCCCGGCTTCGCCGCACGCTTCCGTCCCCGTGTCGTCTCCAGCACCCTGGCCGTCGCCTGGGTCGCCGCCGGCCGCCGTGCCGCGTACGTCACCGACGGCGGCACCGGGCTGCGCGAGAGCGTCCACTTCGCCGCCGGGATCGCGCTGTGCGAGGCCGCCGGCTGCGTCGTCACCGGCATCGACGGCGGCCCCGTCCACACCGGCGCGGGCGGACTGATCGCGGCGGCCGACCTTGAGACGCACGCGGCGCTGCTGGCCCTGGCGGGGACGGCCACGCCGGATGCCGTTCCGGTCGAGGGCTCTGTTCCGGCGGTGGGTGGTGCCGTTCCGGCGGTGGGCTCTGTTCCGGCGGTGGGTGGTGCCGTTCCGGCGGTGGGCGCTGCTCCGGCGGTGGGTGCCGTTCCGGCGGAGGGCGCTGTTCCGGCGGTGGGCGCTGTTCCGGCCGAGGACGCGACCTCGTCCGTCCGCTGACCCCCGGCCCGTTCACCCTCCCGGAAGGCGGCCCCGCGTTGCCGGTCGTTCTCGTGCTGCTGCTCGCCGGCACCTGGCTGCTCTCGGGCGCCCTGGTCACCGGAACGGAACCGCTGACCGTCGCGGTGGGCCGTACGGCCGTGTGCTGCCTGGTCCTGACGGCCGTCGCCGCCTCGTCGGCGGCCGGCCGGGCGGACCTGCGACGGGTCGCGGCGCGACCGGGGAGCGTCTGGCTGCTGGGCCTGCTCGGCTTCGCCGGGTACGCGGCCGGCACGCTCCTGTCCATCGCCCGGGTCGGCACCTCGCTCGCCAACCTCGTCGTCGCCCTCCTGCCCTGTGCGTCGGTCGCCGTCGGCGCGCTGTTCTTCGGCGAACGGGCCGGGCCGCGCGGGACGGCGGGCGCGGCGCTGGCCTGCGCGGCGGGCGTCGGATACGCGGCGCTGGGGGTGGACGCGAGCGACGTGGACCTCGTGGGCCTGCTGCCGGTCGCCGCCGCCACCGTCGCGTTCGCCGTCTACGGCTTCCTCTACCGGCGACGCCTGCCGGAGCTGCCGCCCCTGGCCGTCCTGCCGGTGCTCCTGGGGGCCGCCACCTGTCTGCTCCTCCCGATCTCCCTGCCCGCCCTGATCGCGCACCCGCCCACCTGGGCGGCGGTGGGCGGCATCGTCCTGCTGGGCGGTGTGGTGTACGCCCCCGCCTACCTCGTCCAGCACCGGCTGATCCTCCTCCGGGGCCCCGTCTTCACCGCCGCCGTCCAACTGGCCGTCCCCTTCACCGTCCGCCTCGGCGACTGGGCCCTCCACACCGCCCCCGCCCCCTCCGCCCCCGAACTCCTCCTCCTGGCGGTCTGCTGCGCGGGCATCGCCCTCGTCACCCTCCGCCCGGCGCGGACGACGGAACCGGAACCGGAGCCGTCGGAACGGTGAGCCCCGGGCGGCGATCGGTGCGCGGCTCACACGATCGTGGGACGCTGGTCCGTGCGGCCCCGCGCCGCGCAACCGTCGATCTACGCAACCCCGACAGGCTTCAGACGAAGGGACCCGCGATGACCGCCGCGATGGTCGAGCACCAGCAGGACTCTGAAGGCCGCCCGTGGGACTACCTGCTTCATACCTGGCAGGAACTGGACGTGCCCGAGGGGTGGCGCGCCGAGATCGACGAAGGGCAGATCGTCTTGGTACCGCCGCCGCATGCGCATCACAACGGCATCACCGACAGGGTGCAGCGTTGCCTTTACAAGAACCTGCCCGATGAGCTGGGGATCTACCAGACTCTGGGCCTGCATGTGGCACCGCTCGACAAGCTGTACATTCCTGATCTCGTGGTCATGCCGGCCGCCCTGGTCAACGACACGGACCCCGAGGTGAACAACCCGATGGACGCCGCCGACGCGCTCCTCGTCGCTGAGATCACCTCCCAGGGCAACGCCCGCGACGACCGTACGAAGAAGTACCGCGCCTATGCCCGCGCGGGTGTGCCCGTGTATCTGCTGATCGACCGGTTCGACACTCGGGGCCCGATGTCCACGCTGTTCACGGAGCCCAACGAGGACGGCACGTACAAGCGCTCCGACGCGGTGCCGTTCGGCAAGCCGCTCGTGCTGCCGGGGCCCTTCGACGCCACGCTCGACACGGAGGCGTTCCCCCGCTGAGGACGGCACCGGGCCCGGGGCGGCGATCGCCGGAACGGAGAAACGGCGGCACCCCCCTGACCGGGGATGCCGCCGTTTCGGTGTGCGGGGTGTCCGACGCCGTCAGACGCCGGCGGGGGACTGTGCGGGGGTCGCCGCGGGGGTGTCCGGGGCGGGGTGGGGGCGGGTGTCGGACGGGGCTTCCTGGGAGACGTTGAACTCGGCCAGGAGGTCCTTGCTGAAGCCGAAGAAGTACGTGGCGAGGAAGCCCGCGAGGTAGCCGACGAGGAGGCCGCCCGCGTAGATGGCGATCGTGGCGCCGAGGCCGTGGTTGCCGTCCAGGAGGGGGAACAGGGCCCAGCCGGAGGGGCCGATGGCGGTGGAGCCGACCGCGTCGCCGAGCTGGTTGAAGAAGCCGATGAACGCACCGCCGAAGGCGCCGCCCACGCAGGCGGTGACGAAGGGGCGGCCCAGGGGCAGCGAGACACCGTAGATCAGGGGCTCACCGACGCCGAGGAAACCGGCGGGGAGGGCCGACTTGATGGTCCGGCGGATCGACTCGTTGCGCGGGAGGCGGAAGTAGACCGCGAGGGCCGCGCCGACCTGGCCCGCCCCGGCCATGGCCAGGATGGGGAGGAGCACCGTGTAGCCCTGCTGCTCGATCAGCGTGGTGTGGATCGGGATCAGCGCCTGGTGCAGGCCCAGCATGACCAGCGGGAGGAAGAAGCCGCCCAGGACCAGGCCCGCGCCGGCGCCGCCGTTGGACAGCAGCCAGTCGGCGAAGTCGCCGATCGCGGTGGATACCTCGCCCGCCACGTACATCAGGCCGAAGATCGTCACCAGGCCGGAGATCAGGACCGTCAGCGTCGGTGTGACCAGCACGTCCAGGGCCTCCGGCACCCAGCGCCGGCACCACTTCTCCACGTACACCGCGAGCACCGCGGCGCCCAGCGCGCCGAGGACGCCGCCCTGGCCGGGGGAGAGCTTCTGGCCGAACGCCTCGATGTTCGCGACGCCCGGGAAGACGATGATGGCCGCGACCGCGCCGCCGAGGATCGGCGTGCCGCCGAACTCCTTCGCCGTGTTGTAGCCGACGAAGACCGCGATCAGCGCCATGAAGCCGGAGGCCATCGCGGCGAGGGCCGGGGTGACGGAAGGCAGCCACTCCAGGTTGACCAGCAGCCCGTTGAGACCGGCGATGATGCCGCAGCCGATCAGGGCGGGGATCAGCGGCACGAAGATGTTGGCGATCCTGCGCAGGAACAGCTTGAACGGCGTGGCGTTCTTCGCCTTGCGGGCCGCCTTCATCGCGGCGCCCTGTGCGGCCAGCTCCTCCGCCGTGAGCGGGGCGGCGGGCTCGCCGCCCGCCGGGGCCGGGGCGGGCGCCTCGGCCTTCCCGTCCTCGACGAGCTTCTCGAACTCCGGGGTGACCCGGGCGACCGTGCCGGGGCCGAGCACGATCTGGTACGTGTCGTCCTCGACCACGCCCATCACGGCGGGGACCGCCTTCAGCGCCTCGTCCTGGACGAGCGAGCGGTCGTGCAGCCCGAGCCGGAGCCGGGTCATGCAGTGGGCGATGGAGCGGACGTTCGCGGCGCCACCGACGAGCGGAAGGATCGCGGCGGCGGTGGCGCGGTTCTTGTCTTCTGTAGCCATGGTGCGTGGTGCCTTGCTGTGCGGGAGGTGCGGAGGTGGAGCGGTCAGGTCGTACGGGGGGTGGCGGCGGCGAGCGCGGCGCGCAGATGGCCGTCCGACGCGGTCAGCAGCGTGGCCGCGGTGGGACCGTCGACCTGGCCCAGGATCGTGAGGATGGCGTTCTTCACCTCGCCGTCCGTCGCGGCGAGCGCGGCCTCGATCTCCTCGTCGGAGGCACCGGTGGCCAGGGAGACGATCCGCCGCGAGCGGGCCCGCAGCTTCTCGTTGGAGGCGCGGACGTCGACCATCAGATTCCCGTACGTCTTGCCGAGCCGGATCATCGTGATGGTCGAGAGCATGTTGAGGACGAGCTTCTGGGCCGTGCCCGCCTTGAGCCGGGTCGAACCGGTCAGCAGCTCCGGTCCGACGACGACCTCGACCGGGTGCTCGGCGGCGGCGCCCAGCGCGGAGTCCGCGTTGCAGGACAGGCCGATGGTCAGCGCGCCCTTCGCGCGGGCGTGCTCGACCGCGCCGACCGCGTACGGCGTGCGGCCGGAGGCCGAGATGCCGACCACCGTGTCGTCGGCGGTCAGACCCAGACCTTCGAGGTCGGCGGCGGCCAGCTCCTTGCTGTCCTCCGCACCCTCGACGGCGGTGACCATCGCGGACGGGCCGCCCGCGATCAGCCCGATCACCTCGGCCGGGTCCGTGTTGAACGTGGGCGGGCACTCGCTGGCGTCCAGCACCCCGAGCCGGCCCGCCGTGCCCGCGCCCGCGTAGATCAGCCGGCCGCCCCGGGCCATCCGCTCCGCGACGGCGTCGATCGCCGCGGCGATCTCGGGCAGCCGCTCACCCACGGCGGCGGGCACCGAGCGGTCCTCGCCGTTCATGATCCGGGCGATCTCCGCCGTGCCGAGCCGGTCGATCTCGGCCAGCTCGGGGCGGAACGCCTCGGTGGTGAGGGTGTCGAGCTGGGCGCGCAGCTCGCCGTATGCGTCGGAACCCGGTCCGTCGGAGCCGGACCGGTCGGAGCCGTATCCGTCGGAGGGGGTGGCGCCGGTGTCGGTGAGGGAGGTCATGGAGAGCGGCTCTGCTTTCTTGAACTCGTACGTACGGTTCCGCGGGTGCGGGTGCGGGTGCGGGTGCGGGTGCGGGTGCCGGAGGGCTGGGCTGTGGGTCAGCGGGTGCGCGGGGTGTGGCGGTGTGCCAGGGCCTCGTACGACGCGGCGAGCGCGGGGGCGGCCGTCTCGTACGTCCGCTGGGCGACCCCTATGAAGAGGCAGTCGACCACCAGCAACTGGCTGGTGCGGCTGGACATGGCGGCCGGGCGCAGCTCGCTCTCGCGGGCGGTGGACGTGGTCAGCACGTGGTCGGCGTACTGCGTCACGGGCCCGTCCGGGCGGCCGGTGATCGCGATCGTCGTCGCGCCCCGGTCGAAGGCGACCCGCAGCGGCTCTATGACGTCGCCCGTCGAGCCGGAGTGCGTGATCGCGATGGCCACGTCGCCGGAGCGCAACTGCACGGCGTTGGTCACCGCGAGGTGCGGGTCGGTGTGGGAGTGGGCGATCAGGCCGATGCGGGCGAGCTTCTGCGCGAGGTCCTGGCCGACCAGCGAGGAGGCGCCCACCCCGTAGATGTCGATCCGGCGCGCGGTCGCCGCGGCGGCCACGGCGGCGCCCAACTGCACCGTGTCGAGCCCGGCGGCGGTGTCCGCGAGGGTCTGCTGCTCGTCGTAGGCCAGCTTGGCGACCACGTCGGCGATCGGGTCGTCCACCGCTATGTCCGCCGTGACGGCGGGGGCCCGGCCGGACTGCTGGTGGGCGGCGAGACCGGCCAGCGCGAGGCGCAGATCCCGGTAGCCGGGGTAGCCGAGGAGGCGGGCCGTGCGGACCACGGTGGCCTCGCTCGTGCCCGTCAGCTCGGCGAGACCGGTGACCGTGAGGGCGGCGCAGCCGGCCGGGTCACCGGCGACGGCCTCGGCGACCCGCTGCATCGAACGGGTCATGGACGGTGCGAGGGTCCGCACCTTGGCCGCCAGCGCGGCGGGCGCGGGCGGCGAATCCGGGCTGAAACTTTCCTTCAGGTCATGGGTCACCTTTGAAAGATATTTTCAACCCTCCTGTCCGTCAACCCCCCTTTTCGCCGGGGCGTCCGGGCGCCGGGTGGACAATGGCTGCATGGAGATGAACCCCCTGGAGCAGGCGCTGCACACCGCCCGCGCACTGGTCATGGCCGATCTCGCCGCCGGAGACGTGGCGGAGGCGCAGATCGTCTCGCTGGTCGAGGACGCGGTGACGCACCGGCGCTGGTGGGTCGAGCAGTGGCCGGAAGGGGTGGAGTTCGTCACGGGTCTCATCGCCCAGGACGTCCAGGACGCCCTGCTGGAGCGGTACGGCCGCTGGCCGCTCTGCCCGGTCTGCGACGCGGGCGACCCGCACGCCCTGGACGTCGAGCCCGAGCTGGGCGCCGACCCGCACTGGGTCTGCGCGAAGGCGGCCGTGGCCGTCGCCCCGGTCGGCGGACTGGCGGGGATACCGCGGCCGTGACCGTCTACATCGACCCCCCGGACTGGCCCGGACACGGCCGGTTCTGGTCGCACCTCGTCAGTGACGTGTCCTTCGAGGAGCTGCACGCCTTCGCCGCGTCCATCGGCTGCCCGCCCCGCGCCTTCGAACGCGACCACTACGACGTGCCGGCCGCCCGGTACGAGGACGCGGTGCGGGCCGGTGCCCGCCAGATCGGCTCCAAGGAGCTGGTGCGCCGCATCACCGAGGCCGGACTCCGCCGCCCCAAGGGCCGCCCGGCCCCCGGACCGGGCGCTCCCGGACCGGCCGCTCCCGGACCGGCCGCTCCCGGACCGGCCGCTCCCGGCCGGCTTCCGCCCGCCTGAGCCGCCGCCCCCTCACCCGCCCGACGTGGGCGCGCACACCTCCGCCGTCGTGTCCTTCGACACCGCCGCAGGGGCCCCCGTCACCCGCCGGGACGCCGAGGGGCGGCGGCGCTGGAGCCGTAGCGAGACCACCACCGTGGCCAGGGCCAGGACGGTCATCGCCGCACCCGCCCACGCGGTCGCCGCGTACCCGAAGTCCAGGTCGATCACCGTGCCGCCGAGCCACGGGCCACCGGTGTTGCCGAGGTTGAACGCGGCCGTGGTCGTCGCCCCGGCCAGCGTGGGGGCCGCGCCCGCGACGTTGAACATCCGGGCGTTCAGCGCCGGAGCGGTGTAGAACGCGGAGACGCCCAGCAGGAACGACAGGACGATCACCGCCGCCTGGTTCGCCCCGAACAGGGCCAGCGCCGCCAGGAACACGGTCGACGCCGCGATCCCGCTCAGCAGCACCCCGAAGAGGTGCGCGTCGGCGACCCGGCCGCCGATCGTCGTGCCGACCAGCGCCCCGACGCCGAACAGTCCCAGCACCGTCGGCACCCAGCCCGAGTCCAGCCCCGCCACGTCCGTCAGCAGCGGCGCCAGATAGCTGAACGCGCAGAACACCCCGCCCGCCGCCAGTGCCGTGATCACGATCGACAGCCACACCTGGCGGTCCCGGTAGATCGCCACCTCCCGCCTGAGCTGCGGCTTCTCCTCGGGCAGCGGAATCCTGGGGATCAGCGTCGACACCCCGACGAGGGCCACCGCCGAGGCCGCGCCGACCGCCCAGAACGCCGAGCGCCAGCCCAGGTTCTCGCCCAGGAAGGCGCCCAGCGGCACCCCGAGCACATTGGCGATGGAGAGCCCGCCGATCATCACGGCCATCGCGCGGGCCCGCGCGTTCACCGGCACCATCGCGATGGCGACGGCCGCGCCGACCGCCCAGAACCCGGCGCACGCGAACGCGCTGACCACCCGGGACACGAAGAGCACCTCGTACGTCGGCGCCAGCGCCCCCGCGACCTGGCCCAGGCCGAACACGGAGATCAGCGCGATGAGCGTGGTGCGGCGGGGCAGCCGGAGCGTCGCCACGGCGAGCAGCGGGGCGCCGATCACCATGCCGATCGCGAAGGCGGAGATGAGGAGACCGGCGCGCGGGATCGACACGTCCATGTCGTCGGCGATCGGGGGCAGCAGCCCGGAGAGCATGAACTCGCTCGTGCCGAGTGCGAAGACCGAGAGGCCGAGTATGTATACGGCGAGGGGCATACGGGTGCGGCTGGCGGTGGAGTCGGGCATGACACCTCGCAACAGCGCGACCGTGCCCCGCATTCCCCCGCGCGCCGCCTTCGTGCCCGTACACGTACGGGTACGCGTACGTTTTCAGCCGGCGAGCAGGCCCAGTTCCGTGGCCAGATTGTGGCGGGCCCGGTCCTCCCACCGCGCCGACCCCTCCGGCGTACGGAACAGCCTCGGCAGCCCGAGCAACTGCCGGAGCACCGCCGCCCGGCCCTCCCGGAAGGCGTCCTCCGGCACGAAGCCGTACTCCTCGCGGACCTGCGCCGCGTACCGCGCGTACTCCTCCGGCGACCCCGCCAGGACCGCCAGGTCCGCGTCGCACAGCACCTCGCCGTTGCGGTCGCCGGGGGCCGGGTCGTGGGAGACGGTCAGCCGGACCAGCCGGGCCACCTCGGCCGTCGTCGCCGGGGCCACGCCCGCCTCGGCCAGGGCGCGCTCGGCGAGGACGGCGCTGCGCTCCTCGTTCTCCGAACGGTCGGGCCGGTAGACCGCGTCGTGGAACCAGGCCGCCAGCCGGACCGCGTCCGCGTCCTCGGCGTGGGCGGCCAGGGTGTCGACGTGGTCGAGGACCGCCGCCAGATGAGCGGTGGTGTGGTAGCGGCGCTGGGGCTCGTCCCACCGCGCCAGGAGGTTGTCGGCGTACGGAAGCGGATCGGGCCCCTCCGCGCCGCCCCGGGCGGCGACGAGGGTGTCCTGCCAGCGGACGCGGAGACTCTGCGCGCTCTCGGTCATGACGGCGACTCTAAGGGCTGCCCGCAGCCTCACGTGTCCCTCGTGTCAGTCCGGGCGCTGTCGCCAGGGCCTGCCCGCCGCGTCCCGGCCCCGGTGTCAGTCCGGGGGGCTGTCGCCCGGCCGGTCCACGCAGGACAGGGCCATGACCTCGTCCTCGGTGGGCCGGGCCTCGTCACGGGTCGCCTTGGGGACGGCCGGAAGGTTGTTCCGGAAGTCGTTCTCCCAGGCGGTCGCCTTGCTGAGGTACTGGACGAGCTTGTCGCGCAGCCGGACGCAGTCCTTGCGATGGCCCTTGGCCATCGCGATGCCGTAGTCGTTGGGCTCACCGAACTTGATGCCGTCCACGACCCGCAGCGACGGATTGGCGTCCATGAACCCGTACAGGATGAGCTGGTCCGTGGAGACCGCGTCGACCTCCTTGTTCTTCAGGGCGTTCACGCAGTAGTTCGCGTCCTCCTCGACCCTCTTCACGATCTTGTCGTGGGCCGGTTTGCTCAGCTCGTTCGCCGACGTGGTGCCCTTCCAGACACAGACGACCTTGCCGCTGAGATCGGCCAGCGAGCGGATGCTCCGGTCCGCGTCCCGGATCAGGAAGCCCTGCTGGGTGGAGGCGTACGGACCGACGAAGTCGAGGTCGTCGCCGCCCTTGTCCTTGGGCGCCATCCGGGACGGGGTGATGGAGAAGGTCGCCGCCACCAGTTGCACGTCGCCGTCGTGCAGCAGCTTCGCGCGGTTCTTGGACAGCACGCCACTGAAGCGCGGGGTCTCGTAGCCGAGCATGTTCATGAGCGTGCCGACCACGGCGATGTCGAAGCCGTTGTACTCGCCGTCGTGCGGCGAAAAGCTCGTACCTGGCTGGTCGCTCTTGGCCCCGACCTCCGTGTCGTTGTCGAGGATCGACGGAGGGTCGGAATCGCAGCCGGTCGTGGACATATACAGAACGGCTGCCGCGAGGGCCGCCGCGACGGCCCTCGCCCGGCGGTGCCGGGCTGCTCCTGCCATCTCTCCTGCCTCGTTCCCTGGTTGAGTGGTCCGTCAGTCGTTGTGCATGACGCCCTGCCGGTCCACCAGCCGCAGGGTGCAGCCCTCATCGGTCCGCACCCGCAGTTCGAAGGAGGCCCCGGCCCGGTCGGCGAGGTCACCGAGGGCGAAGTCGGTGGTGGAACGGGCAGGCAGGTCGGAGTGGCGCGGGGTGACTCCCTCGGTGACCGCGGTGAGCAGGACGCGCGTCTTGTGGGAGCAGGCCGGCGCGGCCGGGTCGTCCTCGCCGATCTCCAGGGTCAGCCGGAGCCGGTCCCGCCGGTCGGCCCGGTCCGGCTGCGGCATCGTCAGCGTGAGCACACTTCCCGGCGCGCCGGTCAGCGGCTGCTCCCCGCGCACCTGGATCGCCGTCGTCACCTCGCCGCCGCGCACGACGTTCTGGAACGACCACCAGCTGACCAGCGAGAAGACGAGCGAGGCGATGAGCAGCAGATCCGGCAGCAGGGGCCGCGCGCCCTCCGGGGAAGCCGGCCGCGCCCCGGCACCGGCCCGGCCCCGCTCCGGCGCGCGGATGCCGATGTGGGCGACGGCGGCGAGGAAGGCGAGCAGCAGGAAGACGAAGAAGACGGCGTACTGCCCGCGCGAACCACCGGGCCAGTTCCACACGGCGTACGCGGCGAGGGCGACGGACAGGACGAGGAACAGCCAGCCCGTGACGAAGGAGGCCCGCCGGCTGAAGACCTGCAACAGCACGCCGATCGATCCGACGAGCGTGTTCCCGCTCCCCTCCGACCGGACGTTGATCCCCTGCCCGCCACCGGGGTGCTGACTCATGGCCGGTCGGCTCTCGGAGCCGGATTGACGTTCTCGATCCGGTCGATATGGCCGATCAGCGTGTTGTTGTCGCCGGTCGACGTCATGGTGATGGCCGGCGCGGCGGGGGAGGGGGCAGGGGCGGGCTGCCGGCCGCCCACGAGCGCGACGAGATCGGCTTGGCCATCATCGGCGCCGTCCAGCCAGATGCGCAGCGCCTCGACGAGCCGGGCGCGGTCGGCGGGACCCAGCCCCTCGAAGCCGCGGACCAGCTCGTCGGCGGTCCCGGGCGGGAGCGCGGCCCGGCCGTCGTCGGCCGGTGCGTCCCGCCGGACGAGGCCGCGGAAGAGGTCCTCACCGGCGTCGACCGTCCGGTCGGAGGCGCGCTGAAGGGCACCCTCCGCCACCCGGGAGGCGAAGAAGGAGAAGTGGGGGGCAAGTTGGCCGGCCAGATCGATCAACAGGGACACGACGGCTCCAGGAGTCTCCGGGTGACTGCCAACACTCTTGATACTCAGGGTAATTGAGTATGCGCGTTTCCGGTATCACGGGCGAGTGCCCCGGGGGCCCGGTGATTGGATGGGCGCGTGACTGACACACGTGATCCCGAGCTTCCCGGTCTCCTCCTCCGTACCGAGCGGGACCTCCTCGTTCCGCTGCTCCGGTCCGCCCCGGCCGCCGACTTCGAGCTGCGGACCGCCTGCCCCGGCTGGACGGTGCGCGATCTGCTCGCGCACTGCGGTTCGGCGCTGAACCGGGTGGTGGAGAGCCGGTTCGGACCGGACGTCTTCAGCCCGGAGTGCAACGAGCGGGACATCGCCGAGCGTGCCGACTGGACCCGCGAGCAGGTGATCGACGAGCTGGAGCACGGGATGACCGAGGCCGGTGCGGCGATCGCCGCCGCGGGCGGGGTGCTGGACGCGGTCGCCCTGGGCGAGTGGATCCACGCGGGCGACGTCCGTGCCGCCTGGGGCCTGCCCGGCGCGTACGAGGGACCGGGCCTCCCGTACGCGCTGCGGCTGATCGGACCGCGCGCCCGGCAGGTCAAGGCCGTGCCGTACGTTGCCGAACTCATCGGCTCCGGGGAGGAGCTGAGCGTCGGCGCCGCGCGGGAGGACCGCGAGGCCGGCCGCTACCGGGGCGACGGCGCCACCCTCGTCCGGCTCGTCTCGGGCCGGCCGCTGGTGGGGACGCGGTACGCGTTGGAGGGCGTGCGAGAGGCGGAGATGAACCTCTTCGGCTGAGACACCCGGGCCGCCGGCCCGGCGCGGGCGCTACGGTGCGCCCGTGACGAATCCGACGCAACTCACGGACGGACCGGGCGCCGACGAGCGGCCGGGCCCCGTCGTGGTCATGGACCTCAACGCGGACCTCGGCGAGGGCTTCGGGCGATGGACGCTCACCGACGACGAAGCCCTCCTCGCCTGCGTGACCAGCGCCAATGTCGCCTGCGGATTCCACGCGGGCGACGCGTCCGTGATGCGGCGGGTCTGCGCGGCGGCGGCCGAGCGCGGCGTACGCATCGGCGCCCAGGTCTCCTACCGCGACCTGGCGGGCTTCGGCCGCCGCGCCATGGACGTGCCCGCCGCCGAACTGGCCGCCGAGGTCGCGTACCAGATCGGCGCGTTGCGGGTGTTCGCCGAGGCCGCCGGCTCCCGCGTCTCGTACGTCAAACCGCACGGCGCCCTCTACAACCGCACCGTCCGCGACGACGAGCAGGCCGCCGCCGTGATCGAGGGCGTACGGCTGGCCGGCGGCGGGCTCGCCGTCCTCGGGCTCCCCGGCTCCCGGCTGCTCGCCCGCGCCGCCGACGCCGGACTGCCCGCCGTCGAGGAGGCCTTCGCGGACCGCGCCTACACCCCGCAGGGCACCCTCGTCCCGCGAACTGAACCCGGCGCGGTGGTGCACGACGCGGACGAGGTCGTACGCCGGGGCGTCGCCTTCGCCGTCGAGCGCTCCGTGACCGGGGCCGACGGGGTCCGGATACCGGTCGCCGCCCGCTCCCTGTGCGTCCACGGCGACACCCCCGGCGCGGCGGCCCTCGCCCGGCGCGTGCGGACCGCGCTGGAGGAAGCGGGCGTCGCCGTACGGGCGTTCACGTCATGAGCGCGGGGGAGGAGACCGCGAACGGGCGGAGCGCCACGCCCACCGGGCCCACCGCACCCCGCACCACCCGGCCCGCCGTCCGGCCCGGGAGGCCGCCCACCGCCCTGCCCGGGAGGCCGCCCACCGCCCCGCCCACCGTCCTGCCCGCCGGGCCGGACGCGCTGCTCGTGGAGCTGGCGCACCGGGAGGACGCGGACGCCTTCCACACGGAGGTGCTGCGCCGGCGCGCGGCCGGTGAGCTGCCGCAGGTGCGGGACATCGTGCCCGGTGAGCGGACGGTGCTCCTCGACGGGATCGCCGGGAGCGGCGCCGCCGCGCTCGCCCGGGAGGTGCGGGGCTGGACGGTTCCGCCGCCGCGACCCGGAAGCGGTGCGGTGGTCGAACTCGCGGTCGTCTACGACGGGCCGGACCTGGCCGAGGTGGCGGAGGTCTGGGGCGTGGCGGCCGAGGACGTGGCCCGCATCCACGCCGGTACGGAATTCCGGGTCGCCTTCTGCGGATTCGCCCCCGGCTTCGGCTATCTCACCGGTCTGCCCGGCCACCTCCACCTGCCGCGCCGGGCCACGCCCCGGACCAGGGTCCCGGCGGGCGCGGTGGCGCTGGCCGGCCCGTACACCGGGGTCTACCCGCGCCCGTCCCCGGGCGGCTGGCAGCTCATCGGCCGGCTGCCGGACCCCGGCCCCCTCTGGGACCCGGACCGCGAACCGGCCGCGCTCCTGACCCCCGGGACCCGCGTCCGCTTCGTGGAGGCCGTGCGATGACGCCGTACGGAGGAGAGGCGCCCGGTGCGGTGGAGGGCGGGTACGCGGCGACGCCGTACGAGGGCGAGCGGCGCGGGGCGGTGCTGCCGGCGCCCCGGGACGCGGCGACGGGCGGGGGCGCGGCGACGCCGTACGCGTTCCTCCGCGTCGTCCGGGCCGGTGCGCTGACCAGCGTGCAGGACGAGGGGCGGCCGGGCTTCGCGCATCTGGGCGTCGGACGGGCCGGCGCCCTGGACGCGCCGGCCGCGCGGCTGGCCAACCGGCTGGCCGGAAACCCGGCCGGGGCCGCGCTCCTGGAGACGACCGCCACCGGGTGCGCGGTGCGCCCGGACCGCGCGGTGCGCGTGGTCGTGGGCGGGGCGCCGTGCCGGGTGACGGTGGACGGGCGGCCGGTGGCGTGGGGCGCCCCGGTCCGGGTGCCGGGCGGTGCGGTGCTGGACGTGGGGCACGCGGAGCACGGACTGCGCGGCTATGTGGCGTTCGCGGGCGGCGTCGCCGTGCCCCCGGTGCTCGGCAGCAGGTCGGCGGACCTGCTCTCCGGGCTGGGCCCGGCGCCCCTGCGCGACGGGGACGTCCTGCCCCTCGGGCGGCCGGCGCCGGCCGGTGCCCCGGCGGGCGACGCGTGGCCGTGGGGCGGGGTGCCCGAGGCGCTCGTCCTGCCGCTGCGCCTCGGGCCCCGCCACACCTGGTTCACCCCGGCCGCCCTCCGTACGCTCACCACAGCGCTCTACCGTGTCGGCCCGCAGAGCAACCGCATCGGCCTGCGCACCGAGGGACCGCCCCTCGCGCGCGAGCGGGCGGGCGAGCTGCCCAGCGAGGGCATGGTGCTCGGCGCGGTCCAGGTCCCGCCGGACGGCCGCCCGGTCGTCTTCCTCAACGACCACCCGACGACCGGGGGGTATCCGGTCGTCGGCGTCGTGACCGCACCGGCGCTCGCGGCCGCCGCCCAGGCGGTCCCGGGCACCCCGCTCCGCTTCGTCCGCGCCCCCGGCTGACCGGTCGCCTCACCCGGATCACCCGGATCAGCCGTCCCGCCGCCCGGCCGCCTCAGCCGGGTCAGCGGTCACACAGTCGCGGGCAGCCCGAAGTGGTCGGCGATGAGGCGCAGCGTCAGGGCGCCGTCGGCGTTGAAGGCGGGGTCGGCATACGCCGGGGTCTCCCGGCCGACGATCCCGGCGGCCAGCAGCTCACCGACCAGCAGATCCCCGTGGCGCCGCGACTCCCGGCCCCCGCCGACGTTGAAGTACGTCCGCCCGAAGCCGCCCCGGCTGTTCACGAAGTGGAACGGGTGGTCCGCGCAGTGCTGAATGGAGCGGTTCCGCCCGTTCGGGCAGTCGCAGGCGGGGACACCCGACAGGAACACCGTCTCGACCCGGCCCGGCCCGCCGAAGCGCTCGTCGTAACGGAAGCCGGTCAGGAAGCCCGCCAGATCGGAGACCCCGTCGCCGGGCACGGCCGCCGCGTCCCACGTCACCCAGGCCCAGCCGCCCGCCTCGCCCCGCGTACGGGCCGGGTACCCGGCCTCGGCGCAGACGGCGGTCAGCTCGGCCTCGTCGATGCCCCGGGCGTACAGGGCGTACGTCCCGGGGGCGATGACCGCGTCGGCCTCGCCCGCCGCGCTTATCGGTTGCGCGGCCACGGCGGGCGCGTCGAACGGCGGGGGGTCGAGCGGAGGGGCGTCCAGGGGCGCGGAGGGCAGACCGAAGGCGTCGGCGATGGTCCGCACCAGCCGCATCTCGTCGGCGTCCGCGTGCTCGTAGCAGTCGTGCGCGTCGTTCGTCCTCCACTCCTCGCACTCCGCCGAGGGGCCTATCAGCCCTGCGGCGAACAGCTCGGCCGAGAGGTAGTCGGGGTTGTCGCCCACGCGCTGCTGGCGGAAGTCCTCGAAGCTGAAGAAGAGCGTCGTGCGCCCGTCGCGGTAGTACGTGAAGTGGGGGCCGTGCGCCTTCGCGCTGCACGGCTCGGTGACGAAGACGGCGATCTCCGCGCCCTCCGGGCAGATACGCCCGTAATCCGTCAACTCGTAGTCGTCGTCCTCCTCGTCGATCATGTCGTGCACGGCCCACGCCCAGCCGTCCGCCTCCCCGTGGGCGAGCGGCGGGCGGCCCTGCGCGCGCAGCCCCTCGAAGAAGGTCTCGGCGGGCAGGCCCCGGGTGAAGGCGAGATTCACCTCGTGGCCGGGGAACGTGTCGTGCAGCCAGGTCGTCATGGTCCCGAGCGTAGGCGCGGCCACTGACAACGCCGCAGGCCCAGGGGTGCGTTGAGGGTTCGCTGCCCGCCCAAAACCGCACGACAGGGCCGCGCGGCCTCTGGAAGGCTGCGCACGACATCCCGTACGGCGACTGGGCAGGTGGACGATGGCTTTCGTGTTGGAGGGACCGGTTCTGGAGGGCGGCCGGGTACGCCTGGAACCCCTGGGGCACCACCACATGGAGGATCTGGCGGTCGCCGCGGAAGTGGACCGGAGTTCGTACCGGTTCACGTGGGTGCCCCGCGCCCACGAGGTCGAGGAGTACTTCGAAGCCCAGTTCGTCCGTACCGCCACCGGGAAGCTGTTCCCCTACGCGCAGATCGACCGGGCGTCCGGCCGGGCGGTCGGTGTCACGGCGTACTGGGAGCCCCGGTACTGGCTGGACGAGGACACCCTGAGCGCGATCGAGGTCGGGTTCACCTGGCTCGCCGCCTCCGCTCAGGGCACCGGAATCAATGCCGAAGCCAAGTACCTGCTGTTCCGGCACGCGTTCGAGACCTGGCGGGTGGCCCGGGTCGATCTGAAGACCGACGCCCGCAACAGCCGCTCCCGGGCCGCGATCGAGTCGGTCGGCGGGCGCTTCGAGGGCGTCCTGCGCAACTGGTCGCGCTCCTGGGCGCCCGGCGAGGACGGGCTGCTCCGCGATTCGGCGATCTTCTCGATCACGGCCGAGGAGTGGCCGGAACGCCGCGCCGCCCTCGAAGCGCGCCTCGCGCGGTAGGACGCGGCCCGGTTCCGGCGGACGGCCGGACCGCTCTTCCCGTACACGCCGCACGACGGCCGGGCCCGGCTCCCTCGGAGGAGCCGGGCCCGGCCGTCGTCCGCGGTGACGCGGTCACTCAGGTGCTACGAGCCCGCGCGGAACCCCCGCAGCCGCAGCGAGTTGCCGACGACGAACACCGACGAGAACGCCATCGCGGCCCCGGCGATCATCGGGTTCAGCAGCCCCATCGCGGCCAGCGGCAGCGCGGCCACGTTGTACGCGAAGGCCCAGAACAGGTTCGTACGGATGGTGCCGAGCGTCCGGCGCGAGAGCCGGATCGCGTCCGCGGCGGCCCGCAGGTCCCCGCGTACCAGGGTCAGGTCACCGGCCTCGATGGCCGCGTCGGTGCCGGTGCCCATGGCCAGGCCCAGATCGGCCTGGGCGAGCGCGGCGGCGTCGTTGACGCCGTCCCCGACCATCGCGACCGAGCGGCCCTCCGCCTGGAGGCGCTTGACGACGTCCACCTTGTCCTGCGGCATGACCTCCGCGTACACCTCGTCGATGCCGACCTCGGCGGCGACGGACTCGGCGACCGCCCGGTTGTCCCCGGTCAGCAGGATCGGCTTCAGGCCCAGGCGGCGCAGCCGCCCGATGGCCTCGGCGCTGGTCTCCTTGACCGCGTCGGCCACCTCGACCACCGCGCGCGCCTGGCCGTCCCAGGCGACCGCGATCGCCGTGCGGCCCGCGGCCTCCGCCTCCGCCTTGCGGAGCGCCAGCTCCTCGGGCAGCCGGATCTCCCACTCGGCCAGCAACTGCTCCCGGCCGACGAGGACGGCGTGGCCCTCGACGATGCCCTGGACACCCAGCCCGGGGACGTTCGCGAAGTCCTCGGGGGTGGGGAGCGGGGTTCCGGTGCGTTCGGCGGCTCCGGTGGCGACGGCTTGGGCGATGGGGTGTTCGGAGGCGTGTTCGAGGGCTCCGGCGAGGCGGAGGACGTCGGTTTCGGTGGTGCCGGGGGTGGTGTGGACGGTCTGGAGGGTCATGCGGCCGGTGGTGACGGTGCCGGTCTTGTCGAGGACGATGGTGTCGACGCGGCGGGTGGTCTCCAGGACTTCGGGGCCCTTGATGAGGATGCCGAGCTGGGCGCCGCGTCCGGTGCCGACCATGAGGGCGGTCGGGGTGGCGAGGCCCAGAGCACACGGGCAGGCGATGATCAGGACGGCCACGGCCGCCGTGAACGCGGCCGTCAGGCCCTCCCCGGTGCCCAGCCAGTAGCCGAGCGTGCCCAGCGCCAGTGCGATGACGACGGGGACGAAGACCGCCGAGATCCGGTCGGCCAGCCGCTGCGCGGACGCCTTGCCGTTCTGCGCGTCCTCCACGAGCTGGGCCATCCGGGCGAGCTGGGTGTCGGCGCCGACCCGGGTCGCCTCCACGACGAGCCGGCCGCCCGCGTTCAGCGTCGCTCCGGTCACCTGGTCGCCCACGGCGACCTCGACGGGCACGGACTCGCCGGTCAGCATCGACGCGTCCACCGCCGAACTGCCCTCCACCACCGTGCCGTCCGTGGCGATCTTCTCGCCCGGCCGGACCAGGAAGCGGTCCCCGACCACCAGGTCCGCCGTGTCCACGATGACCTCGCGGCCGTCGCGCAGGACGGTGACCTCCTTCGCACCCAGTTCGAGCAGGGCCTTCAGTGCGGCGCCCGCCTTCCGCTTGGAACGGGCCTCGAAGTAGCGCCCGGCCAGGATGAACGCGGTGACGCCGGCGGCGGCCTCCAGATAGATGTTCCCGGAGCCGTCGCTGCGGCCGATGGTCAGCTCGAAGGGGTGCGTCATGCCGGTCATCCCGGCGGTGCCGAAGAACAGCGCCCACAGCGACCACAGGAACGCGGCCGAGGTGCCGACCGAGATCAGCGTGTCCATGGTGGCCGCGCCGTGCCGGGCGTTGGTCCACGCGGCCCGGTGGAACGGCCAGGCGGCGTAGGTGACGACCGGGGCGGTCAGCGTGAGGGAGAGCCACTGCCAGTTGTCGAACTGGAGCGCCGGGACCATCGACATGGCGATGACCGGCACGGCGAGCAGCACCGCCGTGATGAGCCGCTGCCGCAGCGGGCGCAGTTCGTCGGCCCCCTCCGCGTCCTTCGCGCCCCCGGCCGCCGTCGCGGCGTCGGAGGAGGAAGAGGCGGAGGAGGAGCGGGTGGCCGGGGGAGCGGGCCGGTGCGCGGTGTAGCCGGTCTTCTCGACGGTGGCGATCAGGTCCTCGACGGTGAGGTCCGCGCCCCGGTAGCTGACCTTGGCCTTCTCGGTGGCGTAGTTGACGGTGGCCTCGACCCCGTCCATCCGGTTGAGCTTCTTCTCGATCCGGGCCGCGCACGAGGCACAGGTCATTCCGCCGATGGCGAGTTCGACCTCTGTCGCGACGCCGGTACCTGCGGTGTCACCGGATGCGGTGACGCCGATGGTGTCTGCGGTCTGCGCGGACACGGTGCCTCCTTGCTCGTAGGGACCTTGCCGGCCGGCGGTTCCCGGACCGGGTGTCGTCCCGGTCGTTCCCCTGGTGGCCTTCATACCCCTGGGGGGTATCTCTTACGTCTTCAGGTATACCCCCTCCCCCTATGTAAACGCAAGAGTGATCCGGTACCGAATCCGGGGTCGCGCGCGTGCGGTCGCGGGTCCGCCGGCCCGCCTCGCGTATCTTCACGTTCGCGGTGAGGCTGTGCCCCGGGCCTACCGCCCCGTAGGCTGGCATTGGACTAGACCTATAGCTGCTTCCTGGAAGATTGGGTTCCCATGAGCAACCGTGCAGTCCTGGAGGTGATCGCTCTCGACGCGGAGGACGCGGTCGCCGCCCAGGCGGGTGGTGCTGACCGGCTTGAGCTGGTCACCGACATGGCGGCCGACGGCCTCACCCCGTCCTGTGCCACCTTCGCGGCGATCCGCGCCGCGGTGGACATTCCGCTGCGGGTGATGCTCAGGGTGGCCGACGGCTTCGCGGCCGGCGACATCGACGTCCTCGTGCGCAAGGCCCGCGAGCTGCGGGCGGAGGGCGCGGACGAGTTCGTGCTGGGCTTCCTGGACGCGGAGGGCCGCCCGGACCTGGTGGCCGTGGAGCGGATCGTGGCGGAGCTGGACGGCTGCCACTGGACCTTCCACCGCGCGATCGACCGCGCCGCCGACCGGGACGCGCTGCGCAAGGACCTCGCGGACCTGCCGGGCCTGGACACCTATCTCACCGCCGGTTCGCCCGCCGGGGTCGACGAGGGCATTCCGACACTGGTGGTCGAGGCCGCGCGCATGGGCGAGCCGGGGTACGAACCGCAGATCCTCGTCGGCGGCGGACTGCGCCTGGATCATCTGCCGGAGCTGCTGGACGCCGGCCTCGACGCCTTCCACATCGGCGGCGCCGCCCGCCGCGGCGGCTGGTCGGGGCCGGTCGACACGGCGGCGGTACGCGAATGGCGCGACGTGCTCGACGCGTAGCCCTCCGGGCCGGGGCGGGGTGCGCTGTCTGTCCGGTGGGTGGTGGGTGGGGTCCCTCCGGGGAGACTCCTCAGAAATGGCGTGTGCACCCGGGTAGTAAGGGGACCCGGGTCGTACGCCATTTCCTGCGGGGACTCCCCTGCGCGCCCCCACCCGGCCGTCGTGCGTCTTTCCCCCGGTGGAACCCGAGGCCACGAACGCGCCCCGCCGGTTACCGTCCCCCCCGCCGGCGAATCCCGGGCCGCAGACGCGCGACGGCCGGGTTCGGGGGCGTGCAGGGGCGTCCCCGCAGAACGGCGAACACGGACCGGGACGCCCTTACGAGGTCCCCGCACGTTCGTCGTTCGAGGAGTCGCCCCGGAGGGACCCCGGACCCCGCACGGCGAACACCAGGCGCACCCGGGTCCCGCGAGGCACTCCTGTCATGACCCTGGCGCAACAAACGCCCCGGCGTTCACAATGGCGTCACGGCGGTGTGGGAACGCTCCCACAGTGCCTCCCCGGCGCTGTTCGCATGCCGTGGGAGCGTTCCCACATCGCTGGGTTTGTCGTGTTGCCGGAACGTGCCCCCACCCCTACCGAAAGGCTCCCGGTGAACGCCTCCACACCCCCGCCCCCCACGGGCCGCGCCCGCGCCCGTCGCAGGCGTCGCGTCCTCGCCGCGCTCGCCCTCGCCGCGCTCGCCGGCGGCGCCCTCACCGCCCCCGGGGCGGCCGCCGCGGACGACGATCCGGCGCCCGAACAGATCACCAACGGCGACTTCTCCGCCGGGACCGCCCCGTGGTGGTGGACCGCCAACACCGCCGCCGCCGTCACCGACGGCAGACTCTGCGCCGACGTGCCGGCCGGGACCGCCAACCCGTGGGACGTGATCATCGGCCAGAACGACATCCCGCTCGTCGCGGGGGAGACGTACACCCTCACCTACACGGCCACCTCCACCGCCCCGCTGGCCATCCACACCAACGTCCAGATGGCCACCGAGCCGTACACCACCGACCTTTCCGCGACCGACACCATCGGCACGGAGGCGGTCCCGGTCACCCACGTCTTCACCGCGACGACCGACCGCGACGCCGCCCAGGTCGCCTTCCAGATCGGCGGCGGCCCGGCGGCCACGTTCTGCCTCGACGACGTCTCCCTGCGCGGTGGCGCCGAACCGCCCGTGTACGAGCCGGACACCGGCTCCCCGGTCCGCGTCAACCAGGTCGGCTACCTCCCGCGCGGCCCCAAGAACGGCACCCTCGTCACCGACGCGACCGAGCCCCTGACGTGGACCCTGCGCGCCTCCGACGGCACGGCCGCCGCCACCGGCACCACCGTCCCCGGCGGCACCGACCCCACCTCCCGGCAGAACGTCCACACCTTCGACTTCAGCACCGCCACCACCCCCGGCGACGGCTACACGATCGAGGCGGACGGCCAGGTCAGCGAGCCCTTCTCGATCCGCGCCGACCTCTACGACACGCTGCGCCGCGACTCGCTCGCGTACTTCTACCAGAACCGCAGCGGCATCGAGATCGACGGCGACCTCGTCGGAGAGCAGTACGCCCGCCCGGCCGGACACCTCGGCGTCGCCCCCAACAAGGGCGACACGGACGTGCCCTGCCAGCCCGGCGTCTGCGACTACCGGCTCGACGTGCGCGGCGGCTGGTACGACGCCGGCGACCACGGCAAGTACGTCGTCAACGGCGGCATCGCGGTCGCCGAACTGATGGACACCTACGAGCGCACCCTGACCGCCGACGGGGCCGAGGCCGCCGAACTCGGCGACGGCGCCCTGGCCGTGCCCGAACACGGCAACGGCGTGCCCGACATCCTCGACGAGGCCCGCTGGGAACTCGACTTCCTGCTCCGCATGCAGGTCCCCGCCGGACAGCCCCTCGCCGGCATGGTCCACCACAAGATCCACGACGCCCAGTGGACCGGCCTGCCGATGATGCCCGACCAGGACCCCCAGCAGCGCGAACTCCACCCGCCGTCCACCGCCGCCACCCTCAACCTGGCCGCCACCGCCGCCCAGTGCGCCCGGCTCTACGCGCCGTACGACGCGGCGTTCGCCGCCCGCTGCCGCACCGCCGCCGAAACCGCCTGGGCCGCCGCGAAGGCCCACCCGAACGTGCTCGCCGACCCCGCCGACGGCACCGGCGGCGGCACGTACAGCGACGACAACGTCTCCGACGAGTTCTACTGGGCCGCCGCCGAACTCTTCACCACCACCGGCGCAGAGACCTACCGGCAGGCCCTGCTCGCCTCGCCCCTGCACGGCGACGCCGACGCGGCCTTCCCCGCCGACGGCGGCATGTGGTGGGGCGGAACGGCCGGCCTCGGTGTCCTCACCCTGGCCACCGTCCCCAACGACCTGACGGACGACCAGCTCGCCCGCGTCCGCTCGGTGGTGACCACGGCCGCCGACCGCTACGCCACCCAGACCGAGGACCAGCTGTACGGCGTGCCGTACGCCCCGAACGGCCAGAACTACGCCTGGGGCTCCAACAGCCAGGTCCTCAACAACATGATCGTGATGGCCGCCGCCGCCGACCTCACCGGCAAGGACCGCTACCGCGACGCCGTCCTGCGCGGCACCGACTACCTCTTCGGCCGCAACCCCCTCAACCAGTCCTACGTCACCGGCTACGGCGAACGCAGCTCCCAGAACCAGCACCACCGGGCCTGGGCGCACCAGAGCAACCCCGCCCTGCCGCACCCGCCCGCCGGCTCCCTCGCGGGCGGCCCCAACCTCACCGCCTCCACCTCCGGCGACCCCGAGGCCGCGGCCAAGCTCACGGGCTGCGTCGCCGCGATGTGCTACCTCGACGACAACGGCTCCTACGCCACCAACGAGGTCGCCATCAACTGGAACGCCCCGCTCGCCTACATCGCCTCCTACCTGGACGACGCCGGGGACGGCGCCGGGCCCGTCCGCTCCTGCCGCGTCACGTACGCCTCGCACCCCTGGAGCACCGGCTCGACCACCACGGTCACGGTGAAGAACACCGGAACCGAGGCCGTCACGCCCTGGTCGCTCACCTGGCTGCTCCCCGGTGACCAGCGGCTCAGCCACACCTGGAGCGCCGAACTCACGCAGTACGGGCGGACGGTGACCGCCGGCCCGCTCTCCTGGAACCGCAGCATCGCACCCGGCGCCAGCATCGACTTCGGGTTCAACAGCAGCGTCTCGGGCGCCGCCGCCGACCCGGGCACGGTGAAACTGAACGGGAGGGCCTGCACGTCCGGCTGACCCACCCGAGGGGGCGGGGCCGCGCACACGGCCCCGCCCCCTCGCACTACCCCAACTCGCTCGGCAGCGGCGCCGCGTGAAGGACGATCAGCCCGGACACCGCACGGGTCAGCGCCACGTACAGCCGGCGCAGCCCGGTCCGCTCGTCCGGTTCGCCGTCGACCACGGCCGCCGGCTCGTCCAGCACCACGTAGTCGTACTCCAGACCCTTCGCCAGTGACGCGGGGACCAGCGTCAGCCGGGATTCGGCCGTCGTCTCCTGACCCGGCGAGAGCCAGCGGTGGCCCGCCGCCTCCAACGCCCGCTCCAGCGCCGGAATCCGGGCGTCGGCGGCGATCAGACCCGTCGACCCCTCCTGCTCCAGCGACTCCTCGCAGGCCGCGACGACCGCCGCGTCCAGCGCCCCGTCGCCGCCCGCCACCTCCCGTACGGACAGCGAACCGGGCGACTCGCGCACCGACTCCACCGCCGCCAGCCCCGGCGAGATCACCGGCAGCAGCCGCGAGGCGTACGCGATCACCTCGCGCGGCACACGGAAGCCCGCCGTCAGCTCCTCCACCACCGCGTCCGGCTTCCCCAGGTGGTGCAGCGCCTGCTCCCAGCTCCGCGTCGACCACGGCGTCGTGCCCTGCGCGAGGTCCCCCAGCACCGTGGCCGACCCCGTCGAACAGCGCCGCCCCACCGCCCGGTACTGCATGGGGGAGAGGTCCTGGGCCTCGTCGACCACCACATGGCCCAGCGAGTGCGTGCGCTCCACCAGGTCGGTCGCCTCGTCGATCAGCACCGCGTCGGCCGCCGACCACTTCGCGGACTTCACGCTCCGGGCCGGCTTCGCCCACAGGATCGCCTTCTGCTCGTCCTCGCTCAGCAGCCCCTCCGCGTGCGCGGCCAGGAACTCCGGGTCCGACAGCAGCCGCAGCACCAGCTTCGACGGATCGACCGCCGGCCAGACCGCCTTCACGGCCGCCTTCACCGCCGGGGTCCGCGCCACCGCGTTCTGCACCCGGTCGTCGGGCGCCTCGCCCGCCTCCTCCATCCGCACCAGCACCGCGTGCGCGATGCGCTGCGGCAGCGCCTCGTGCGCCGCCCCGTACCGCATGTCCCGGTCCAGCAGCTCCCGGACCATCTCCTCGATCTCGTACGCCGGAACCCGCCAGCGCCGCGAACCGCGCACCACCATGACCGGCTCGGTGGGCATCGTCACGTGCGAACGCAGCGCCCGGCGCAGCACCTCCGCCATCCGGGCGTCGCCCTTCACGACGGCCGCCGCCGCCTCGTCCGTCCCCCGGACCTCGACCCGCGCCGTCACCAGGTCCTCGACGGTCGCCTGCTTCACCTCCAGCTCACCGAGGGCCGGCAGCACCTGCTCGATGTAGTGCAGGAACGACCGGTTCGGCCCGATGACCAGCGTGCCCGTCCGGGCCAGCCGCTCCCGGTGCGCGTACAGCAGATACGCCACCCGGTGCAGGCCCACGGCCGTCTTCCCGGTGCCGGGACCCCCCTGCACGCACACCGTCCCACCGAGCCCGCTGCGGACGATCTCGTCCTGCTCCGGCTGGATCGTCGCGACGATGTCCCGCATCGGCCCCACGCGCGGCCGCTCGATCTCCGCCTGGAGCAGCCTGCTGGTCTGCGCCGCCTCGGCCGGATCGGTCAGGTGCTCGTCCTCGTACGCGGTCAGCTCGCCGCCCGTGTACCCGAACCGGCGCCGCTGCCGCACGTCCAGCGGGTCCTTGCGGGAAGCCCGGTAGAACGGCTGGGAGACCGGAGCACGCCAGTCGATGACCATCGGGTCGCCGTCGGCGTCGTGGACGTGGCGGCGCCCGATGTAGAACTGCTCGCCCTCCGCGCCCTCCGCCTGCGCCGCCCCGACCACGTGCAGATAGTCGAGCCGTCCGAAGAACAGCGGGGTGTGGGACAGGTCGGCGAGCGCCTTGATGCGATCGGTGATCTGCGCCTGAAGGACGGCGGCGTTCACCCAGTTCGCCGTGACATCGCGGATGTCCAGGGCCTGGGCGTCCTCGCGCATCGCGCGCAGCGCGGCCCGCGAGGCCGCGAGATGGGCGCGTTCGTGCGCGAGGGGGTCGGTGGTCGTGGTGTCGCTCTCGTGGGCGTGCGCGGGCACGGTGTTGCCTCCGGCATTCAACGCAGGACGACGGACCGCAGCCCGTCCCGGCGGATGCGCGGGGCGATGCGGTCCGCTCGGGGATCGATCACGGGTACGCGCGGGTCGCGCGTACGGATGTCGGCCGGTTTCCGTCCGGTCGGCGGCGCTCCCCCGGCTGCCGGCGCATGTCCTCGCGGACGGCCGGTACCACGGTGCGGGAGGCGGGCAGAGCGGCGATTGTAGCGACCACCCGTCCCGGGCGCGACCGGTTTACCGGGGCGACGGCTCCGCCCCGTAGGGGACGGCATGCGACCCCAGGGGTACGGCGCGGCCGTCCCGCTTCCGTCTCGCGGCCGACGCGCCTGTACACCCGTTCGGGGGACCCTGGATCCATGAGCACCGTCACCCTGAACCCCCGCAGGACCGGCCCCGCGCACGGCGCGACGGCGGCCACCGGTCACCCCCGCCGCCACCGCGCCGGAGACGCGGTGCGCGCCCTCACGGTGTACGCCCGCGCCGCGTTCGGCGTCGTCGTCCTCGGCGAGTACGCGGAGGAGGCGGGGGTCCGCCGCCGCGCGTAGCGACGACCGGCCCCGTGAGACCCCCGGGTCTCAGCCCTCCGACAGCAATTCGTCCGCGTCCACGATCCGGTACGCGTAGCCCTGCTCCGCCAGGAAGCGCTGGCGGTGCGCCGCGAAGTCCTGGTCGATCGTGTCCCGCGCGACCACCGAGTAGAACCGCGCCTCGTGCCCGTCCGCCTTCGGCCGCAGCACCCGGCCCAGCCGCTGGGCCTCCTCCTGGCGCGAGCCGAAGGTCCCCGACACCTGGATGGCGACCGTCGCCTCCGGCAGGTCGATGGAGAAGTTCGCCACCTTCGACACCACCAGCACGCTCAGCTCGCCCTGCCGGAACGCCTCGAACAGCTTCTCCCGCTGGGCGTTCGTCGTCTCGCCCTTGATCACCGGGGCGCCCAGATGCTCACCCAGCTCGTCGAGCTGGTCGATGTACTGCCCGATCACCAGCGTCTGCTCGCCCTTGTGCTTGCGCACCAGCGCCTCGGTGACCTTCCGCTTCGTCGCCGTCGTCGCGCAGAACCGGTACTTCTCCTCCGCCTCGGCCGTCGCGTACGCGAGCCGCTCCGAGTCCGTCAGATTGACCCGCACCTCCACGCAGTCGGCCGGCGCGATGTACCCCTGCGCCTCGATCTCCTTCCACGGGGCGTCGAACCGCTTCGGCCCGATCAGCGAGAACACGTCCGACTCGCGGCCGTCCTCCCGCACCAGCGTCGCCGTGAGCCCGAGCCGCCGCCGCGCCTGGAGATCGGCGGTGAACTTGAACACCGGCGCGGGCAGCAGATGCACCTCGTCGTAGATCACCAGCCCCCAGTCACGGGAGTCGAACAGCTCCAGGTGCGGATAGACGCCCTTCCGCCGGGTCGTCAGCACCTGGTACGTCGCGATCGTGACCGGCCGGATCTCCTTACGGGTCCCGCTGTACTCGCCGATCTCGTCCTCGGTCAGCGAGGTCCGCTTCACCAGTTCGTGCTTCCACTGCCGGGCCGACACGGTGTTCGTCACCAGGATCAGCGTCGTCGCCTTGGCCTGCGCCATCGCGCCCGCCCCGACGAGCGTCTTCCCGGCCCCGCAGGGCAGCACCACGACCCCGGAACCGCCGTGCCAGAACCCCTCGACGGCCTGCTTCTGGTACGGCCGCAGCGCCCAGCCGTCCTCGGCCAGATCGATCCGGTGCGCCTCGCCGTCCACGTATCCGGCCAGGTCCTCGGCCGGCCAGCCGAGCTTCAGCAGCGTCTGCTTGACCTGCCCCCGCTCCGAGGGGTGCACCGCCACGGTGTCCGGGTCGATCCGGGCCCCGACCAGCGGCTGCACCTTCTTCGACCGCAGGATCTCCTCCAGCACCGGCCGGTCCGTCGTCGTCAGCACCAGCCCGTGGACCGGGTGCTTGGACAGCGTGAGGCGCCCGTAGCGGTCCATCGTCTCGGCGATGTCGACGAGCAGCGCGTGCGGGACGGGGTAGCGGGAGTACGTCACGAGCGCGTCCACGACCTGCTCGGCGTCGTGGCCCGCGGCGCGGGCGTTCCACAACCCGAGCGGTGTCAGCCGGTACGTGTGAATGTGTTCCGGCGCGCGCTCCAGCTCGGCGAACGGGGCGATCGCCCGGCGGCAGGCGTCGGCCTGCTCGTGGTCGACTTCCAGGAGCAGCGTCTTGTCGCTCTGGACGATGAGGGGTCCGGTCACGCGCTTCGGCCCTTTCTGCGGGGCCGCCGGGGGTGGCGGCGGGGGTGGCCAAACGTCCAGTGTGCCGTACGGGGTGCGGTGTGTGCGGGGTCCCGTGTGTGCGGGGGCCTTGTGCTCGGGGTTCCGTCCTCAATCGCCGGACGGGCTTGTGTGTGCGGGTTCCCCGCGGGGCGCCTGATGTTCGGTGGGTGGGGGTCCGGGGTCCCTCCGGGGCGTCTCCTCGAACGACGAACGTGCGGGCACCACGCGTACGAACCCCGGTCTGTGTTCGTCGTTCTGCGGGGACTCCCCTGCACGCCCCCGGACCCGGCCGTCGCGCGTCTGCGGCCCCGGGAGACGCACGACGGCCGGGTGGGGGCGCGCAGGGGAGTCCCCGCAGGAAATGGCGTACGACCCGGCCCACCTTTCGGACCCGGGTGCACACGCCATTTCTGAGGAGTCTCCCCGGAGGGACCCCGCCCCCACCCACCGGACACAGGCGCACCCGCACCCCGGCCCGCAGCGCACCCTCAGGTCCGTGGACCCCGTGCCCGCGCCAGGAGGTACGCGGCCGAGGCGAGGGCGGCGGCTCGGAGGACCCAGGGGGCGGTGTCGCCGATCGCGGGGCCCATGGCGCCCTCGGCGATGGGCGCGCCCCAGTGGCCGTTGAGACGGCCCCAGAGCCAGACGAGAGCCCCGGCGGCGACGACGCCGGGGAGGCCCATGACGGCCCATTTGGCCTGGGTCTTGGAGAGGGTGCGGGTGATGTAGGCGAGGCCCCAGCCGGCGGCGAGGACGGGGATGGCCTGGCGGATCTCCAGGACCGCGCCGGCGGCGAGGAGGAGGGCGGCGAGGAGGAGGACGGGGTGGGCGAAGCGGCGGCGGGGGGCGTCCTCGCGGGCGCGGCGGAGGCGGGGGAGTCGGCGGCGGCGCCGGACGGCGGGCGCCTCGGGTTCGTCCGGGGCGTCCTCGGCGGCGGGCTCGTCCGGGTCCGGGGCGTCGTCGGGGGCGTCGTCGGGCTCGTCCGGCCGGGGCGGTTTCAGGATCTCGGGGATCTCGAAACCGCCGGTGAAGCCGGGGACGTCGGACCGGGAGCCGGCGTCGCCGAAGTCACCGAAGCGGCCGGGGGCGACGCTCCACCACTCCGGGCCCTCGTCGGAGGAGCCGAGTTCGTCGGTGCCGGCCCGGTGCGGCGAGGAGGCGCCGGGCTCGGCGCGCCGGGGGGCCGGGATGCCGTCCGTACGGGCGGCGGGGGCGGCGGGTTCGTCCGGCGGCGCGCCCGGCAGCGGCGGGGTGCCGTCGGGCGACGCGGCGGCCGCGGCGACGAGTTCGTCGGGGCTGCCGAGCCGGCCGATAATGCGGCGGACCGCGGCCGGCGAGTCTGCGGACTGCTTCACCCGCTGCCGGTCGATCTCGCCCCGGAGGGCCGATACGAGCCTCATCCGGGTGCCCGAGGAAAGCTGTTGCTGCTGGGCCAGGTCGCCGACCCGGCTCAGATAGTCGTAGACCAGCTGGTCGCTCTCGATCCCCACGCGATCGTTCCCCTCTGCCCGCGCCTGCACCGACGGTAGCGCCCTCGGGCCTGTCCGGAGCGACTACCGTGGGACGGATGGGGACGACCACACCACCGCGGACGCTCGCCGAGGCGCTCCGCGCCCGGGACGACGAGTCACTGGCCGGGCTGCTGCGCGCCCGTCCCGATCTCCTCAGCCCCGTGCCGGGGGACATCACACAGCTCGCGACGCGCGCGGGGACGCGGGCGTCGGTCGTGCGGGCGCTGGAGCACCTGGACCGGTTCGCGCTGCAGACGGCGGAGGCCCTGGCGGTGGCCCCGGACCCGGCCCCGTACGGGACGCTGCTCGGGCTGATGACGGGGGACGGCCGGGACGACGGGGAGCACCGGGGGGACGCGGACGCGGCGATCGTCAAGGCGCTGCCGGGGGCCGTGGCGACGCTGCGGGAGCAGGCGCTGGTGTGGGGGGAGGACGACCGGCTGCGGCTGGTGCGGACGGCCCGCGAGCTGCTGGCGCCGTCGCCGCAGCATCCGTCGCCCACCGGGCTCGGGCCGACGGTCGCGGAGGCGACGGCGGGGATGTCGCCGGGCCGGCTCCAGGAGATCCTGGCGGCGGCGGGGCTGCCCGCGACGCATGATCCGGTGTCGGCGGTGAGCGCGCTGGCGGCGCTGTTCACGGACCGGGCGCGGATGGGGGAGCTGCTGGACACGGCGCCCGTGGAAGCGCTGTCGGTGCTGGACCGGCTGGTGTGGGGGCCGCCGTACGGCGAGGTGACGCCGAATCCGACCCCGCCGGTGACGTGGCTGAGGGACCGGGGGCTGCTGCTGCCGGTGTCGACGCGGACGGTGGTGCTGCCGCGCGAGGCGGCGCTGCATCTGCGGGCCGGGCGGGCGCACCGGACGCCGGAGCCGGAACCGCCGGTGGTGGTGGCCGTCGCCGAACGGGATCCACAGGCTGTGGACGGCGCGGCGGCCGGTCAGGCGTTCCTCGCGGTGTCCACGGTGGAGGAACTGCTGAAGAAGTGGAACGGCGGCGGCCCCGCAGTGCTGCGGGCCGGCGGCCTGAGCGTCCGGGAGCTGAAGCGGACGGCCGTCGCGCTGGACGTCTCGGAGCCGGTCGCCGCGTTCTGGGTGGAGCTGGCGTACGCGGCCGGGCTGCTGGCCTCGGACGGCGAGGCGGACGAACGGTACGCCCCGACGCCGGCGTACGACGACTGGGCCGAGCGCCCCGCCGAGGAGCGCTGGGCGGTGCTCGCGGCGGCCTGGCTGGCGGCGACCCGCACGGCCGGGCTGGTCGGCGGGCAGGACGCGAAGGGCCGTGCGCTGTCGGCGCTGGGCCCGGAGCTGGACCGGTCCGCCGCGCCCGAGGTCCGCCTGCGGGTGCTGACCCTGCTGGGCGATCTGCCGCCCGGCACCGCGCCCGATCCGGAGACCGTGCTGGCCCGGCTCCGCTGGGAGCGCCCGCTGCGGGGTGCCGCCCCCCAGGACGGCGCGGATCTGCGGTCCAGGCTGGCCCTGTGGACGCTCAACGAGTCGGAACTCCTCGGCATCACCGGCCGGGGCGCGCTCGCTTCGCCCACCCGGGCCCTGCTCGCCGAGGGGCCGGACGCGGCGGCCGCCCGCCTCGCCCCGCTCCTGCCCGAACCGCTCGACCACATCCTGCTCCAGGCGGACCTGACGGCCGTCGCCCCGGGCCCGCTGGTGCGCCCGCTGGCGGAGGCGCTCGCGGTGCTGGCGGACATCGAGTCCAAGGGCGGCGCCACGGTCTACCGCTTCACGCCGGGCTCGGTGCGCCGGGCCCTGGACGCCGGGCAGTCCGCCGCCGATCTGCACGCCTTCCTCGCCGCGCACAGCCGCACCCCCGTGCCCCAGCCGCTGAGCTACCTGATCGACGACGTCGCCCGCCGCCACGGCCATCTCCGGATCGGGGCCGCCTCCTCGTACGTGCGCTGCGACGACGAGGCCGTCCTCAACGAGATCCTGGCCGACAAGCGCGCGGCCGGACTGCGGCTGCGCCGCCTCGCCCCGACGGTCCTGGCCGCCCAGGTGGACCCGGCCTCCCTGCTCGACGGTCTGCGCGAGATGGGTTACGCCCCCGCCGCCGAGTCCGCCGACGGCAACGTCCTCATCACCCGCGTCGGCGCCCGCCGCACCCCGCCCCGCACCGCCCCCGCCCCCGTCCCGGAGGGCCCGCCCGTCCCGGACGCCACCCTGCTCGGGGCGGCCGTCCGCGCGATCCGCGCCGGGGACACCGCCGCCACGGTCGTCCACAAGGACCCCGCCCCGGCCACCTCGGCCGGCACCCTCCCGCGCACGTCCGCCGCCGAGACCCTGGCCACCGTCCAGGCCGCCGCGATGACCGGCTCCGCCCTCTGGATCGGCTACGTCAACGCGGACGGCGCCGCGAGCCAGCGGGTCATCGCCCCGGTGCGGGTGGAGGGCGGCTTCGTGACCGCGTACGACCACACGGCCGACGAGGTCCGCACCTACCCCCTGCACCGCATCACGGGCGTCGCGGAACTGGCGGACGACCAGACGGTGTGACACCGGGCGCGCTCGCGGGGCGCGCCGCCCCCGTCCGGCACTCGAGGACGGAACCCCGGGCTACGGCCGCCAGGGCGCTCCCGGGACGACCAGGGGGGAGCCCGTCACCGGGTCCGGGACGATGACCGCGTCGAGGCCGAAGACCTCGCGGACGAGGTCGGCGGTGACGATGTCGCCGGGGGCGCCCTCCGCGACGATGCGGCCGGACTTCATGGCGACGAGGTGGTCGGCGTAGCGGGCGGCCTGGTTGAGGTCGTGGAGGACGGTGACGACGGTCCGGCCGCGGGTGCCGTCGGCGGCGGGTGCGGCCAGCCGGCGGACCAGGTCGAGGACCTCCACCTGGTGGGCGATGTCGAGGTAGGTGGTCGGCTCGTCGAGGAGCAGCAGATCGGTGTCCTGGGCGAGGGCCATGGCGATCCAGACGCGCTGGCGCTGCCCGCCGGAGAGCTCGTCGACGGAGCGGGCGCCGAGCCCGGTGATGTCGGTGCGCTCCATGGCCTCGGTGACGGCCCGCTCGTCCTCCTGGGACCACTGCTGCCACCAGTGCTGGTGGGGCTGGCGGCCTCGCGCGACGAGGTCGGAGACGGTGATCGCCTCGGGGGCCACCGGGGTCTGCGGGAGCAGTCCGATGGACTGGGCGATCTTCCGGGTGGGGATCTTGGAGAGTTCGGTGCCGTCGAGGAGGACGGCACCGCCGCGCGGCTTGAGGAGCCGGCCGAGCGCGCGCAGGGTGGTGGACTTGCCGCAGGCGTTCGGCCCGACGATGACGGTGACCCGGCCGTCGGGGACGGTGAGGTCGAGTTCGTGGACGACGGTGCGGTCCTCGTACGCGAGGGTCAGTGCCCGCGCGCCGAGCCGGCTGGTCACGGCGTCCGTCTTCTCGGTCGTGGTCATGCCTTGCCTCCCCTGCGGCCACCGTGACCGCGGATGATCAGCCAGATCAGGTACGGGGCGCCGACCGCCGCCGTCAGGACGCCCACCGGCAGTTCGGTGGGGGAGAAGAGCTTGCGGGCCAGCAGGTCCGCGAGGACGACGATCACCGCGCCCAGGAGGGCCGAGCAGAGCAGCGGGATCTGCGCGGTCCGGGTCATGCGGCGGGCGATCTGCGGGGCCAGCAGGGCGACGAAGTCGACGGGCCCGGCCGTGCCGGTGGCGACGGACGCCAGGATCACGCCGAGGGCGACGAGCCCGAGCCGTACCCGGCCGAGCCGGACGCCGAGCGCGGTCGCCGTGTCGTCGTCCATGGAGACGGTGCGCTGGGCGCGGGCCGCCCACAGGACGGCGGGCAGCAGGACGAGCAGCGTCCAGCCGATGGGCGCGGCCTCGGGGTAGCCGCGCCCGTTGAGCGAGCCGGTCATCCAGATCTGGGCCTGCTGGGCGACGAGGTAGTCGCCCTTGGTGAGAAAGAGCGTGGTCACCGAGCGCAGGGCGATGGCGAAGCCGATGCCGATGAGGACGAAGCGGGTGGCGTGCAGTCCGCCGCGCCAGGCGAAGGCGTAGACGAGGGCGGCGGCGGCGACCCCGCCGATCACCGAGAGGTACGGCAGCACGGTGTACGAGGTGATGCCGAAGGTCATCGCGCCGACGGTGAGCGCGCCCGCGCCCTGGCTGATGCCGATGATGTCGGGGCTGGCGAGCGGATTGCGGGCGACGGTCTGGATGAGCGCACCGGCGATGCCGAAGGCAAGCCCGACGAGGAGTCCGACGGTCATCCGGGGCAGCCGCAGCGTGCCGACGACGAGTTCGTCGGGGGAGGGGCGGCCGAGGACGACGTTCAGGACCTCGGAGGGGGCGACGAAGCTCTCGCCGACGCAGAGGTAGGCGACGCAGACGGCGGCGAGGACGACGAGGAGTCCGGCGGCGACGACGGTGGCCCTGCGGTGCAGCAGGAACCGTCCGCGCGAACCGACGCGGACGAGGGCGTACCCGGCGGGCCGCACGGCGGCGGGGGCGGTGTCGACGGGGGCGTTCACGCGGGCACCGCCTTGCGGCGGACCAGCGTGACCAGGAACGGCACGCCGATCAGGGCGGTCATGACCCCGGCGGGGACCTCGCTCGGCGGGAACAGGATCCGGCCGATCACATCGGAGACGAGCAGCATCACGGGTCCGATCAGGGCGGCCATCGGCAGCACCCAGCGGTGGTCGCCGCCGACGATCGCGCGGGCGATGTGCGGGACGGCCAGGCCGATGAAGGCGATCGGCCCGGCGGCGGCGACCCCGATGCCGGTGAGGACGGTGGCGCCGACGCCGCCGACGATCCGTACGGTCGCGACCTTCTGACCGAGCCCCTTGGCCATGTCCTCGCCGAGGGCGAGAGCGTCCAGGCCGCGGGCGACGCTGAGTACGAGCACCGTTCCGACGAGCAGGAAGGGCCAGATCTGCTGGGCGACGTCCGCCTCGCGGCCGGCGATGGAGCCGACCTGCCAGAAGCGGAACTCGTCGAGGGCGGACGCCTTCGTCGTCAGGACGGCCATGGTCACGGAGACCAGCAGCGCGTTGATCGCGGCGCCGCCGAGCGCGAGCTTGACCGGGGTGGCTCCGCCGCGCCCGCTGGAGGCGATGGCGTACACCGCGACGGAGGCGATCGCGGCGCCCGCGAAGCCGAACCAGACGTATCCGGTGAGCGTGTGGACGCCCGCGTACGCGATGGCCAGGACGACGCCGACGGAGGCGCCCTGGCTGATGCCGAGGATGCCGGGGTCGGCGATGGGGTTGCGGGTGATGCCCTGGAGGACGGTCCCGGCGAGGGCGAGCGCGGCGCCGACCATCAGACCGATGAGGGTGCGGGGCACCCGCATGTTCCGGATGACCTCGGCGGCGTCGGAGTGGCCGCCGTGCAGCAGGGCGTCCAGGACCTCGGACGGGGGTATGGAACGCGCCCCCACGGCCAGGCTGAGCAGGACGGCTATCAGCAGCGCCACGACGGCCGCCGCCGTCGCGAGAGCGCGTCTGGAGCGGCGTGGTGCGGCGGCTGACATCGGACCTCATCGGCGAACGGTGAAAAGTTAGGCTTGGCTAGCCTATGCGCACCCCATCCGTCGTGGACCGGCGGTATGTACCCGAGACCGCCGCGCCCGGCTCGGCACAATGGTCCGTATGGCTTCGCACGCGCTGACGGTCGGCTTCGACCTGGACATGACGCTCATCGACTCCCGGCCCGGCATCAAGGCCGTCTACCTGCGGCTTGTCGCCGAGACCGGGGCCGCCATCGATGTCGATCTGGTGGTGAGCCGGCTGGGACCGCCGCTGGAGGACGAGCTGGCGAACTGGTTCCCGGCGGCCGAGGTGCCCGCGATGGTGGCCCGCTACCGGGAGATGTATCCCACATACGCGATAGTCCCGTCGCTCGCGATGCCCGGCGCCCGTGAGTCCGTCGAGGCGGTCCGCGCCCTGGGCGGCCGGACGATGGTCGTCAGCGCGAAGCACGAGCCGAGCGTGAAGCACCACCTCGCGCACCTGGGCATCGAGCCCGACGTGATCGTGGGCGGGCTGTGGGCCGAGGCGAAGGCGGAGGCGCTGCGGGAGCACGGGGCGTCGGTGTACGTCGGCGACCACACCGGCGACGTGCGGGGCGCGCGGGCCGCGCGGGCCCTGTCGGTCGCGGTGACGACGGGCCCGTGCGACGCGGCCGAACTGCGCACGGCGGGCGCGGACGTGGTGCTGCCGTCGCTGACGGAGTTCCCCGCGTGGGTCCGGGACCACGCTGCCCTCTAGGGAGTTATCGCGCCCTGTTCGCCAGCGCCGAGCGGACCACGCCCGCCGCGGCGATGAGGAAGCCGACGCCCATCAGCATGCACACGGCGTACGCGACGGACGGGAACGGGTCGGTGCCCAGGAACAGCGGGGCGACCGTGACCAGCGTGGCCACGGCCCCGACGAAGAAGACGATCGCGCCGACCCGGACGAGGAGGTCGCCCGCTCCCGCGGGGGAGGACTCGGCAGTGGGAGAAGTACTCATCCGGCCAGGGTAGTTCTTTCAGGACACCAGTCCGGATGACCAGGCTTGACGGCGGGTACTTCACCTGTGGAGGCTTCTGCCAGCAGGGGAGCACGACCACAGGACGGCCTGACCTGCTGAGGCTTTGTTCCGGCATACGGGTTGAGATGGGGTGCGTGCTTTGCCGACTGGCAAGGTCAAGTGGTTCAACAGCGAGAAGGGCTTCGGCTTCCTCTCCCGCGACGACGGCAGCGATGTCTTCGTCCACTCGTCCGTGCTTCCCGACGGAGTCGACGCACTCAAGCCCGGCCAGCGCGTGGAGTTCGGCGTTGTCGCCGGACAACGCGGTGACCAGGCACTTTCCGTGGCGATCCTCGATCCCACGCCGTCCGTCGCGGCCGCCCAGCGCCGCAAGCCGGACGAGCTGGCGTCGATCGTCCAGGACCTGACGACCGTCCTGGAGAACATCACCCCGATGCTGGAGCGCGGCCGCTACCCCGACAAGGCGGCCGGCACCAAGATCGCCGGCCTGCTGCGGGCGGTGGCGGACCAGCTCGACGTGTGACCGGCCACCCGTTGGGGTGATACGCGGTACGGACGGCCCGGGAGGCGTCCGTACCGCGTCCGCGCGCCCGGGGTCAGGGGAACGACAGCGCGTCCGGCCCCAGCGCCGGGACCAGGCCCTCCGCCGCCGCACGGGTCAGCAGACCGCGGATCGCCGCGTAGCCGTCCTCGCCGAGGTCGGCGGTGAACTCGTTGACGTAGAGGCCGATGTGCTGGTCGGCCACGGCCGGGTCCATCTCCTGGGCGTGCTCCAGGACGTAGGGCCGGGAGGCCGTCGGATCGTCCCAGGCCATGCGGACCGAGGCCCGTACGGATTCGGCCAGCCGCTTCAGGGCGTCCGCGCCCAGCGAGCGCTTGGCGATGATCGCGCCGAGCGGGATCGGCAGCCCGGTGGTGTCCTCCCAGTGCCGGCCCATGTCGGCCAGGTTGTGCAGGCCGTAGTTCTGGTACGTGAAGCGGGCCTCGTGGATGACGAGGCCGGCATCGACCTTGCCGTCCCGTACCGCCGGCATGATCTCGTCGAACGGCATGACGACGATCTCGCCCACCCCGCCCGGCACGACCTCCGCCGCCCAGAGGCGGAAGAGCAGATAGGCCGTGGAGCGCTCGCTGGGCACGGCGACCGTCCGGCCCGTCAGATCGGTGCCCGGCTCACGGGTCAGGACCAGCGGACCGCAGCCCCGGCCCAGCGCCCCTCCGCACGGCAGCAGCGCGTACTCGTCGAGGACGTACGGCAGCACCGCGTACGACACCTTCAGCACGTCCAGCTCACCGCGCTCGGCCATGCCGTTGGTGAGGTCGATGTCCGCGAACGTCACGTCGAGCGCGGGCGCGTCCGGGACCCGGCCGTGCGCCCAGGCGTCGAAGACGAAGGTGTCGTTCGGACAGGGCGAGAAGGCGATCCGCAGCGGGTCAGGAATCGGTTCGGTCATGGTGCGTCCAGCCTTCCAGTACGGGGATGAGCATGCCGAACGCCCCGGTGAGCGCGGTCAGCGCGTCGCCGATGCGCCAGGCGTCGCGGTCGCGCGGACCGACGGCGTTCGAGACGGCCCGCAGCTCCAGCACGGGCAGGTCCAGCCGGGCGGCGGCCTCCGCCACGCCGAAGCCCTCCATGGCCTCGGCCAGTGCGTCGGGGTGCGCGGCGAGCAGACCGGCGGCGCGCTCGGCGCTGCCGGTGACGGTGGAGACGGTGAGGACGTCCCCGGTCGCCGCGCCGCTCGCGGCGGCCACCGCCCGGACCAGGGAGCGCGGCGGGAGGTGGAACGACCGGCCGAAGCCCAGCTCCGTGACCGGCAGGAAACCCTCGGGCGTCTCGGCGCCCAGATCGGCCGCGACGATCCGCGAGGCCACCACGAGGGAGCCGACGGGCGCGGCCGGGGCGAACCCGCCGCCGATCCCCGCCGAGACCACCAGGTCGTACCGCTCGGCCGCCAGGGCGAACGCGGCCGAGGCCGCGGCCGCCGCCGGACCCGCCTCGCCCGCCAGGACGTCCCAGGGCCCCGCCCGGTGGATCTCCGCCCCGGGTATCCGGTGGACGGCCGTCTCCGCACCGCCCCGGAACGCACGCGTGACCGCGTCCCGTTCCACCGGGACAGCGGTCACGACGAGCACACGCACGGGGGGGATCCTCCGAGGTCAGGAGGGGGTCAGTCGGTCTTTTCGAGCTTGAAGTGCCAGATGCCGGTGAGCTTCTTGCCCTTGGTCTCGACGATGCTGATCTGCGTCGAGCTCGTGGTCTCGCCGGTCTGGCTGGAGAAGAAGGCGCTGCCCGGGATGGAGCGGTAGGTCTTCTTGTACGGCTCCTGCTCGGCCTGCTGGCCGTTGATGAACAGGGTCCAGCCGTTGTCCGCGATCTCCGGGTCGACGCCGAAGCGGACCTTGTCGTCCATCGCGACCTTGACGGTCTTCTCGGCCTTCTTGTTCAGACAGCCCTGGATCAGCGACTCCTTCAGGGCGTCGCCGTCGTTGTAGCAGGCGGCCTCGGAACTCACCGAGTTGTCGCCGACCGTCACGGTGGCGAGCGGCGTCGGCTTGTCGCAGGCGGAGAGGACAAGGAGTCCCGCGGACACGGCACCAAGAGCGACGCCGATTCGACGGCCCTTACCGGAGAAGAACGCAACGGTCATGGGCCGAAGGCTATCGGTCGCCCCGGCTCATGCCACGCGGGGGTGCGGCGAGCCGCCCCGCGCGGCGCCCAGCAGACCCCGTACGGACGCCGCCGCGCCCAGCGCGAGGATGCCCGCGGCGACCGACATGCCCAGTACGCCGTTGAGGGGGAGGGAGATGCCGATCGCCCCGCCCACCACCCATGACATCTGGAGCAGCGTCTCGGACCGGGCGAAGGCGGAGGTCCGCACCTCCTCCGGCACATCGCGCTGGATCATCGCGTCCAGCGACAGCTTGGACAGCGCCTGGGTGAACCCGGCCGTGGCGGCCAGCGCGGCGACCAGGGCCGTGCTGAAGAACGCCGCCGCCAGCACCGCGACGGTCAGCGCCAGCCCCAGCACCGAGGCGACGATGACCTCGGGGCCGCGCGCCCGCAGCCAGGAGCCGACCGCCGTCCCCAGCGCGTTCCCGATCCCGGCCGCCACGCCGACGATGCCCAGCGAGATCGCGGCGCTCTGCCCGGAGAGCGGATGCTCGCGCAGCAGGAACGCCAAAAAGAAGATCAGGAAGCCGGAGAGCGCCCGGTGCGCGGCGTTGGCCTGGAGCCCGTGCAGGACCGACGGGCCGACGGTCCGCAGCCCAGGCCGCTTCTCGCCGTTCTTCTTCTCCTTGCCCTTCTTCTCCTTGGACCGGCCGGCCTCCGCTTTACGGACCGGGCCGGGCCGGCGCGTCAGGCTGTGCGGCAGCACCAGCCGGGCCCGGCGCTCGCCCTTCGCCGAGTCCACCTTGGGCGGCAGCGTGAACGCCAGGGCGGCGCCCCCGACGAAGATCGCGCACGCCCCGTACAGCGGCCACGGCGGCCCGATGGTCTGGAGCCCCGCCCCGATCGGGGCCGCCGCCCCGGTGGCCAGCAGACCGGCGAGCGTGACCCGGGAGTTCGCCTTCACCAGCGAGAAGCGGGGTGGCAGCAGGCGGGGGACGACGGCGCTGCGCACCACCCCGTACGCCTTGGAGCAGACGAGCACGCCCAGCGCCGCCGGATACAGCTCCAGGCCGCCGGTCGCCACCGCGCCCGACATCGTGATCGCCAGGACCGCGCGGGCCAGCATGGAGCCCGCCATGGCGGCCCGCCGGCCGTGCGGCAGATGGTCCAGGAGCGGCCCGATCACCGGGGCGAGCAGGATGAACGGCGCCATCGTGACCGCCAGATACAGCGCCACCCGGCCGCGCGCCTGGTCCGTCGGTACGGAGAAGAACACCGTGGACGCGAGCGCGACCGTGATCATCACATCGCCCGCGCCGTTCACCGCGTGCAGCTCGATCAGCTTGCCCAGGCCGGATTCGCCCGCCCCGTGCGCGTGCGTCGCCCGCCGGATGGAGCGCGCGGTCCGGGTGAACGGGGCCTTCAGGGCACGCCCGACCGCCCGCCCCGCACTGCGGAGCGGACCGGAGTCGTCGTGCGACCTGGCGGAAGCCACCTGGTCATAGTGCCCCAGTCCCCGGCATCACGAACCGGGATCACTACGGAGCGCGGCGCGGATGGCCCCGTCGGATCGGCGACCGCGCAGGTGGCGGGGGGTGCGGCCGGTTGCGGCGGGGCGGCGCGGCGGGGGTGGCGGCGGGGGCACGGGGGGCGGATACGGCGTCGTTTGGGACGGGCAGGTGGGCGGGGAGCGGCGGAGAGGGTAGCGTGCGTAGCGCGCCACCGGCGGTTTCCTCCCGGCCGCGCGCCTCTCGGCGATCCCGCAGAATGGATCGCGGAAGACGCGCCCGGGTCAGGCACCTCGGATGCGGACGTCGACGCGGCCCCCAGGTCCGCTCCGCCCGCAGCCGTACGGCCGAGATCGATGGATGTGCTGGCGCGCTCGTGAGACTGGCGTAGGAGAGAAGCGAGACCTGTGAGTGCTGCGACGACGCGAAGCCGTACGGCCCGTACCCCCGTCCCCGACCGGCTGTGCGCGGAGGCGGTAGACCTCGCCCGCGCCTCGGCCGAGGAGGCCGCGGCGCCGGGGGTGGTGGGCGAGCATGTGGCCGTGGTCTCCGAGGGGGACCGGGTCGTCACGCACTATTTCGAGTGCACCGACCCCGGCTACCGGGGCTGGCGCTGGGCGGTGACGGTCGCCCGCGCCTCCCGCGCGAAGAACGTCACGCTCGACGAAACGGTGCTGCTCCCGGGCGGTGACGCCCTGCTGGCGCCGGAGTGGGTGCCGTGGAGCGAGCGGCTGCGGCCGGGCGACATGGGGCCGGGCGATCTGCTGCCCACCGAGGCGGAGGACCTGCGGCTGGAGCCCGGGTACACGGGCGAGGACGAGCCCCCGCCGAACTCCGCGGTCTCCGAGGAGATGGCCGACCGGGTCGACGCGGAGGACGCCGAGCTGACCTCGCGTCCCGCCGGGACCAGCCGCGGTTCGATCGCCGCCGTCGCCGAGGAACTGGGCATGCGGCGGGCCAGGGTGCTGTCCCGGTACGGGCTGCACGCGGCGGCCGACCGCTGGGACGAGGCGTTCGGCCCGAAGACACCGATGGCGCAGGCGGCCCCGGCGTCCTGTGTGAGCTGCGCGTTCCTGGTGCCGCTCGCCGGTTCGCTGCGGCAGGCCTTCGGGGTGTGCGCCAACGAGTTCGGTCCGGCGGACGGGCACGTGGTGTCCCTCTCCTACGGCTGCGGCGGGCACTCGGAGGCCGCGGTCATGCCGAAGCCGCCTGTGCCGGCGCCGCACGCGCTGGACACCATGCAGGTCGACGTCTACCCGCTCCACCCGGAGCGGGACGCCGGTTCCGTCCCGGCGGAGGACGACCCCGAGGCGGACCTCGGCCACTCCTGATCGACGGGGCGGGGGCCCCGTCCTCGGGGTTCCGTCCTCAAGCGCCGGACGGGCTTGTGCGTGCGGGTTCCCCGCGGGGCGCCCGGTGTCCGGTGGGTGGGGGTCCGGGGTCCCTCCGGGGCGTCTCCTCGAACGACGAACGTGCGGGCCCGACGTATACGTACCCGGGTCTGTGTTCGTCGTTCTGCGGGGACTCCCCTGCACGCCCCCGGACCCGGCCGGTTCTGCGTCTGCGGCCCGGGATTCGCCGGAGGGGGGCCGTAACCGGCGTTCGTGGCCTCGGTTCCACCGGGGGTGAGACGCTCCACCGGCCGGGTGGGGGCGCGCAGGGGAGTCCCCGCAGGAAATGGCGTACGACCCGGTCCCTTTACGTACCCGGGTGCACACGCCATTTCCGAGGAGTCTCCCCGGAGGGGCACCACCCACCACCCACCGGACAGAGGCGCACCCCCACCCCCCGGAGGGCATCGCACAATCAGGGCCTCCAGGAAGCGCACACTGGGCAGCGCGGGGTACGCGCAACCGGAGCACGAACGACGGACGAGGGAGTCACAGCGTGGGCATCATGGTGACCGAGGGGGCCGACCCGTTCGGAACGGTACGGCTGCGGCGCGGCGTGCTCGACGCCTGGGGCGCCGGGCCGGCCCGCTTCCGGGAGGACGCCAACGCGGAGGAGGACCTGGCGCTCGGGGGGTACCGCGACCGGCTGGTGGTGGAGCTGGCGCAGAACGCGGCGGACGCCGCGGCCCGTGCGAAGGTGCCCGGCCGGCTCCGGCTGACGCTGCACCAGGCGACGGACGGGACCCCGCCCGTTCTCGCCGCCGCGAACACGGGCGCTCCGCTGGACGCCGCCGGGGTGGAGTCGCTGTCGACGCTGCGCGCGTCCGCGAAGCGGGAGGGCCACGAGGGCGCGGTCGGCCGGTTCGGCGTCGGCTTCGCCGCGGTGCTCGCGGTGAGCGACGAGCCGGCGGTCGTCGGCCGGCACGGCGGGGTGCGCTGGTCGCTCGCGGAGGCCCGCGACCTGGCCCGGGAGGCGGCCGTGGGCAGCCCCGGGCTCGGTGACGAACTGCGCCGCCGCGACGGCCACGTACCGCTGCTGCGGCTTCCGCTGCCCGCCGAGGGCTCCGCGCCCGACGGCTACGACACGGTGGTCATCCTGCCGTTGCGCGACGCCGCCGCCGAGGACCTGGTGGACCGGCTGCTCGCGGCCGTGGACGACGCCCTGCTGCTGACGCTCGGCGGCCTGGACGAGATCGTCGTGGAGACCCCGGAGTCCGTACGGACGCTGCGACGTTCGCAGCACGGCGCGTACACGCACGTCGAGGACTCCGCGCACGGCACGACCCGCTGGCGGACGGTCACCCGCCAGGGCGCGATCGAGCCCGCGCTGCTCGCGGACCGGCCGCTGGAGGAGCGGCTGCGTCCGCACTGGACGGTGACCTGGGCGGTACCGGTGGACGAGGACGGCGCCCCGGTCCACCCCCGCACCGCCCCCGTGGTGCACGCCCCGACGCCCACCGACGAACCTCTCGGCGTGCCCGCGCTGCTCATCGCCTCGCTGCCGCTGGACACCACCCGGCGCCACCCCGCGCCCGGACCGCTGACCGACTTCCTGGTGGAGCGTGCGGCCGACGCGTACGCCGAACTGCTCGCCGACTGGCAGCCGGTGTCGGTGGCGACGATCGGCCTGGTGCCGGGCCCGCTGGGGAAGGGCGAACTGGACGGCGCGCTGCGCGCGGCCGTGCTGGAGCGGCTGCCGAGGGTCGCGTTCCTGGCCGCAGCGGCCCCGCGCGACCCGGCCGCCGAACCGGACCGCTGGGACGGCTGGGACGCCCCGGAGGCCGCGCCCGGGGTGACGGCCGCGCTGCGGCCCCTGGAGGCGGAGGTCCTGGAGGGGGTCGGCGCGCAGACGGTCGCCGTGCTCGCCGAGGTGCTGCCGTGTCTTCTTCCGGCCGGGCTGGAGCGCCGCGTGGAACTGCGCACGCTCGGGGTGGCCCGGGTGCCGCTGACCGAGGCGATCGACCGGCTGGCCGGGCTGGAACGCGAACCGGACTGGTGGCGGCGGCTGTACGACAGCCTGACGGGCATCGACCCCGACCGGCTCACCGGCCTTCCGGTGCCGCTGGCCGGGACGGCGTCCGAGGGGCCGGACCCGGACGTGCCGGCGGTGCCCCGGACGACGATCGGCCCCCGGCAGGTCCTTCTGCCGCTGCCGGACGCGCTGACGGGGCCCGTGCTGGAGCGGCTGGGCCGGCTGGGCCTGAAGGTCGCCCACCCGGACGCCGCGCATCCGTTGCTGGAGAAGCTGGGGGCCCTGCCCGCCACCCCGCGCGCCGTGCTGACGACCCCGCAGGTGCGGGCCGCCGTCGCCGGTTCGCTGGACGCGGACGAGATCTGGGACGAGGACGCGCTGGACGGCGACGAACTCGTGGAGACCGTGCTGACGTTGGTCAGGGACGCCGGTCTGGAGCCCGGTGACGAACCGTGGCTGGGCGCGCTCGCCCTCCCCGACGAGGACGGCGAACCGGCCCCGGCCGGTGAGCTGGTGCTGCCCGGCAGCCCGTTCGCCGCCGTGACGCGCGAGGGCGAACTCGCCCTGTGCGACGAGGAACTGGCCGCCCGCTGGGGCGAGCAGCCGCTCACCGCATGCGGGGTGCTCGCCACGTTCGCCCTGGTCCGGGCCACCGATGTGGTGCTCGACCCGGACGAACTCGATCCGCGGGAGGGCGATTTCGCGGAACCGGACGACGCCGGGCTGCTCGACGCCGTCGACGTGTGGTGCGAGGACGTCCTGGACCGGCTTCCGGACGCGCCGGTCCCGCCCGTCGCCACGGAACTCGTCGCCGTCCGCGACCTCGACCTGGTCGATGACGACGCCTGGCCGCAGGCGCTCGCCCTGCTCGCCCGGCCGCCGCTGCGCGACGCGCTGACGCAGCCGGTCCGGGTGCTGCTCCCGGACGGCACGACGGAGTCGGTGCGCCCGTACACCGCGTGGTGGCTGCGCGGCCATCCGGTGCTGGACGGCCGCCGTCCGGCGGGGCTGCGGGCCCGGGGCGGCGATCCGCTGCTGGCCGGTCTGTACGACTCCGTGGACGCCACCGGCTTCGAGGACGCCCAGGTGCTGCGGGCGCTGGGGGTGCGGACCTCGGTGGCCGCGCTGCTCGACGAGCCCGGCGGGGCGGCCGAACTCCTGGGCCGGCTCGCGGACCCGGACCGCCCGGTCGGTCCCGTACAACTGCACGCCCTGTACACGGCGCTGGCCGCGCTCGATCCGGAGCAGGTGACGCTCCCGGACGAGCTGCGGGCGGTGGTGGACGGGGAGGTGCGGGTCGTGGACGCGGCGGACGCGGTGATCGCGGACGCCCCGGACCTGCTGCCGCTGACCGCCGGGCTGCCGCTCCTGCCGGTCGCCCCGGCGTGCGCGGCGGACCTGGCGGACCTGCTCCAGGTGCGGCGGCTCGGCGAGGCCGTCGAGGCCGAGGTGACCACGGAGGGCGAGGAGCACCGGGTCCCGGACTCCGTCCGTGTCCTGCTGGGTCCGGCCACCCCGGAGACGTACCTCGAACACGCCGAACTCCGCGCGGGCGGAGTCGAACTGGACTGGCGCCGCACCCCCGACGGCACCGTCCACGCCGCCACCCTGGAGGGCGTCGCCGCCGGACTGGCCTGGGCGGCCGGGCAGTGGCCGCGCCGCTTCGAGGTCGCGGCCCTGCTGGAGGACCCCTCCCGTACGGGTGAACTGGCCCGGGACCGCTGGTTCGACTGATCCGGCTCCGGCGCCCGCCGCTCGTGCCCAGGAGGTGTGACGCGGCGTCGAGTTCACCGGCGGTCTTCGCGAAATCTCCATAGTCGTGTACAACCCTTCACGTGCGTGCCCGGTCTGCTGGGGTGGGTCATCCCGACCCGACAGACCGGCCGGCCCGGGTGCTCCGCTTGCGGACCGGGCCCCTGCGTACGGGAATCACACATGCGCATACGCACATCCGCCGCCGTTTCCGTGGGCGTCCTCGCCCTGAGCGCGCTGGCGGTGCCGTCCGCCCAGGCCGACGGCCGCTACGGCGACACGGCGATCACCAAGGTGACGGTCAACGGCGGCAAGAACGTGATCGTCGGCACGAGCCTCGTCAAGAAGTTCACCGTGGTCGTGACGGCCAAGGACGACTCCGGGATCAAGGAGGCCGACATCGTCCTCCACGGCCCGGGGTTCGGCTTCCTCGACGCGAGCGGTGTCCGCTGCTCGGGCGGCACCTGCACGGCGAGCTTCCTCGTCGACCCGAAGGTCGATCTGCCGTACTCGAACGATTACGCGGGCACCTGGTACGTGGACGCCTGGGTGGACGCCAAGGACGGCGACTACGTCTGGAAGGAGAAGGCGGGCTCGTTCAAGTTCCAGCGGGCGGCCACGCTGAGCGTCAACGCCTCGCCCGAGCCGGTGAAGAAGGGCAGGACGCTCACGGTCACCGGCAAACTGGCGCGGGCCAGCTGGGACGACTTCACGTACCACGGCTACAGCGGTCAGTCGGTCAGGCTGCAGTTCTGCAAGAAGGGCAGCAAGACCTACACCACGGTGAAGACCGTCCGGACGAGCTCCACCGGCGCGCTGAAGACCACGGTCAAGGCGGCGGCGGACGGCTACTGGCGCTACAGCTTCGCCGGTACGTCCACGACCCCGGCCGTCGTCTCCTCGGGCGACTTCGTCGACGTGAAGTAGCGGCCCCGGTGCGGGCGGCGCCGTCCTACGACGGCCAGCGCCGCCCCACCAGCCGCCAGGCGTACTCCAGGGCGACCGAGGCGATCACGGCGATGCCGACGGCCGTCCACGGCATCGCCGTGCCGACCAGTTTCAGGGCGAAGAAGTCCTGGAGCCAGGGGACGGCGAGGACGACGAGGAAGGCGGCGCCCATGGCGAGGACGAGGCAGATCCGCCACCAGGTGTAGGGGCGGGCGATGATCGCGAGGACCCACATCGAGACGAGGAACAGGGTGAGGGTGGCGGTGCTCGTCTCGGCGTCCAGGGCGCCGGTGCCGGCGTAGTGGGAGCGGGCGATCAGATACGTCACGAAGGTGGCGGCGGCCGCGATGACGCCGGAGGGGATGGCGTACCGCATGACGCGGCGCACGAAGTGGGGGTGGGCGCGTTCCTTGTTGGGGGCCAGGGCGAGGAAGAACGCGGGGACGCCGATGGTGAGGGTGGACAGCAGGGTGAGGTGGCGGGGCAGGAACGGGTACTCGACCTGGAAACAGACGACGAGGACGGCGAGCAGCACGGAGTAGACGGTCTTCGTCAGGAACAGGGTGGCGACGCGGGTGATGTTGCCGATGACGCGGCGGCCCTCGGCGACGACGGACGGGAGCGTCGCGAAGCTGTTGTTGAGCAGGACGATCTGGGCGACGGCCCGGGTGGCCTCGGAGCCGGAGCCCATGGAGACGCCGATGTCGGCGTCCTTGAGCGCGAGGACGTCGTTGACGCCGTCGCCGGTCATGGCGACGGTGTGGCCGCGTGACTGGAGGGCGGCGACCATGTCGCGCTTCTGCTGGGGGGTGACGCGGCCGAAGACCGCGTTCTCCTCCATGGCGGTGGCCATCTCGTCCGGGTCGGTGGGCATCCGGCGGGCGTCCAGGGTGTGTTCGGCGCCGGGCAGCCCGAGCTTGGCGGCGACGGCGCCGACGGAGACGGCGTTGTCGCCGGAGATGACCTTGGCGGCGACGCGCTGGTCGGCGAAGTAGGCGAGGGTCTCTCCCGCGTCGGGCCGCAGCCGCTGTTCCAGCACGATCAGGGCGCTGGGCACGGCCCCGTCGGCGGGGGACGGATCGTCCAGTTCGCCCTTGACCCGGGCCAGCAGCAGCACGCGCAGCCCCTGTTCGTTGAGCCGCTCGATCTCGGTGAGGGCGGCGTCGTTCTCGGGGAGGAGGACGTCGGGGGCGCCGAGCAGCCAGGCGGAGGTCCGCTCCCCGTTCTCGTCGAAGGCGGCGCCGCTGTACTTGCGGGCGGAGGAGAAGGGCAGGGTGCCGGTGACGGTCCAGGGCCGGTCCGGGTCCGCCGGGTAGGCGTCGACGATGGCCTGGAGGCTGGCGTTGGGGTGCGGGTCGGAGGTGCCGAGGGCGCCGAGCACCCGGCGGAGGTAGGGCTCCTCGGTGCCGTTGAGCGGGCGGACCTCGGTGACGTCCATGCCGCCCTCGGTGAGGGTGCCGGTCTTGTCGAGGCAGACGACGTCGACCCGGGCCAGTCCCTCGATCGCGGGCAGCTCCTGGACGAGGCACTGTTTGCGTCCCAGCCGTACGACGCCGATCGCGAAGGCGACGGAGGTGAGCAGGACCAGGCCCTCGGGGATCATCGGGACGATGCCGCCGACGGTCCGGGCGACGGAGTCCTTGATGTTGTTGTCCTTGACGACCAGCTGGCTGATGATCAGGCCGATCGCGGTCGGGACCATCATCCAGGTGACGTACTTGAGGATGGTGGAGATGCCGCTGCGCAGCTCGGACTGGACGAGCGTGAAGCGGGACGCCTCTTCGGCGAGCTGGGCGGCGTAGGCCTCGCGGCCGACCTTGGTGGCGGCGAAGGCGCCGCCGCCCGCGACGACGAAGCTGCCGGACATGACGGGGTCGCCGGCCCGTTTGAGCACGGGGTCGGCCTCGCCGGTGAGCAGGGACTCGTCGATCTCCAGGTTGTCGGCCTCGGCGACCGTGCCGTCCACGACGACCTTGTCACCGGGTCCGAGTTCGATCACGTCCCCGAGGACGATCTCGGAGGTGGAGATCTCGGCGGCCACCCCGTCGCGCCGGACCGTGGGTCTGGCCTCCCCGATCACGGCGAGGCTGTCGAGGGTCTTCTTGGCCCGCCACTCCTGCACGATGCCGATGCCGGTGTTGGCGATGATCACGAAGCCGAAGAGGCTGTCCTGGATCGGCGCGACGATCAGCATGATCAGCCAGAGCACGCCGATGATCAGGTTGAACCGGGTGAAGACATTGGCCCGGACGATTTCGGTCAGGGAGCGGGAGGAGCGCACGGGGACGTCGTTGACCTCGCCGCGGGCGATCCGTTCGGCGACCTCGGCGGCGGTGAGTCCGTTCCGTACGGCGGCCGGGCCGGGCGGCTGCGACGGGTCGACGGGCTCCGGCCCGGGTCCGGCGTCGGTCCTGACCGGCCGTTCGGCGGAGCCGGTGCCGGAGGGTTCGGAGGTGCCGTCCGGCAGGTCGCCGGGGGGTTCGGGTGCCCGCTGAGTCATGGTTCCGACGGTACGGGCGGATCGTCCGCTTCACCCGTCAGGGGGTCCGAAGATCAGACCGGGGGAGGAGGGGAATGGTCCCCTGGTCGTACGCGCACGGTCCCGGGCGGGGCCGCCGGGCCCGAGAGTCGGACGGTCGTCTGTCAGGCGGAGGCGCCGGGCGCGTCCGCCCCGTCACCGGAGGCGCGGGCGGCGGCGGCCCGCTTGATCGCCGCGTCGCGGCCCCGTACGTACCAGATGCCGATCAGGCCGAGGCCGGCCCCGGCCAGGCAGGTCCACACCCACCACAGATGGCCGTGGTCGTCGAACCAGCCGTAGAACGGGATCTGGACCAGGAAGAGGACGAACCAGAGGATCGTGCCGCCGGTGATCGTCGCGACGACCGGGCCCTCCAGGGGCTCCGGCGCCTCGTGCTTCGCAGTCCACTTCGCCATGCCGCCAGTGTAAGCGGCGGGTACATAAAGGCCGTCGGGCCAGTCGGCCCAAGGGTCTACGCGCGGAGATAGCGATCTTCGCCTTATGTATTCATACTGAATCTGCTTACGGCTGGCTCGATTTATTCGTGTGAATGTCCAAAGCTGACCACTTTTTACCTCCTTCTACGTACGACTGAGGTCACCCATGTCCCCCTCGGCCACCGCTCCGGTCGACCCCAAGACGCCCCCGCCGCCGTCGTCCGCAGGCGGCCTGGACCGCTTCTTCAAGATCTCCGAGCGGGGGTCGACGATCGGTCGCGAGATCCGCGGCGGTTTCGCCACGTTCTTCGCGATGGCCTACATCATCGTGCTCAACCCGATCATCCTCGGCAGCGCGAAGGACATGTACGGCCACCAGCTCGACGGCGGCCAGCTGGTCACCGCCACGGTGCTGACCGCCGCGTTCTCCACCCTGCTCATGGGCGTCATCGGCAACGTCCCGATCGCGCTCGCCGCCGGCCTCGGCGTCAACACCGTGGTCGCCCTCCAGCTCGCCCCCCGGATGAGCTGGCCCGACGCCATGGGCATGGTCGTCCTCGCGGGCATCGTCGTGATGCTCCTGGTCGCCACCGGCCTGCGCGAACGCGTCATGAACGCCGTACCGACCTCGCTCCGCAAGGGCATCGCGATCGGCATCGGCATGTTCATCCTGCTGATCGGCCTGGTCGACTCGGGCTTCGTCTCCCGCATCCCGGACGCCGCGCACACCACCGTGCCGCTCCAGCTCGGCAGCGACGGCCACCTCAACGGCTGGCCGGTGCTCGTCTTCGTCCTCGGCGCGCTGCTCACCCTCGCGCTGATCGTCCGCAAGGTGCCGGGCGCGATCCTGATCTCCATCGTCGCCATGACCGTCGTCGCGCTGATCATCGACGCGATCGCGGACCTGCCGGGCGAGGCGTGGGGCCTGACCGTGCCGAAGTGGCCGGGCAACCCGGTCGACACCCCGGACTTCGGGCTGATCGGTCACGCGAGCCTGTTCGGCGGCTTCGACAAGGTCGGCGTGCTGACGGGCATCCTGTTCGTCTTCACCGTGCTGCTGTCCTGCTTCTTCGACGCCATGGGCACCATCCTCGGCGTCGGCGACGAGGCCAAGCTGACCGACGAGAACGGCAACTTCCCCGGCATCAACAAGGTGCTGTTCGTCGACGGCATCGCGGTCGCCGCGGGCGGTGGCACCTCCTCGTCCGCCTCGACCTGCTTCGTGGAGTCCACCGCGGGTGTCGGTGAGGGCGCGCGGACCGGTTTCGCGAGCATCGTCACGGGTCTGCTGTTCACGGCGGCGCTGTTCCTCACGCCGCTGGCGACCATGGTCCCCTCGCAGGCGGCCACTCCGGCGCTGCTGGCGGTCGGCTTCCTGATCATCGCGGGCTCGGTGAGGGACATCGACTGGAGCGACTACACGCTCGCGATCCCGGCCTTCCTGGCCATGGTCATGATGCCGTTCACGTACTCGATCACCAACGGCATCGGCATCGGCTTCATCGCCTTCTGCGTGCTGCGGCTGGCCGCCGGACGCGGTCGCGAGGTGCCCGTGGCCATGTACGCGGTGTCGGCGGTCTTCGTCTTCTACTACGCGATGCCGGCGCTCGGCCTCACGTGATCCCTGGGGCGGGGGCTCAGGTGACCTCTTCGGCCCTGGCCCCCTCCGCCCCGTAGAACTTCTCCGTCTCCTCGACGGCCGACTGGAAGCGTTCGTCGAAGTCGTCGCGAATGAGCGTCCGGACCACATAGTCCTGGACGCTCATTCCGCGTTTCGCGGCGTGCTGCTTGAGCCGGTCGAGCAGCTCACCGTCTATCCGCAGGCTGAGCACTGTCGATCCCATGCCAAGCAGGGTTACGTCCCGCGGGGCCGAAGTGCGTGACTTTCCGGAAGCGACTCACTCGTTTGGGTGATCGATTGGTAAACCCGCACGCGCGCGGATACCACCGAGTGGTCTTTAGGGTAGGTAATGAGTTACTCTAACAAACATGCCTGACCTGATCCACGACGGCGACAGTGCCGCCGTGAACTCCCTTCGCTCCGCCGTCATGCTGCTGGGCCGGCGCCTCAAGCACCAGCGCGTCGACGAGTCGCTGAGCCCCACCGAGATGTCGGTGCTCGGCACGCTCGCCCGCTGCGGTTCCGCCACCCCCGGTGAGCTGGCCCGCAAGGAGCACGTGCAGCCGCCGTCGATGACCCGCATCGTCGCGCTGCTGGAAGCCAAGGGACTTGTCAGACTGGAACCGCACCCCGATGACCGCCGTCAGAAGATGGTCAGCCAGACCGAGCAGGCCGAGGCCATGCTCGCCGAGAGCCGCGACAAGCGGAACGCCTGGCTGACCACCCTGGCCGAAGGTCTGGACGAGGACGAGTGGGAGACGCTGCGCACCGCGGCGCCCGTGCTCGAAAAGCTGGCCCACCTGTAGCGGGGCGGGCCGCGCCGGACCGGGTCCGGCGCCCGCCCCCGCCGAGGCGTCCCCGTCAGTCAGCCCAGTGTCCACGCCCGAGGAGGCGAACCCTTTTGAGTACGGGATCCGGAGCAGACTCCGCCCCCGCACCGACTTCCACCCACGAGAGCAGGACCGGCGGGACCTTCTCGTCGCTGAAGATACGCAACTACCGCCTGTTCGCCACGGGCGCCGTGATCTCCAACACCGGTACCTGGATGTCCCGCATCACGCAGGACTGGCTCGTCCTGAGCCTGACCGGGTCCGCCGCCGCCGTCGGTATCACCACGGCCCTCCAGTTCCTCCCGATGCTGCTCTTCGGCCTGTACGGCGGCGTCATCGCCGACCGCCTCCCGAAGCGCAAGCTCCTTCTCGTCAGCCAGGCCGCCCTCGGGCTCTGCGGGATCGCGCTCGCGGTCCTCACGCTCTCCGGCGTGGTCCAGGTGTGGCACGTCTATCTGATCGCGTTCCTGCTCGGCATGGTCACGGTCGTGGACAACCCGGCGCGCCAGTCGTTCGTCTCCGAGATGGTCGGCCCCGCGCAGCTGCGCAACGCCGTCAGCCTGAACTCGGCGAACTTCCAGTCCGCCCGGCTCATCGGCCCCGCCGTCGCGGGCGTGCTGATCACCACGGTCGGCAGCGGCTGGGCGTTCATGTTCAACGGGCTGTCGTTCGCCGCCCCGCTGATCGGCCTGCTGATGATGCGGACGAGCGAACTGCACAAGGCCACCGTCGTGCCCCGGGCCAAGGGCCAGCTCCGCGAGGGGCTGCGGTACGTCTCCGGCCGCCCCGAGCTGATCTGGCCGATCGTCCTGGTCGGCTTCGTCGGTACGTTCGGCTTCAACTTCCCGATCTGGCTGACGGCCTTCGCGGACGAGATCTTCCACGGCGGCGCCGGGATGTACTCGTTCTTCAACATCCTCATGGCGGCCGGCTCCCTCGCCGGCGCGCTCCTGGCCGCCCGCCGCCGCTCCTCGCGGCTGCGGATGCTGGTCGCCGCCGGTACGGCCTTCGGCCTGCTGGAGATCATCGCCTCGCTGTCGCCGTCCGTCTGGCTCTTCGCGATCCTGCTGGTCCCGATCGGCATGATCGGCCTCACGACCAACATCAGCGCCAACACCAGCGTCCAGATGGCCGCCGACCCGGCCATGCGCGGCCGGGTGATGAGCCTGTACATGATGGTCTTCGCCGGGGGTACGCCGGTGGGCGCCCCCATCGTCGGCTGGATTAGCGACACGTACGGCGTCCGTACCGGCATGGCGGTCGGCGGCGCGTTCTCCCTGCTCGCCGCGCTCGGCGTCGGCTTCATGCTCGCCCGCGTCGGCGGTCTGCGGCTGAAGGTGGACCTCCGTCCGGGCCGCCCGCACGTCCGCTTCGTCCCCCGCGAACGGCTGGCGACCGCGGCCTGACCGCCCCGCCCGTACGCGACACGGCCCCGCACCGGCCCGACCGGTGCGGGGCCGTCGTGCGTGCGGCGGCGCCCGGAGCCCGGAACGGGCCCCGGGCTGCCAGACTCGCCGTATGAGACTCTTCGCCGCCGTGCTGCCGCCGGAGCCCGCCGTGGAGGAGTTGCGGGGCGCGGTGGCGCCCCTGCGGCGTCTGCCGGGGGCCGAGGGGCTGCGGTGGACGGAACCGGCCGGATGGCACTACACGCTCGCGTTCCTCGGGGAGGTCGACGAGGAGGTCCTGCCGGAGCTGTACCGGCGGACGGAGCGGGCCGCCCACCGGACGGAGCCCTTCGGGCTGCGGATGCACGGGGCCGGGCGGTTCGACGGGCGGGCGCTGTGGACGGGCGCCGCCGGGGCGCTGGACGCGTTGCGGCTGCTGGCCGAGCGGGCGGACGCGGCGGCCCGGCGGTCCGGGGTGCCCATGGAGGAGCACCGCCGCTACGTCCCGCACCTCACGCTGGCCCGCAGCCGGGTCCCGGCCGATCTCGTCCCCTTTACCTCCGCGCTGGAAGATTTCGAGGGGCGGCACTGGGAGGTGCGTGAGCTGAGTCTCGTCCGCAGCAGCCTGCCGGTGAGCGGGGTGCCGGGGGAGCGGCCTAGGTACGAGGTGGTGCGGGCCTGGCCGCTGGGCGGGTGAGCCGGTCGGGTTAGGCTCGTCGGGTGGACCCGAAGACCAGAAACCGCATCATGGCGGCCGTGCTCGTGCTGATGTTCGCCGTCGTCGCCGTGGCGGCCGCCCTCGGCTGATCCCGCACCCGCCGCCCCGGCCACTGGTCCGGCCCGGTCCCGGCCATTCGGGGCGGCGGGCAGGAGAACGCTTGCTTCGAGCGGACTCGAAGGCGTTGGCTGGGTGACCATGAAGTACACACATCTGGGACGCACCGGACTCGAAGTCAGCCGTCTCGTGCTCGGCACGATGAACTTCGGCCCGCAGACCGACGAGGCCGACAGCCACACCATCATGGACACCGCGCTCGACGCGGGCGTCAACTTCTTCGACACTGCCAACGTCTACGGCTGGGGCGAGAACAAGGGCCGCACCGAGGAGATCATCGGCAGTTGGTTCGACCGCGGCGGCGACCGCCGGGACAAGGTCGTCCTCGCCACCAAGGTGTACGGGAACATGGGCTCCGACGGCGAGGCATGGCCCAACCACCACAAGCTCTCCGCGGTGAACATCCGCCGTGCCGTGGACGCCAGCCTCAAGCGGCTGCGGACGGACCGCATCGACGTCTACCAGTTCCACCACATCGACCGGGACACCCCGGTGGACGAGATCTGGCAGGCCATCGACGTCCTGGTCCAGCAGGGCAAGATCCTCTACGCCGGCTCCTCCAACTTCCCCGGCTGGAAGATCGCCCAGATGAACGAGACCGCCCGGAGCCGCGGTTCGTACGGGCTCGTCAGCGAGCAGTGCCTCTACAACCTCGCGGAGCGCCGCGCGGAGATGGAGGTCATCCCGGCCGCGCAGGAATACGGCCTCGGCGTCATCCCCTGGTCCCCGCTGCACGGCGGTCTCCTCGGCGGCGCGATCCGCAAGGAGAGCGCGGGCGGCTCCGCCCGTTCGGCCTCCGGCCGGGCCGCGGAGACGCTCGCCGACCCGGCGGCCCGCGCGCGGATCCAGGCGTACGAGGACCTGCTGGACAAGCACGGTCTGGAGCCCGGCGAGGTGGGCCTGGCCTGGCTGCTGACGCGTCCCGGTGTCACGGGCCCGATCACCGGCCCGCGCACCCTGGCGCAGTTGGAGTCCGCGCTGCGCGCGGTCGAGCTGGAGCTGTCGGACGAGGTGCTGGCCGGCCTCGACGAGATCTTCCCGGGGCCGGGTCCCTCGCCGGAGTCGTTCGCCTGGTAGGGGCGTGCCGTTCCGGAGCCGGCCGGGCGGTCCGGGCGCCGCGTGCGCTCAGGCCGTCCGGCCGCCCGCGTTCGTGCCGCCGGGGTTCGCCCCGCCGGGGTTCGTTCCGCCCGGAGGCGGTCCGCCCGGGTTCGTCGAGGGTGACAGGACCCAGCCCAGTCCCGCCGCCGTGCCCAGCCAGACCGCGCAGCCGACCGGCACGGCCCAGACGGGTCCGAGGGCGGAGACGTAGGCGAGCATCCCCCAGGTGACGAGCCCGTTGATCCATCCGCTCATGGAGAGGATCAGGGCCGCGCGGGACGGGAGCCGCAGCCGGACGGCGAGCTGGTCCGCGATCACCACGCCCACGGTCAGTGCGGCGAGGCAGGCGCCGCCCGCGAACACGACATAGCGTCCGGAGATCTTGTCCGTCACCGCGTTGTCGATGGCGGCCCCGCCGGCCCCCAGCGGGACGGCGAGCAGCAGCGCGGACAGGATGCGGTCGAAGAGCTTGCGCTCGTGCGGGTTGAAGACGTTGGTGAACCCGTGTGCGGCGGCCATGCCGGCCAGCCCGGCGAAGCCGCCGAGGATGAGCACGTTCCCGGCCCGGGTGGTCACGCACAACAGCAGGAGGACGCCCGTGACGAGCGCGGTTCCGCCGCCGGCCAGCCAGGTCGCGGCCACCGTGCGCGTGGACACCGAGCCGATCCGGGGCGACCGTCCGCCGATCCGGAGCCGTTCCTGGGAGGGCGGCATCGGGGGCGAGTACCTGGGGGGCTGCGCGTCCGCCGGGAACTGCGGGACCGGTGGCAGGGCGGCCGTATGAGCGACGGATCCCAGGGTGGTGGGGGTGCTGTCCGGCTCGGGGGAGGGCGTGCGGGTCGGTTCCGGTTCCGGTACGGGGTCCGGTGGGACCGGTGCCGGTGCCGCTACGGCTTCGGCCGCTCCGGCGGTCCCCGCGGTCCCGGCCGCGCGGGCGGCCTTCAGCAGGGCGGACACCTCCGCCGCGTCCGCCGGGCGCTCGTCCGGTTCCTTGGCGAGCAGCCGCAGGACGAGCGCGTCGAGTCCGTCGTACGCGGACAGCTCCGCGCGCCGTTCGCTCGGCGGCCGGGGGGTGTTCCTGAGGTGCTGGGCCAGAACGGCCGTGCCCGTGCCGGTGAAGGGCGGTTCGCCCGTGAGCAGGGTGTGGAGGAGGCAGCCGAGGGAGTAGAGGTCGCTGCGGCTGTCGATGGTGTCGGGCGTCAGGATCTGTTCGGGCGACATGTACAGCGGGGTGCCGATCACGAACCCCGTCGCCGTCAGATCGGTGCGGGTCAGGGGGCCGGCCGTGGACAGCATCCGCGCGATCCCGAAGTCCAGGATCTTGATGGTGCCCTCGGAGGTGAGCAGGACATTGGCCGGTTTGATGTCGCGGTGGACGACGTCCGCCCGGTGCGCGGTCTGCAGACCGGCGCAGATGGCGACCGCCCAGTCGAGCACGTCGGAGACCGGTACGGGGTCCGGCTTCCGTTTCTCCAGGACGGCCCCGAGGTCCCGCCCCCGCAGGTGTTCCATGACGAGGTACAGCACCCGTTCGTCGGCCACCCGCGCCTCGCCGAAGTCGTGCAGGGTCACGATGTGCGGGCTGGACAGGCCGCCGACCACCCGGGCTTCGCGTGTGAAGCGGCTGACGGCGGTGGCCTCGTCGGGCTGGCCGAGGACCTTGACCGCGACCGTGCGGCCGATGCGCTCGTCCTCGGCGAGCCAGACCCGGCCCATTCCGCCGGAGCCCACCGGCTCCTTCAGCCGGTACCGCTCATCGAGTAACACCCCGCGCATCGGCCGCCCCCGCTCAACTCGTCTGACCCGCCCGGTCCATGATGACCCGACAGCTCACCCCTGGCCCAGGGTGCGCCGTGTTCCGATGTGATCTCGGCCAGAGCCGGAGCCGGAGCCGGACCCGGGGGGCAGGGACGGGGGAGGGGGCAGCGCGGGCGGTCAGGTCAGGTTGCCCACCCAGCCGGAGCAGGTGCCCGCGGTGATCGGCTTGGTCGACCAGTGGCCCTTGCCGCCGCGGGTGCGGCAGGTGCTTCCGGCGGGCACCTCACAGGTGGGGCAGTCGAACTGTTCGACGACGGCGGCCGGTTCGGTGAGCTCTGGCAAGTCGCAGAACCTGTCGCGAGGGGCTTTGTGCGAAAGCTGTTCTGCGAGAGGTGAGGAGAACGGAGAGGGGTAAACCGGACACGGTCCGGCGGGAGTCCGTGATCTCTCAGGACTACTCATGTGTGAGAGCCGCGGACTACCGCCAACCCGCCGACCCGGGTCGTGATGCCCGCCGGCCCGCGTCGGGCCGAAGCGAGCACGCTGGCCGGTCGACCGAGGGTGTCGCCCTGCTCCACCTCGATCGCGATCGTCCGCGCCCCTGTCGTGTCGAGCAGGTGGGCGGCCAGGCAGCCGGTGCTGTTGGCGTTGGCGACGTCCTCGTCGACACCGATCGCCGGCGCGAACATCCGCGCCGCACCCGGCCGGTCGCCCACCGGCGGTACGTACACGAAACAGCCGAGGAGCCCGTACCGCTGGCACACCGCTGTCAGCCTGCCGAGGTGTGGGCGGACCCGCAGTAGCGCCGACCGGTCGCGGACCGGTACAAGCATGCGTGGTGTGCCGGGCGCGGCGATCCGTGGCGCGTCGGTCGGATGCGGATCGTCCGCGGTGAGCCCGAGCGCGGCGACGATCGCGGCGCGCTCGTCCGGTGCCGGGTGACGCAGCGCGACGAGGCCCTGGTCGAACCACACCTCGATGCCGGCGGGGCGGCGGATCGCGACGGTGTCGAAGGTGCGCCCGCCGGTGTGTTGGCGGTCGTTCAGCTCGCCCAGCGCGGTGCGGGTCAACCGGACGGCCTGCGCGGCAACGGTGCCGTGGCCGCAGCCGGACAGTTCGGCGGTGGCGGTGAAGAACCGGACAGGCCGGCCACCGTCCGTCGACCGCCCCGGGCCGAGGAACGCCGCGTGCGAGGTGCCGGCCGCAGCGGCGACCGCACGCCGGTCAGCGTCCGTCGCCGCCGGGTCGTCGTCGGTGACGGCCGTGGGGCTGCCGCCCCGGCCGTCGCGCCGCACGCACGCATCAACCACCGTCAGATCCGGCCAGGACATCGGCCCCCCTTTGATCCTCAACGCACCGGCAACCGCGAACGGCGTTGCGGAGATGGCCGGGACCCGGCCGCAACGGCACGCTCCGAACGCGTCCAGGAGCGTCCCGGCCTGCCTCAGCCGGTGCCGTCCTGCACCGGATAGTCGATGACGACCACACCGCCGGTGGCGTAGTTGGCGACATCGGCGGCCAGCCGTCGGCCTTGTGGCGACGACCGCGCCGCGGCCAGGGCGGCGGCGTCAGCGAAGTCGGCCTCGAAGACCGCGAAGTACGGCGCTTCTCCGCTGGTCGCCGCCACGTCGAAGCTGTAGCGCCACGCAAGCAGGCCGGGCCAGTCCATGACCAACGGAAGGTGGTTGTTCACGTAGTAGTCGCGGAAGTGGTCGGGGTCGGCGGGCTTGGGATAGAGGACCACCGTCTTATGCATGACGGCCTCCGTCCGGATCGGGGTCGGCGGGCTTGGAACACAGGACCAACCACTTAGGCATGACGACCTGTCGCGCCTCGGGGCGCTCCCGGGCAGTGCTCATCGGTTGGTCCCGGTCGTGAGGGGGAGGAAGTCGGCGAAGCGAGGTGCGCCGGGCTCGTGCGGCACGCGCGTGGCGCGCGCGGCGAAGCTGACGGCGTGGTACCAGCCGCACAGCAGAAGCAGATCGAGCAGCTGGAGCTCATCGAAGACCGACACCAGCCGTGTCCACAGCGCGTCATCGATGTCGGAACGCTCGTGCAGCGCATCGGCAGCGAGGATGAGCAGCCGTTCCCTCTCGGACGTCCAGCACTCGTCGGCGGGGGCGCCGTGCACCAGGGATGCCGCCTGCTCGCGGGTGAGTCCGACCCGCTCGGCGAACGTCATCATGTGCACGCCCCACTCGTACTCGCAGCCGCACAGCGCGCACGTCCGGTCGATGACGATCTCGCGTTCCCGCATGGTCAGGGTCAGCTGTCTGCCCAACTCGTAGCGGCCCCACCCGTGCATGGCGTCGGCCATGGGGATGTTTCTGGCGAACATCCGGAACAGCCCGATCGGCGGGGCGTCCCCGGGCATCATGCGCGCGAGCAGTGCACCGGCCTGGTCGGTGTACGGCGGGTCCAGCAGGGCTATCCGCGACATCGGCTCTCCCATCGAGTTCGTTTCGAAATCAGAAACGCCGAGTGGATGCTAGTGTTTCGAATAACGAAACGCAAGGACGAGGAGGGGCATGCCGACACCGCGCCCAGGAACACCGGTTCGTGGATCGACGACCGGCCGTCCCCTCATGGCCGCGATGGACCTGTTCGGCCGTCGGTGGGCGCTGCGCATCCTCTGGGAACTGCGTGCGGGCCCGCTCGGCGCCCGCGCGCTGCTGGCACGGTGCGAAGGGCTGTCGTCCAGCGTCCTCTACCAGCGGCTCCGTGAACTCGCGTCGAGCGGGATCGTCGCCCCCTCGGCCGATGGCTACGAGCTGACTCGGCTGGGGACAGCACTCCGTGATGCCCTCCGTCCGCTCGACGCATGGGCGATCACCTGGGCGCAGGAGCAAGAGCACAACGATCAGGAGCCCGACCAGGTGGAGCGGTGATCTGACGATGTGCACGTACTCGGTGGTCTTGACGCCTGGGAGATGTCCAGGCGGGCGTGCGCGTTGACCAGGTCGGCGATCGCCTCGTTCAGCAGCACGATCGAGAAGTGCCGGTTCGCCACGTACGCCAGTTCGTGGCCGGAGACGCCGGGGATGTGCCGGGCGGCCCGGTGCCGCATCGCGTGCGCGAGCGCGTCCCGTACCCGCCGGTCCTCGGACGTGGTTCGGCTCAGGCCCCCGCGAACCGGTCCAGCGCCGCCAGGATCGCGCGGCTCGTCGCCGCTCCGCCCAGATGGCCCGCGTCCTCGATCACCGTCAACTCGGCGTCCGGCCACGCCCCGGCCAGTTCCCAGGCGGTGGAGAGGGGGCCGCCCAGGTCGAGCCGGCCGTGGATCAGCACCCCCGGGATGCCCGCCAGCCGCCCGGCGTCCCGGATCAACTGCCCCTCCTCCAGCCAGGCACCGTGGGAGAAGTAGCGGGCGCAGATCCGGACGAGCGCGTGTTGCGCCGGGCCGGGCCGGCCGCTGTACGGCGGCGGGCCGCTGTGCGCCTCCATGGAGAGGACGGTGTCCTCCCAGGCGCACCAGTCGGCGGTGGCGCGGGCCCGTACCTCCGGATCGGGGCTCTCGGTGCGCGCGGCGTACGCGGCGAGCACGTCGGGGGTCGCCTCGCTCGCCGCTTCCGGGACCCCGGCCCGGAACCGGTCCAGGGCCTCCGGGAAGAAGCGCCCCGCGCCCCGGTACAGCCAGTCGATCTCGGAGCGCCGGGTCGTGGTGACGGCCGGGATCACGATCGCCTCGACCCGCTCCGGGTGGCGCTCGGCGTACGCGAGGATCAGCGTGGAGCCCCATGAACCCCCGTACAGCAGCCAGCGGTCCACGCCCAGGTGGGTGCGGAGCCGCTCCATGTCGGCGATCAGGTGGTCCGTGGTGTTGGCGCGCAGATCGGTGGCGGGGTCGCTCGCGTGCGGGGTGGAGCGGCCGCAGTTGCGCTGGTCGAAGAGGATCACGCGGTAGCGCGCGGGGTCGAAGAACCGGCGTGCGCCCGGAGTGCATCCGGAACCGGGGCCGCCGTGCACCACGAGGGCCGGCTTCCCCTCGGGGTTGCCGCAGACCTCCCAGTACACGAGGTTTCCGTCCCCGACGTCCAGCATCCCGTGGTCGTACGGCTCGATCGGCGGGTACCGGTCGTCGGGGATGCGCGGCGCGGAGGTCATCAGCGGAGGCTACAAGCGACCTCCGGGACGGTCCACCGGAATTCCCGGCGCGAGCACCCGCCCGGGGCCTCGCACGCGGGCGTAGCCTGGACGCCGTGAACGCCACTCCTGAGGTCCTGGCCGTACTCGGTGACCTGCTCTCCGCCGCTGATGCCGACGCCCGTGGAGCGCTCTGGCAACTGGACCGGCAGGGACGGGAGTTGGACGCCAACCTGGTACGGCTGCCGCCGGGCGGCGAGGTCGGTGAGCACCAGGAGAACGTGCTCGACGTGCTCCTCGTGGTCCTGGAGGGCGGCGGCCGGCTCACCCCCGGCGACGGCGGCGAGCCCCTCGCACTGGCTCCCGGCACGGTGACGTGGCTGCCGCGCACCTCGCGCCGTTCGCTCACCGCCGGACCCGGGGGCCTGGCCTATCTCACCGTGCACCGCCGCCGCCCCGGCCTCGCGATCACCCGCGCGCCCGCGCCCGTGGCGTACGAGGGGGGCGAGGCGCCGTGCGCGCTGGACCGGGTCTGCCCCGAGTGCGGCCGGATGGCGATGGAGTCGGCGCCGGTGTTCTGCAGCGCGTGCGGGGAGCGGTTTCCGGGGCGGTGACCCCGGGGTGGGTGACCCCGGGGCCGGTCGCTACGGGGCGGCTTCAGTGGCGCGGCCGACGGCGGCGTCCGGACAGGAAGACCCCGGCGGCGACGAGGAGCAGGGCCCCTGCGGCGGCGTACAGCGTCGTGGTCGTACCGGTGTCGGCGAGTCCGCCGCCAGGCGGGCGGTGGTGAGGGCCGCCGCCGTCCCCGCCCGGCGGCCGGTGGCCACCGCCGCCCCCGCCCGGCCACTGCGGGGACGAGTGCGACGGGAGCGCCGTGTGCGCGCTGGGGGTCGGCTCGGGCGCGCTCGCGGTCGGGGTGGGTTCGCCGGGTGACGGCGTCGGCGTCGGCTCGCTCGGTGACGGCGTCGGCAGCGCGGTGTGCGCGCTGGGGGTCGGCTCGGGCGCGCTCGCGGTCGGGGTGGGTTCGCTCGGTGACGGCGTCGGCGTCGGTGTCGGTTCGCTGGGTGACGGCGTCGGTTCGCTCGGACTGGGGCTCGGGTTCGGCTCGCCCGTCGAGGACGAGGGCGACGGCGACGGAGAGGGCGACGGGCCCTCACCGCAGGAGATGGCGGCCTCGAACGGGAACTCGTGGATCTCGCCCGCGTCCACGGCCGACGCACCCCCCTCGGTCAGCGGCCCCTCCGTCAACTGCCGTGCCACGACGGTGCCTTCGATGTTGGAGGCGTCGATGTCCGTGAGGTGCGCCCGGGGTGCGTAGAAGGTGCCTTCGAGGGAGTCGCCGGAGGCCATCGTGATGTCGGTGGCGTCGGAGAAGTTCCACAGCATGTACGGCGCCTGCTCGCCGGACGTGCCGGCGGTGTTCGGCACGTTCCACACGTACGTACCGCCGCTCCCGGTCGTGTCGACGTCGACGACGAAGGGGGCGGACTCCGACGGCGGGGTGTCGAAGACCAGCTCGGAGAGGTTGTCCAGCTGCTCGCCGGTCAGGTGCAGGACATTGGTCCGGCCCTCGGTGAGGGCGACGTGGGCGCTGGTGCCGGCCGGGAAGCCGGTCTGGTCGGGGAGCGGGTTGCCCTCGGCGTCGAGCAGGACGACATTGGTGCCGCAGGTGCCGATGGCGTCCGAACGGTCCCGGAACTGCGCGAACAGGGCGTCCAGGTCCGGAAGTCCGGTGGTGTCCGTGACCGAGGCGGCCGGCTGGCGGCCGGTCTCCTCCACGCGCGGGGTCGAGTTGTACGCCGCGTTCGCGGCGACGATCTGGGTGGCGACGGACGCCCCGTTGGCGTCGGTGTCCAGGACGGACGAGCCGGTCGGGTCACCCACCTTGACGTAGCCGTCGTTGAGGACCTTGAGCACACCCTGCGGCGAACTCCCCGCGTGATCGATCCTGCCGCCCACGAGCAGCGCGGTCGGACTGGCGTCGCCGGGGGCGGTGAAGCTGCCGGGGGTGTGCAGCGCGATGTTGTACCCGGGGCCGTACGTGAGGTTCCCGCCGACGGCGACCGAGCCCTCGGTCTCGGCGCTGCCCAGCGTGGCGTCGTCCTGGACGATGATGCCGAAGCCGTTGGAGCCGGCCAGCGGGTTCCCCGAGTAGTCGGCGGCCGAGGGGAGGGCGGAGGCCAGGCACAGGACACAGGCGGCCGCGGAGGCGGCGGCGGTGCAGACGAGACTGGTGTGCTTCATGCCCGGGAACGTAAATGTGATGGTCGGCCCGGCCGGTGCGGCGGCGCCGCAGCCTCACTCGCACGGCTCCCGTGCTCCATCCATTGGGCGCGCGGAGGGGGCCGGGCGGCGCAGGGGCGGGCGGAGCGGGACTGTGCGGGGTGCGGGTGGAGCGGGACTGTGCGGGGTGCGGGTGGAGCGGGACTGTGCGGGGTGCGGGTGGAGCGGGACCGTGCCGGGTGGGGCTGTGGGGGCCGGATTTATACGGTGATGCCCCGTCAAGCACGTGGCCGCCGGGTCAGACGCCGTCCGTCCACAGTTGCGATGTCGCCTGGGCGTCGCAGGCGGCGGCGGCCGGGGCGGCGGCGTAGCCGACCACGGAGAGGCAGGTGCCCGCGCCCGTGTTCACGAGGTTGTGGCCCCGGGACGTGGAGACGGTGATCTTCCACGACTGGCGGGCGGAGCCGTCGCAGGGGTTGAGGGCGTAGCCCATGTACGTCTGCGGTTCCAGGCATCTGCCGGTGCCGCCGTTGACGAGGGTGAAGGTGTTGCCGGGGCCGGCCTTGTAGGTCCAGGTGTAGTCCATGCGGTAGCCGTTGCGGGAACCGGCGCACTTCTCCGTGGTCGGCTGGGCCTTGCCCCCTCCGAAGGCGTTGACGGCCGAGGCGAGGCAGGTGTTCTTGGCGAGGTTCTTCACGGCGTGCGCGGCGGTGGGCGCGGGCAGGGCGGGGGCCTTGCCGACGCCCCCGCCGCCGGATCCGGAGTCGGTGGTCCCGGAGCCACCGGAGGAGCCGGAGCCACCGGAGGAGCCGGAGCCGCCGGACCCGGTGGAGGACCCGGTTCCGCCTCCGGTTGTTGCGGCGGACCCCCCGGAGCCGGTGGTGCCGCCCGTGCCGCCCGCGTCGCCCGCGGCGTCGCCCGTGTCGCCGTCGCGCGCGCTCGCGGACGCGTTCGGCGTCTTGCCGGAGGGCGAGACGGTGGGCGACGGCGTCCCGGAGGCCGTGGCGGAGGCTCCGCCCGAGGCCGGCGCGGTGGGGGCGCCGGGCGTGTGCGACCCGGAGGCGCCGGGCCGGGCCTCCGCGTCGGGAACCTCGAAGGGGGCGAGCTTGAGGGTCAGGGTGGTCCCGGCGACGATCACGACGGGCACGGCGACGAGAAGGACCCGCCGCCGCCGGGAGGGCCGGGCGGGCTCGGGTGCGGACGCGGGAGCCGGCGCGGACCCCCGTCCGGGACCGGCCCCGTCCCCCGGCTTCGCCCCGTCCTCGGGCTTCGCCGCGCCCTCCGGACCGGCCTTTCCGCCCTCCGAGGGACCGGCGGTGGGAGGCACCCGCTCCGCCCCTTCTCCTTCCCCTTCCGGTTCCGGTTCGGGCGGCGGGGTCCGGTTGGCGAAGGCTTCGCGGGCGGTGATGCGGTCGGTGATGACCGGGGGCCAGGGATTGGAGACCGCGTCCGGGACACGGGCGTCGGCGCGGGCGAAGAGGGTGTCGGTGCCGGGCCGTTCGGCCGGGTCCTTGGCCAGGCAGGCGCCGATCAGCTCGGCCAGCTCCGGATCGGTGCGGGGCAGCCGGCCGAGGTCCGGTTCCTCGTGGACGATGCGGTAGAGCAGGTCCAGGCCGGAGCCGTCCCCGAACGGCGGCCGCCCGTTGGCCGCGTACAGCACCAGACTGGCGAGCGCGAACACATCGGCGGCGGCCGACAGCTTCTGATTGGCGATCGCCTGCTCGGGGGCCATGTAGGCGGGCGTCCCGACGACCATGCCGGTCTTGGTGAGCCGGCTCTGGTCGGCGGCGCGGGCCACCCCGAAGTCGATCAGCGTGAGCCCGTCGAGCGTCAGCATCACATTGGACGGCTTGAGGTCGCGGTGCACGATCCCCGCCGCGTGCACCGTGCGCAGCCCGTCCGCCGCGTCGCGCAGCAGCCGCCACAGCGCGTCGGAGGGCAGCGGCCCGTCGTGCAGCCGCAGGGCCTCGCTCAGGGTGATCCCGGGGATGAAGTCGGTGGCGAACCACGGCGGTTGTGCCTCCCGGTCGCTCGCCAGCAGCCGCGCGTTCGTCCGCCCCGGCAGCCGCCCGAGGTTGTCCAGCTCGTGCCCGAAGTGCCCGAGGAACGCGGTGTCCTCCGCCAGCGCGGGCAGCACCTGCTTGACCGCCGCGTAGTGCCCGGCCGCCCGCCCGGCGCCGCCGGCACGGTCCGGCTCCGTCCCGTCGGGCGCCTCCGGTGGTACGACGCCGAGATAGACCCGCCCCATGCCTCCCGAGCCGAGGACGCCGAGCAGCCGGAACGGGCCGATGCGTCGTGGATCCCGCGACTCCAGGGGCCGGGCCCCGCTGCCGTCCAGATGTGCGTGGTCTTCAGGTCCCCCGAGCATGGGCGACAGGGTAGCCGAGGCGGGCCGTCCGCCGTGGGGGTCGGTTGCCCCAAAGTGTGCATGACGTACGGGTGTTGACGTGGACAGCGCCTGTGTACGAACCGCACTCGTACGTACCGCACCCGTACCGCACCCATAGTGCCCCCACCCACCGACACAGGCGCCCCCGGGAACTGCCCGCCGCGCCCGACCGTCCTGAAAGGCGAGGTCACAGGGGCGGAACGGCAAGGCGGGATCATGCGGGAGCGGACGGACGACGCGGCGGAAACGGACACAGACGCGGGAACGGACACAGACGCGGATACGGCTATGGCTGCGGATACGGCTGCGGCTACGGACAGGGCCTCCGGGTCGGAGGCCGGTGCGGACGTGCGGGACGACGAGGACGGGCAGGACGGCGGGGACGGGGGCGTCACCCGGCGGACCTGGGCGCGTCCCGGGCGGTGGCGGCGGGGAAGGGTTCTCGCCGGGCTGGCCGCTCTGACGGCGCTGCTGCTGGCGTTTCCCCGGGTACTGCCGAACACACCGGGCCGTCTGGGCAGTCTGCTGGAGGCGTTCCTGCCGTGGGTCGGTCTGGCCGTCGTTCCGCTGCTGGTCCTGGCGCTGTGGCGGCGTTCGGTGACCGCGCTGCTGGCCCTGCTGCTGCCGGTGGCGGCCTGGGCGTACGCGTTCGGCGGGCTGTTCCTGCCGGCGTCCGCGCCCAGTGACCGCGACCTCGTGGTGGTGCAGCACAATGTGAGCGATGTGAACGGCGACCCGGCGGGGACCGCCCGCGCGCTGGCGGCGGCCGGGCCCGACGTCATCGCCCTGGAGGAACTCGTTCCGGACGCGCTTCCCGCGTACGAGAAGGCGCTCGCACCGCAGTACCGGTTCCACGCGGTGCGCGGGACCGTGGGGATCTGGTCGAAGCTTCCGCTGTCGGGGACCCGTGCCGTCGACATCAAGCCCAAGGACATCGAAGAGGGCTGGAGCCGGGGCCTGCGCACGGTCGTCCACACCGCCCAGGGCGAGGTCGCGGCCTACGTGGCCCACCTGCCGTCCCTCCGCTTCGGCGTGGGCGGTCTCGGCTCGGCACGCCGGGACGAGAGCGCGCATCTGCTCGGGCGGGCGATAGCCGCCGAGACCGTCGCGAAGGTCGTCGTCCTCGGTGACCTCAACAGCACCGTGGACGACCGGGGCCTCTCCCCCCTCACCTCCCAGCTCCACACTCCGGAACGCGGCGTCGCCTTCAGCTTCCCGGCCTCCTTCCCGCTGGCCCGTATCGACCAGGTCCTCGCCCGTTCGGCGACGGTCGAGCGGATCCGGACGCTCCCGGCGACGGGCAGCGACCACCTGCCGGTGCTGGCGCGGGTGGCGCTGGGGTGAGGGCGGGTGCCACGGGGGTGCGGTGCGCCCCGCTCACAGCCGGCGGGCGTACTCCTGGCGGTCGGCGAAGTTCTCGTAGCCCGCACGCTCGAACGCCTTGACCATGGCGGTGTTGGCGGCGTCGCAGTCGCCCCGGATCTCCTCGGCGCCCGCTTCGACGAGCAGCCGCGTGCCACGGGCCACCACCGCCGTCGCATACCCGTTGCCCCGGCAGGCGGGCGCCACGGCCACGAGGCCGATCACCGCGCTCCCGGGGTTCCGGGCGGGGAGGCTGAGGGCGGCCGGTGTGCCGTCCGGGGCGTAGCCGACCTCCCACCAGTGCGGTTCGTATGCGAACCCCTCCATGTCCGCGAAGAGGCTCTCGGCCGCACTCCGGGCGCCCTGCCGGGCGACCAGGGCGGAGAGGTGGGCGTCGGCGCTGGTGGGCAGGGCCTCGGTGAGGAGGGCCAGGAAGGGTTCCCGGCCCACGTCGGGCAGGGACCGCCAGGTCAACCGCTCGTCGTGCGAGGCCAGTTCTCCCCCCGCCTCGCGGCGGAAGCGGCGCCCGTCACGGGCCAGGTCGAAGCCCGCCAGCCGCAGCAGCTCGGCGCGCCGTTCCGGGTCCGTCTGGAACTGCGGCGCCTGCGCGGGCGAGTCGATGACGTGCCCCAGCTCCGTGGCCCCCAGCGATCCGCCCAGCGCGACCGCCTCGGCCAGCAGCGCCCGGCCGGTGACCAGCCCTGGTTCGTCCCACGGCGCCTCCAGGAGCACCAGGGCCATCGGTACGTCGTTCCCCGGCATGGTCCACAGCGCGGTGGCCGCGGTGAGCCGGCCGCCCTCGTCCTCCGCGACCAGGCACCACTCCGGCCGCGTGCACTTCTTCTCCAGGAGATCGGCGAGGTAGGCGGCCGTTCCGGCGTTGCGCTCGGTCCGGCCCAGGGGTGCGACGAGCGCGGGCAGTTCGTCGGGGCGTGCGATACGTATCGGCATGTACGCGGGTCAACCTGTCTGTCGGTGAGGGCCCGGTGCCGGGCATTCGGTACCGGGTCTGCGCGCCATCGTTCCGCAAACAGAACGTTCTGTAAACAGAACAGCGGGACGAGTCCGTGTGATCCAATGACCGCAGCCCCGGGACCTCGTGAAGGGACACGCGAAACCATGCCGACGGTCATACCCGTGCCGGACGACTGGCAGCAGCTCACCGCCGATTGGGATGAGATCCGGAACGGCTACTACGCCGGGGACAAGGACGAGGCCGTACGCGACTGCGCCCGCCGGCTGGAGGCGACGGCCCCGGCAACGGCGGAACCGGCAAGGACAGCGGGACGGGCGGGGACAGCGGAATCGACCAGAACAACGGGACCGACAGGGGCGGCGGAACCGGCTGGCGATTCCGCGCTGTTCTGGACGCTGGGTCTCCTGATGCTCGCCCCCTACGTCGCCTTCGGCGACCCCGCCCCCGAGGCCGAGGACGCGGCCGTCACCGCACTGAGCAGGGTCGCACGCAAGGGCGACGACCCGCCGTGCGCCCATGCCTGGCATCCGTACGAGGCCGACGTGGACGACGTGCTGGAGCACCTGCCCACCTGCCTGGAGGCCCTCGGCTCCCCTCTCGGGCGGGCCCTCGACGACCTGGTCCCCGAAGACCTGCTCCCCGGACTCCCCCTCGGCGAACCCGGCGAGCAGCCCGAACCCGCCCATCTCACCACCCCCGACCTCCTCGCCCGCTGGCAGTGCCCGCACACCACGGCGGGATTCGCCCGTGCCGCCCTCGACTACCTGGGCGCGAGCGTGGGCTGAGGGCGGCGGTGTCCGTGCGAGGAGACGAACGCGGAGGCGGCGTACGGGACGAGCGCACGCGAATCGGCTGGTATGACTGGGTGCATGCAGGAAGAGACGGCACGCTCCGCGATCGACACCTTCATCTCCGCGTTCAACGCCTCCGACGACACCTATGTGACAGCCCTGCTCTCCCAGGCCCTGACCTCGGACGTGGTCTTCTGGGGGCCGTTGGGGCGCAGCGAGGGAATCGCTGCGGTCGAGCAGTTCGTACGGGACATCCGGAGCCACCCGGCGGGCACCGGCACGATGGTGCGCTGCTCGGCGGTGGACATGCCGGGCGAGTGGGCCCGGTACCAATGGGTCTTCACCACACCCGACGGAGGCCCCCGCCTGGCGGGAACGGACGTCGTCCATCTGCGACGGAGCCTCATCGACCAGGTCATCGTCTTCGCGGGGGAGATCGAGCCCTCGGCCGCCTGAGCCGCCGACGGGCCGCAGGGACCCTCGACCGGATCGGCCGCCACGGCGGATCACGAGCACGCCGCTTCCCTCCACGTCGATCTCGATGAAGCCTCGCGTCCTGCTGCCGCCCACCAGCGTGCCTGTCAGGCGCGCGTCCTCGTCATCCACTTGGGCGGCCCCGTAGCGCACGGCTGCGCCCCAGGGACTGTGCGGCGTCAAGGGCGGCGTCCTCCGCCCCGGCGGCGGAACTCGCGCGGCCGGCCGTGTCACGCGTGCGACTATCGCCCTTCTCTGGCGGACGGCACGGTCGGCGCCGCACTCGATGTGGTGAACCAGGCGCGGATCCGATGATCCTCAGTCACTCTCCGCTTACAGTGATTACGCATAGTCATGATCCCCGTAAGTGCAAGAAAGTGAGGCCCCCCGTGTCCCTTCGCTCCCTCGCCACCACCCTCGGTGCCGCCTGTGGCGCCTTCGCCCTGCTGCTGGCTGTGCCTGGTTCGGCCTCGGCGGCCACCGGACAGTTCCGGTACAGCTACGCCACTGCCGAGGGGTACGAGGCGGTCGGCTTCCTGAACAACCCTCCCAGCGGCGTGTGCCTCAGCCTTGAGGGCCCCGCGTCCGAGCAGGGGTCGTTCAGTTGGGCGCCGAGGAACTTGACCAGGTCGACGGCCACCGTTTTCCGTGACGCGGACTGCGCCGGAGACGACTACGTCTCCCTGCCTCCGGGCGCGGGCGGCGGCGACGAGCTCCTTGTGCGGTCCGTGGTCTTCTCCTGAGCCGAGCCGAGCCGAGCCGAGACGGGGCTAAGCCCAGGCCGGGCCGGGCCGAGTCCGGGGCAGCCGCCGGGGCTATCCTCCGCGCATGGATGGACAGTTCGGCGGCTGGCCGGAGCAGGCCATGGACGTGTTGGCGCAGCTTCAGGGGGAGCCGTCCCGGGAGACCAGGGAGCGGTGCCGGGGGGATCGTGAGCGGCTGGTGCGGCGGCCGATGATCGATCTGCTCAATGACGTCGCGGACGCCGATGCCCGGTACGAGGACTTCTCCGTCTGGCACTACCGGACCGACTCCTGGTGGTGGCAGAACCAGGGGGCGGTGATCCGGATCGGCCGGAAGGTGGAGATCGGGCTCCGGTTCTCGTTGGAGGGTCTGCGGGTTCAGGGGGCGTGGTGGTATCCCGACCCGGGCCAGGTGGAGGCGTACCGCAGGGCCGTCGCCGCCGAGGGCAGCGGGCGGGAGCTGGCCGCCCTGGTCGTGGCCGTGCGGGACAAGGGGTACGACGTCTCGGGCGACCTGATGCAACGGCCGCCGCGCGGCTGTCCGGCGGATCACGCCCGCGCGGAGCTGCTGCGTCACCGGTCGCTGATCGCGGCCCGGCTCCTCGGGGACGGGGAGTGGCTGTACACCCCGGAAGCGGTGGACCGGGTGCTGTCGGCCGCCGCCGATCTGGACCCCCTGCTCACGTGGCTCGCCCACCACGTCACGCGCACGGCATGACGCGCACCCTCCCGTGGACGTACACCCTCCCGTGGACGCGGCCGCGCCTCCTGCGGACGTGGTCGCGGACACGGACGCGGACGTTGGCGGGGCGGCGTCACTCCGCCCCGTAGCTCTCCACGATCCCCCGCGCGTACGCGTTGTCCGGGGCGATGTCCCGGACCGTCCGGTGGGCTTCCGGGACGCGGTCCGTCTCGCACAGCAGCCGGAGGAAGACGTACAGGGCGTCGGGGTCGCCCTGCTCCGCGCGCCCGCGGAGCGCAGGCTCCAACCGCCGGTCGCGTAGGCCCCTGTTGAGCCGCCGGCGGGCATGGGCATCGGTGAGGGCCAGCTCCGCGAGTTCCTGGAAGCGGCCTGCGGCGACGAGGAGGTCCATGTGCCAGAGGTGGTTGCCGTGCAGGGAGTGATCGTCGGAGAAGCACTCGGCGCGGGCACTGACCAGCGTGAGGGCCGTGTCCCAATCCCGTAGCCGCTCGGCCTCCTCGGCCTGTTCGAACCACTGCACAGGAGGAGTATGGCGCGAAGCCCGCGCCGGGGTGGGTCCCGTGCGTGAAGCCCGCTGTCCTGCGGGGGCTTCTGGACGGCGTCGCCCCTCGGGATACTCGGCTCCCGGGCGTCGTTCCACCGGAGGAGTGCCGGGGTGTCGTGGGGACTGATAGAGGTCGGGGTCGTGGGCCTCGCCGTGCTGCTGCGGCTGACGGCCTTCGGCTGGCTCGCCCTCATCGCGATCGCGGTGAGCGCGCTGTCGCTCGGCCTCCTCCCGGCGATCCTGTTCGGGCCGCTCCTCTACGCCGGCTTCGCCGGGCCCCCGGAGGCGTGGCCCCTGCTCGCCGTGGCCGACCGCAGTCCCTGCGGGCCCGCCGCGCCGGCACTCAGCCCCCCCCCACCGGCCCGCGTCGGCCCCCATCGCTCTCCATCGACCGCCGCACCCGAACCGGAAGCCGCACACGACACCTTCACGTCCGCGCGTCCCCGCCCCGGTGCCCGAATCGGATGTTCCCGGATCAACCGGGCCCGAAGTCGGTTGACGCGCCTCCTTGACTCGTACATGATCGCGGCCTGAGTTGGGTGAGAACACTGTCAACAACGGGGAGTTGTCCATGAATTTCCGCAGGTCAGCCATAGTTTCCACGGCTTGCGTCGCGGCGCTCGCAACGGGCGCCGGCGTGGCGATGGCCGGTCAGGACGCCGGTTTCGTCGTGGCGACGTCGTCGGATTGCCACACCGCGGACCACACGGCGGCCGAGGGCCGCTTCTGGAACGAGGGCGACACGTTCACCATCGAGGACATCTGCTCGGACGGCCATCGCGCCGTGCTCCAGGTGGACGCCGGGGCGGCGCAGCCCGGCGAGGGCTACGACTGGAAGATGGAAGCCGCAGGCGGCTGGGGCGACAAGACGACCGTCGTCCACAACTACGCGGAGGGCACGTTCATTCAGATCCGCGCGTGCGTGTACGAAGGCTCGACGAAGCTGTCGTGCAGCCGGTGGGACCAGGGCGAGGCGTAACGCTTCGGCCGTCGGCCGAGCCGTCGCCCGTCCGAGTACCGCCGTTTCGCCGTGACCGCCACGCGGAGAGCGGAACACTGAACCGGTGACCCGGCAGACAACCACGCGCACCCGGTCCTCCCTGACCGGGTGCGCGGTCCTCGCCCTCATCGCCGCCGCCCTCGCCGCCTTCCTCGACAGGCCGGACATCCCTCCCGAAGAGCGGCTTGCCAAAAGGTCGGCCTCACGGAGTGCAGACTCCGCAACGCCGTACGGGACGGCACCCTCACCCACTCCGAGATCGCTGACGCGGCCGGCGGGCACTGGAGCGTCGAGCGCGCGCCCTCCGCCATCCGTATCGCCGTCCGCTACAGCCCGGAGGACGCGTGCTACGTGTACGAGGTGACCGGGGCCCTGAACGACACAACGGCGATACTAAAGCGGCGATTTGACTCGTGCCCGGCCCACGGCTCCGAGGGCAGCGGGGATCGCTGAGCGATAGCGCTGGGGCACTCGCCGCGCAGCACGCAGGGCACCGATCAGCTCCCGCAGATGGCCGACATCGTCCGTACCGACCGCGACCGCCTCGACCTCGGGATTCGACTCCTGGCAGTAGGGAGCGATCCGGACACGGGTACGCGAACGGGTAGGCACCCGGTTCGCTGGCGTTGCCGGGCGGGTGGCGCCTCAGGCCGCCGTGTGCCGGATGAACGCGGACCAGGCGGTGGGGGAGAGGGTCAGGGCGGGGACGGTGAGGTCCTTGGAGTCGCGGACGTGGATGGTGTGGGGGCAGGTGGCGACCTCGACGCAGTTGCCGCCGTCCGGCCCGCTGTAGCTGGACTTGGACCAGGAGAGGGCGACCTCGACGCAGTCGCCGCCGTTCTGGCCGCTGTAGCTGCTCTTGATCCACTTGACGTCAGTGCTCATAGTCCTTCTGCCATCTTCTCGACCAGTTCGCGCGACTCTTCTACGCCAAGAGCCTGAGTCCGCAGCATCCCATAGGTGGCGAACAAGTCTCCCAGGTGCGGCTGTTCGCCCACAAGGAAGTTCCGGCTCTGGACCTCCAGATACGCCAGGCGACGCCGGTCGTCGGTTTCCAGCAGGACGAAGGATCCACTCAGGCCGGAGTGCGTCTCTCTCCGAGGTGACATGACCTGAATGTGGACGTGCCGCAAGTGGCTGGCCTCAAGGATGTGCCGGAGCTGCGCTCGGTGTACGTTCCGTCCGCCGATGGGGCGGGTGAGCGCGCTGGCTTCGAGGATGAAGCTGATGTCTGGCAGCGGCTTGCGGGTGAGCAGATCTTGCCGCGCCATGCGGCCAGCGACCAGTCTCTCGATCTCGTCGTCGTCGAGGGGAGGGCAGGCTTGGCTGAACACTGCGCGCGCGTGGGCCTCGGTCTGTAGCAGGCCGGGTACGACGTGGCTTTCGTACTCGTACCGGGCTACGGCCTTGGCTTCCTCGTCGGCGAATGGTTCGAACCATGACGCCACGCGGCTGAAGCTGAACTTTGTTGCCGCTGCGATCAGCGCACCGCCAGCGCCCACCACCGCATCCGCCTTCGGTACGAACTTCCCCTTCGGTGGGCGTTGCCCCCGCTCCACCATCGCCACCTGCGACTTGGAGAAGCCGATCCTCGCTCCTAAGCCCTCCTGCGAGAGCCCTGCCATCTCGCGGTAGTGGCGGAGCAGCGCTCCGAACATCTCCGCGTTCCCGCTCCCGGTACTACTGGAGTGCACAGCCCCACCTCCACGTACACAACAGTGCACAGATGCCTTGTGTCCCTGGTCACAGTAGGTGTGCGTGCCGACGCTTAGCGCATGGAACAGAAAAATTCACCGGACCTGGTGCCTTCCTGGATTCCCGCGAGCGGGCATGCCCTGCGGCACGCGGGGATTCACTTCGACGCCGTGCGGATCAGCGGGTTGCTGGGGGAGCAAGTGGCGTACGAGATCATGCAGTTCACGGACTTCCAGGCGGGGCCGATCGTGCGGTCGCGGATCGGGATGCGGAGCATGTACTTCCTGGTGCCGCCGGGGACGGCGGGGGCGCATCGGTGGCCGGCGGGGGCGGATGCGCTGACGCGGAAGGGGGCGGAGTTCGTGGGGGTGCCCGCGTTGAACGGGCTGACGTATCCGTTGGACTGGCGGTCGGTGCCGACGGCCGAGGATCCGTTCGTGGATACGGAACTGCTGTTCGAGCTGCTGATGAAGGTGGTTGCGGACGAGATTCCTGCTGTACGGTGATCACGTCGTTACGCTCCGTGCGCTCCGCGCACGGGGCGGCCCTCGGTGGTGCGGGAACACCGGTCCGAGGGCCTTCACCCCACGATGGATTCTGGAGTCCACCGGGATGCTTTGGCATGCTATCTCGCCGTCCTACGGCTATGTGAAGGCCGCGCACGACATCGTGCGCCATCCGCGCCTCTCCAGTGACGCGAAGATCTTGATCACCTACGTGCAGGGGCTGCCCGAGCGGCGTACGGGCAAGGCTCTGAGCGATCACGCGAAGTCCCTCGGCATCACCGGGCGGGCGTACCAGAAGGCCAAGTCGCAGTTGAAGGCCAACGGCTTCGTCCACGAGTGGCGGCGGCAGGGCGACGGCGGGCTGTGGGTCACCGACCAGCTGTTCTCCAACGTTCCGCTGACCGACTTCGAGGCGCGGCGGGTCCGGGACGCGGAGGTGCCGGTCCGACCGGGTGCGCGGCATCCGGCGGTCGGTGAGCCGGGGGCTCGGGCGGCCGGTGGCTCTCCACCGGAGGATGAAGAACGTGAGGAGAACTGTCCCCACCCACCCTCCGAAGCTCCTGCGGAAGCACCTGCCGGAGCATCTGCGGAAGCGCCCGTGGCAGCCCGTGCCGAAGCTCCTGCTGAAGCCGCTGGGATCGCGGCCGAGCCCGGTACGCGGAACGGCGACCCGCAAGTCGCGCAAGCCGAGCGCGTGTTGCTCTCCCTGCGCCATGCCAGTCCCCAACTCCACCTCGGCGTCCGCGAGGCGTGCGGGCTGGCCGAGACGGCGGCCGACTGGCTCCGGCGCGGGGTGAAGGCCGCGGATTTGCGGGTCGCGCTGGTGAGTGCGCTGCCGGAGGGCGGCGTACGGTCGGCCGTGGGCTTCGTACGCCACCGGCTCGTCCAGAAGATGCCCGAGCCGCCCGCACCCGTCTTCCCGGCCTTCGTGCCGGTGCCCCCGCCGAGGCCGCCCGTGCAGTGCGAGGGGGACGGACCCGTGCACGTCTTCCGGCCCCGGGGCGACGAGACCGTATGCCGCCCCTGCGCGCAGCAGGCGGCCCTGGAGGCGCACTCGGTCAAGTGGCCGTGGCTGGGCCCCGAGGACGGCTACGAGGAGCCGGAGCCGGTGCCCTGGCGGGAGCGGTTCGCGGCGATCCAGGAGCGGGACGCCGCCGAGCGGCAGTGACCGTGACGCGGTGGCGGGTGTTGGCCCGGTGGCGGCGACCGCAGGAAGGGTGTCAATGTTGCCGAAATGCTGTGCAACATAAGGCCGTTCGAATGCTGCGGAGCGCTTCTCTTGGCGGTCTTGCGGTTGCTGCCGATGTGGTGGGTGAGCGCGGCGCCCGCACCGTATCGGTCCAGTTCGGGCAGGCGCGGGGAGATCCATTCGCTGATCGTCCGGGCGGTCCTGTCCGGCGTGCCGGGTGAGTAAATGCCGTACAGGTCAAGGGGGTTGGTTCGCGCCATCGCAACATTGCCCCCTTCCCCGTCTTTGGGAGGGCGCGCAAGAATCCCCGGACCAGGTGGGAATGCGGCGTGGGCGGGTGTCGCTCCGGGTGAGTGGGCCGCGTATGCGCCGCACCGCGAAAGACGATCTCTAGGAGTAGTCTGTGGCCTCTCGTCCTGACTTCCCGGTAATCGACGCCGACAGCCACATCGTCCTTCCCGATTCCGATCAGTGGTGGCGCGGGAGAATTCCCGAGGAATATGCCGCGTGGATGCCCCGGTACCAGGACGACCAACTGATCGCGGAAGGCCGCGTCATCGAGGGGCCGTCGGCGACGTTCCACGGAAAGCCCACCCAGGCGGCCTGGTTCGGGAGCACGCAGGGGGCGACGTACACGCCGGGCAGCTGGCTGTTCGACGACCCGGCGACCGTGGAGGTGCTGGGGGCGCTGCGGCGCGGCGGGCTGGACCCGCAGGACCGGCTGTCCGCGATGGACCGGGAGGGGATCGCGCAGGCGTATATCTTCCCGTCGAAGGTCCTGGGGCTGCTGCCCGCGCTGCGCAGCTCGTCGTTCGCGCACGCGGTGACCAGGGCGTACAACGACTGGGCGTTCGAGTACTGCTCGGCGGAGACCAGCCGTCTCCTGCCCGTGGCCGCCCTGCCGCAGCACGACATCGTGCTCGCCCTCGAAGAGGCCCGGCGGGCGCTCGACAAGGGGGTCCGCACGGTCATCCTGCGGCCGAACACCGTCGCCGGGACCAATGTGGACGACCCGGTGTACGAGGCGCTCTGGGAGTTCTGCGAGAGCAATCGGATCGCGGTCTGCTTCCACGAGGGATTCGGGGTCGCCCGCATTCCGCGCATCGGGACGGAACGCACGCACGACACCATGCAGGGGCATCTGGTCAGTCACACCTTCGAGCACATGACGGCCATCATGCTGCTCATCACCGGGGGTGTGATGGAACGCTATCCCGCGCTGAATTTCGCTTTCATGGAGACCGGTGCGGGCTGGGCGCCGTTCTGGCTGAACCGCATGGACGATCACGTCGAGCAGTTCGCGAAGGACCGCGAGCCGCTGCCGGAGAAGCCGAGCACCTATTTCAAGCGGCAGTGTTATCTCGGGGTGGAACCCGAGGACGCGCTGCTGCCGATGCTCGTGGAGCAGGGGCTTGAGGACAATCTGCTGTTCGCGAGCGACTTCCCGCATTTCGACGCGAAATTCCCGGGGGCGGTGACGGCGCTGACCGACCGGGGTGATATCGGCGAGACGGTCAAGCGGAAACTCCTCTGCGACAACGCCCGACGATTCTTCGGAATCGGCTGATGCGGCCGGTCATGCCCGCCCTCGACCCGCGGATCGCTTCCGTGCTGGCGGGTCTGGAGGCCCGTTCGCTGCGGGAGCAGCGGGAGCTGGAGGAACTGCGGGCGGCGGGCGGCACGGCCCTTCGCGAGCGGGCGGGCTCCTTCATGCTGGACGTGGGGCCCGAGGTGGGGCTGTTCCTGAACACCCTGGTCCGGCTGGCCGGCGCCCGGACCGTGGTGGAGGTCGGCGGCTCCGTGGGCTACTCGACTGTGTGGCTGGCGGAGGCCGTACGGGCCACAGGGGGGCGGCTGTACTCGATCGAGGTCGACAAGGACAAGCAGGACGAGCAGCGCGCGAACCTGGCGGAGGCCGGACTCGACGGCCACGTGGAACTGACCACCAGCGAGGCAGGGGATCTGGTGGCCACGCTGCCGGAGCCGATCGACCTGGTGCTGCTCGACCACTGGAAGGAGTTGTACGTCCGCGATTTCGACGCCTGCTGGCCGGCCCTGCGGCCCGGGGGCGTGATTGTCGCGGACAATGTGGTGGTTCCGCAGAAGAATGCCGAAGTGATCGGACGTTACCGCCGTCATATCAACGGAATCTCCGATGCGCAGAGCCAAGTGCTCTCCTTGGGGGACGGGCTGGAAGTCACCACGAAGCGTGCGTTGTCCCCAGGGAATGCGTCCCTGTGACATAACCTCTCCTCCGGAAGACGACGGCACCGAAACTAAGGCTTGTGGATGAAAATCGGCATTGAATCGGAACTGCCCACGGTGGACGCCCGCGGAATGGCGGCCGAGGAGCATTCCGTACAAGCCCTGTTCGGGAGACTCGCCGGCCGGGAGGGCTTCTCCGCCTACACCGACGCCACCAGCGGGACCGTGGTGGGCGTCAAGTCCCGTCGGAGCTCCGGAACGCTGGACGTGGGCAACGACTACGGGTTCTGCACGGTGGAGATGGCCCTCCCGCCCGAGGAGGGCTTCGCCGACGCCAAGGCGGCCTGGCACGATACGCTCGACACCCTGCTGCTGCCCGCGATGGAGGCGGAGGGCCTGTCCGTGCTGGCCCACGGCTGCCAGCCGCGTACGGAGACGCTGGGGCGGCCGTATCTGGCCGACAAGGGGCACTACCAGTTCTGGCTGGCCCAGGCGGAGCGCGTTCCCGGGCTCTACGCGGCCGACGCCTGGCCCGGGTTCGCCGCCGTGCAGTTCAACATCGACGTGCCCCTGCCCGACGTGATCCCGTTCTGCAACACCCTGATCACCATGACGCCCCTCCTGTGCGCCTGGGGGGCGAACTCCGCGGTCTTCGCCGAACGGGTCCAGCCCTGGCAGTCGCTGCGGCTGCGCGGCTACATGGAGCTGTCCGAGGCGAATCCGTTCTTCACCGACCGGCTGCTCTTCCCGAGGCGGACCTACTCCGGGCTGGCGCAGTACATGCGGGACGCCTGGGCGACGCCGATCTTCGAGGTGTCCCGGTCGGGGGTGATCTACCGGCCCCTGGTCCCCACGCTGACCACGACGGAGTTCGCCCGCGCGGGTGAGGCGGAGTTCGTGGACTTCCACGGGGCGAAGCGCACCCTGTCGTGCACGGTCGACGACCTCGCCATGGGGCTCGTCTTCTACTGGCCCGCCGTGCGCATCAGGATGCGGCTGGACGACACGTGCAGCGTCGCGGAGGTGCTGGCCGCGGTGGCGGCGGACCGGCCCGAGTCGGTGCTGTGCAACGGCGGGCGCGACACGTTCGTCGAGGTGCGGCACCTGCCCACGATGAGCCGGCAGGAGACCTTCTCGTGGCTGGCCATGGTCCTGGGCTGGATGGCGAACGTCCAGCAGTGCGAGAAGCTCTTCGTCCCCTGGAGCCTGGACCGGTCGCGTGCGGCCATGCCCGGGGTGCAGACGGACGGCTGGGGGGCCGAGGTGGCGGGCGCCCCGCTCGACCACTGGGGGCGCCAGGCCCTCGTCCTCGCGGAGGAGGGGCTGCGGCGCGGGCAGGCCGCACCGGTCGAGGAGCTGGAACCGCTGGCCCGGCGCCTGCGGGACCGGACGAACCCGGCGTCGGACGCGGTCGCGTGCCTGCGTGCCGACGGAATCGAGGCACTGGTCGAGAAGCTGAGGATGTGACGCCGTGAGCGAGCCCTCCCCGATACCCGTCCCCGCGCCCCGGCACACGTACAACTTCTGTGCCGGGCCCGCGACACTGCCCCGGCCGGTGGCCGAGCGCGTCCGCGAGGAGTTCGGCGCGCACGCGGACGACGGGGCCTCGGTCGTGGAGATCAGCCACAAGGGCCCGCGCTTCACCGCCGTCATGGAGACCGTCGACACCCTGTTCCGGGATCTGTGCGCCCTTCCCGCGAACCACCAGCTGTTCCTCATGCACGGCGGTGCGCGCATGCAGTGCTCCGCCGTGCCCCTCAACCTGATCGCCCGCTCCGCGAGCCGCACCGCGGGCTACGTCGAAACGGGGCTGTTCGCCCAGCAGGCGGCCCGCGAGGGGGCGCGCTACGGCACGGTGAAGACCGTGGCCAGCAGCGTCGCCACCGCCTTCGACCGCATCCCGGCCGTCCGTCCGGAGGACTGCCCGCAGGACGCCGCGTTCGTTCATCTGACCAGTAACAACACGGTGTACGGGACGCGGTGGAACGCCTTCCCGCAGGGGCTCCCGGCGCCTCTTGTAGCGGACGCCACCAGTGACATCCTGTCTCGCAGGATCGACCACACCCGGTTCGGCGTCGTGTACGCGGGGTTCCAGAAGAACCTGGGCCCGTCCGCCATGGCCCTGGTCACCGTCCGGGACGACCTGATCGGGCAGGCCCTGCCCGTGACCCCGAGGCTCCTCGACTACGCCGTCCAGGCCGAGACGCGGTCGCTCGACAACACCCCGAACACCTTCGCCGTCTTCGTCCTGTCCCTGGTCCTGGAGTGGATCCGCGACCAGGGCGGTCTGGACGCGGTCGAACGCACCAACGAGGCCAAGGCGGCCGTCCTCTACCGGGAGCTGGACCGGACCGCCTTCTACCGGCCCACGGCCCACCCGGACCACCGTTCGCTCACCAACATCGTGTTCCGCCTGGCCGACGAGTCGCTCACCGGCGCGTTCCTGGCAGGGGCGGTGTCCGAGGGCCTGCTCGGCCTGCCCGGCCACCGAACGGTCGGCGGGGTGCGCGCCTCCGTCTACAACGGCATGCCCATGGACGGGGTCCTGGCCCTGGCCGGCTACCTCCGCGAGTTCGAGCGCGTGCACGGCTGAGGCGGGGGGACGGGGGCGGCCCGGCAAAGCATGCGAGCCGTACGGGGCCGGGGGCGGAGGGCTGCCCGGCGAGGCACGCGAGCGGTACGCGCGGTGGTGGCCGGTCGGACGGGACCGGCCACCACCTCCCCTCAGGGCGCCGGGGGCTTGCGGAGCGTGAAGGCGTACCGGCTCAGGCTGAAGAAGTACTCGCCGCGCGCGGCCAGCTCGCGCAGCTCGTCGCTCCAGGCCCGGGTCCGATCGGCACGGGCCCGGGGGTGACCGGCGAGGAACGCCTCGATGAACCCGATCTGCCAGTAGCTGTACCGGCTCGGGTCCAGCTCCCGGTCCACGAACATCAGCGTGGTCAGGGGCTCCTCCCGGAAACCGGCGCGGCGCGCCAGGGGGCCCAGGTGCTGCGGCAGACGCGGATGGGCGACGTGGTCCTCCCACAGCTCCAGCACGTCCCGCATTCGCTCGCGGTCGGCGGAGCGCCACGCCAGCGAATCCCAGTCGGTGTCCAGGACCACCGCACGGCCGCCGGGGCGCAGGACGCGGAACAGCTCGGCCAGCGCCCGCTCGATGTCCTCGACGTACTCGTAGACCTGCACCGACAGGGCCGCGTCGAACGTGTCGTCCGGGAAGGGCAGCCGCTCCGCCCGCCCGGTGCGCAGCTCGACCGTGCCGGGCGCGGAGCCGGGCCCGCACCGGGCACGGGCCAGCTCCAGCATGGAGGCGCTGATGTCGATGCCGCAGAGCCGCCCCGCGGGGCCGGCGTCGGCGCGCAGCTCGGAGAGCAGATAGCCCGGCCCGCATCCGACGTCCAGGACGCGGTGCCCCGGCCGCACCGCGAGCTGCCGCCGCACGTGCCGGCGCTGGGCCACCATGTCGGGGGCGTGGGCCTCCGTGTCGGCCTCGGTGGCCCGGTCCCCGTCGAAGCGCAGCAGCCCCGTCATGAGCGGGCCTCCTGCGGCAGGGCGGCGCCGGGTGCATGGGCGCTTGACGCGGGGGCGGACCGTGCGGGGGAGCCAGGTGCTGCGGGGCCCGGTGCGGGGGTGGACGGCGGGCGGGTGGTGGCCAGCCAGGCACGGGCCCGGTCGAGCGCGAGGCCGGTCAGCTCCCGTGCCTCGCCCAGATAGCAGGAGGGGTCCAGCAGCGTGTCCACCTCGGCGGCGGACAGCCGGGCGGTGACCACCGGATCGGTGAGGAGGCAGTCGCGCAGCCGGGTGCCCTCGCTCTGGGCGCGCTGGCTCAGCTCGTACACGAGGACATGGGCGCTCTGCCGGCCGAGCGAGGGCGTCAGGGCCAGCATCACCGCCTCGGTGCACAGGGATTCGGCCTCCGCCCACGCGTTGGCCGCCATCCGCTCGCTGTCGACCTGGAGGCCGGAGAGCACCTCGTTCAGGATGTCGAGCGCGGCGAGCGTGTAGTGCGAGACGTCGGCCACCGCGACCCACTCCATGCGCAGACCGCGCGAGTCCCGCTCGTGCTCCTGCACCATGGCCTCGATCCCGAGGGAGGCGTGCGCGCGCACGAGACGGGCCAGCAGCACCACCTGGGCCGACCGTTCCGGATTGCGCTTGTGCGGCATCGTGCTGCTGCCGACCCGGCCGTACTGCCACCCCTCGGCGACCTCACCGATCTCGGCCCTGGACAGCACGCGTATCTCGTCGGCGATCCGGGCCAGCGTGCCCGTCAGCATGGCCAGCGCCGCCCCGAACTCCGCGACCCGGTCGCGGGCGGCGTGCCAGCCGACCGCCGGCACGCCCAGGTCCAGATCGTGGGCGAACAGGGCCAGCAGCTCGCGCCCCCGCCCGCCGAACCCGGCCATGGTGCCGACCCCGCCGGCCAGTTGCGCCGTCAGGACGCGTGGACGCAACTGCGCCAACCGCTCGGCGTGCCGCAGCAGTTCGTCCAGCCAGCCGGCGACCTTGAGGCCGAAAGTGGTCGGCAGGGCCGGCTGGCCGTGGGTGCGCCCCGGCATCAGGCTCTCCGCGTGCGCCTCCGCGAGACCGGTCAGGGTCTCCACCATGGCGCGCACGGCGGCGTCCACGCCCGTCAGCACCTCGCGCATCTCCATGGACTGCGCGGTGTCCTGGATGTCCTGCGTGGTCGCGCCGAGATGGGCCATCTCGCCCGACGCGTCGTCGCAGGCCGTCCGCAGGCCGCGCAGCAGCGGCACCAGGGAGTGCCCGGTCCGGCGGAACTCGGGGGCCAGGGCGTCCAGATCGATGCGGCCCGGCTCGGACGCGTACGAGATCCGGGCGGCGGTGCCGGGGGCGACCATTCCCAGACGCTCCTGGCACGAGGCCAGCGCCACTTCCACGCGGAGCCAGCGTCGCAGCCGGCATTGATCGCAGAATATGCGCCGGCTTTCCGCGGTGGCATATCCACCACCGTGAAATCGGGAATCGGTGATGTGCGCGCGCTGATGGGCGCAGGGTTCGACGGGGGCGGGGGACGGGGGGAATGTGTTCTCCGGACAGTCACCCGGAGCGTCGTCCACGAGGGACGCGCCGTCCTTGACGTGCGGGATGGAATCCGTCATGAAGCCTCAAATCCTCAAAGGGCGTTGGCTTTCTCTTCCGAACCGCTCGATATCAGGATGTCCCATCCCGGGAGGGGTACGACGCTGCACTCTCGGCCAGATTCCCGCCGGACCGGACGCCATCACCCTTACCGGTGAAGGCCGTTGACCGACGATTCACCGTTCCGTGTGATGATGCACGGATCGCGGACTGCAAGGGGGACACGGCGTGGGCAAGGACGAGTCGTCCATACCGGACGAGGAGTGGGAGCGGTTCCTGCGGGAGGCGGAGGCCGGGTCAGCCGGAGCGCCCGAGGAGCCGTCGGCGCGTGCCCGGATGGTGACGCGGCGTCTCGCGGACGAACCCGACCCGCCGGAGGGGTGGCGTACGCACCGGCCGCCCGCCCGGACGAAGGGCCGGACCTGGTATGTCGTCGGGTTCGTCGTGGTGCTCGCCCTGCTGGTGGTGGCGCTGATGCCCGGGACGGTGGCCGGGTGGTTCGACGGGAGGTCCGGGGACTCCGTGTCGCACGGCGGGCCCACGGGGGAGCCGGCCACGTCGGGGTCCTCGGCACGGTCCGCCGAACCGCCCACGGTGGACGACCCGTTCAAGGGATCGCCCGCCGCCGGATGGGAGGACGGGGTCTCCTCGCTCACGCTGCCCGAGGCGCGCGCCACGGGCTGGATGGACAAGGCCCAGGTGGCGCGGGCGCTGGCCCGCTCCCGCGACTTCCTCGCCGCGACGAACACCGACCCCGGCGTGCTGCGCGGCGAGCGCCCGGCGAAGGCCCTCGCCCTGCTCAACCCGCACCAGAAGGACGTCCAGGGCTATGTGAAGGCCGCGCTGTCCGCTCCGAGCGTCGACAACGACCCGCTGCACCTCTTCAGCCGCTTCGACCCGGCCCGGTTCCGCGTGGTCGACGACGTCGTCCGCACCCTCGGGCGGATCACGTACCGCGAGGGCAAGGGCGGTGCGCTCGACGTGACGGCCGATGTGACGTACGTGTACCCCGTCGTCCGCGCGGACGACGACAGCGACGAGGTGGCCCGGACCGTCGTCCGCCGCGAAACGGTCATGAGCTGGGAGGACCCGTCCAAGGTGCAGATCGAGCCGGACACCTTCTCCCTCATCGTCTTCCGCACCGACGCCGCCAACGGCGGCTGCGCCAACCGCACCGGCTTCTACGTCCCCGAGTTCGCCGCCGACCGCCAGGCCCGTGACGGCTCGCTGGAGGGCGCCCCGAAGGACCCGTACGAACGGGACACCTCCATGGCGGAACGCGTCCCGAAGGACGGCGGCGACCGGTGCGGGCGGGTGACACGGCTCTGAGGGCGGGGCGCCCGCCCCGACGACACGCCCGCGCCCCGTTCACCCCCGCGTGCGTATCCGGGGTGCGCGCCCCCGTGCGGGGGCGCAGGCGGCGCACCTCCCGTTCCGTTGAACGGCACTGCTGTTCGGGCTCCTTATGGGTGTGGTGGGGGCGAAGAAGCGTGCGCTACGGTGAGCGCGCCGTTACGCTCGGTGCGCCCGTGGATCGTGGGCCCGGGGGCCGGGACGGACTGAGGAGGACCCGTGGTGGATACCGGGGTGGAACTTTGGGACGGCGTACGGACGGCGAGGGAACCCGCGCGGTGCCGTGCGCAACTCATGGCGGCGGGGCGGACCTTGTTCGCCGTGTACGGCTACGCGCGCACCGGCGTGGAGGACCTGTGCGCCGCCGCGCAGGTCCAGGTGCGGGACTTCTACCGCGAGTTCGCCTCGCGGGAGGCGCTGCTCACCGAGTTGTACGACGAGGTCGCGACGCGCGGCATGCGGGCGTCCGAGATCGAGCTGACCGCCGAGGGCATGGACACCTGTCCGACGGAGGAGCGGGTCTACCGGCTCTTCGACGCCTATGTGCGGGCCGTCACCCAGGACCCGAAGGAGGCCAGAGTGGCCTTCGTGGAGGTGCTGGGGGTGAGCCGCGAGATGGACGAGCACCTGGCGATGTGGCGGCAGGTGTGGACGGACTTCCTGACCCAGGAGGCCGAACGCGCCCGGGGCCGCGGCCACGCGGTGGACAGCAACCTCGCGGTCGTCGTGAAGGTGCTGACCCGCTCCGTGGACGAACTGCTCGCGCACCACGGCCGGCGACCGCGCCAGGTACCGCCGTCCTGGCTCACCAGTGAGTTCACGCGGCTGTCGATGGCCATGATCGGCCCCGCCAACGGCATCCGGCCCTGACGCCTCCCGGGCGGTTACGGCCTCCGTTTGACAACACCGCTTGCCGGGGCGGCAAATGGAACCATGGCAGCGGACGAGAGCGGAACAGCGGGCAACGGCGCGGCGGCCGGCGGCGGGGCCATGGACGGCGACGAGCTGGCGTCCGTCCTGACCGGCGTGGGCCCCCGCCTGCGCGCCCTGCGCACCGAACGCGGCACGACCCTGGCCCAGCTGAGCGAGACCACCGGCATCTCGCTCAGCACCCTCTCCCGGCTGGAGTCCGGCGGCCGCAAACCCACCCTGGAACTGCTGCTGCCGCTGGCCAAGGCGTACGGGGTGCAGCTGGACGAGCTGGTGGGCGCCCCGGACACCGGGGACCCGCGCGTCACCTTCCGGCCCTTCAAGCGGCACGGCATGACCTTCGTCCCGCTGACCCGCCACCTCAGCGGCGTCAACGCGTACAAGCAGGTCATGCCCGGGGCGACCGGCACCGAGGGCCCGGTCGAACAGCGGGTGCACGAGGGGTACGAGTGGCTGTACGTGCTCTCCGGGCGGCTGCGGCTCGTCCTCGGCGAACACGATCTCGTGCTCACGCCCGGCGAGGTCGCCGAGTTCGACACCCACACCCCGCACTGGTGGGGCGCCGCCGGGCCGGAACCGGTGGAGTTCCTGAGCCTGTTCGGGCCGCAGGGCGAGCGGATGCACGTCCGGGCGAAGCCCTCGGGCGGCTGACGACGTCCTCAGACGGCGGGCAGCGACGGGTCCGGGGTCCAGGGTTCCGGCGCGGTGAGCGAGAAGCGCTCGTGGTCGCGCCAGGCGCCGTCGATGTACAGATACGCGGGCGACAGGCCCTCGTGCCGGAAGCCCAGCCTGCGGACCACGGCCAGGGACGCGGTGTTCGCGGGCTGGATGCTGGCCTCCAGCCGGTGCAGCCGCAGCTGCTCGAAGGCGTACCGCAGGATCAGCTTCAGGCCCTCGGTCATGTAGCCCCGGCCGGCCGACGGGCCGAAGGCCGCGTAACCGAGGGACGCGCCCTGATACCGGCCCCGGATCACCGAGTTGATGTTGACCGTGCCGGTGGCCTCGCCGGTCTCCCGGTTCCGGATCAGGAAGCCGACGTTGCTGCCGTCGTCGAAGCGGTGCATCCACTCCTGGAAGGCCTCCGGCGTCGACGGGAGCTGCATCCACGGCCCGTGCAGCTCGGTGCTGGCCGCCACCATCGCGCAGAACTCGTCCTGGTCGGCGAGGGTGAGGGGCTGGAGTTCGACGCGGGAACCGGCAGGGGGCGGCGCGGGGGCGGGATGCGAGGGCATGGTGCCCATCGTAGGGACGGGCGGTCGTCCGGGGATCAGCGGGGAGCGGGGCGGTACGGCCCGCCCAGGCCCCACGCCTGGTGCATCGCGTCGGCGAAGGCGGCGGCCAGCCGGTGCTCGCCGGACGGGCCCGGGTGCGTTCCGTCGTACGTGTCCGTGCGGAGGTCGTAGCCGTGCGGGTGCGAGGCCAGCAGGATCGGGGAGCCCGGCGCGTCCAGATCGGCCACCGTCTTGGCGAGGAGTTCGTTGAAGCGGGCGCATTCGGCGGCGAACGGGGCGTCCGTCTCGGCCCGCACGTTCGGTATGACGGGCAGCAGCACGCACCGGACGCGCGGGTTCGCCTCCCGGGCCGCCGTCAGGAACGCGCGGGCGTTCTCGGCGGTCTGCGTGCTGTCCGTGTAGAACCCGAGGTCTATCAGGCCGAGCGAGACGAGCAGGACGTCCGCGCGGTGCTCGGTGACCGCGTCGCCTATCACCGGGGCCATGTGCAGCCAGCCCTCGCCCCATCCGGCCAGATGGCGGCGGGCCCCGGCGGGGAAGTCCGGCGCGGCGTACGCGTCGGAGACGGCGGTGCCGGTGTCCGCGTCGTAGAGGGCGGTGCGGGGGCCGACGAGCGCGTACGGACCGTCGAAGGCGGCTTCCAGGTGCTGCCACAGGCGGTAGCGCCATGTGAAGTCACCGGCGCGTCCGATGGTCATGGAATCGCCGACGCACATGAAACGCATGGCGTCATCATGGCGGATCATGGCTCCGGCCTGCGACGTGACGATGGACACTTGTGCCATGCGTCCGTACCGACTGACCGTCCCCGCCGCCGTCGCCGCGCTGCTGGCCCTGGCCGCCGGGGTGCCGCCCGCCGCCGCGGACGGCGGGGAGCCCGACCGCGACTTCACGATCGAGGACCCCCGGATCACCGAATCCAGCGGCCTCGCGGCCAGCCGCGCCCACCCCGGGATCTACTGGACGCACAACGACAGCGACGACGGCCCGTACGTCTTCGCGGTCGACTCCCGCACCGGGAAGACCGTCGCCCGGATCACGATGAAGGGCGTGGGCGAGCCCCGCGACGTCGAGGCGATCTCCCTCGGACCGGACGGGAACCTGTACGTCGGTGACATCGGCGACAACCTCAACGGCAGCTGGGACCACGTCTGGATCTACCGCTTCCCCGAGCCGAAGGAACTGCGCGACGCGACGGTCCGGGCCACCCAGTTCGACGTCACGTATGCCGACGGGCCGCGCAACGCGGAGGCGCTGATGGTGCACCCCAAGACCGGCCGGGTCTACATCGCCTCGAAGAACGAGGACGGCGGCGGGCTCTACGAAGGCCCCCCGAAGCTCACCACCGGCACGAACAACGTCTTCCGGCGCGTGGGCGAGGTGCCGTGGGTGACCGACGGCGCGTTCTCGCCCGACGGCACCGAACTGGTCCTGCGCTCCTACTTCAGCGCCCGGGGCTACGCCTTCGCGAACGGCCGCCTCGGCACGGACTACGCGGTCGAGTCCCCGTTGCTCCCGCAGTCGGAGTCGGTGACGTACACCGCCGACGGCTCGGCGCTGATGTTCGGCTCCGAGGGCGAGCGGAGCGACGTCGTGCGCGTCGATCTGAAGAAGAACGGCGACGGCGGCCGGCGCGCCGGGGGCACGTCCCCGTCCTCGGCCGGTGCGGGCGGCACGGCCGGCGACGGCGGCACCACCGTCCCCCGCACCACCCTCACGGGCCTCGCCGTCCTCGCCGGCATCGGCCTGCTGCTGTACGTGGGACGCAGGCGGCGCAAGGGGTGACGAACCGCCTGGGTAGGGTCCTCCCACGATGACCACTCCCCTCGCGGCCCGACCCGCCCCCTTCACCTCCCCCCGTCTCGACGCCGTGCCCCTGAGCACCGGGCACGCCGACGAGATGGCGGACGTCCTCGCCGATCCCGCGCTCCACGCCTACACCGGAGGCGCGCCGGAGGACGCCGACGCCCTGCGGGCCCGCTACACGCGGCAGACCGCCGGATCCCCGGACCCCGGCGAGCTGTGGTGGAACTGGGTCCTGCGCGTACGCGACGAGGGGCGGCTCGCCGGATACGTCCAGGCCACCGTCGACACCGTCGCCGCGCGGGCCGAGATCGCCTGGGTCCTCGGCACGGAGTTCCAGGGCCGGGGCTACGCGAGGGAGGCCGCCACCGCCCTCGTCGCCCACCTCCGCGACACCGGCGCCGCCCGCACCGTCATCGCCCACATCCACCCCGACCACACCGCCTCCGCGGCCGTCGCCGGGGCGGCCGGACTGGAGCGGACGGGGGAGTGGGAGGACGGCGAGGAACGCTGGCTGCTCGCCCTCTAAGGCGTGTCCGGGTGGGCGCCCGTCGCCCCGTCCAGCAGCTCCCGGACGATGTCCATGTGCCCCGCGTGCCGGACGACGTCCTCCAGCATGTGGATCAGCACCCACCGCATCGACACGATCCGCCCGTCCCACGCCGTCCCCGTCGTCTCCAGGTCCGTCGCCGCGATGGCCCGGTCGGCGGCGGCGCGGGCGCGGGCGTAGAACGCCAGGATGTCCTGCGTCGACTCCTCCGGCGCGACCGCCATGTCCTCGGTGGCCGGGTCGAACCAGAGCTTCTCCCCCTCGAACCCGAACGGTGAGCAGAACCAGCCGTACTCCACCGTCGCCAGATGCTTCACCAGCCCCAGCAGATTCGTCCCCGACCCCGTCATCGGCCGCCGTATCCGCTCGTCGTCCAGGCCCTCCAGCTTCCACAGCACCACATCCCGGTGCCGGTCGAGCGCGGCGTGCAGGGACTCCTTCTCACTGCCGGTGTACGGCACGGTCCTCGTCATCCCCCGACGCTAGCGCCGGGGACTGACAACGGCCCCCGCCCGGCCCCTCAGCCCCGCGCACGACCCGACGCGATCAGCTCCGCCACATCCAGCTCCACCGCCGCGCCGATCGACTCGGGGAGCGGGGACCGCTGGCCGGGCGCGTACACCTCGTGGCGGTCGTAGTTGCCGCCGCCCGGCTCCGTCAGGACGTGGACGCGGCTGTGCTTGCGGTCGAGGATCACGTAGACGGGGATCTTCGCCTCGGCGTACGCGGCGACCTTGTGCCGCAGATCGCTGTTGTAGTTGCTGGAGGTGACCTCCAGGACGAGGCGGAAGACGGCCGGGTCGTAGCAGTTGTTCTCGACGAGGTGCTCGCCGTAATCAGCGTCGACCAGTGCCAGGTCGGGGATGGCGTAGTCCTCCGGACCGCTCGGCAGCCAGAGGCCGATGCCCTGGAGAACCCTCGATTCCGTGCCGTGAAGTCCTGCGGAGAGGAACGGGATCATGAGCGTGGTCAGTGCGTCCGCGTGCGGGCCGTCCGGGGGTGGGGCCACGGTGATGACGCCTCCGATGATCTCGACACGATAGCCGGGATGCTGCTCGGCGAGCCGGTTGGCGGTGACGAGCAGGGGCTCCGGTCCATCGTCACAGGGGTGCTCGACTGCTGCTGCAGACATTGCGGGCCTCCTGGAATGGGCTGGTGTCGAGAGCATCATCGTAGGGCGGAACGGTCGCAGACCGTGTTTCTGGCATATGCCACTCGGCCGAGTGAAACAGAAACGGCCCCGCACACCGTCACGGTGCGCGGGGCCGTTCCCCTGGGCGTCAGCCGTTACAGCTTCTCGATGACGTAGTCGATGCAGGCCGTCAGGGCCTGGACGTCCGACGGGTCGATGGCCGGGAACATCGCGACGCGGAGCTGGTTGCGGCCGAGCTTGCGGTAGGGCTCGGTGTCGACGATGCCGTTGGCGCGCAGGACCTTGGCGACGGCGGAGGCGTCGATCTCGTCCGCGAAGTCGATGGTGCCGATGACCTGGGAGCGCTTGGCGGCGTCCGTGACGAACGGGGTGGCGTACTTGGACTCCTCGGCCCAGCCGTAGAGGTGGCCGGCGGAGGCGGCCGTGCGGCCGGTGGTGAAGTCCAGGCCGCCCTGGGAGTTCATCCAGGTCAGCTGCTCGTTGAGGAGGAACAGCGTGGCCAGGGCGGGGGTGTTGTACGTCTGGTTCTTCAGGGAGTTGTCGATCGCCGTGGGCAGCGAGAAGAACTCCGGGATGTGGCGGCCGGAGGCGTGGACGCGGGCCGCACGCTCCAGGGCCGCCGGGGAGAAGACGCCGATCCACAGGCCGCCGTCGGAGGCGAAGGACTTCTGCGGGGCGAAGTAGTAGACGTCCGTCTCGGCGATGTCGACGGGCAGGCCGCCGGCGCCGGAGGTGGCGTCGACCAGGACGAGGGCGCCCTCGTCGGCGCCCGCGACGCGCTTGACCGGGGCGGCGACACCCGTGGAGGTCTCGTTGTGGGTGAGGGCGTAGACGTCGACGCCCGCCTCGGCCTTCGGGTCCGGGTGGGTGCCCGGGTCGGAGGCGATGACGCTCGGGTCGGCCAGCCACGGGGCGAGCTTGGCGGCCTTGGCGAACTTCGAGGAGAACTCACCGAAGTTCAGGTGCTGGGACTTCGACTCGATCAGACCGTGCGTCGCGATGTCCCAGAAGGCGGTGGAGCCGCCGTTGCCCAGGATCACCTCGTATCCCTCGGGGAGGGAGAAGAGGTCGCGCACACCGTCCCGCACCGAGCCGACCAGGTTCTTCACCGGGGCCTGGCGGTGGGACGTACCGAGCAGAGAGGTTCCGGTAGCGGCCAGCGCGTCGAGCGCCTCCGTCCGCACCTTGGAAGGACCGGCGCCGAAGCGTCCGTCGGCGGGCTTGATGTCAGCGGGAATCTGGATGTCGGCCACGAGTCGGAGCGTAGCCGCTCGGTGCGGCTGCCGCGTATCCCGTCCGTCGGATGAGACGAGGATTCCGACTCGTGGCCGTGGGAGGTACGTCCGTGCGAACGCCCCGGCGCCCTTGGAGGTCAGTCCAGGGTCACCGGGAGCTCGTACAGGTCGTTCTGGGTGACGATGGGCTTGTTGCGCAGTTCGTCCGCCGGGACGGCGAGGGCCAGCCCGGGGAAGCGCTCGTACAGCGCCGGGAGCGCGACCCCCGCCTCCAGCCGGGACAGGGCCGCCCCCGGGCACACGTGCGGGCCGTGGCCGAACGCGATGTGCCGGTTGGGCGAGCGGGTCGCGTCGAACTCCCCCGCCGTCGGACCGTGCTGCGCCTCGTCGCGGCCCAGCGCGCCGAACGACACGATCAGCGCCTCGCCCTTGGGCAGGACCTTGTCACCGACCGGCACGTCCTCGGTGGCGAACCGGATCAGGACGTGCGAGGTCGGGGTGTTCCAGCGCAGCGTCTCCTCGACCACGTTCTCCCAGGGGATCTCCCCGCCGAGCACCCGCTTGCGCTGCTCGGGGTGGGCCTCCAGGGCCGCCACCGCGTTCACGATCAGGCTGATCGTCGTCTCGTGACCGGCCGCGATGATCAACTGGAGGGTGTTGACGATCTCCTCGTCGGTGAGGTGGTCGCCGTCCTCGGAGGCCGCGATCAGGGCGCTGGTCAGGTCGTCGCCCGGTTCGGCCCGCTTGCCGTCCACGATCCTCGTGAAGAGTTCGCCGAGGTCCGCCATCATCTGCGGGACCTCCTCCGGAGGCGTCTGCGTCGAGAAGAACTTCTCGAACAGCTCCTTCAGCCGCGGGTGGTCCGCCGCGTCCACGCCCATCAGCTCGCTGATCACGTTCATCGGCAGCGGGTAGGCGAACTCCGCCTTCAGGTCGACCTTCTCGCCCTCGGGCAGCGCGGCGAGGCGGTCCAGGCTCGCCGCCGTCAGGGCCTCGATGCCCGCGCGCAGCCGCTCCACCCGCTTCACGGTGAGGGCCTGGGCCACCAGCGTGCGCAGCCGGCGGTGGTCGGCGCCGTCGACGGTCAGCATCGAGCGGCCCGGGTTGGCGAGGCCGATCAGCGGCCAGTCCATCGGGATCTCGCCGCGCTGCCAGGCACCCCAGACGTTGATGTCCTTGACGATCCGGGGGTCGGTCAGGAGTTGACGGGCCTCCGCGTGGTGGGTGACCGCATAGCAGTGCACCCCGCCCGGCAGCTCCACCTCCGCGAGCGGCCCGGCGGCGCGCAGCGCGGCGCTCTCGCCGTCGAGGTCGGCGACGAGGGGGTCGAGGGCGATGCGGGTCATGTCCGGCCTCCTGTGGCGGGGGTGGGTGTGAAGGTGACGGGCAGGTCCGTCAGGCCCCGCAGCCAGGGGGAGGGGCGTCGGGTGAGCCGTTCGGCCGGGGTGCCGAGGTCGATGTCCGGGAGGCGGTCCAGCAGGACCTCGATGCCGGTACGGGCGATGACCTCGGCGGTCTCCTGCGCGGGGAAGGGGCAGCGGTGCTCGCCGTGGCCGAACGACAGGAAGGCGTTGTTCCCGCCGGTCAGCGCGGAGCCGTCGGTGCGCACCTGCGGGTCGGCGTTGGCGGCGGCGATGCCGAGGAGCAGCAGATCGCCGGCCTGGATGTGGCGGCCCCCGAGCCGGGTGTCGCGCGAGGCCCAGCGGCCGGCGACGTTCTGGGTGGGGGTGTCCTCCCAGAGGACCTCGTTCATGGCCTCGGCGACGCTGTGCCGGCCGCCGGAGAGCGAGGCGGCGAACCGGTCGTCGGTGAGCATGAGCCGCAGCGAGTTGCCCATCCAGTCGGCGGTCGGCTGGTGGCCGGCGGCCATCATCACCATGAGGTCCTGGGCGACCTCCTCGTCCGTGAAGCCGCCCGGGTCGGCGAGCATCCGGCTGGCGACGTCGTCGCCGGGCTCCGCGTGCTTCGCGGCGAGCAGACCGAACATGGTCGCCGCGAGGTGCTGCTGTCCGGCGAGCGCGCGTTCCCGGCCGTCGATCATGTCGTTGATGGAGCCGACGAGCGCGTCGCCCTCCTCGTCGGACACGCCGTAGATCCGGGCCAGGACGCGGGCGGGGAGCAGCATCGCGTACGAGGCGATGATGTCGGTCGCGCCGGTGGTGCAGAACCGGTCGATCAGTTCGTCGGCGAACTCCTCGGCGTGCCGCTTGAGGGTGAACGGGTCGACGGCCTCCAGGGCGTCGCTGATCATCCGGGCGCGTTCGGAGTGGCGGGGCCCGACGGTGTAGAGGATCGACGGCTGCTTACGGCCGATCATCGGCAGCAGCGGCCAGTCGTCGGGGATGTTCTCCCACTGGCTCCAGAGGTCGGAGTCGCGGCTGAAGAGCGCCGGGTCGCCGGCGACCTGGTGCAGTTCGCGGTAGCCGAGGACCAGCCACGCCGGGATGCCGCCGTCCAGGACGACGGGGGCCACGGAGCCGTGGTCGCGGCGCATCTCCCGGTAGAGCTGGGCCGGTTCCGTCTGGAACCGGGGGCCGGACAGCGGGACGGCGCCTGCCGCCTCCGCGTGGGGGCACTGGGTCACGGGGTGGGCTCCGGGGTCTTCTCCGGAGTCGGTTCCGGACGGGTGGTGGCGGGCACGTCGCCCCGGGAGAGGGCGTAGAGGTGTTCCACCAGGGTGATCAGGACGTACTTGCTGGAGGAGCGGTCGCGGGCGTCGCACTCCACGAGCGGGACGTGGTCCGCGAGGTCGAGGGCCTCGCGGATCTGCTGCTCGGTGTGGAGCGGGCCGCCGAAGTCGTTGCACGCCACGATGAACGGCGTGCCGTGGTGCTCCAGGCGGTCGATGGCGTACCAGGAGTCGGCGAGGCGCCGGGTGTCGACGAGGACGACGGCGCCGAGCGTGCCGGAGAACAGCCGGTCCCACAGGAACCAGAAGCGCTCCTGGCCGGGCGCGCCGAACAGGTACAGCACCGAGCGCTCGTCGAGCGAGATGCGGCCGAAGTCGAAGGCGACGGTCGTCGACGTCTTCGACTGCACGCCGTCGAGGTGGTCGACGGCCTCGCCCGCGCGGGTCATCGTCTCCTCCGTGTTGAGCGGACGGATCTCGCTCACGGATCGGACCATGGTGGTCTTGCCGACCCCGAAGCCGCCGACGACGACTATCTTCAGTCCGTTGTCGGCCGTGGCCTGCAGGGCGGCACGGTCAGAGGTTGCGGAGTCCAACGAGCACCTGTTCCAGGATGTCGGGGTCGGGGAGCCGGTCCGCGACACGGGCGGTACGGGGATGGCGGGCGCTGATCCGGCCGGTGTCGAGCAGATCGCACAGCAGGATGCGCACGATGCTGACGGGAAGGTTCAGCTCCGCGGCGATCTCCACGACGGCGGTGGGGCGTTCGCACATCCGCAGGATCGTGACGTGCTCCGACTGCATGCCGGGGGTGGGCTCGCATTCGGAGACGACGAGCGTCACCAGGTCGAAGGCCGCCGAGTCGGACCGGCTGCGGCCACCGGTGAGGGTGTACAGCCGGTCCGGGGCGTCGTCCCGGCCGGGACGGGGCCGGCGCGTCATACGGTCGCTGTTTCCGACGGCTGCGCGGGCTCGCGCGGCGGGGCGACGAGGTGTTCGCCCAGCTGCTCGACGAGCTCGCTCATGTTGTGGCCGACGAGGCCGACGTCGGCCTGCTCGGAGGCGACGACGGCGAGGTGGGCGCCGTCACCGGCCTCCACGATGAAGAGCACGCCGCCGTAGAACTCGGTCATGGCGGAGCGCACCCCGCCGGTGCCGTTGCCGAATTCGACGGACGCGCCGTGCGACAGGCTCTGGATGCCGGCGGAGATGGCGGCCAGTTGGTCGGCCTGGTCGACGGAGAGCTCGGGGGTGCGGCACAGCTTGAGGCCGTCCCTGGACAGCACGAGGGCGTGCCGGGTGCCGGGGGTGCGTTCCAGGAGCCCCTCCAGCAGCCAGTTCAGTCTCTCGTCGGTGGTCGCGGTCATCGGGTGTCGCCTTCCGGGTGCGGGGAGTGGGGCCGGACAGCCTGCCGGAAGCTGTTGAAGCGGGCTGCCTGGGCCTTGGGGTCGGCGGTACGGGGCCGGGGGGTGGACCCGTCCGCCTCGTCGGAGTCGGAAGCGGCGGCGGACGCGCGGGCGCGTGCCTCGGCCGCGGCGAGGGTGCGGCCGCGGGAGCGCTTGGGCAGGCCGCTGTCGCCGAACCGGGGGAGTCCGCCGGTGGTGTCGGAGCCGGACTCGCCGCCCGCGCCGGAGTCGGAGCGGGCGGGCTCCTGGGTGGTGCGGGCGGTCTCGCCGGCGGGGACGGTGCCGGTGTCGGAGCGGTGGACCGGCTCGGGTTCGCGCGGTGCGGGGATCACGGGGGCGGCGACGGCCGGTTCGGGGGACGCGGCCGGTGCCGGGGTGCGGGTGATGATCTCCTGCGGCAGCATCATGAGCGCGCCGGTGCCGCCGCGCGCCGAGGGCCGGAAGGAGACGGTGAGCCCGTGCTTGCGGGCCAGCCGGCCGACGACGGCGAGCCCGAGGCGGGTGCCGGACAGGGCGGTGAGGTCCTGGTCGGTGGCCGACACGGCGTTCTCGGCGCGGCGCAGCTGCACCTCGCTCATGACGAGCCCGCTGTCCTCGACGGTCAGCACGATGCCCGCCGGGACCTCCTCGACGTACACATGGACCTCGGCGGTGGGCGGCGAGAAGTTGGCCGCGTTGTCGAGGAGTTCGGCCAGGGCGTGCATGACGCCCTCGGCGGCGTGGCCGGCGACGGCGACGTCGCTGGTCGAGTGGAGGCGGATGCGCTGGTAGCCGCTGATGCGGCCCATGGCGCCGCGCAGGATGGACTCCATCACGATGGGCTTGGCCCAGCGCCGGCCGGAGCGGGCACCGGTCAGCACGGCGATGGAGTCGGCCAGCCGGCCGGCCTGGGCGGTGCGGTGGTCGAGGTGGAGCAGGTCGCCGAGGACGTCCTCGGCGGTGTGCCGGTGCTCCATCTCGCGGAGGTCGGCGAGCATGCTGGTGGCCAGGGCCTGCATCCGGCCGGCCGCGTTGGCGCAGGCGGCGACGGCGGCGGCGCGCTCGGTCTCGCTGCGGGCGGCGCGGGCCTTGAGCCGGGCGTTCTCGGCGGTGAGCCGTTCGGCGGCGGCGGCGGCCTCGGCGGCGACCCGGGCGTTCTCGGCCGCCGCCGCGGCCTTGATCCGGGCCGTCTCGGCGGTGAACCGCTGGGCGTCGGCGGCGGCGGCGGAGACCATGCGGGAGGTCTCGGCGGTGAACCGGCTGCTCTCGGACGCGTGCAGTTCGCGCAGCCGGCGGGCCGTGACGCGGGCGTGGACGGCGACGGCCACGGCGACGGCGAGCAGGACCGCCGCCGCACCCCCGCCCCAGGCCACGGCCGTCCGGGCCGAGTCGGGGGCGGCGGCTACCGCCCACAGGCACAGGGATCCGGTGAGGGCCACGGTGACCAGCAGGGCCAGTGCGGTCGGCCGGGTTGAGGGGCGCAAGCGGAGTCCTTGGGGAGCGGACGGCGGGCGGACGGGACGGGTCGTTCGGGCGATTCCGTACTGCAACGAGCAAATGCGACAACTGGAACAGACGATTCCCAGACAAGTCTCGGTCACTATATGAGAATTGACGATCTGTTTGGGAACAACTTGTGGTGCTCTCTGTTCCATTCGTGTTCGCCAGCCGGGCATTCTCCGACCTGCGGACGTCATCCGGCAAAACGCGGGAGGTCCGCGCACGGACCGGCCGGGCCGCGCGGCATGCTGGAACGATGGCATCCGGAAACGCTCCGAACCCCCGCGCGTCCACCGAACTCGCCGACGGACTGCGCGCCGCCGTCCGCGGCGAGGTCGACCTCGGACCGACCGCGCGGGCGCTCACCACGATGGACGCCTCCAACTACCGCCGCGTCCCGCTCGGCACCGTCGCCCCGCGCGACGCCGACGACATCGCCGCCGCGCTCGCCGTCTGCCGCGACCACGGCGTCCCCGTCGTCCCGCGCGGCGGCGGCACCTCCATCGCCGGACAGGCCACGGGCACCGGCATCGTCCTCGACCTCACCCGCCATCTGCGCGCCGTCACCGCACTGGACCCCGAGGCCCGCACCGCCGTCGTCCAGCCCGGCGCCGTCCTCGACGACCTGCGGGCCGCCGCCGCCCCGTACGGCCTCACCTTCGGACCGGACCCCTCCACCCACAGCCGCTGCACCCTCGGCGGCATGATCGGCAACAACTCCTGCGGTGCCCACTCCGTCGCCTGGGGCACCACCGCCGACAACGTCCACGCCCTGACCGTCGCCCGCTACGGCGGCGGCACCCTGCGCCTGGAACCGGGCGCCGAGGGGCCGCCCGGCGTCCGCGACCTCGTCGACGGACACCTCGCCGCGCTGCGCACCCGCTTCCCCGAACTCCCGCGCCGCATCTCCGGATACGCGCTCGACGCCCTGCTGCCCGAACACGGCCGCGACGCCGTCCGCGCCTTCTGCGGCAGCGAGGGCACGCTCGGCGTCGTCACCGAGGCCGTCGTCCGGCTCGTCGAGGCCCCCGCCGCCCGCGCCTTGGCCGTCCTCGGCTACACCGACGAGACCGCCGCGGCCGAAGCCGCCCCCGGCCTCCTCCCGCACCACCCGCTCACCGTCGAGGGCATGGCCGCCGACCTCGTCCCCGACGCGGCCGGACTGCCGCGCGGCGGCGCCTGGCTCTTCGCCGAGACCGGCGGCGCCACCCCCGCCGAGGCCCGCGCCCACGCCGAACGCCTCGTCTGGGCCGCCGCCCCGGACACGGTCGGCGCGGCCGTCGTCACCGACCCGGCCGGGCAACGCGCCCTGTGGCGCATCCGGGAGGACGCGGCCGGCACCGCGACCCGTATGCCGGACGGAGGGGGCACCTCCCGCGGGAGCGCAGCCGGACGTGGGGGAGAGGCATGGCCCGGCTGGGAGGACTGCGCCGTCCCGCCCGCCCGGCTCGGCGGCTACCTCCGGGAGTTCCGCGCCCTGCTCGCCCAGCACGGGCTGCGCGGCGCCCCGTACGGGCACTTCGGCGACGGCTGCATCCACGTCCGCATCGACTTCGACCTGCTCACCGCCCCGGGCGTGGCCCGCTTCCGCGCCTTCTCCGAGGACCAGGCCGCGCTCGTCGTCGCGCACGGCGGCTCGCTCTCCGGCGAGCACGGCGACGGCCAGGCCCGCGCCGAGCTGCTGCCGAAGATGTACGGGGACGAACTCGTCGCCCTGTTCGCCCGGTTCAAGGACCTCTGGGACCCCGACGGCGGCATGAACCCGGGCATCCTCGCCCGCCCCGCCCGCCTGGACGACAACCTCCGCTTCGCCGTCCTGCCCCGCGAACCCGTCGACGTCGCCTTCGGCTACCCGCACGACGGCGGCGACTTCTCGGCCGCCGTCCGCCGCTGCGTCGGCGTCGCCAAGTGCCGTACGGAGCAGGCCACCGGGCCGTCCGTGATGTGCCCCTCCTTCCGCGCCACCGGCGAGGAGGCCCACTCCACCCGGGGCCGGGCCCGGCTCCTCCACGAGATGCTGGCCGGGGACGCGGGCGGCGTGATCACGGACGGCTGGCGCTCCACGGAGGTGCGCGACGCGCTCGACCTCTGCCTGTCCTGCAAGGGGTGCCGCAGCGACTGCCCGGTGGGCGTCGACATGGCCACGTACAAGGCGGAGTTCCTGCACCACCACTACCGGGGCCGCCTCCGCCCCGCCGCCCATTACGCCCTCGGCTCGCTGCCCCGGTGGCTGCGCCTCGCCGTGCCCCTCGCGGGCCCGCTGAACGCGCTGGCCCGCGTCCGCCCGCTCGCCGCCCTCGCCAAACGGCTGGCGGGGATCGCGCCCGAGCGGGACATCCCGCCGCTGGCGAGGGAGACGTTCACGCGGTGGCTGAACCGGAGGTGGGGGAAGGGGACGTTCATCCTCTCCAACGACCAGGTCGCCCGGTTCTGGCCCGACACCTTCACCGAGCATCTGACGCCGGAGGTCGGACGGGCGGCGGTCCGGGTCGTGGAGGCGGCGACCGGCCGCCGGGTGATGACCGCCGCACGCGGGGTGTGCTGCGGCCTCACCTACGTCTCGACGGGCCGGCTCGACCGGGCCCGCGCGGTGATGCGCCGCACCCTGGACCGGATGGAGCACACCATGGGCGACCCGATGGTCGTCCTGGAACCGAGCTGCGCGGCCACCCTCCGCACCGACCTGCCCGAACTCCTCCCCGACGACCCGCGCGCGGCCCGGCTCGCCGCCACCGTCCGCACCCTCGCCGAGTACCTGGAGGCGTACGCCCCCGACTGGGAGCCCCCGCGCACGGACCGCCCGGTCACCGGCCAGACCCACTGCCACCAGCACGCCGTCCTGGGCGACGCGGCGGACCGCCGGCTGCGCGAACGGATGGGGCTGACCGGCGAGCTGGAGGGCGGCTGCTGCGGTCTCGCCGGCAACTTCGGCTTCGAACGCGGCCACTGGGACGTCTCCGCGGCCTGCGCCGAGGACCGCCTGCTCCCCGCCCTCCGCGCCGCGCCCCCGGACGCGGAGATCCTCGCGGACGGGATCTCCTGCCGGACCCAGCTGCGCCAGTTGGCGGGGGTCCGGGCCAAGCACCTGGCGGAGCTGCTGGCGGAGGGCCTGGAGGGGACGACGGCGGACGGGCCGGAGGGGCCTACGCGCGGGCGGCGTCGACGACGGCCGTGACGAGCCGCACGTTCTCCGGGGCCGAGCCGCCCGGGTAGGTGTGCCGGCGCCGGGTGTAGCCGTACGCGATGCCGCTCGCCGGATCGGCGAACGCCTGAGCGCCGGCCGCCCCGCAGTGCCCGTACGCGTCCGGGCCCAGCTCCGGGTGGTCCTCGGAGGGGCGCTCGAAGCCCAGCCCGAAGTGGTCCGTCTGCTCGGTCACCAGATCGGTGCCGGTCAGTCCGGGCCGGGCGAACTCCGCGCGGGTCTCCGGCTTCAGGAGCGCGGGCAGCCCCGCGAACTCCCCGAGCGTGGCCGCGTACATCCCGGCCAGCCCGCGCGCCGAGGCGACCGCGGCGGCCGAGGCCTGGCCGAGCGCCCGGACGGCGGGCCGGTTGATCCACTCGGTCAGGTCGAGGTGCGCGTGGAACGAGACCGCGCGCAGGCTCCGCGGATCGGCCGGGCGGGCGGCCATCTCCGCCGCCTGCGCGGGCGTCGGGTTCAGCGGTCGGACCGGCAGGAAACGCGGCTCCAGCCCGGCCGGCTGCCCCAGAAAGACGTCCAGCCCGTACGGGGCGCGGACCCGCTCCTCGAACAGCTCCCGGAGCGTGCGCCCGGTGGCCCGCAGGACCACCTCACCGGTGAGCGCGCCGATGACCAGCGCGTGGTAGCCGTACGCCGCACCGGGCTCCCAGAACGGCGCCTGCCCCGCCAGCCGCGCCGCCAGCACCCGGTCGTCGGCCAGCTCCTCGGGCGTGAAGCCCTCCTTCACCCCGATCAGCCCGGCCCGGTGGCCCAGCAGCTCGCGCAGCGTCAGCCGGTCCTTGCCCTCGGCGGCGAACTCCGGCCAGTACGAGGCCACCGTCCGGTCCAGGTCGAGGGTGCCGTCCTGCACCAGTAGCGCGACGACCAGATGCGCGGCCCCCTTCGTGCAGGAGTACACGGCGGGCAGCGAGTCGCCCTCCACCCCGTCCCCCGCCCACAGATCGACGACCAGCTCCCCGTCCTTGTACACGGCCAGCTGGCTCCCCGGCTCGTTGTGCTCCTCGGCGAGCACGGCCCGGAACTCCTCACGCACGCCCTCGTAGCCCCCGGCCACGGTGCCGTGCACGGTGATGGCGCCGGAATGCCCGTTCGTCATGGTGACCCCCTGTGCGGCGCGTCCCTCGCGCCGTCTCCGCAGGGGGCAACCGCCGGGCGGGGCGGGGAAATTCCTTGATCGGATGCCGGGATCCGCGTGCGGGCGCCCGAACCTGCGGGGCCGGGGGAGGGCCCTGAGGTGCGGTGCCGGGGCATGCGGTGCGCGGCGGCCCCGTGGTCCCTCTCCCGGTCTCAGCCGTCCCCGTCCTCGGCGACGATCTCCCGGGCCAGGGCGGCCAGGAGGGGGAGGGCGGGGTGGCCCGGGGCGTCGCGGCGGGCGAGGAGGACGGGGAGGGGCGGGGCGTCGGTGAGGGGGCGGAAGGCGACTCCGGGGCGGGGGTGCATACCGGCCGTGGAGGCGGCGGAGACGCCGGTGCCCCGGCCGGCGGCGATGGCGGTCAGCCAGTCGTCGGTGTTGGCGACGGTGAGGGTGGCCCGGGGGCGGGCGGACGGCGGCCACAGGGCGGGGGTGGTGGTGCCGGAGACGGTGTTCAGGACGACGGTGCCGGAGGCGAGGTCGGCGAGGCGGAGGGTGGCGCGGGCGGCGAGCGGGCCGTCCGCCGCGACGGCCGCCACGCGCTCTTCCTCGTACAGCAGCTCCGTGACGAGCCCGGGGGTCTCGACGGGGCCGCGCAGCACGGCGGCGTCGACCTCGCCCCGGGTGAGGCCGGCGGTGCGGTCGTCGATGCGGCGCAGGTCCAGCGGGGTGCCGGGGTGGCGCTCCTGCCAGCGGCGCAGCAGGGGCGTGGTGTGGCGGCCGAACGCGGACCAGGCGTGGCCGATCCGCAGCGGGCGGTGGTGCGGGCCGCCGGGGTCGACGGCCTCGTCGAAGGCGGCGACCGCGGCGGTGGCCCGGTCGCGGAAGGCGATGCCGTCGGCGGTGAGGGCGAGGTGATGGGTGGAGCGGTCAACGAGCCGGCGGCCGAGGCGCTGCTCCAGGGCGGCGAGGGTGCGGGAGACGGCGGGCTGGGTGAGCCCGAGCCGGGCGGCGGCCCGGGTGATGCCGCCCTCGTCGGCCACGGCCAGGAAGGCGCGCAGATGACGGATCTCGATGCCGGAGGCGTTCCGCTCGCGCGGTGCCCCGGGCCGGGCGTTCTCCTCGTACCGACCACTCATGCGCGCGAAGCATAACGAGAGCGAGATCGGCATTTCACGCGCCGCGCGGGGGTGCCTACGGTGGGAAGACGTGCCGCACCGCGCGAGTGCAGTATCTTCAATGGGGTAGTGCAGTATGTTGCACTGCGCCATCGACTCTGAACCCCAGAAGGACAGGCCCCGGGTGAACGACCAGCGAACCGCCGCAGCATCGGCCCCGGACATCGCCGCCCCCGAGGCGGTCACCGTCCCCGAGGCGGCGGCCGCCCTCGACGGCGCTCCCCGCGCGACCGGGCGCCGCGCGGCGCTCGCGCCGGTGGCGCTGGTGGTCGCGGGCGGGCTCTCCGTCCAGTTCGGCTCGGCGATCGCGGTCCTGCTGATGCCGAGGGCCGGGGCCCTCGGCGTCGTCACGCTGCGGCTCGCCGCAGCCGCGCTCGTCCTGCTCGTCGTCTGCCGGCCCACGGTGCGCGGCCACTCGCGGGCCGACTGGGGCACGGTGCTGGCCTTCGGTCTGGCCATGGCCGCCATGAACACGCTCTTCTACCAGGCCGCCGACCGCATCCCGCTCGGCGCCGCCGTCACCCTGGAGGTGCTGGGCCCGCTCGCCCTGTCCGTCGTCGCCTCGCGCCGCCTGGTCAACGTTGTCTGGGCCGGGCTCGCCCTCGTCGGCGTCGCCCTGCTGAGCGGCGGCGGCTTCGACCGGCTCGACCCGGCCGGCGCGGCGTTCGCGCTGGGTGCCGGCGCCATGTGGGCGGCGTACATCGTCTTCAGCGCCCGCACCGGCCGCCGCTTCCCCCAGGCCGACGGCCTGGCCCTGGCGATGGGCGTCGCCGCCGTCCTCACGCTGCCCCTCGGCGTCATCGAGTCCGGCTCGAAGCTCCTGACCCCCTCCACCATCGGTCTTGGTGCCGCCGTCGCCCTCCTCAGCTCCGTCCTCCCGTACACCCTCGAACTCATCGCCCTGCGCCGCCTGCCCGCCCCCACCTTCGCGATTCTCATGAGCCTGGAACCCGCGATCGCGGCCACGGCGGGCTTCCTCGTCCTCGACCAGGCCCTGTCCTCCACGGATGCCCTGGCCATCGCGCTCGTCATCGGGGCGAGCATGGGGGCGGTACGCAGCCAGGTGCGGGGGGCCCGTAAGCAGGACATGGGCTGAGCCCTCCGGGCCTCACCGGGGCGGCTCGGGCTCCCACCAGCGCAGATGGGCCGCCGCCCGGTCCACCGGCTCGATCGTCTCCCAGCCCTCCGCGATCAGCCCCGCCTCGATCCGCCAGATGTCCACGACGGCGACGGCCGGGCCGCCGGGCAGGGTGCGGTGCGAGTGCACGACGACGTGATCGCCGTCGGCCAGCAGGTGCCGCACCTCCACCCGCATCCCGGCGAGCGGGGCGAGAGCGGCGTCGACGGCGGCGAGCCATTGCGTCCTCGTCGAGTCGTGGCCGTCGGGCCGGTGGTGGACGAAGTCCTCGGCGAGCAGGGGCGCGAGCCCGTCGGAGCTGCCGGTCTCGACGAGGGCGGCCAGGGCCCGTGCGACGAGGTCCTTGTTGCGGTCGGGAGGCGTGGCCGTCCCCTCGGACGGTGCGTCGGGTGCCGTTCCGTTCGTCTTCATGGGGAGAGTCTTCGGCCGGGCGCACGCGGATGTCGATGACATGGCGTGTCATGGCCCCGGGCCGGGCGGGCCGGTACGGTCGCCCACCATGCACACCGTCGGGGAACTCCTGCGGGGCTGGCGCGGGCGCCGGGGGCTCAGCCAGCTCGATCTGGCGCTGGCGGCGGACGTCTCGCCGCGCCACGTCAGCCTGGTCGAGACGGGCCGGACCCGGCCGAGCGCGGCCATGGTCCTGCGCCTGGCCGAGCAGTTGGACGTCCCGCTGCGCGACCGCAACCGGCTGCTGCTCGCGGCCGGTTTCGCGCCCCGGTACGCGGAACGCCCCCTCGACGACGCCGCGCTCGCGGCGGCCCGGAGGGCGGTCGATCGGGTGCTGCGCGCCCACGAGCCGTATCCCGCGCTGGCCTTCGACCGCCGCTGGAACATCCTGCGGACCAACCGCGCGGTCCACCCCTTCCTCGCGGACGTCGACCCCGCGCTGCTGCGCCCGCCGGTCAACCTGATCCGCCTGGGTCTGGACCCGCGCGGTTTCGCCCCGCTGGTGGTCAACCTGGCCGATGTGCGCCGGGTGTTCCGCGCCCGCGTGGGCCGGCAGCTGGCGGCGGCCCCCGACCCCGGCCTGACCGCGCTGTACGAGGAACTGCTGGCGCCCGGGAGCGAGGAGGCGGACGACGGCCGGTCGCTCGCGGACGGCTGCGACGTGGTCATCCCCATGGTCCTGCGCGTCGGCGGACGCGAACTGCGGCTGTTCTCGACCATCACCACCTTCGGCACGCCGATGGACATCACGCTGGACGAGGTCGCGATCGAGCTGTACTACCCGGCGGACGAGGAGAGCGCCGCGCATTTCGAGGGGGGCTGAGCGGCGGGGGTGCCGGTGCGGGCCGTGCGAGGTACGGCTCCCGGTCCCGTCGGGATCAGGGACCTTCGCGGCGCCCCCGCCCCGCTGCCGTGGTCTCGTCCGGTGCCGGGGCCGACAGACACCCCGGGGTCAGCATGCCGTCCAGGGTCAGCGCGACGAGCCGGTCCGCCTGCGCGGGGCCCATGTGCTCACGGGTCCAGGCGGCGGCGTTCATCAGGGCGAAGACGTCGGCGCCGGACACGTCCCGGCGGAGGGCGCCTGCCGCGCGGGCGATCAGCCGCTCACTCGTTTCGGTCATCCGCACGCAGGAGGCGTGGAGTTCGGACGCCTCGTCGTCCAGGCCGCCGGCCAGCACGGCGGCCAGCCCCCGGTAGGCGGCGGCGTGCTCGACCACCGCGTGCACCCACTGGGTGAGCGCCTGCGGCGGCGGGACGTCGGTGAGGAGTCGCTGCCCGCGTTCGAGAAGCGAGCGGGTGCGGTCGCTCAGAAGCGCGGAGACGAGGGCGCGGCGGGTGGGGAAGTGGCCGTACAGCGTGCCGATCGCGACACCGGCGCGCCGGGCGACGCCTTCCAGTGCCGCGTCCGTGCCCTGCTCGCGGAAGACGGCATCGGCCTCCACCAGGAGACGGTCACGATTGCGCCGGGCGTCGGCGCGCGGCCGCCGGCGCGGGGGCTCGGTCATTCTCGGGCGCTCCTTGATAAATCGAGGGTGCCTCGGGTTAACTTTTCCCGAGGGCCCCTCAGGTTAGCCGCCCGGGGTCGCCGCATGCGTTCGAGGGGGACTTGCGTGATCTTGGTGACGGGGGCCACCGGCTCCATCGGTGGTTCGCTGGTACGTCAGTTGCGTGATTCCGGGGCGGCGTTCCGTGCGCTGGTCCGCGACGAGGGCAAGGGGCGCGCGCTGGGGTGCGACTTCGCCGTCGGGGACTTCGACGACCCGGAGTCGATCGCGGAGGCGCTCGATGGTGTGGACCGGCTTTTCCTCAACGGTTCCGGCGCGGAGCCGGTGGGCGGGAAGCGGGCCATGATCCGCAGGCAGACGGCGGTGATCGACGCGGCGTGTGAGGCCGGTGTCGTGCACGTCGTGAAGGTCTCGGTCTGGCACGCCCGTCAGGGCGCGCGGCTCTCGCAGGGCGCGCACGGGGAGATCGACGCGTATCTGGAGGCGTCCGGTCCCGCCTGGTCGCTGCTGCGCCCCGCCGGTTTCATGCAGAACTTCCTCGCGCCGGGAGCGTTCACGCCCGAGGGGGACCTGGTCAGCGGTTACGGGGACACGCCGGTGTCCCACATCGACTGCCACGACATCGCGGCCTGCGCGGCCGCCCTGCTGACCGGGGAGGCGGGCCGGGGGGAGGCGTTCGTCCTCACCGGCCCGGAGGCGCTCACCGATGCCGAGGTCGCCGACAGGATCTCGGCCGCGCTGGGGCGGACCGTGGCCCGCACGGAACTGCCCCCCGACGCCTTGGCCGCGGCCATGGCGGCGCAGGGGGTGCCGCTCCGGTTCGCCGAGGACCTCGCCGTACTGGTCGGGGAGGTCGTCTCGGGATCCCAGTCCGGGGTCACCGCCTCGGTGCGCGAACTCACCGGGCGTCCGGCCCGTACGTTCGACGCCTTCCTGGCGGCCAACCTGTCGGCGCTGAGGGCTGTGGCCGGCCCGCCGGTGGCCCGAGCCGGGCGCGGCCGGGGGCGGCGTGTTTGAGGTGGACTTGACGTGTACATGAATCTCGTCAAGGTCTACCCGCATAGATCGGCGGGTGGCCCGCTCCACGCGATACCCCGCAGTACCCCCCACGTGCTCCACTCATTCGACAGGAGATCGTCTTGAGTGCAACGACACCGCTGCGCGCGACCCTCATCGGGGTCGTGCTGTCCGCGACGGCCCTGATACCCCTCCAGGGATCCGCGTTCGCAGCCCCGAAGGTCCACCACCACGCCGCTACGACCGCATCCCCGGCCGCCACCGCCGCCGCCCCCGTCGCCGGCATCGAGGACGCGACCGCGCACGCCCTGGCGGGCTCCCTCGCGGACGCCGCCTGGCGGAGACAGGTGGGTACGGCCGTCCTCGCCCAGGACGCGGTGGGCCTCCGGGCGCTCACCGCCGGCTCCGCCACCGCGACCGGCAGGAGCCTGGCCGCCGGGGTCGCCGCGGCCGACCGGGACGCCGCCGCGGCCAAGGGGCTGGGCGCCGGGGCCGGTTCGCTGCTGCGGGTGCGGCTGGCCGATCCGTCGATGGAGGCGCGGCTGGCCGGCGGGGAGGCCCCGTGGGTGGCCGCCGCGCCGTCCGACGACGACGGTGCCGCGATCACCGCGTACGACGCCTCCGGCACCGCCCACGCGCTGTCCGCCGACGCCGTACCGGACCGGCCCGTCCTCGTGGTCGACGTCGACGGCACCAAGGCCGTCAGCGAGGGGCTGAAGGTCGTCAACAAGGCGCTGGAGGCCCGAGGGCTCGCCGTCCCGGCCCCGGCGGCCGAGGTCGGCACCGCGTCGGCGTCCGCCACGGGCATCGACACCACCCTGATCAACTCGGTCCGCGTCTCCGACGTCAAGGAACCGTGGATCAAGGGCGACGCCGAGATCTTCACGCTCGTCACCGGCTTCGGGACCGACGGCAAGCCGCGCGTGGACACCGTCGAGATGCCGTACCTGAACGACGAGGACACCACGTACTACCCGAACCAGGTCCTCGTGAACTGGTCGAACTACAAATACAACCTGGCCGACGCGGTCATGATGGAGGACGACGGGGACACCAACTACCAGGCCCTGGCCAAGGCCCTCGTCTCCGTCCTGCTCACCATCACCGACCAGGGCGTCTACATCCCGCTCGCCGACGCGCTCCTGGACGCCCTCCCCACCTCGTGGTGGACCGACGACCCGGACTACGTCGACTCCTGGTACACCCTCGCCCGGACCACCAGCGGCACGCGCAACGGCGCGGCGGCCAACGGCTGGATCAACGTCTCCCCGTACCACGTCTCGGCACTCTGACCGGCCCTTCTCCCACCGGGCCCCCGCCCTTCCGGGGGCCCGGCCCGCCGTCCGCCCCGCCCCGCCCCCTACCGCGTCCCCCGCCGGCCCCCCTGATCACCCGGCGCGCCCCGCCCGCCGAACCTAGGCTGGCGGAAGAGCCGACCTGGAGGGACCCCATGACGGAACGCGACGATCTGCTCGCGCTCATGACCGACCAGCGCACCAACTTCCTCTTCACCCTCACCGACGTGGACGACGCCGGGGCCCGCGCCCGGACCACGGTCAGCGAACTGACCCTCGGCGGCCTCCTCAAGCACCTGGGCCAGGTCCAGCGGACCTGGCTCGCGGTGATCGACGGCACCGCCCCCGCCCGGGTGGACTGGGCCGACCTCGACCCCGACGGCAACCGCATGACCGACGCCGACACCCTGCCCGCCCTGCGCGCCGCCTTCGACGAGGCCGCCGCCGCCTTCGACCGCGCCGCCCGCGACGAACCCGACCTCGACCGCGAGATCACCCTCCCGGCCTACCCCTGGTCCCCGCCCGACCCCGTCGTCCGGACCGTCCGCCACGTCCTCTGGCACATCTTCCGCGAGATCGCCCACCACAGCGGCCACGCCGACATCGTCCGCGAGGCCCTCGACGGCGCGAACACCACGACGAAGATGGCCGAGGCGGCGTCGAAGGGGCGGTAGGGCCCCGGCCTACCGGAGGGTGGGCCGTCCGCCTTTCGGCAACGTCCGCCCTGCGGCTGCGTCGGCCCTGCGGGCTGTTGGGCGGCCCACTTGCCACCGCTGCCCATTCCTGGCATTCTTAAATGTTGCGAGGTCCCATGTATCCGCTTGAGGGTGCCCAGGGGATCTCGCTCTCGTGGGCCCCCGGTTTCCGCCGGGGGTTTCTGCGTTCTAGGACCGCGTATCGCTGTCGGCCCAGACGATGCCGTCGGTTCCATGGCCGGGCAGCCAATTCTCCAGGCGTCGGTACGTCTTCGACATGGGTCCCACCGGGGTCACCTTCGGCCAGATCTCGGGCCGGTTCAGTGCCAGATGGTGGAAGGCCGCGTAGCCCACCAGATCGGCGGCCTGAATGAACTGGCTGTACCTGCTGTCCTGCATGACGGGGTCTTCCAGCACCCTGCGGGAGGCGAGCGGGAGTCCGCGATGGGTGTCGCGGTAGGGCTTCGCGTTGCGGAGGGCCTGCTCCCATGCGGCCCGGGCGTCCTCGGGGGCCAGCGCGTCGGCGTCGAGGGGGCCGGACAGGCCGTCGAACATGATGAGGAGACGGGTGTCCTGGTCGAGCGCCCACGCTTCGAGATGGTTCACGAAGGATTGGTACACCTGGGCCACCTGCGTGGTGCGGCCCGCGACCGTGAGTACCCGGAGGCTGTCGCACCGGGCCAGTTGCCTGAGCATGAGGTCGTGAGCGGCCATGCGTGCGCGACGGCCGAAGCGCCGGTTCTGCTCCTCCGTCGCGCAGGGGCGCCCGCGCCCTTTCACCAGCTGGTTGGCGTGCAGCTCCGTGTTCTTCGGAACGCCCCACTCGTCCTCTAGCTTTCGCCGTCCTTCGAGCCAGTGGTGGAGCAGGTCGTTCCATCCCTCTTCGGGAACGAGAAGGCCGGTCAGGGTGCGTCCCTGATCGGCCCCGGAGTCGTCGGCGTAGCAGAAGTACACAGGCGGAATATATGGCCGACGGACCATATGGCGGTACCCGTCCGCGCTTCGTCTGTCGCCCGCCTTCCTGTTCGAGGTCTACGACGGTGAGAAGCAGAAAACCATGCAAGCACGCTTGCTTGTTTTCCGCCCCCCTGGCAGGCTCCGGTGCACACCGCACCGCCCCGAGGGGAGCGCACCGTGTCCGAAGTCGCAGCCGTGCTCGATGATCTGCGCAGGGAGAGCGAGGAACTCGATCTGCTGGTCGCGGGGTTGAGTGCGTCGCAGTGGGCGGGGGAGACGCCCGCCGAGGGGTGGACGATCGCCCATCAGGTGGCGCACCTGAGCTGGACGGACGAGGTCGCGCTGATGGCGGTCACCGATCCGGACGGGTTCGGGGGCGAGGTCGAGAAGGCGCTGGCGGATCCGGAGGGGTTCGTGGACCGGGCCGCCGAGGAGGTGCGCGCGGCGTACGCGCCGGAGGCGTTGCTCGTGCGCTGGCGGGAGGGGCGCGAGCGCCTGCAGGAGGTGTTGCGGGCGGCGCCGGAGGGGACGCGGTTCCCCTGGTACGGCCCGCCGATGAGCGTGGCGTCGATGGCGACCGGGCGGCTCATGGAGACCTGGGCCCACGGCCAGGACATCGCCGACGCGCTCGGCGTCACCCGCGCCCCCACCCCCCGGCTCCGGCATGTCGCGCGCATCGGGGTCCGGGCCCGCGACTACGCCTTCTTCGTCCACGGGAAGCCCGCCCCCGCCGAGCCGTTCCGGGTCGAACTGACCGCTCCCGACGGTGCGTTGATCGCCTTCGGTCCCGAGGAGGCCGCCCAGCGCGTGACCGGGCCGCTCCACGACTTCTGCCTGCTCGTCACCCAGCGCGCCCACCGCGACGACCTCGCCGTCCGCGCCGAAGGGGCCGACGCCGACGCCTGGCTCGACATCGCCCAGTCCTTCGCGGGACCGGCCGGAGCGGGGCGTGCCCCCGAAACGGGTCGCGCGCCCGGGAGCGGACGGTGAGCGGGGACGGGCCGGCGGCGGCCGGGGCGGACGGCGGACCCGGCGCACCGGCCCCGCCGCCTCCCGTGTCCCCACCGCCCCGGACGCCCCCGCCCCTGCGGATCGGCAACGCCTCCGGGTTCTACGGCGACCGCTTCGACGCCCTGCGCGAGATGCTCACCGGGGGTCCGCTCGACGTGGTGACCGGTGACTACCTGGCCGAGCTGACCATGCTCATCCTCGGGCGCAGCCGGCTGAAGGACCCCGCGCGCGGGTACGCCACCACCTTTCTGCGGCAGTTGGAGGAGGGGCTGGGGCTCGCCCGGGAGCGGGGGGTGCGGATCGTCGCGAACGCGGGCGGGCTCAATCCGGCCGGACTGGCGGACGCGGTACGGGAGTTGGCCGAGAAGGTCGGGGTTTCCGTGCGCGTCGCGCATGTCGAGGGCGACGCGATGCCCGTGCCCGACGGGTTCCTCACCGCCAACGCGTACCTCGGGGGCGGGGGCATCGCCGCCTGTCTGCGGGCCGGGGCCGAGGTCGTCGTCACCGGGCGGGTCACCGACGCGGCCCTCGTCACCGGGCCGGCCGCCGCCCACTTCGGCTGGGGATCCGAGGACCACGACGCGCTCGCCGGAGCCGTCGTCGCCGGGCACGTCCTGGAATGCGGGACACAGGCCACCGGGGGCAACTACGCCTTCTTCGGCGACCACGACGTGCGCCGCCCCGGCTTCCCCGTCGCCGAGATCCACGCGGACGGCAGCGCGGTCGTCACCAAGCACGACGGGACCGGGGGCGTCGTCGACGTCGGTACGGTCACCGCCCAGCTCCTGTACGAGACCGGAGGCGCCCGGTACGCGGGACCCGACGTGACCGCCCGGCTCGACACCGTACGACTGACGCGGGAGGGGCCCGACCGGGTCAGGATCTCCGGAGTGCGCGGCGAGGCGCCGCCGCCGACGCTCAAGGCCGGGCTCACCCGGCTCGGCGGCTGGCGCAACGAGGTCGTCTTCGTCCTCACCGGACTCGGTATCGAGGCCAAGGCGCGGCTGGTGAAGGAGCAGTTCGCGGACGCCTTCGCCCGCGCCGGGCGGCGGCCCGGGGAGGTGCGGTGGGAGCTGGCCCGTACCGACCGGGCCGACGCCGCCACCGAGGAGACCGCCAGCGCCCTGCTCCGGCTCGTCGTCCGCGACCGGGACCCGGACGCCGTGGGCCGTACCGTCTCCGGAGCCGCGATCGAGCTCGCTCTCGGCAGCTACCCCGGCTTCCACGTCACCGCCCCGCCCGGAAAGGGCGCGCCCTACGGGGTGTTCGAGGCCCGGTACGTACCGGCGGAGGAGGTGGAGCACGTCGCCGTGCTGCCCGACGGGTCCCGGATGGTGATCGAACCTCCGCTACGGACGCGGGAGTTGACCGACGTCGAAGAGCCGCCCCTGCCCGCGCCGCCCGCCCCCGGGCCCACCCGCCGCGCCCCCCTCGGGGCCGTCGCCGGGGCCCGCAGCGGGGACAAGGGCGGGGACGCCAACGTCGGGGTCTGGGCCCGCGACGCGGCGGCCTGGCCGTGGCTGGCGCACACGCTGTCCGTCGAGCGCTTCCGCGCCCTGCTGCCGGAGACCGCCGGGCTGACCGTCGTCCGCCACGTCCTGCCGAACCTGCGCGCGCTGAACTTCACCGTCCACGGGCTCCTCGGCGAGGGCGTCGCCGCCCAGCACCGCTTCGACCCGCAGGCCAAGGCCGTGGGGGAGTGGCTGCGCGCCCGCCGACTGGAGATACCCGTGACCCTGCTGGAGCCGGAGGACCCGCCGGACGGCGCCGCACCCGCCGCACCGGACGGCCCGGCCGGCGTCGCACCCGCCGCACCGGACGGCTCCGCACCCGCCACGCCGGCCGGCCCGGCCGACACCGCACCGGAGGACCCCGCATGACCGTCCTGCCCACCGGGCTCGACACCACGAGCCCCGACTACGCGGCGAACCGGGCCGCGATGCTCGACAAGCTCGCCGAGCTGGACGCCGCGCACGCCAAGGCGCTGGAGGGCGGCGGCGAGAAGTACACCGAACGCCACCGGAAACGCGGCAAGCTGCTGGCCCGCGAACGCATCGAGCTGCTGGTCGACCGCGACACCCCGTTCCTGGAGCTGTCACCGCTCGCCGCCTGGGGCAGCGACTATGCGGTGGGCGCCTCGCTGGTCACCGGGATCGGCGTGGTGGAGGGCGTGGAGTGCCTGATCACGGCCAACGACCCCACCGTACGCGGCGGGGCCTCCAACCCCTGGACGCTGAAGAAGGCCCTGCGCGCCAACGAGATCGCCTTCGCCAACCGGCTGCCCGTCATCAGCCTGGTCGAGTCCGGCGGCGCCGACCTCCCCTCCCAGAAGGAGATCTTCATCCCCGGCGGGGCGCTCTTCCGCGATCTGACCCGGCTCTCCGCCGCCGGCATCCCCACCGTGGCCGTCGTCTTCGGCAACTCCACCGCCGGAGGCGCGTACGTCCCCGGGATGTCCGACCACACCGTCATGATCAAGGAGCGCTCCAAGGTCTTCCTCGGCGGACCGCCCCTGGTCAAGATGGCCACGGGCGAGGAGAGCGACGACGAATCCCTCGGCGGCGCCGGCATGCACGCCCGCACCTCCGGCCTCGCCGACCACTTCGCCGTGAACGAGCAGGACGCGCTGCGCCAGGCCCGTCGGATCGTCGCCCGTCTCAACCACCGCAAGGCGCACCCCGATCCGGGCCCCGCCGCACCGCCGAAGTACGACGAGGACGAGCTGATCGGCATCGTGCCCGGCGACCTGAAGATCCCCTTCGACCCGCGCGAGGTCATCGCCCGGCTCGTGGACGGCTCGGACTTCGACGCGTTCAAACCGCTGTACGGGACGAGCCTGGTCACCGGCTGGGCACGGCTGCACGGCTACCCCGTCGGCATCCTCGCCAACGCCCAGGGCGTGCTGTTCAGCGAGGAGTCGCAGAAGGCCGCGCAGTTCATCCAGCTCGCCAACCAGCGCGACATCCCGCTGCTCTTCCTCCACAACACCACCGGCTACATGGTCGGCAAGGAGTACGAGCAGGGCGGCATCATCAAGCACGGCGCGATGATGATCAACGCGGTGTCGAACTCGAAGGTCCCGCACCTCTCGGTCCTCATGGGCGCCTCCTACGGCGCCGGTCACTACGGCATGTGCGGCCGGGCGTACGATCCGCGCTTCCTGTTCGCCTGGCCCGGCAGCAAGTCCGCCGTCATGGGCCCGCAGCAGCTCGCCGGGGTCCTCTCGCTGGTCGCCCGCGCCTCCGCCGCCGCGAAGGGGCGGCCGTACGACGACGACGCGGACTCGGCGCTCCGCGCCATGGTCGAGCAGCAGATCGAGTCCGAGTCGCTGCCGATGTTCCTGTCCGGGCGGCTGTACGACGACGGGGTCATCGACCCCCGCGACACCCGGACCGTCCTCGGGATGTGCCTGTCCGCCATCCACACCGCACCGGTCGAAGGCGCCCGCGGCGGCTTCGGCGTCTTCCGGATGTGAGCTGAGATGACCACCAGTTTCTCCAATATCACCAGTTCCTCCAGCATCACCACTTCCTCCAGCATCACCTGTCTTCTGGTCGCCAACCGGGGCGAGATCGCCGTCCGGATCTTCCGCACCTGCCGGGACCTCGGCATCGCCACCGTCGCGGTGTACTCCGACGCGGACGCCGGGGCCCTGCACGTCCGCGAGGCCGACACCGCCGTGCGTCTGCCGGGCGCCGCCCCCGCCGACACCTATCTGCGCGGGGACCTCGTGGTGGCCGCCGCGCTGGCCGCCGGGGCCGACGCCGTCCACCCGGGCTACGGCTTCCTCTCCGAGAACGCCGCGTTCGCCGCCGCCGTCCAGGACGCCGGGCTCCGCTGGATCGGCCCGCCGCCCAAGGCCATCGAACTCATGGCGTCCAAGACCCGGGCCAAGGAGCTGATGGCCGCCGCCGGGGTCCCGCTCCTCGCCCCCGTCGACCCGGCCGCCGCCACCGACGCCGATCTGCCGCTGCTGCTGAAGGCGGCGGCCGGGGGCGGCGGGCGCGGGATGCGGATCGTACGGGACGCGGCGGAGCTGGAAGGGGAACTGACCGCCGCACGGGCCGAGGCACTGTCCGCGTTCGGGGACGACGAGGTGTTCGCCGAGCCGTACGTCGAGCGTGGCCGGCACGTCGAGGTCCAGATCATGGCCGACGCCCATGACACCGTCTGGGCGCTCGGCACCCGCGACTGCTCCCTCCAGCGCCGCCACCAGAAGGTCATCGAGGAGGCCCCGGCCCCCGGACTCGACGACGCCCTGCGCGCACGGCTCCACGAGGCGGCGACGGCCGCCGCGCGGGCCGTCGACTACCGGGGCGCCGGCACGGTCGAGTTCCTGGTGACGGCCGACGGCCGGCCGTACTTCCTGGAGATGAACACCCGCCTCCAGGTCGAGCACCCCGTCACCGAAGCCGTGTTCGGCGTCGATCTGGTCGCCCTGCAACTGCGGATCGCGGAGGGCGGCCCGCTGCCCGCCCCCGTACCCCCGGAGCCCTCCGGGCACGCCGTCGAGGCCCGGCTCTACGCCGAGGACCCGTCCCGAGACTGGCAGCCACAGACCGGAGCACTGCTCTCGCTCGATCTGCCGCAGATCCCCGGGCTCCGTCTGGACACCGGATACACCGGGGGTGACACCATCGGCGTCCATTACGACCCGATGCTCGCCAAGGTCGTCGCCCACGCCCCGACCCGCCCCGAGGCCGTACGTCTGCTCGCCCGCGCCCTGGAACGCGCCCGCATCCACGGCCCGGTCACCAACCGCACGCTGCTGGTCCGCTCCCTGCGCCACCCGGACTTCGCCGACGCCCGCCTGGACACCGGCTTCTACGACCGCCATCTGCCCGCCCTGACCCAGGAGGACGACGAATCCGGCGCCCGTCTCGCCGCCACCGCCGCCGCCCTCGCTGCCGCCGCCCGCACCGCGTCCACCGGAGGCGTGAGCCGCTTCGGCGGCTGGCGGAACGTGCCGGCCCGGCCGCAGCGGCGCACCTACCGGAGCGAGCCGGACGGCCGGGAGTACGCCGTCGCGTACCGCAGCACCCGCACGGGCCCCACCCTCGCCGCCGACGGCGCACCCCGCGTCGTGGCCGCCTCCCCGCACCGCGTCACCCTCGAAACCGGGGGCGTCACCCGCCACTTCGACATCACGGCGTACGGCGACGGGGACCACGGGGACACCGCGTCCGGCGACCGGGTGTACGTGGACACCGCGTCCGGTGCGTACGCCTTCACCGCCCTGCCCCGCTTCACCGACCCGGCCGAGCGCACCGAACCCGGTTCGCTGCTGGCCCCGATGCCCGGCACCGTCGTCCGCCTCGCGGAGGGACTGGCCCCCGGCGCGCCCGTCACCGCCGGGCAGCCGCTGATCTGGCTGGAGGCGATGAAGATGGAGCACCGCATCCTCGCGCCCGCCGCCGGCACCCTCACCGCCCTGCACGCGGCACCCGGCCTCCAGGTGGAGGTGGGCGCGCTGCTCGCCGTCGTCACCGACGTAGAGGCGGAACCGCACGCAATGAGCATCGCCGCCGACGCAGGGGCGGAGCCGCACGCATGAGCACCGCCGCTCTCGACGTACAGGCGGAACCGCACGCAATGAGCACCGCCCTCGACGCACAGGAGGAACCGCAGCCATGAGCACCGTCCTCGAAACCGAAGAGCACCAGGACCTGCGCGCGGCCGTCGCCGCCCTGGGGAAGCGCTACGGGCGCGACTACATGACCGGCGTCGTCCGCGAGGAGGGACACCCCCGCGAACTGTGGGCCGAGGCCGCCAAGCTCGGCTACCTCGGCGTGAACCTCCCCGAGGAGTACGGCGGCGGGGGCGGCGGGATGGCGGAACTCTCCATCGTCCTGGAGGAACTGGGCGCGGCCGGCTCCCCCCTCCTGATGATGGTCGTCTCGCCCGCGATCTGCGGCACGGTCATCGCCCGCTTCGGCACCGAGGAGCAGAAGCGCCAGTGGCTGCCGGGCCTCGCCGACGGCAGCCTCACCATGGCCTTCGGCATCACGGAACCCGACGCCGGCTCCAACTCCCACCGGATCACCACCACCGCCCGCCGCGACGGGACGGACTGGGTCCTCACCGGCCGCAAGGTCTTCGTCTCCGGCGTCGACATCGCGGACGCCACCCTCATCGTCGGCCGCACCGAGGACGCCAGGACGGGCAAGCTCAAGGCGTGCCTCTTCATCGTCCCGCGCGAGTCGCCCGGATTCCAGCGCTCGCGGATCGACATGGAACTCCAGGCCCCGGAGAAGCAGTTCGAACTCGTCCTGGACGACGTGCGGCTGCCCGCCGACGCGCTGGTGGGCGACGAGGACGCGGGCCTCCTCCAGCTCTTCGCCGGGCTCAACCCCGAACGCATCATGACCGCCGCGTTCGGCATCGGCATGGGCCGGTACGCGCTCGGCCGCGCCGTCGAGTACGCGAAGACCCGGCAGGTGTGGAAGGAGCCCATCGGCGCCCACCAGGCCATCGCCCACCCCCTCGCCCAGGCCCACATAGAACTGCAACTGGCCCGGCTGATGATGCAGAAGGCCGCCCGCCTGTACGACGACGGCGACGACATCGGCGCGGGCGAGGCCGCCAATATGGCGAAGTACGCGGCGGGCGAGGCGTGCGTGAAGGCGGTGGACCAGGCCGTGCACACCCTCGGCGGCAACGGCCTCACCCGTGAGTACGGCCTCGCGTCCCTCATCACGGCGGCGCGGGTGGCCCGGATCGCCCCCGTCAGCCGGGAGATGATCCTCAACTACGTGTCCCACCAGTCCCTGGGGCTCCCCAAGTCGTACTGACGGCTCCCGGCTCGTACGCGCGGCTCCTGGGGGCCCGGAACCCGCCGGCACGGGCATCACCGCGTCCCCGGAACCCGCCCGCCCGCGCATTTCGTCACCCCCGGGGTCTCCCCAAGGCGCACCGGCGGACGCCATCCTGTCCCTTCACACCGTGCGGGGACGCCCCGGCACGGCGGCAGCGCACGCCCACCTCCCACGCGTCGTACGGGACCGGCCGGCCCACCCCCGCCCGGCCGGGACCCGCTCATCCGCACCGAAGGGACCCATCGCATGGCGCACGTGTTCCGGAGCGAGTACCCCGACGTCCAGCCCCTCGACACCGCGATCCACGAAGCGGTCCTCGGCCACGCGGCCGAGGAGTTCGGCGACACGGTCGCCCTGATCGACGGGACGGACGACACCCGGCGCCTCACGTACAAGCAGCTGGACGGCTTCCACCGCAGGATCGCCGCCGGCTTCGCCGCCGCCGGACTGGTGAAGGGCGACGTCCTGGCCCTGCACAGCCCCAACACGATCGCCTACCCGGCGGTGTTCTTCGCGGCGACCCGGGCCGGTGCCACGGTCACCACGGTCCATCCGCTGGCGACGGCGGAGGAGTTCGCGAAGCAGCTCCGGGACTCCTCCGCGCGCTGGATCGTGACCGTGTCCCCGCTCCTGGCCACCGCCCGCCGCGCCGCCGAACTCGTCGGTGGCATCCGGGAGATCTTCGTCTGCGACCAGGCGGAGGGCCACGCCTCCGTTCTCGACATGCTCATCGGGGACGCCCCCGAGCCGATGGTCGCCATCGACCCCGCCGAGGACGTCGCGGCCCTCCCGTACTCCTCGGGCACGACCGGCACCCCCAAGGGCGTGATGCTCACCCACCGGTCCATGGCCACGAATCTGGAACAGCTGACCCCGTTCATCCCCCTGGGCACGGGCCACCGCATCCTGGCGGTTCTGCCCTTTTTTCACATATATGGGCTGACGGCCCTGATGAACGCCCCCTTGCGTACGGGCGCGACGGTCGTCGTCCTGCCCCGCTTCGACCTCGGGCAGTTCCTCGCCGCGATCGAGCACCACCGCATCAACGGCCTGTACGTGGCGCCGCCGATCGTGCTGGCCCTCGCCAAGCACCCGGTGGTCGACCGCTACGACCTCTCCTCCCTGGAGTACATCGTCAGCGCCGCCGCCCCCCTGGACGCGGACCTCGCCACCGCCTGCTCCCGCCGCCTGGGCCTCCCGCCCGTCCGCCAGGCCTACGGCATGACCGAACTGTCCCCCGGCACCCACGTCGTCCCTCTGGCCGCCGAGAACCCGCCCCCCGGCGCCGTCGGCACCCTTCTCCCCTCCACGGAGATGCGCATCGTCTCCCTCGACACCCCCGACCAGGACGCCGCCCCCGGCACCCCCGGCGAAATCCTCATCCGGGGCCCCCAGGTCATGAAGGGCTACCTCGGCCGCCCCGACGCCACCGCCGCCATGATCGACCCCGACGGCTGGCTCCACACCGGCGACATCGGCCGCGTCGACGAGGACGGCTGGCTCTTCGTCGTCGACCGCGTCAAGGAACTCATCAAATACAAGGGCTACCAGGTCGCCCCCGCCGAACTCGAAGCCCTCCTCCTCTCCCACGACGACGTTGTTGACGCCGCCGTCATCGGCGTCAACGACACGGAGGGCAACGAGATCCCGAAGGCGTACGTGGTCCCGGCCCCCGACACCGCCCTCACCGAGGAGACCCTGACGGCCTGGGTCGCCGAACGCGTCGCTCCGTACAAGAAGATCCGCGCCGTCGAGTTCATCGAGGCCGTGCCGCGCGCGGTCTCGGGGAAGATCCTGCGGAGGGAGCTGCGGGAGCGGGAGCCGGGGCGGGGCTGAGAGCCCCTATTGGGCCGGCTGGGTGGCGCGTGCGGCGCGGCGGGGTCCCGTCCGGTTCCTCCGGGGGTCCGCTCGGGTGCCGTACGTGCCGCCCGGTCCGGCGGCGGGGAGGCTCAGTCGCGTACGTCGACGCGGACAAGGATGTCCCCCCGACCGCCTTCGCGGAGGTGCGTGGCTCCCAGCCCCTTGTACCGGATGACGGCCCGGTCGTGGATGCCCGGCGGAATGCGAAGGGTCCGCTTGCCGTCGAGAGTGTCAAGATCCCGCGTCCCCCCGGATTCCGCCATGGCGTGGGAGATGGCGACCGAGCAGCGCAGGTCGTCGCCGTCGCGTTCGAAGACCGGGTGCTTCAGCTCCACGATCTCGGCGTAGAGGTCGCCCGCAGGCCCACCGCACGTGCCGGCCTCCGCCTCGCCCGCGAACCGGATGCGTGTTCCGTGGTCGACCCCGGCCGGGATCTTCACGGTAAGGGTGCGGGTGAAGGGCGCGCGGCCCTGACCTTCGCACTTGGGGCAGCAGGCGCCGACGAGACCCCGCCCCCGGCAGGTGCGGCAGGTCTTCACCTGCCCCGCCCGCTTGCCGTCTTCGCAGTCCTGGCACCGCGTGGGGGTGGAGCCCCAGCCGGAGCCCGCGCACAGCGCGCACACCGCGGCCGTTTCGATGGTGAGGTCCTTCTGCGTGCCGAGCCCGGTCTCCTCCAGCGAGCACGCCAGCCGGACCTTGGCGTCCTGGCCGCGTTGGGGGCGCGCATAGGGCCGTACCGGGTTTTCCGGGGCGGAGCCCGCGCCGCCCGGCGGGCTCCCGGGGGCGGCCGGGTCCGGAAGCGGGCCGGGGTCGGGCGGGTCCGGAAGCGGGCCGAGGGCGGGCGCCGCGACCCGGGCGATCGTCACCTGGTATTCCTGGTCCAGCCAGATGCGGGGGTGCTGCCGTGCCCCGGAGCGGAGCAGCGACTCGTAGACGTACTCGTGGAGTTCGGTCACCGTGATGCGGCCGTCGCCGTTCAGGTCGGCGTCGCCCGTGCGCAGGCCCTCGATCAGCGCACCCGTGAACCGGGAGGGCTGTGGGGACACGGACTCGACGTGATGTCCCTCCCAGGCGTACTCGGTGCGGTTGGTGGCGGTCAGGACGGCCCGTCCGTGGCCGGCGAGTTCGTCGTTGACGTGGACGTGGCGATCGCCCTTCGCCCCGGGCAGGAACGCCCCGCTGTAACAGCAGTCCAGGATGACGACGATCGTGCGGGCCCGGCAGCGGTCCATGCGGTCCCGGAGGAACGCGGCCGGAACGGCGGTGGAGGCGAGCAGATCGGGGTCCGTGTCGCGGGCCGCGAAGTAGAGGTGGCCGTCGTCGTCCTTGATGCCGTGGCACGACACGTGCAGGAGCAGCAGATCGCTGAGGCTGCGGTTCCGGAAGAAGCGCTCGATGGCGCGCATCGCCTGATGGGCGGGGGCGTCCTTCACCTGCTCGGTGCGGAACGCGCCGATCGCCGGATCGGCGAGCACGTCCGCCAGGACCGCGCAGTCCTGCCCCGGGGAACGCAGCGTGCGCAGCGTACCGTCGTCGTAGGTGCCCGTTGCGATGAGGAGAGCGTCCCTGAGGCCCGTGCCCCAGGGAGAGCCGCTCATGACGAGCCCGCCCCCGGAAGCGGCGCGGCGGTGGGCGGCGCCTCACCGTCCGCCCCGGGCGTGATGGCCGCCGCCCCCGGCGGGGTGGTCCCCGCCCCCGGCGGGATGGCCGCCGTCACGGGCTCGGTGGCCGCCGTCCCGGGCGGGACGGCCGCCGTGGCGGGTGCGGTGCTCGACCCGGCCGCCGGCCCGGCCTCCGCTCCGGCCAGGAACGCCTCCACCAGACGCTGCTGCTGCTCCGGCGAGGCATGGCCCAGCTCCAGCACCCGCCCGTCCGCCTCGATCTTCACGGTGCGGACGGGGCGGCTGCGCATCCAGGTCTCCACCAGGCCCAGTACGGGCGGCAGCAGGGTCGGCGCGAGACTGACCACGAGGGCGCCGACCGCGATCAGCTCACCGGACTTGGCGCCCTGCGGCGCCGACAGCCCGGACCGCTCGTGCCGGACGTCCTCGACGTCGAGTTCGAGGAGACGCCTCCTCAACTGCCCGGTCAGAAAGGCGAGTTCGTCCGCGTCCGCGTCGCGACCGCCGGTCACCACCACACGCACCCGGCCCGTTGGCTCCACAAGTCCCCCCGTTCGTCCGCGACGACAAGTCTAGACGCCGAACCGTGCCCGCCCCGCTGAAACGGCATCGCGCCGAACGGGCCCGGGGCGGGGAACCGGCGGTGCACCCGGGCACGTTCCTCGGAGAGGAACGCCGCCCCGGCGCGCGCAGGACCAGGAACGCGAGGAGACCCGACGTGACGGCGAACGACACCCCCTCCCCGGCCCCCGGGCGCCTCTGGCCGCTGTGGGCGGTCGCCGCCCTCGCGTACGCCGTCGACCTGGGCAGCAAACTGGCGGTCGTCGCGAAGCTGGCAGGGCGGACGACGGTGTCGGTGATCGGGGACTGGATGGTCTTCCGGGTCCAGCGCAACGCCGGCGCGGCCTTCGGTATGGGGGAGGCGACGACGATCGTCTTCACGGTGGTCGCCGCGGCCGTCGTCGTCGGTGTCGTCCGCTACTCCCGCCGCCTCACCAGCACCCCTTGGGCCGTCGCCCTCGGCCTCCTCCTCGGCGGTGCCCTCGGCAACCTCACCGACCGCCTCTTCCGCGCCCCCGGCAACTTCCAGGGCGCCGTCGTCGACTTCATCGCCGTCCGCGACTTCAGCGTCATGAACCTCGCCGACTGGGCCATCAGTTGCGGCTGCGTCCTGGCTGTCGTCCTGTCCTTCCGGAGCGGCCCGACGGAGGAGCCCGCCGTCGCGGGGCCCGCGAGCGGCGACGCCGCCGGGAAGATCCCGGGCGGGGCGTAGTTCCTGCCCCTGTCACCTGGCCCGGCGCGCCCTGAAGGCGGGCGGGCACTCCACGGGCCCCGGGGCCGATATCGCCTGGCCGCCCCGCCGGCCGCGATGCGAGGATCGCTCCGCATCATGATCCCCCTCGCGTCCCGGAGGTCCGCATGGACATCGCCCCGCTGCTGCCGATGACCACGCCCAGGTTGTCCCTGCGCCTGTTCACCGCCGACGACGCCGACGCGCTGTACGCGTACCAGGGCCTGGCGAGCGTGGCGCGCTATCTGTACCGGCCGGCGCACACCCGGGAGCGCAGCGGGCAGGTCGCGGCCGAGCGGGCGGCGCAGACGGTCTGGAGGAGCGACGGGGACAAGGTGTCGCTGGCCGTGTGCCGGCGCGACGACCCCGCACTCCTCGGGGAGGTGAGCCTGTCGCTGGCCGACGCCCGCGCCGCACAGGCCGAGATCGGCTGGACCCTGGACCCGCGTCACGAGGGGCACGGCTATGCGACCGAGGCGGCCGGGACGCTGGCCCGGTTCGCGTTCGACACCCTGGGCGTGCACCGGCTCTACGCCCGGCTGGACGTGGAGAACGCCGGATCGGTGGGGGTCTGCGAGCGCCTGGGGATGCGCCGGGAGGCCCACCTCGTGGAGAACGACCTCGACGGGGACCGCTGGGGCAGTGAGTACATCTACGCCGCGCTCGCGGCGGACCTCGTGGACCGGCCGGGCCGCTGAGCCCGTGACAGTGCTCGGCCACCATGATCTTCCGTACGCGGGGGCCCCGGTGGGACGATCGGGCCGGCCACACGGGGTGGCCCGATCGAGGGGGCGTACATGTTCGGCAAGGTGGGGCGCATCGTCAGACATCTGGAGGCGACGGGGGTCGGGCTCGTCCCGGATCACGCGGTCGTGCTCGACGCGCCGCAGGAGCGCGCCGTCGAGCCTCTGGCCGCAGCGCGCCGGGGGGCGTACGAACCGGTCCGCGCGCTGCTCGCCGCCACGCGGAAAGAGGCGGACTGGACGCTGCGGGACGAGTGCGTGTGGAGCCTCGCCGAGAGCGCGGTGGACGACGGGGCCTGGCTCGCGGCCTGGCTCGCCACGTCGCCGGACGACCCGGACGCACTGGTCGTCGACGCGTGCCGGCGGATCAGGGAGGCGTGGAAGGTCCGCACGGCGGCGTACGCGAAAGATGTGGGCACCGAGCGATTTCGCGCCTTCCACGCGCTGCTGGACGACGCGCTGCCCGTCATCGAGGCGGCCGTCGAGGCGTCCCCGGACGACCCGGTCCCGTGGACCGCGGTCCTGACCCACTGCCTCGGGGCCGGGGCACCGCGCGAGGTCTTCGACGACTGCCTGCGCCAGGCGCTGAGCCGCGCGCCCCACCACATGTCCACCCACACCAACGCCGTGCAGTTCCTGGCCGCCAAGTGGTACGGCAGCCACGGGGAGATGCTCGACTACGCGGCTCGCGTCGCCGCCGACGCCCCCGAGGGCTCCGCACTCCGCGCCCTGGAGGTCGTCGCGCTGCTCGAAGTCGGCCTGGACACGCAGAGGAGTTCGCCCCGGGACCGGGACGGGGTCCCCGGCCCGGAACGGGTCGAGGCGATCATCGCCACGGCACTCGCGTACTCCGCCTCCCGGCCGCCCGAGGACCGGGAGGCACGGCTGGTCCGCAACCACCTGGTGTGGGAACTCAACCGCCTGAATCGCTGGACCGAAGCGCTGGACGTCTACCGCTCCATCGGCCGGTACGCCACCTCGTTCCCCTGGGCGTACGCGGGGGACCCCCTGGAAAGCTTCGTCACCATCCGGGACCAGACCCGGGCCGCGCTCGCCGCCTCCATCCCCCGCAACGGCACCGTCCCCGCCCCCGCCGTCCCCCTGCCGGAGTCCGCGCAGCCGCGGGCCGCCCTGGAGATCGCGTACGTCCCCACCAACCCGCAGCGCGCCTCGAAGGAACTGATGCTGTGCGGGGCGACGGTCCGCCTCGCCCCGGCCGGACGCTGGACGCTGATGGAGTCCGCCCCCTCGCAGGAGACGCCCGGCAAACGCGGGCGCCGCGCCACGCTGCTGCGCCTCGAAGGACTGGCCCAGGTCGCCGAGACCGCCTTCGACGCGGCCGGACTGACCACCTTGGTCGCGCAGCACACGTCGTCCGAATCCCGGGGCCTCACCGTCGTCACCAAGGGCAGGACCACCGTCCGGCACACCTGGGCGGGCCCCGGCAGCACCCCGGCCCAGGAGACCGCCCACGAACACGCCGGCCTCCTCGTCGCGGCTTCCGGCGGCGGAGACGTACGCGAGGTGGCACGGCTGCTGCGCGACCCGGGCGACCCGGGCGAACTTCTCATCCGGACCCTGGACGCGCTGGGCCTCCCGCCCCTCCCGGCGGGCTTCGGCGAACGCCCCGAGATCCTGGCCGACGCCCGGGGCGCCACCGTTCACCAGGCCCGCTCGATGTGGCAGGGCATGAAGGACTTCATGAAGGACGACAACGAGCCGAACCCGCCGCTGGAGTTGGAGGGCCGGTAGCGAGGGGACGGGGCCCGGGGCCGGACACCGTGGCTCCGGGCCCCGCAGCCAGAAAGCATGCAAGCACGCTTGCTTGTTCTTGCCGCTGCTGCCACGCTCGGCGAGGCGCCCGCCCGCAGCGAGGAGCGCGCAGCAAGGAGCGGGCCGCCCCGCAGCAAGGAGCCCGCAGCAAGGAGCGGGCCGCCCCGCAGCAAGGAGCCCGCCGCCCCGCAGCAAGGAGAGCGATCATGCCCCATCTCGCCCCGCCCGCCCACGAACGCGGGATCACCACCCTCACGCTGGACTCCCCGGCGAACCGCAACGCTCTGAGCGCCCCCCTGGTCGACGAGCTGTCGCAGGCCCTGGACGCCTGCGCGGCGGACGACGCGGTCCGTGCGGTCGTCCTCACGCACACCGGCACGACGTTCTGCGCGGGGGCGGACCTGAAGGCGCCGGCGGACCCGCACGACTTCGTCGCGCTGATGCGGCGGATCGTGACGCTGCCGAAGCCGGTGGTGGCCCGGGTCACCGGACACGTACGGGCCGGGGGGTTCGGGCTCCTCGCCGCGTGCGACATCTCCGTCGCGGGCCCGGAGGCGACGTTCGCGCTCACGGAGTCCCGCCTCGGCCTGGCCCCCGCCGTGATCTCCCTGCCCCTGCTGCCCCGCATGGACCCGCGCGCGGCGGCCCGCTACTACCTGACCGGCGAACGCTTCGACGCGACCGAGGCCGCCAGGACCGGCCTGGTGACCCTGGCCGCCGACGACGTGGACAAGGCGCTCGTCCCCGTGCTCGACGGACTGCGCCGGGCCTCGCCCCAGGGGCTGGCCGTGTCGAAGGAGCTGGTCACGGCTACTGTGCGGAGGACTTTCGACCAGTACGCCGAAGACCTCATCGCCCGCTCAGCGGCACTCTTCGCCTCCGACGAGGCCCGGGAGGGCGTGACGGCCTTCCTGGAACGCAGGGACCCCGCATGGCTGCTGTGAGCCCCACGAACTCCACGAACTCCGCGGGTCCCGCGAGCCCCAAGTCCCCCAAACAGGACCGCAGCCGGGCCACCCGGCTCCGTCTTCTGGAAGCGGCCGTCTCCTGCCTCGCCGAGCACGGCTGGGCGGGCTCGACGGTCTCCGTCGTCGCGATGCGCGCGGGCGTCTCCCGGGGCGCGGCGCAGCACCATTTCCCCACGCGGGAGGACCTGTTCACCGCCGCCGTCGAGTACGTCGCCGAGGAACGCTCCGCCGCCCTGCGCGCCCTGCCCGTCCAGGACCGGGCCGACGTCGTCGCCGCCCTGGTCGACCTCTACACCGGCCCCCTCTTCCGCGCCGCCCTCCAGCTCTGGGTCGCCGCCTCCAACGAGGACCAACTCCGCCCCCGCGTCACGGAACTCGAAGCCCGCGTCGGCCGCGAGACCCACCGCATCGCCCTCACGCTCCTCCGCGCCGACGAATCCCGCCCCGGCGTCCGCGAAACCGTTCAGGGCCTCCTCGACATGGCCCGCGGCCTCGGCCTCGCCAACGTCCTCACCGACGACACCGCCCGCCGCCGCCGGGTGGTCGCGCAGTGGGCGGCGCTGGTGGAGGGCGCGTTGGAGTGAGGGTGCGGCCCGCCCCGATGTCGGTGGCGGGGCCTATCTTCTCGGTCATGGATCACCGAGGAGAGTTCCGCCGGGCCGCCCTTGAGTCGGGCATCCCGGACGACGAGATCAGCCGCTTCACCCAGCACCTCCGTCTGACGATCGGGCTCTCCACGGGCGGCGGTGAGGGTGGCCAAGGCGGCAGTGGCGAAGGCGGCAGTGGCGCCCGCGGCCCCGTGGTGGGGCACCTCGGCGGCCTGCCCCGGCTCCCGGCGGGCACGGCCTGGCCGTCCGCCGACGGGACCCCCCTGCCGCTGCTCCTCTCCGTCGACTGCGGGGCACTGCCGCGCGTCGACGGCTTCCCCCTGCCGGCGGACGGCACGCTCCTCTTCTTCGTGGACCAGGAGAAGGACCACGAGGACACCACCGGGCGCTACGCCCGCGTCGTCCACGTACCCCACGGCACCGAAACCGTCCTCGTGGAAGCCCCCGATCCCTCCTGGTTCCGCGAACCCCTCGGCGTCACCGCCGCCCTCCGGTCCGAACTCCCCCTGTGGCTCCAGGAACGCGACGAGGACGAGGACTGGCACGAGTTCTGGGAGGACCTGGAGTGGGACGACATGTCCCCCTTCCAGCAGGGGCTGGCCCAGTACATGGAGGACGAACTGCCCCACCTGGACGACCTCCGCACCCTCGCCCACGACCTCTGGCCCTCCGCCGGCGGCATCGCCCTCGGCGGCTACGTGGACCACGGGGTCATCGGCCACCTCGCCGAACAGACCCTCGCGGGACGCGAGAAGGCGGGCGAGATCCCGCCCATCCCGACCGCCCAGTGGCCCACCCACCTGGAGAAGGAGACCCACCGCCTCGCCACCGAGTGGATATCCCTCGCCACTCAGGGCCGCTCCTACGAGGAGTACTGCACGACCTTCGTGATCCGCCACGACGACCTGGCCGCCCTACGTCTGGACAAGGCCCTGCCCATGACCGTCTTCGAGGCGCCCTGACCGGCCCGTCCGCACCGTCCGCGACCGGGTGACGCCTACACGAACTCCGCCCATATGAACGCCGCCCGGTACGCCCGCCGCACCGCGTGACCGCCCCGGTCGCCATCCACCCGGGCCCGGACCAGGGCGGCCACGAACAGCAACAGCACCGCCCCGCCGACCACCCCCATCACCAGGAACTGCCCGACCACGGCGAGCACGACCAGCACCACGGCCACGAGCCCCGCACCGAAATGCGCCTCCGTCAGCACCACCGGCGCCGCCAGCCGATGCGCCTGCCGCCGCGCCCTGCGCTCCGCCCGCTCAGCGGCGAGGCGCCGGTCGCGGACGTCCTGCGGCTCGTTCTCGTCGAAGTACATGGTCCCCCTGACGCCTTGACCGATATGGCGGAGTTCCGCGCCGCGCTCCTGAGGCTGTGGACGCCATGGCGCTCCGTCGCCTCGGCGCCGCAGACCACCAATAATCGGAGGCGTGGCACCCGCCGGGGGTGCGGCCGGCCGCAGACCGGTGTGGGCCCGTCGGTCACCCCGTCGCCGGGTTCACCTCCAGGTCGATGTCCACCGACGCGTACTCGTTCATCACGTACCCGCTCGCGCCCTCGTAGAGGCCGCGGTCCTTGCCCGTGCGGGCGTCGAGGATGACGCCGTCGGTGCCGGCGGAGGCGTAGACGGCGCCGTGGAAGGCGTTGTTGACCTCGGGCTTCTTCCGGGAGGGGTCGTCCTCGGAGATGGTCCAGAGGACCTTGTGGGTCTGGGCGTCGATGCCGTGCACGGCTTCCTTGTTGTCGCAGACGACCACGGACTTCTGGTCGTAGTGGCAGTGGAAGAAGTCGCCGGATTCTCCGCCGGGGACGAGTGCGCCGGTACGGCTGTCGCGGAGCGAGCCCGCGATGAAGAATCCGCCGCCCACCTGATCGATGTCCACGCCGGAACGGCCGCCCTGCTTCCAGCGCTGGGCGCCGTCCGCGAGCGCCAGTCCGGTGAGGGCGAGGTCTTCTTTCTGGGAGTTCCAGCCGGTCAGCACCTGGAAGGTGGCCTCGGGGCCGAGCTGGGCGCCGACGACGACACCGCTGTCCAGCGCACTGCCGGAGAAGCCCTCCTTCTGCCAGACGGTCCGGTGGGTCTTCAGGTCGACGGCGTACGTGGTGGCGCTCTCGCCGTCCTCGCTGGGGGTCGGGTTCGTGTCGGTGAAGACCCTGACGACCGCCGTACCGTCCTCGGCACCGATCACGGCCGGTTCCAGATAGCTGACGGTCGCGCCCTTCGGCGCCGGCAGGCGGGCCGTCCAGGAGACCTTGCCGGTGTCGGCGTCGACGGACCGCAGATAGACATCGGTCCGGTCCGGCGTGGTGCCCGAGCCCTTCGTGTCGTCGGCGTACGCGAAGAGGACACCGGTGTGCCCGTCCTGCTCGGCGAAGACCGGAGGGATGGTCTGGTCGTCGCTCGGCTGTCCCTCCTTGCCGGTGTAGTAGTCCTTGCGGCCGATGTCGGAGGACCAGAGCCTGCGCCCGGAGCCGGTGTCGTAGGCGTCGAGGGCCGCGGAGGTCCGGTGGTACAGCGTCGGCCCGCGCAAGGCGAAGCCCCAGTCCTTGATGTCCTCGTCCACGGGCAGCTGCACGCTCTTCCCGAACGTGGTCGGCGGATCGTACGCCTTCGCCTTGACCGGCGGCTTCGCCGCCCCCGCTGCCCCGGGAGCCGCCGCGTCCGCATCCGCGTCCTTCCCGGACGACCCGCCGGAACAGCCGGCCAGGCCGAGGCCCGCCAGCGCGATCGCGAGAGTCAGATGGACGGCATGCCGGTGCATCACTCGCACAGTGGTCCTCCCCGTGTGGTCAATTCCGGGGAAGCCTAGTGGGGTTGTGGATGCTCGGTCCTGCGCATAAAACCTCATGACGGCCCGTCGGCATCTGCCGATCGCGCGGAACTCACCGGTTCCTGAGCATCCCCCGCAGTCCGTCCACGAGTGCGTGGACGTCCCGTTCGTCCTCCGCGCCGCTCACCGTTTCGGGCGCCTCCGGCTCCCGGCACGGGCGGCACAGGCCGTCGGGCAGGGCGTCGGCGGGACCCGGGACGCGGCAGGAGGTGCACTCCAGCATGGCGTACTCGGTGGTGGTGGCCGTGGCGACATCGGCGGGGGAGGGCTCCGACGGCGGCGCGGGCGGGATCTTCTTCAGCAGCCGGTCCCGCGTGAAACCTCGCGGCGACCCCACCTTCGCGGGCAGCCCGGCCGTCAGCGCCTGGACGAGGTACTCCGTGCTGACACCCCGCGCCAGCCACTGGGCGGCCAACGGAGCCAGATACGCGCAGTCGTCCGCGCTGAGCGGCAGCCGGGCGTCCAGACGGCCGAGCTGGGTGAGCGCCTGGTACGCGGGGGAGACCGGGGGCTCCGCGGGTGCGGGAGGTGCAGGGGGTGTCAGGGGTGTGGAAGGTGCGGGAGGCGGGGGAGGTGTGCGCTGAGTGGGTACGGCGATGGTCTCCGGGGTGCGAACGGGCTCCGGTACGGGGGCGGCGGCAAGGGCCTCCGGCACCGCCACGGATACCGCCTCGGGCGTTGCCGTCGCCTGCCCCGCCCACCACTCGTTGTCACGGGCCTTGCGGGACCAGTACGTACGGAACACCCACCGCACCTCGCCCCCCGTGCTCACCACACACCGCACGCGACGCAGATGTCCGGCGACGGAGAGGGCCTTCAGGGCGGAGGCGATGGCCTGCTGGCCGTAGAGGGGGAGCTGCTTGGCGAGGCTCTTCACGCTCATCGACGCCCCCTCGGGCAGCCGCTCGATGAACCCGGCGATGTACCGCTCGCGCGCGGGGAGGAGGGCGAAATCGGAGGATGTGGAGGGGGGTTGGCCGGGGGCGTCGCGCTTGCCGTAACCGGGATTGGCCATCGGGTACGGGGCCGGTCCTGCGGGCGCGAGCGGGGCGGGGCTAAGGTCGTGTGCAGCCATGAGATCGGCCTTTCTAGGGTCGGTTGATCTCGGGTCAGGCCCCGGTAGGTGTGACTACACCTGTCGGGGCCGTCTTGGTCTGTGTTCTCGCACCGTAGACAGCCGCCACGTTCCGTCGCAAGCCGTCACCATTAGTCATACTTGCTCGCCGTTACGGGTAGGGGAGGCGGGGAGGGTTTCCCTAACCCCCTGTATTTCCAGCCCAGTTAAAAAGCGGCGCTCGAACCTCGCGGCTCGCGCCTCGGAGCCCGTATCCCTAGATCCGAGCCCCGGGCCGACCTGCGGTCACGATGAGGCCGGACACGTACGGGCGTGTCCCGAAGCTCGACACCCGGGACCCGGGTTTTGGGCGCCGAGCCCCGAGCTTCGGGGCGTCCCCCGGGCCTCCACCCGTACAGATTTCTTGTACGGGTCGGGCAGGCGTGAAGTACGGGTCGGCATGGGCAATGGGGACCGTATGCACCCCAGGAACTGGCAGCGCAAGAACGCGTCGGCCATGAAGCTCGTAGGCAAACTCGTCGCCCGCTTCCGCGTCGAGGCCCGACTGACCCAGGCACAACTGGCCGATCTCGTAGGCGTCCAGCCCGAAACCATCGCCTCGATCGAACAGGGCCGCCGCGCCCTCGTCCCCGACCTCGCGATCCGGCTGGATGAGCTGCTCTCCACCAAGGGCGCCCTCGAAACCGCCGTGAAGCACCTGCCCGAGATCGACCTCATCCCGGCCTGGGCCGAGCAGTACATGGACCTGGAACGAACGGCGCTGTCCCTCTCCTGGTTCGACAACCAGGTGCTGCCGGGGCTGCTTCAGACGGAGGCGTATGCGCGGGCGGTGTTCCGGAACCGGGTTCCGGTGTTCAGTGCGGAGCAGATCGCCGAGCAGACCGCCTCCCGTTTAGAGCGACAGGAGATCTTGCACCGGGCCTCGCCGCCGACCATCAGTTTCGTGATCTGGGAGCCGGTGCTGATGCTCCAGCTCCTTGATGACGAGGGGCACCGGGATCAGCTGCGATTCCTGCGGGCGTGCGCCGAGCTTCCCGGGGTCAGCATTCAGGTGCTGCCCTTGAACTCGCGTGTTCACGCGGGCCTGAACGGGCCGTTCATTCTCCTGGAGACGCCCGACTATCAGCAGCTCGCGTACTCCGAAACCCAGCGCGGCAGCATGCTCGTAGCGGACCCCGACGAGATCAGCATCCTCGCCCAGAAATATGCGATGCTGCGAGCTCAGGCCCTCAGTCCTGAGGAGACCCTGAGGCTGTTGGATCGTTTGCTGGGAGACCAATGAGCACTGCACGTGTGTGGTTCAAGTCCAGTTACAGCGGCGACGAGGGTGGGGCGTGCCTCGAAGTCGCCTACGAGTGGCGGAAGTCGAGCTACAGCGGCGACGAGGGCGGCCAGTGCGTGGAGGTCGCCGCCCACCCCTCCGCCGTCCACGTCCGTGACTCCAAGAACCCCGAGGGCCCCGAGCTGGGCATCGCGCCCGCCGCGTGGGCGGCGTTCACCGCGCACGTCGGGAACTGAGAGGGCGGCGGGCCGGACGTGGGGGACTACTTCCAGACCGTCGTGGACCTCGATGCCACGGAGGACGAAGCCGCCGGTCTCGGCGCCCGCGCGCTCGACTGGCTGGTGGCCGAGGGGATCGTCGCCGCCGAGCGTACGGACTGCGTGCTCGGCGGGGGCGGCTTCGGGCATGCACCCGGCCCGCACTACGCCCGTGCCGTGGACGATCCGGAGCCCGTGAACCTGTGGTCCAACGGGCTCCGCATCCAAACCGGGCGCACCGTCTTCGACAGCGGCCAGGGCGAACCGGAAGCCGCCCGCTGTCCGCTCTGCCGGACCGACGTCCGCTTCGTGGACGACAGCTGGAACGAGATCGACGGAGCCTGGGACCCGTTCAAAGGCACCTTCGAGGAGTGGAGCGAGGGCGGCGGCCCCGGCCTCGTCCACTGCCCCGCCTGCGAACGGCCCTCCGGGGTCGACCGCTGGACCTGGGAGGACGACTACTTCGTCTGCGGCCACCTCGGGCTCACCTTCTGGAACTGGGCCGAGCTGACCTTCGACTTCACCCGGGACCTCGGCCGCGCGCTGGGCGGGCACCGGACGGTCGTCCTGCGGGGGAAGCTGTAGGGCGAGCGTCGTGGTGGGGTCAGGCCGGCATCGGCCCGGCCTCGCGGAGGTCGTCCTGGTGCGGTGCCACCGCCGCGAGGGCTGCCGGGAGCGACGTCACCCCGTCGGACGCGAGGAAGTGACCCGCTCCGGGGACGATCCGGGCCGTCGTGCCTAGGAGGGCCGCGAGGCGGTCGGTGTGGCCCGGTGGGACGTAGGGGTCCGCGTCCGAGCGGAGCACGGTGAGGCGGTCGACGTGGCCGGCTATCGCGCTCGGGTCCAGGGGCCCGCCGATGCGGTCGATGTAGTCGATGTAGGAGTCCAGGGCCGGAAGGGCCGGCAGCGTGTCGGTGAACCCCGCGACGAGCACGAGTGCGCCGATACGCCACCGTCCCGTCAGGGACGAGAGATGGCGGAGGGCCGTCACACAGCCCAGGCTGTGCGCGATCAGGACGGTGTCCTCGTCCGGGGTGCCGACGGCGTCCGCCACGGCTGCCCGCCAGCGGTCGGGGTCGGGCGCTGCGGGGTCCGGGAGGGCGGGGACGGTCGTGGGGATGCCACGGGCGTCCAGCCGTGCGGCCAGCCAGCCGAACCAGTGGTCCTCGGGCGTCGCCCCGTAGCCGTGGATGATCGTGGCCCGCTGCCGGGTTGTCTTCGGTGTCATGGCGCTGGACGGTATGCCTTCACGTCAGCGTGAAGGTCAAGTCACGGGAGGAAAGGGTGCGTATCAGTAGGCTCGCCGTGCTGACAGGCGTGTCAGCACGGGCGCTGCGCCACTATGAGGACTGCGGACTGCTGGTCCCCGAACGTGACCGCAACGGATACCGGGCGTACTCCGAGGCCGATGTCCTACGCGTGGCCCGCATCAGGACGATGATCGCCGCAGGGGTCGGGACGGCGGTCATCCGCCGCTATCTCGACTGCGCGACCTCCGGCGAGCACGGGGTGACCCTGGAGATGTGCCCCGGTCTCCGGGCTGAACTGGATGCCCTGGAACAACGCCTCGACGCCGAGGAGACCCGTATCAGGGAAACGAGGCAGCGCCTCTCGGCGCTCGCCTCCGCCCGTCCCGCCCCCGTCAGCTCTCCGGCCAACCCGGTGACCGTCCGAGAAGCGTGAGGATCCGGCCGAGCAGATCGGTCGCGTCCTCCGCGTCCCGTACCGCCACGGATCTCCGGGAGCCAGAACGAACGCTCCAGCACGCCCTCTTCGGCGAACGCGGCCGTCACCTCCACCGCCGCCGCGAAACCGTAATTCTGGCCCGTCATATGCGCCAGCAACTGCCGCAGCGCCCACTGCCCGCAGGGCGTCGGCCGGTCGAGCATGCCGGGGTTCACCTGGTTGACGAAGGATTCGGTGATCTTCAGCGCACTTGCGTCTCATGCGCGTATGTCCGCCATGTCGTTGATCGTAGCGATCACGGGTGTGCGGTCATTCGCCCTTCCGCCCCCAGGGCCTGCCGCGCGGGCCCCGGCCCACAGAGGCGCGGGCGGCCGCGCACAGACTGCCGGCGTACGGCGCCCAGGTGTGCCGGCAGGAGCCGCCACCCGGGCGCCACGCCGTGATGCGGCGCCGTACGGTCAGGCTGCCTCGTACCTGCCGACTTCCAGGAAGTAGCGCAGCGCCTCGGGTGTGTTGTCGTCGAGAGCGGCACTGGCGCCGCCCGCAGGGCCGGGCTGATGGACGGGTCGGCCAGGAACCGCCCGGCCGGAGTTCGCGGCCGGCCGGGAACCAACCAGGCGGTTCCCGCCGCCAACCGCCCCGCTACTGTTCCCCCATGACCAGCAGCAGCGCCGGCACCCCCGCCTCGCCCCACCCCGCCTTCCCCGAGCACATCCGGCTCATGGGCGAAGGGCTCGTCCTGCGCGACTGGACCGAGGCGGACCTCGGTGCGATGCCGGGCCTCTTCGACCACCCCGACATCGCCCACTGGACGCCGATCGTCTCCCCCTTCGACGCCGAGGCCGCCCGCGCCCGCCTTGCGAAGGCACGGGAACTGCGTTCCGCCGGCATCGCCGTCCTGCTCGCCATCACCCTCGACGGCGAAACACCCCTCGGCGAGGTCATGCTCCGGCGCTCCCCGGAAGGCACCGAGATCGGCTACGCCGTCGGCCCGGCCCACCGGGGCCAGGGGCTCGCCGCACGCGCGGTGCGCGTCATGGCGGCGTACGCGTTCGGCGAACTCGGCGCACACCAGGTGATCCTGGAACTGGAAGCCGAGAACGCCTCAAGCGTCGCCGTCGCCACGAAGACCGGCTTCCGGCTGCTCGACATCCCCCTCATCGAGGGCGAGGAGAAGGGCCGCGCGTACCGCCTCCAGACGTGGGGGCTCGACCGGCCCTGAGGCTCCGGGAGCCCGAGCCCGAGCCCGAGACCGAGCCCGAGCCCGAGCGCGTGTCCGAGCCAAAGCCCGAGCCCGGAGCACGCGTCCGAGCGACGAAGCGGGTCAGCACAGGACCGGCCTGTCGTAGCCACCCAGGCCGTCGTGCGTCCACGAGCACCCCGCCCCCCGTGACAGGACCCGCCGCCGCTGCGGGACGGCAGGCCGAAGCCCCGGGCATTCCGCCTGTGACGGGACGACCGGGGCTTCGCACACCGGAACGGAACTCAGCTGGTCCAGAGGACCGGGCTGTCACGGTAGGTGTCGCCCTCCTCGAACGCCGCCGCCCCGATGGGGTCGGTCTTCGTGGCGCTGAGCGAGCAGGTCTCGTACGACGCGCCCTTGGTGGTGAAGTCGCGCGGGGCGGACTCGCTGTCGCACTTGCCCGCGAGGTCACCGATCAGGATGACGCCCGTGGGGCCGCCGTCCGCCAGCTTGCCGCGCAGCTTCAGCGACGAGTAGGACAGGTCGGTGCCGCCGACGTTCTCGACCTTCATGCGGATGTAGTAGGGCGTCATACCCTTCGCCTTCGCACCGAACGGGGCCATGTCGGCCTCGGCGCCCTTCTCGATCGCCGTGACGGTGACGGCGATCGTTCCCTTCTTCTCGGTTCCGTACGAGAACGGAAGGACCGCCCGCTCGCCGACCTTGAGCTTCGTGCCCGGGGCGGCGACATCGCCGCCGGCCGGAGCGGGGGCGTCCTCGCTCGGAGCCGCGGACGGGCTCTCGCTAGCCGCCTCGGACGGCGCCGGGGCGGAGGCCGACGGCGATTCCGGTGCCGTTGCCGCGTCGTCGCCGTCATTGCACGCCGAGAGCCCGAGTCCCATGGCGGTGACCGCTGCGGCGGCGATGAAGATGCGTCCCTTGTGCGTCATGTTGACCTAACTGGCTGTGGGGCTGTCCTGTGCGACAGCCGGAGCGTTCAACGGCGGGGCCAGGCCCCCTCCCCGGCCGTGCGATCGGGCACGACGAGCGGCACGACGGCGGCACCGTGTCAAAGAGGCGCGCCGCAGTACGCCATTCATGCTCATGCGGGAATGACACAGAGCAGCCACAGGCCCGGCACAGGTGCGCGACGGAAGCGGACCGAATTATTCGCTTTGTTCGCTCGGTCCGATGGGTTCGCCCGCGTTCGACCTGATCACCACGATCGTCGTGATCGCTTCGCCCCGTCTGCTTTCCATCCTTTCGATACTTTCGATCATCGCAAGCACTTCGATCATTCGATCACCGAGACTTTCGGAGCGATCAAACGATCAGCGCGAGCACGGTGAACGCAATGCCCGACGAACGGAAACGCGGCAGCGCGAGCAGCCCGGAGGTCAGACGCTCAGTTGGCCAGATCCGCCAGCTGATCGAAACCGGGGATCTCGCGCGGACTGCGCGTCCCCGGACCCACGTAACGCGCCGACGGCCGCACCAGGCGGCCCGTCCGCTTCTGCTCCAGGATGTGCGCGGACCAGCCCGCCGTACGGGCACAGGTGAACATCGAGGTGAACATGTGCGCCGGGACCTCGGCGAAGTCCAGGACGATCGCGGCCCAGAACTCCACGTTCGTCGCCAGCACCCGGTCGGGCCGGCGGGCGTGCAGCTCCTCCAGGGCGGCCTTCTCCAGGGCGCGTGCCACCTCGAAGCGCGGGGCGGCCAGTTCCTCGGCGGTGCGGCGCAGCACGCGGGCGCGGGGGTCCTCGGCGCGGTAGACACGGTGGCCGAAGCCCATCAGCCGCTCACCGCGGTCCAGGGCCTGCTTCACGTACGCCGTGGCGTCGCCCGTCCGCTCGATCTCCTCGATCATGCCGAGGACGCGGGAGGGGGCGCCGCCGTGCAGCGGGCCGGACATGGCCCCGACCGCGCCGGAGAGCGCGGCGGCGACGTCGGCCCCGGTGGAGGCGATCACGCGGGCGGTGAAGGTGGAGGCGTTCATGCCGTGCTCGGCGGCGGACGTCCAGTACGCGTCCACGGCCTTCACATGACGGGGATCGGGCTCACCGCGCCAGCGGATCATGAACCGCTCGACGACGGACTCCGCCTTGTCGATCTCGCGCTGGGGGACCATCGGCCGCCCCTGCCCGCGCGCCGACTGCGCGACGTACGACAGGGCCATGACGGCCGCGCGTGCCAGATTGTCGCGGGCGCTCCGCGCGTCGATGTCCAGCAGCGGCTTGAGGCCCCAGACCGGGGCGAGCATCGCCAGTGCGGACTGGACGTCGACCCGGACGTCCCCGGAATGCACGGGGATCGGGAACGGTTCGGCGGGCGGCAGCCCCGGGCTGAACGCCCCGTCCACCAGCAGGCCCCAGACATTGCCGAACGAGACATGGCCGACGAGATCCTCGATGTCGACCCCTCGGTAGCGGAGCGCACCGCCTTCCTTGTCGGGTTCGGCGATCTCCGTTTCGAACGCGACGACTCCTTCGAGTCCGGGTACGAAGTCGGACATCAGGCGGCTCCCTCGGTCGACGGCTGCGGGCGGACCACGGGGGCCCACCCAGATACTGGCGGGTAGGGGCGTGACCGGGAAGCGTGATGTCGGGCACAGCCCCGGTTTCCCGCGGTCGGGTCGGCGGACCTCCTCGCCCGGTGGACGTGTCCGCTGCGGCAGGATGACTCCGTGCCCACCGCAGACTCCTCCTTCGATTCCACCACCGATCCGGCCGCGATGCGCGAGCAGTACCGCTCCGAAGCCTTCACCGAGGACTCCCTCGCGGCCGATCCGATGCGGCAGTTCGCCCACTGGTTCCGCCAGGTCGCCGCCGGCGGGGCGCTCCACGAGCCGAACGCGATGGTGGTGTCCACGGCGACCCCGGAGGGCCGCCCCTCCTCCCGTACGGTCCTGCTGAAGATGTACGACGCGCGCGGCTTCGTCTTCTTCACCAACTACGAGTCCCGCAAGGGCCGCGAACTCGCCGCCAACCCCCACGTCTCGCTGCTCTTCCCCTGGCACCCGCTGGCCCGCCAGGTCATCGTCACCGGCACCGCCTCCCGGGTCGCCCGCGAGGAGACGATCGCCTACTTCCGGACCCGCCCCCACGGCTCCCAGCTCGGTGCCTGGGCCAGTGACCAGTCCTCCGTGATCGCCTCCCGCGAGGAGCTGGTCCGCCGCTACGAGGACCTGGAGACCCGCTACCCCGAGGGCGAGAAGGTCCCCGCACCGCCGCACTGGGGAGGCTTCCGGGTCGTCCCCGACACCATCGAGTTCTGGCAGGGCCACGAGAACCGGCTCCACGACCGCCTGCGCTACGTCCGCGACCTCGCCACGGGCCCCGAAGCCCCCTGGCGCGTCGAACGCCTCTGTCCGTAGGCCCGGCGGGGCTCGCGGGGCTCGCGGAACCGCCCCCCGGACATGCAGAAACCCGCAGGCTCTGGTCCCTCCCTGAGGAGGAGCCGGCCGGACTTACCGGCGAGCCTGCGGGTCGGTGACTGCGTGGTTTTCGGCAGACAGCCTGCCGAGGTGCACTGTGTGCGACGGCGGGCTGTCAGCCCGCAGCCACCTCACGAATCCGATAAGACTGCACTTTTCGGATCACCTCCTTTCACCGTGTACCCCCACCCTAGGAACGCGCCCCGGCCCGCACAACCGAATTAATCGCGCGACTGATCGCGCGCCTCCGCGCACCCACGGAACCCGTGATTCCGGGCATGATTCCGGGAATGATTTGAGGGAAGTCGCCCTGTGCCGCGCCGCGTTCGAGTTCAATGGGCCGAGTACGTCCGGCACGCGTCTGACGTGCGGCGACGGCGGACACGTTGGTGCAGGGGGTCCGGGATGGATGCTTCCACGAGCAGCGGGACGACCGACGCGATCGGGCCCGATCCGATCCCCGGGGCGGAGCTGCTGGCGGCGTTGCTGGACGGCATGGACGCCGCGCTCTGCGCGTTCGACGCCGACGGGACGGTCACGCACTGGAACCGGGAGGCCGAGCGCATCCTCGGCTGGTCCGCGGAGGAGGCCGTGGGGCGGCCCGGGTTCGCCGGGTGGGCGGTGCGGCGGGCGGACGCGGGGGAGGTGCAGACGCGCCTGATGGCCGCCATGGGGGCGCCGGGGCGGCAGGTGCACGAGTTCGCGCTGCTGCGCAAGGACGGCGGGCGGGTGCTCGTGCGGACCCAGTCGGCGGGGGTGCGGGGCGCGGACGGGCGGCCGGCGGGGGTGTACTGCGCGTTCAGCGAGGTACACGCGCAGATCGATCTGGAACGGGCCATCGCGCTCAGCGAGGCGCTGTTCGAGGACGCCTCCTGGGGCGTCGTCCTCGTCGACGTGGACCTGCGCCCCACCGTCGTCAACGCGCACGCCGCCCGCGCCCTCGGCGGTGGCCGGACGACCCTGCTGGGGCGGCCCCTCGGCGACATCGTCGTCCAAGGGGTGGAGGATCTGGAGGGCGCCCTCCAGCACGTGCTGGCCGAGGGCGCCCCGCCCGCGCCCGCCGATCTCTGGGTGACCCTGCGCACCGGCGACGGCGACCGGCGGCGCTGCTGGCGCAGCGGCTTCCTGCGGCTGGCCTCGCCGCTCGCCCAGGAGCCCGTGCCGCTCGGCGTGGGCTGGCTGTTCCAGGACGTGACGGCGGCGCGGCTGGCCGTCCAGGAGGCGGACCGGGTCCGCTTCCGCTCCGGGCAGCTGCACCGCGCCTCGCGGTCCGCCGCCGAGTGCGAGGACCCCATGGAGGCGGCCACCTCGTCCCTCGACTACGCGCTCGCCGGCTTCGCCGACCACGCCCTGGTCGACCTGGTGGCCGGTGAGCGGCTGGTCCGGGCCGCCGCGACCCCGTCCGACGCCCCCGGGCCGTGCCTGCCCGTCACCGCGGGCGGCATCCCCCTCCGGTACGCGCCGGGGCACCCCGCCCTCCAGGCGGTCGACCGCACCGGTTCGGTCCGCGCCTCGGCCGGGACGGCGCCCGCCGGGGAATGGGCCGCCGAGCGTCGGTGGCCCGCCGATGCCGTGCACGCCCTGTGCGTCGTGCTGCGCAGCCGCGGACGGACCCTCGGCGTGGTGACCTTCCTGCGCTCTGCCCACCGGGCCGCCTTCGAGCGCCCGGACGCGGTGTACGCGGAGAGCGTGGCGGACCGGGTGGCGGCGTCGGTGGACCTGTACCAGGCGCTGGGCGGGTGAGGCGCCCCGCCCGGCCCCCGCGTCAGTGCCGGTAGAAGATGCGGTCCGCGTACTCGGTCATCACGCGCCCGTTCCACTCGTGGCCGCCGTCCACGTTGCCCGAGCGCAGCAGCGGCGGTTCCACGCCGTGCTCCAGCAGCCGTTCGGCAGCCGCGGCCATCATCGACTGCATGATCGCGCTGGTGACGACCGTGGAGGCGGGAGCGAACGGCGCCTCGATGCCGTCGACCTCCAGCTCGGCGTCTCCGATGGCGATCTTGCTGTCGAGGACGATGTCGCAGTGGTCCCGCAGGAAGCCGCCGGAGGTGTGCCGGGAGCGGGTGCCTTCCGCGTACGCGACCGAGGTGATGCCGACGACCTTCATGCCGAGGGCCCGCGCGTTCATCGCCATCTCCACGGGCAGCGCGTTGCGGCCGGAGAGCGAGATGATCACCAGGAGGTCGCCCGCCGTCGCCGGGCTGGAGTCGAGGACCGCGCCCGCGAGGCCGTCGACGCGCTCCAGGGCGGAGCCGAGCGTGGCCGGCATGACGTCGACGCCGAGGGCGCCGGGGACGGACAGCAGGTTCATCAGGGCGAGCCCGCCCGCGCGGTAGACGACGTCCTGCGCGGCCAGCGAGGAGTGCCCGGCGCCGAAGGCGAAGAGCCGGCCGCCCGCCACGACGGTGTCCGCGATCGCGGCACCCGCCTCGGCGATGGTCGCGGACTCCTCGTCGCGTACGCGCTCCAGCAGGCCGATCGCTGCGTCGAAGAACTGTCCGGCCAGCTTGCTTTCGCTCATCGAGGAGCACCTTTCCGGCGGGAGGGGGCGCCCGGGGGCGTCGATACCGTCGCTCACGGTGCGGTCTGGACCAGTGACATGTCAATACCGTGCCGCCCCTTCCGGCCGACGTTCGGGCCGCTGTACCGGCCGCAGTTCCGGCCGCCGGTCAGGGGCGGGTTCCATCGGTGAGGCACGGTTGTCGGTGCCATGCGTCAGAATTGGGGCAGGGCCAGCGCACGACTGCATCGAGGGGCACGAATGTCCGGACTGATCGACACCACGGAGATGTATCTCCGCACCATCCTCGAACTCGAAGAGGAAGGTGTGGTCCCCATGCGCGCCCGGATCGCGGAACGGCTCGATCAGAGCGGTCCGACGGTCAGCCAGACGGTGGCGCGGATGGAGCGCGACGGCCTGGTGCAGGTCGCGGGCGACCGGCACCTGGAGCTCACGGAGGAGGGCCGCCGGCTGGCGACCCGGGTCATGCGCAAGCACCGGCTCGCCGAATGCCTGCTCGTGGACGTGATCGGCCTGGAGTGGGAGCAGGTCCACGCCGAGGCGTGCCGGTGGGAGCACGTGATGAGCGAGGCCGTGGAGCGGCGGGTGCTGGAGCTGCTGCGCCACCCGACGGAGTCTCCGTACGGCAACCCCATCCCGGGCCTGGAGGAGCTGGGCGAGAAGGCCGAGGCCGACCCGTTCATCGACGAGGGCATGGTCAGCCTGTCGGAGCTGGACCCGGGGGCCGACGGCAAGACGGTGGTCGTCCGGCGGATCGGTGAGCCGATCCAGACGGACGCCCAGCTGATGTACACGCTGCGGCGCGCGGGCGTCCAGCCCGGTTCCGTGGTCAGCGTCAACCAGTCGCCCGGTGGCGTGCTGGTCGGCAGCAGCGGTGAGGCGGCCGAGCTGGACGACGAGGTCGCGTCGCACGTCTTCGTGGCCAAGCGGTAGGCAGCGGCCACCGGAAGGCACGGCAGTACGGACGCCGGACGTACGAGCACGGCAGCACGGACGCGGACGTACGAGCACGGCAGCACGGACGCGGACGTACGAGCACAGCAGTACGGACGCGGACGGACGGGCACGGCAGGACGGACGCGGGAGAGACGGACCGGGCGCGGGGCGCCCGGCCGGTCCCCGCGTCCGTTTTCCGTTTTTCCGTCCCCATTTCCCTACGGAACCGCAGTGCTCCGGCGGATCGCGTGCCAGGCTGTGGCGGAGGCATACCTGGGAGTGCGGGCCGAGGGGGCCGCACGGTCGGGGAGGGAGCAGGGAATGCGCCCGTCGTACCAGCGCGTCCGGTCCGCGCACCGGGGTGGGACCGCCGCGTCCCCCGTACGCACACACGTCCCGGAACAGCGGATGGCCCCGGCGCCGCAAGGCGCCGGGGCCTGTCTCCCCCTGTCCCGACCTGGAGCCCCGAGCTCTCAAGGTCGGTTCCCGCGGACCCTCATCCCCGAGTGGCCCGCCTCCCGCAGAAGATCTCCCCTGCGAGGCCGTCGTCAATCCTGGGATGCGGTCACTCGAACGAGCGGTGTTGAGTCCCGGAACCCGATTTTCGAATAAAGGTTCGATAGCCTGGCTGTCGCGATCGGGGACCAGAAGGGGGTGCCAGAACAGATGGTGCGGCGCATCGAAGTGACCGGAGCCGACGGCGTACGCCTCGCGGCCTGGGAGTACGCCGACCCGCCCAAGGAGCGCGCGGAGACCGCGAGCCCCGGAGGCGTCTTACTGCTCCACGGGCTGATGGGCCGGGCGTCCCACTGGGCGGCCACCACCCGCTGGCTCGCCGAGCGGCACCGTGCGGTCGGCCTCGACCAGCGCGGACACGGCCGCAGCGAGAAGCCGGCCGAGGGCCCGTACACCCGCGAGGCGTACGTGGCCGACGCCGAGGCCGCGGTCGAACAGCTCGGGCTCGCCCCCGTCACCCTCGTCGGGCACGCGATGGGCGCGCTCACCGCCTGGCAGCTCGCCGCCAAACGCCCCGACCTCGTCCGCGCCCTGGTCATCTGCGACATGCGGGCGTCCGCCCTCGGCGCCGCCTCGCAGCGCGAATGGGAGGACTGGTTCGCCTCCTGGCCGGTGCCCTTCGCGACGCTCGCCGACGTACGGAAGTGGTTCGGCGAGGACGATCCCTGGGTGGAGCGGCCCAATCCGGCCCGCGGCGCGTTCTACGCCGAGGTCATGGCCGAGCGCGCCGACGGATGGCGGCCGGTCTTCTCCCGGGCCCAGATGCTCCGCTCCCGCGCCACCTGGGTCTTCGACGCGCACTGGGAGGAGCTGGCGCAGGTCCGCTGCCCCACGCTGGTGCTGCGCGGACTCGACGGCGAGCTGGGGCGGGCGGAGGCCCAGGAAATGGTCCGGGTGCTGCCCCGCGGACAGTACGCGGAGGTTCCCGACGCCGGGCACCTCATCCACTACGACCAGCCCGAGGGCTGGCGCGCCGCCGTCGAGCCCTTCCTGGACCAGCTCACCGAGGACGCCGGCGACGACCGGGAGCCGGTCGCCCCGTAAACCCCCCGAAACCCGTAACCCCGTAAGCCCCCCGAAACCCGTAACCCCGAACTCCGAGCCGGGGCGTGGGGCGTCTCACCCCTTGCTGACCGCCGTCAGGATCTCCGGCAGCCGCTCCGCCGTGCGCGGCGCGGCGATCCGCAGCCCCGCCCAGGCGACCAGCGTTCCGTACACCGCCCCCACCGGCACCACGACCCACAGCAGCTCCTCCGCGCCGGTGACGTGCAGCCAGACCGTCAGGGCGATCACCGGAGCGGAGAGCAGGGCCGCGGAGACCATGCCGCCGAAGACCGAGATCCAGGCGAGGCCGGCCTGGCCGGGGGCCACGTTCTTGAACCCGGCGTCCTGCGGCACCGAGTACGGGAAGTTCGCCGAGGCCACCGCCCCGGTCGCCAGCATCGCCCCCAGCAGGGCGAGCGACAGGCCCATCACGCCCGGCAGCGCCTCCCAGTCCCCGAGCACCGCCGCCGTCACCACCGCGACCAGCACCGTGTACGGGAGGGTGATCAGCAGCAGCGCCAGCGCCCGCGCCCGCAGTTCGAGATAGGCGTCGCGGGTCGACGAGATCGTCAGCGCCACCATCCAGAACGCGGAGGTGTCCTGGCCGAACTGGTTGTACATCTGGATGCCGAGCATCCCCGCGCCGAAGCACGCGAAGTAGACGGACCCGGTGCCCTGCACGGCGTTCAGCACCGGCACGATCAGCCCGATCGCGAGCGCCGTCACCCACGCGGCCTTCGTCTTCGGGTCCCGGGCGACGTAGCGCAGACTGCGTCGCATCACCGTGCCCGTGCGCCCCTCGGGAAACAGGGACCAGAAGCCCGAGCCCTCCGGGGCCGACGCGGCGCGGCCCGGATCGGCGGCGGCCAGCGTGGACCCGTCCGGTGCCGTCATCAGCCGCTCCAGGCTGCGCCGCCACACCACCATCAGCAGGACCAGCGCGGCGACGGACAGGAGCATCTGCACGGCGGCCCGCCCGTACGCGCCCTGCGAGGCGGAGTCCACCGAGCCGATCGCCGAGGCGGGCGGCAGCCAGCGCACCACGTCGGCCACGGGATCGAGCGCGGAGAGTCCGCCGGAGCGGCCGAGCCGCTGGGCGCCGAAGTTGACGACCTGGATGCCGACCGCGATGACCAGTCCGGACAGCACGGCCAGATCGCGCCCCTTGCGGGAGGTCAGCAGGCGGGTGTTGGCCGTGGCGACGGCCCGCGCCAGCGCCACGCAGACCAGCAGCGTCAGCGGGGCCGCCACCACGGCGAACGCCGCCCCGGCCGCGCCCCGGGCCGTCGCGGCCACCGAACCGGCCGCCAGGCACAGCGTGAACAGCGGGCCGATGCCGACGAGCGAGGAGACCAGGAGCGCCGTCACCAGCGGGCGCGGGCGCAGCGGGAGCATCACGAGCCGTCCCGGGTCCAGGGTCTCGTCCCCGGCGGCGAAGAACAGCGGCATCACGGCCCAGCCGACCGCCAGTACCCCGGCCGCCAGCACGGTGACGGAGACGATGTGGTCCTGGCCGCGCATCGCGATCAGTCCGGCGACCTGGCCGAGGGCCAGCAACACGGCGCCCGCGAAGGAGACGAGGTAGACGGCCCGGCGGCCCGCCGACTGGCGCAGCCCGTTGCGCAGCAGGGACAGCTTGAGGCGGACGAGGACCGGGATCAGGTCCGGGGCGGCCTGAGCGCGGTCCGTGCGCGGGCCGGAGCCGGCCGGGGCGTCGAGGACGCTCATCGGGCACCGCCCAGCCAGTCCAGGGCGGCGCCGTTGTCGCGGTCGCCCGCGCCGACGAGTTCCAGGAACGCGTGCTGCAGGGAGGCGGCGTCGCCGCGCACCTGCTCCAGGGTGCCCTGGGCGCGGATGGTGCCCGCGGCCATCACGGCCACCCAGTCGCAGAGCGATTCGACCAGCTCCATCACATGGCTGGAGAAGACGACGGTCGCCCCCGAGCCGGTGTAGCGCTCCAGCACCCCGCGGATGGTCTGCGCCGAGACCGGGTCGACGCCCTCGAACGGCTCGTCGAGGAAGAGCACTTCGGGGTTGTGGAGCAGTGCGGCGGCCAGCCCGATCTTCTTGCGCATGCCCGTCGAGTAGTCGATGACCAGCTTGTGCTGGGCGCCCGCCAGGTCCAGCACGTCGAGCAGTTGGGTGGCCCGGCTGTCGACCTCGGCGCCGGGCAGTCCGCGCAGACGGCCGGTGTAGCCCAGGAGTTCGCGGCCGGAGAGGCGTTCGAAGAGCCGCAGTCCTTCGGGCAGCACCCCGATCCGGGACTTGACCTCGACGGGGTCGCGCCAGACGTCGTGCCCGCCGATCCGGATCCGTCCGAGATCGGGCCGGAGCAGACCGGTGACCATGGAGAGCGTGGTGGTCTTCCCGGCGCCGTTGGGACCGACGAGGCCGATGAACTTGCCCGCGGGCAGTTCCAGATCGATGCCGGCGACGGCGGTGTGCTCACCGAAGCGCTTCCAGAGCCCCTCCACCCGCACCGCGGGTACGGCGGCCCCGTCCGACGCGCCCGTGTCCGTCCTGTCCGTCATGCCGCTCGCCCTCCGAAGCCCCGCGTTCCGGGCCTGTCGTCGGGCCGTCGTCCGCCGGGCGGCGACAGGCCCCCGGGGGACACCCTACGAAACGCGCCCCCGGGCATCGGCGGCTTCGCGCCCGCAGGCGTACGCGAGCGGACTGATCAGCTCCGCCACCTCGGGCAGCCAGCGGTTGGCGGTGGACGGTCCGCGGGCCCACTGCACCGTGCCCGCCCCGCCCACCCGGGTCGGCGGCGCCGGGACGTAACTCCCGTCGCCCCGCGCGCGCAGACCGATGCCCGCCGCGTCCCAGCCGAGCCTGCGGACCAGGGTGTCGACCTTGGCGGCGGCGCCCGGCAGGACGAAGAACTGCATCCGGCGGTCCGGGGTGCGGGTGACGGGGCCGAGGGGCAGGCTCATCCGCTCCATCCGGGCCAGCGCCAGGAAACCGGCCGCCTCCGGCACGTCGACGGCGTCGAAGGAGCGTCCGGTCGGCAGAAGGATGGAGGAGCGGGGCTGCCGGGTCCACATCCGGCGGGCCGCGGCCCCGCTGCCGGTGGAGCGGTCCGCCCAGTCGGTCCGGGTCGGATGGGCCCCCGGGGCCGCGCAGCCCGACTCCCCGCACGAGCACCGCTCCGTGGGCCCGGCCGGCTCCAGCCATGCCCCGGGGCACACGTCCCAGTGCCTCTCCTCCGCGTACCGCACCGCGGCTTCCCGCAGATGCTCGGTCCGCTGCTGGGGGACCGGCGCCGCTTCCCTGACTCCGATGGCTTCTTCCACGCACCGTACAACTGTGGCCAGCGCTCGGGGTTACGGGCGTACCGGAGCGGTTCGGGGGTCCGTGTCCGCACACAGGGCGCACCGATGCACGGGCGGGGGCGCGCGGGAGGGGCGGTGGCGGCGGGCGGGTAGCACCTACCGGAGATCCGGCACAGTGGGCTCAGCATCTTAGGGTGCGTGCCGGGAGAAAGCGCAAGAGATGCGATGAAAGTGACCAACACGATGAATCGGCGCATTTCTCGGACACATGTCGGGCAGTGATCCGCTCACCGATCACTGCGGCCTCAGGGGGAGATACATGGCAGCCAGGCCTCTCGTCGCACGCCAGCCGAACGAACGGCTCCAGGCGCTCATTCAGGAAGCCGGATGCTCCAACGCGGGCCTCGCCCGCCGCGTCAACATGGTCGGGGCCGAACGCGGACTCGACCTGCGCTACGACAAGACCTCCGTGGCCCGCTGGCTGCGCGGACAGCAGCCGCGCGGCCGGGCCCCGGGCATCATCGCCGAGGCGCTCGGCCGCAAGCTCGGCCGTACGGTCACGATCGACGAGATCGGGATGGCCAACGGCAAGAACCTCGCCTCCGGCGTCGGCCTCCAGTTCGCCCCGACGGTGATCGGGGCGATCGAGCAGGTCTGCGAGCTGTGGCGCAGCGACGTCGGCCGCCGCGACTTCCTGTCCGGCTCCGCCGTCGCCTCCTCGGCGCTCGTCGAGCCCAGCCGCGACTGGCTGATCACCGGCGCCGACCCCCAGGTCGCGCGGGCGGCAGGCTCCCGGGTCGGGATGTCGGACGTGGAGGCCGTGCGGGCCACCACGGCCGCCCTGGTCGACCTGGACCACCGCTTCGGCAGCGGCCACGTCCGGCCGGTCCTCGTGCACTACCTGAACAGCGTGGTCTCCGGGCTGCTCTCGGGGGCCTACCGCGAATCGACCGGGCGGGCGCTGTTCGCCGCGGTCGCCCGGCTCACCGAACTCGCCGGGTACATGGCGATCGACACGGGCCAGCCCGGTCTGGCCCAGCGCTACTACATCCAGGCCCTGCGCCTGGCGCAGGCCGCGGACGACCGCGCCTACGGCGGCTATGTGCTGGCCGCCTCGATGAGCCACCTCGCCGCCCAGCTCGGCAACCCCCGGGAGATCTCCCAGCTCGCCAGGGCGGCGCAGGAGGGGGCGCGCGGCCGGGTCACGCCCCGGGCCGAGGCGATGTTCTACGCGGCGGAGGCGCGCGGGCACGCCCTGCTCGGGGACGCCCGCACCACCCAGCTGGTCGCGGGCCGGGCGTTGACGGCGCTGGAGCAGGCGGACCCGGAGAGCGGCGACGATCCCGACTGGATCGGCCACTTCGACCACGCCTACCTGGCGGACGAGCTGGCGCACTGCCACCGCGACCTCGGCCAGGCCGAGGCGGCCGCGCGCCGGGCGAAGGAGGCCCTGGGCGGGCTCCCGGAGTCCCGGACCCGCCGCCGGGGCATCGGACTGGCGCTGCTCGCCGCGGCCCAGGTGCAGTTGCGCGAGGTGGAGCAGGCATGCCACACCGGGACCCGGGCGATGGAGCTGCTGGCCACGGTGCGCTCCAGCCGGGGCGCGGAGTATCTGGACGACCTCCAGCAGCGGCTGGTGCCGTACGGGGACGAGCCCGCGGTACGGGAGTTCGGGGCCCGGCTGGAACTCCTGGCGGCCTGACCGGACGGGGCTCCTCGCGCCGCCGGATCCGTCGGCCCTCCCACCCGCGTCCCGGGGCCGCCGTGCGTGACAGCGCCTGTGAAGGGATGGTGACCCCTCACCCGCGCTTGGCGAACGGCGGCGACCACCCGATAGCGTGAGCCGACGATTCCATAGGTTGACCACGTAGGAGTCCCCGGTGACACAGAGCGGACAGGGTGACGAGCAGCAGCTCCCTGCTGTACGATCCGCGCACGAGGGCGTCGTGCTGCCCGCGGGCGGCGGCGAGCCCTGGGCGCCAGGGGGAGCGGCGGACGGGGCGGCCCCGGCGGGCGGCCAGCCGTGGGGGCAGCCCTGGGGGCCGCGGACACCGCCCCAGGGCGGTCCGGCACAGGGCGCGCCGCAGGGCGCGTACGGACAGCCGCAGCCCCCGCAGTACGGGCAGCAGCCGCCGCAGCACGGCACCTACGGGCAGGGGCAGCCGTCACCGTACGGCCAGACGCCCCCCGCCCCGCAGCACCACCAGCAGCCCGGGTCACCGCAGCATCAGCAGCCCGCGCCGCACCAGCAGCCGCAGAGCTATGCCCAGCCGCTGCCGCCCGAGGCCGGGGCCGGCGGTGACGCCGAGGCGACGCAGTACATCGCGCCGATCCCGGCCGGGCCCGGACCGGGCGGGCTGCCGCCGGAGAGCCCGTCGGAGTCGACCACGATGCTCGGCCGCGTCAGGCCGCAGGACCGGCGGCCCGCCGCGCACCAGGCGCCGCCCGGCGGCCAGGACGCCGACGCGACGCAGTACATACCCCCGGTGCCCGGCGGCGCCCCGTACGGCATCCGGCCGGGCGAGCCCGGTGACCGGCAGCCGCCCGCCGAGTTCGACAACCTCTTCCGCGACGACGAACCGGCCGGCGCCACCCAGCAGATCCCCCGCTTCGACCCGGCGCAGCAGCCGCCGTACCACGGCGGTCCGCCGCAGCAGGGCTACCACCAGGAACCGCCCTACTCCGGCCCCGACTACGGCCAGGGCCGGGACGGCATGGACGACGCCCCGCGCAAGCGCTCCGCGCACGTCCCGTTGATCGCCGCGGTCGTGGTCGGCTGCGCCGTGATCGGGCTCGGCGCCGGCGCGCTGATGAGCGGCGGCGGGGGCGACGAGGACAAGGACGCCAAGCAGCCGGTGGCGGCGGCGAGTTCGCCCGCCGCGAAGACCTCGTCGGAACCGGCGGCCGATCCGGCGAAGCCGCAGGCCGAGGCGCTGGACAAGCTGCTCGCCGACAGCAACAACAGCCGGGCCGCCGTCATCGGCGCCGTGGAGAAGGCCAAGAACTGCACGGACCTCGACAAGGCCGTGGCGGATCTCAAGGGCGCCGCCCAGCAGCGCCGCGATCTGGTCACCCGGCTCCAGGCCCTGACGATCGACAAACTGCCCCAGCACGCCCAGCTGAACGCCGCCCTCACCAAGGCGTGGCAGGCGTCCGCCTCGGCGGACGACCACTACGCGGGCTGGGCGGCGCAGGCCAAGAGCAAGAAGGTCTGCAAGCACGGCAAGGCCCGGCCGACCTCGCACTACCGGCAGGCGAACGCGCAGAGCGGTGAGGCGACCAAGGCCAAGCAGCAGGCGGCCGCCCTGTGGAACGCGATCGCGACCACGTACGGACTGACGAAGCGCGCCGCGACCGCGCTGTGAGCGGGCGCGGCCCGGCTGGGACCCGCCGCGGGTCTCAGCCGGTCGCGCTGGCGTCGGACAGGGTCTCCGCCACGTCCACGAAGCCCTTCTTGTCCGCGACGAGCCGCCCGTCGCGCACCACTTGGAACGTCACCTTGCTGTTGACGATCCTCGGGTACGAGTCCGAGCCGATCATGTCCTCGTAGCGCCAGCGCAGTTCGGGCGTGAGGCCGCCGGTGTCGACGGGGGTGCCCTCGTTGAGCGCCTTGGTGACCTTGCCGGCGGTGATCTCCGAGGTGTGCAGCGACTCGACCAGCGACTTCAGCACGGTGTACGCGATCCAGGTCGTCTGCACCCCGGTGTCGTCCGGGTCGATGCTGTTGTCGCCGAAGGCGTGCTCACCGATCACCGTGCGCATGGTGTTCCAGCGGGCGTCGCCCGGCGCCGGGTACCAGCCGGTGACGTATGCCCCCTCGAACGGGCTGTTCCGGCCACCGGTGCGGTCGATGAGCGGCTGGCCGATGCTGCCGAGGACCGAGGAGACCCGGACCGAACCGTCCGACGGCTCCAGCCGCCGGAACGCGTCGAAGAAGGTCTCCGTGCGCTCCCCGAGCACGGCCGTCACACAGCCGCCGCGCGTGCCCGCCCCGCTCAGCGCCCGGCTGGCCGGCGCGTCGTAGGACGTCGTGTCCTCGGCCGTCCGGACGTCGACGGGGGCGTGCTCGCGGGTCTCGGACAGCCCGGTGTGCAGCAGCCAGGCCAGACCGTCGCCGCCCAGTGTGTCGGGGCGGACCAGGGAGACCCGCTCGCAGGTGCGGGCCAACTGCTTGGCGTTGCCCGCCATGAGCGCCGACTGCCCGCCCGTCACCGGGTAGGACGTATAGCTGCGGAACTCCTCATCGGACGCCCCGTACCCGCCTATGTAGGGGATTCCGGCGACTTCGAGCGGGGCCATGAAGGCGCGGCCGTGGCGGCTGTAGGAGCCGACGACCGCGACGGCCTTCTCCTTGACGGCCCGGCGCGCGCAGGTGCCCGCGCCGACCGAGGTGTCCCGTTCGTCACAGGTGACCACGCGCAGTGTGTGGCCGTCGATGCCGCCCTCGCCGTTGATCCAGCGGGCGTACGTCTGCGCCATCGCCGTCATGCCCGCCATGGTGTCGGCCTCCGGGCCGGAGGCGTCACCGGGCGCCCACGTCATGACGGTGACGGGCTCCCTGGAGCCCCCCGATGCCCCAGGGAGCACACCGCAACCGGTCACCAGCAAGGCCCCCGCCGCCACCGCGCCGGTGAGCAGTCCGAGGGGGCGGGGAAGAAGGGAGCGTCGCCGTCCGGTCATGGACACAGACACTTCCGGCCGCCGGGTAACGCCGGAGTGTGCCGCGTTCAACGCACGGTGACGCCGGGGTGAATTACAGGGGGCCCTCCGGCGGGTGATGAGGGGAACGTACGATCGACAACCGTGCAGCAAGGTTCCGAGAACTCTTCCCGTCGCGGCCGTCGCTCCTCCACCATGGGCGGCATGCCGCTCAACGACCTTCCGTGGTGGCGCTGGCGCAGCAACGTGCGCTCGGCGCTGCACATGCTCTCCGACCCCGTCTTCCACCACGAGTGCTGGCTGGCCGGCCGGGAGGGATACGGCGACGTCACCGACGCCGTGTACCGCCTGGTCGAGGACACCTGGCTCGACAACTGGTCCGCCGAGAAGTACGTCGGAACGATCTTCCGCGACACCGCCGAGGCCGCCCTCGTCGACACCGCCGTGCTCCGGGTGCTGCGCATCATGCACCAGGTCGGCGCGGACGCCCCCGTCTCCGCCTACATGGAGCACCACGGCTGGCCGGAGGCCGTCCGGGCCGCCCGCGACGCCCATGTCCTCCTCGCCACCAACGACGGCGAGGACGCGGACACGCCCCCGCGTTCGCTGGACGTCCTCCGCATCCTGACCAGATCCGCCTGATCCCCGGAGGGTGTGGCACGCTACGGGGATGACCGAGCCGAAGCCCGCCGACACCGTCCCCGAGCAGTACGTCCTCACTCTCTCCTGCCCGGACAAACAGGGCATCGTGCACGCCGTGTCGAGCTACCTCTTCATGACCGGCTGCAACATCGAGGACAGCCAGCAGTTCGGGGACCACGACACGGGTCTCTTCTTCATGCGCGTCCACTTCTCGGCGGTCAGCCCGGTGACGGTGGACAAGCTGCGGGCGAGCTTCGCCGCGATCGGCGACTCCTTCGCCATGGACTGGCAGATCCACCACTCCGCGGAGCGCATGCGGATCGTGCTCATGGTCAGCAAGTTCGGCCACTGCCTCAACGACCTGCTCTTCCGGTCCCGGATCGGCGCCCTGCCGGTCGAGATCGCCGCCGTCGTCTCCAACCACACGGACTTCGCCGAACTCGTCGCCTCGTACGACGTACCGTTCCGGCACATCCCGGTCACCAGGGAGAACAAGCCGCAGGCCGAGGCCGAGCTGCTGGAACTGGTCCGCGAGGAGAACGTGGAACTGGTCGTCCTCGCCCGCTACATGCAGGTCCTCTCCGACGACCTCTGCAAGCAGCTCAGCGGCCGGATCATCAACATCCACCACTCGTTCCTGCCGAGCTTCAAGGGCGCCAAGCCCTACCACCAGGCCCACGCCCGCGGCGTGAAGCTCATCGGCGCGACCGCGCACTACGTCACCGCCGACCTCGACGAGGGCCCGATCATCGAGCAGGAGGTCGAGCGCGTCGGCCACGGCGTCACCCCCGACCAGCTGGTCGCCATCGGCCGCGACGTCGAGTGCCAGGCCCTGGCCCGCGCGGTCAAATGGCACGCCGAGCGCCGCATCCTGCTCAACGGCCGCCGTACGGTGGTCTTCGCGTGAGCGGACTCACAGCCGGCTGAGCGACGCCGCCGCGAAGAGCACGTCCCGGACCGCCTCGCGGTCCCCGCTCTGACCGGCGGCCGCCTCCACGGGCGGTACGTGCCCCGCCACCAGCTGGCAGAACTCCACCCCGTCCAGGGCGACCTGCGCCACGGTGTGCTCGGCGGAGCCGAGGGCGGCGGGGGAGTCCAGCGGGATGTACCAGTTCCCGCCGCCCGACCCCTCCACCTCCAGATGCAGTGAACGCCCCGGCGACCCGGCCGTCACCAGCCGCCGGGCCGGAGCGGCGAGCCCTGCCTGACGGCGCACGGCCAGCGCGGCCGGAAGCAGCCGCGCCGCCAGGTCGATCATCCGGTGGAGATGCGCGGCGGCCGGCGCCTCGTACGGATAGTCCACCGCCTCCGCGATGTCCCCCGCGTGCAGCCAGCACTCGAAGGCCCGGTCCAGCATCGCGTCCTGGAGCGGCAGCGCGAACCCGCCGTACGAGACCGACAGGTCCGAGACGCCGCGCCCCGCGAAGGACACCGTGCGGATCAGCGTGTGACTCTGCACCCGCCACGGCTCGCGCACCGCCCGGGTGAGCGGGCGGCCGGCCGACGACCAGTACGCCTCGGTGCGCCCGGCCGGTGACAGCGGCGGCCCGCCGTCCGGGCCCGGCTCCTCCCCGAGGCCCGCGCCCAGCGGATCGTCCAGGTCCAGCGCCGTGCTGACCAGCCCGTCGACCGCGGTCAGATGGCCGATCACCCCGGCCACCGTCGTCTTGCGGCTGACCCGGCTCTCGCCCTCGAACCACTTCAGCCGCACCGGCGCGTGCCACTCGGAGCCGCCGATGTCGCGCAGCAGCGCGTCGAGCCGGGCCGTCTCCGCGTCGTACGGGGCGGCCCACTCCGGCAGCGGGATCTTGGCGGGCCTGCGGCTCAGGCAGTTCTCCAGCACCCGGGCCCGCAGCGTCGGATCGAGGTCCAGGGAGCGGTCGGTGTGCAGCAGGCCGACCGCGTCGCGCAGCCGCAGCGCCTCGTCCGCGCAGGGCGCGCACTCCGTGAGGTGCGCCTCCACGGCCCCGGTCTCCTCGGCCGAGCAGGCGGCCAGCGCCCAGGCGCCGAGGAGGGCCTTCAGCACGCGGTGCGGCAGGCGAGGCGGGGGCGGCGGTGACCCGTCGCCCCTCGGAGCCCGCTCCGACACATCCACGCCCGTTCCTTCTTCCCCTACCTCCGCGTCCGATTCCTCTTCTTCGTCCTCGTCCCCGTCCTCGTCGTCCCCGCCACCGGCCCCGCCGCCGTCCGGAGGAGGCCCGGCCGGAAGCACCGGCCGCGCGAGCCGGCCCGCGTCGAGATCGTCGGCCGCGGTCCGGGGGCCCGGTATGCGCGGGGCGCCCCGCACCTCGTCGTCGCGCCCCGCCCCCTCCCGGCCGCCGGTGCCGTGCCCGCTGGTCTCGTCGCTCACAGCGCCCTTCCGTATCCCGGGGGCGAGGAGCCCTCCAGCGGCCGGGAACGGGCGGTGGACAGCAACTGGAGCCCCAGCCGGAGCCGGCGGCGCGCCTCGTCCTCGGTGACGCCCAGGTCCGCCGACGTCTGCCGGTAGTCCCGGCGCTGGATGTACGCCAGCTCCAGAGCGGCCCGGAGCGAGGCCGGCATGGACGCGACGATGTAGTCGGCGCGGGCCGCGGCGGTGGCCCGGCGCACCCGCTCCTCCACGTCGACCGCCCCGGCGGAGCCGTAGGGGCCGTCGTCCCCGTCGTCCTCGGGGCCGGCCGCGGCGTCGCGCAGCCGCCGCACGGACTGGCGGTGCGTGAGCCGGGCGACCCAGGCGCGCATCGAGCCCTGCTTGGGGTCGTAGGCGTCGGGGTTCTCCCACACGTACCCGAACACCTCGCGGGTGACGAGGTCCGCGGCGTCCTCGTCGTCCAGCATCCGGCTGGCCTGGCTGTGGACGAGGGCGGCGAACCGGTCGTACAGCTCGCCGAGGGCCGCCGCCTCGCCGCGGGCCAGACGCTGCTGCATCGTGCGGTCCCAGCGGGGTGGTGCGTTTTTGGCCATGCGACCCCCAGCCCTGTTGCCGTCGGGCGCGCCGGCCCGGTACCCCTCGTCCCGTCGAATGTAGTCCGCAACGCTGACCGAGCACGTCCCTTTACGGCAAGTACGTCCCCGCGGGCGCCCCGGATGGTAGGGAATGGGGCCCACCTGGCAACGGAATCAGACGGGAAGTGATCATTTATGCCCGAAACGGTTCTGGGCCCTCGGACAGGGCGCGGTGTTTCATGGAGGGTGAGCCGGGGCAGCCGCGAGGGGGAACGGAAACTTCCGGATCAATGGGATTCCCCGGAACGAGAGGCCCGTCACGTGACACTGAAAGTGGCCGCGACCGAGCAGGGCGGGTGGACCGTGCTGCGCATGCGCGGCGAACTCGACCTGGTGACCTCACCCACGGTCCGGCAGTCCGTGCACGACGCGGTCGCCGTCGGCCGCCACGACGTCGTGCTCGACCTCTCCGAGGTCTTCTTCTGCGACTCCAGCGGCGTCGGCGTCCTCATCGCCTCCCGCCGCCTGATGCGCTCCTGCGGCGGCCGGCTCCGGCTCATCCTGCCCGCCCGGGGCGCCGAGGACGGCTCGCACGTCAACCGGGTGCTCGCGGCGCTCGGCGTCCGCCGCCTGTTCGACGTCTACCCCGACTGCGACGCCGCCGTCGACGGCGGCTCCCAGCCCCTTTCGGCCTGATCGCGCCCCTCGCGGCCCGTACCGGTACCGGGTTGTCACCGCGGTGACGCGCGTAAGTGACACGTGACGCCTGCGGGCGTCGTACGCTCCCCGCATGGACAGCGCAGAGTACGAGCGCAAGATCGCCTTCCGCTTCGCCGCCTTCGACCAGGACGGCAACGGATACATCGATCGCGCGGACTTCAACGCCGCCGCGGCGCGGCTGCTCACCGAATTCGGCACCACGGCCCGCTGCGACAAGGGCCAGGCCCTCTACAGCGGGGCCGAGGCGTTCTGGCAGGGGCTCGCGGGCATCGCCGACGTGGACGGGGACCAGCGGGTCACCCGCGAGGAGTTCGTGGGCGGTGCGGTCAAACGCCTCCGCGACAACCCCGAGCGCTTCGCGGAGATCGCCCGCCCCTTCCTCCGCGCCGCGCTCGCGGTCGCCGACCACGACAACAGCGGCACCGCCTCCGTCGCCTCCGTCGAACGCGCCCTCCGCGTCCTCGGCGCCCCCGTCGACACCGCCGCCGTCGCCGCCGGGGCCCTCGACCCCGACACCGACGGCCGCGTCACCGAGGCCGACGTGGTGACGGCGTTCGCCGCGTACTTCACGGTGATCGCACCGGAGTAGGCGGGCGCCCTCCGGCCCGGGGCGGGTGCCCCTCTGTCCGGTGGGTGGGGGTGGTGCCCCTCCGGGGAGACTCCTCAGAAATGGCGTGTGCACCCGGGTACGCAAGGGACCCGGGTCGTACGCCATTTCCTGCGGGGACTCCCCTGCGCGCCCCCACCCGGCCGTCGGGCGTCTTACCCCCCGGTGGAACCCGAGGCCCACGAACGCGCCCCGCCGGTTACCGCCCCCCGCCGGCGAATCCCGGGCCGCAGACGCAGAACCGGCCGGGTCCGGGGGCGTGCAGGGGAGTCCCCGCAGAACGACGAACACAGACCGGGGTACGTATACGTGGTGCCCGCACGTTCGTCGTTTGAGGAGACGCCCCGGAGGGACCCCGGACCCCCACCCACCGGGCAGGGGCGCACTCCCACGGGAAACCCGCACCCACCCAGCCCGTCCGGCGCTTGAGGACGGAACCCCGCACGCGGGGGCCCCGCGCCCCACGGGCACCCCGTCACCCCCCGAACCGCTCCCGCAACCGATACTTCAGCACCTTGCGGAGCGTCTCGTTGCGCGGCAGGGCGTCCACGACCTCCAACTGCTCGGGGAGCTTGTGGACGGAGAGCCCCTCGCCCCGGAGGTAGGCGGTGAGGCCGGGAAGGGTGAGCGGGGCCGCCCCCGCCGGCTGCTCCACGACCGCGCAGACGCGTTCGCCGCGCGTCTCGTCGGGGAGGCCGATCACCGCCGCGTCGCCGACGGCGGGATGGCGGGCGAGCAGGTCCTCGATCTCCTTCGCGGAGATGTTCTCGCCCTTGCGGATGATGATGTCCTTGAGGCGTCCGGTCAGGACGACGTGCCCGCTGGGGAGCACGTGTCCGACGTCGCCGGTGACGAGGAAGCCGTCCTCGTCGAAGGGGGAGGGCGCCCCCAGATACCCCTGGCAGACCGCCTCGCCCCGCAGCCGGACCTCGCCGTCCGTGCCGTACGGCACCTGCTTGCCGTCCTCGTCCGTGATCCGGACCTCCATGCCGGACGGCGGGCGGCCCTCGGTCTCGGCCAGGTGCTCGGGGGTGTCGTCGGGGGCGCCCATCGTGATCATGGGGACCTCGGTCATTCCGTAGCCGTGGGTGAGCTGGACGCCCATCTCACGGACCACCGCGTGGTAGATCTCCGGCGGCTTCGGCGCCCCGCCGCCGGCCAGCAGCCGGAGGGTGGGGATCAGCGGGGTGCCGGGGTCCTTGCGCTGCTCGGTGAGGAACATGGAGTAGAAGGCCGTGGAGCCGCCGGCGACCGTCACGCCGTGGCGCCGGTACTCCGGCACCGCGTCGGCCATCGTGAAGTGCTCGAACAGGACGGCGGGGAAGCCGTACAGGAGCAGCATCACGGAGTAGTCGGGCCCGGCGACATGGGCGAAGGGGAAGGCCATGGAGCCGACGTCGTCCGGGGACAGGTGCAGCGCGTGGGCCAGGCAGGCGCCTCCGGCGATGAGGCTGCGGTCGGTGTGCAGGACGCCCTTGGGGTCGGACGTGGTGCCGGAGGTCCAGTAGATCCAGCGCACCGCCGTGCCGTCGGAGGGTGCCGGCGGCAGGATCGCGGGGTCGCCGTCCGGAAGGGTGTCGTACGCCTCGAAGACGTGCGGCGGGCGGTCGAGGACCGCGCCGACGCGGGCGGCCATCGCCGTGTGGTCGAAGCCGCGCCAGACCCCCGGCACGGCGAAGAACTCGGCCTTCGACTCGCGGAGCGCGAAGCCGACTTCGCGGTCGCGGTAGAAGGGGATGACGGGCGTCTGCACCGCCCCGATCCGGGCCAGCGCGAAGGAGAGCAGGGCCGTCTCCAGGCGGGTGGGCAACTGCCAGGCGACGACCGTGCCGGGGCGCACGCCCAGGCCGTACAGCCCGGCGGCCACGCGTTCGGCGCGGTCGCGGAGACCGCCGAAGGTGAGCGTGCGGTCGCCCTGGATCAGGAAGGCCCGGTCCGGGCTCAGGGCGGCCCGGCGTTCGATCAGTTCCCAGAAGGTGCCCGATGCACCCAGGGCGTGTGCGGTCTCGTTCACGGCGAACCCCTCACAGCTGACGGGTAGTCAGATCGTGCGCAGAGCGTAGAGCGATGCGCCTTGTCGGTCCAGGGGTGCGGGGCTAGCCTGAGGGCGACGTCAATCTGACGGGTCATCAGAAATGTGCGCCGGAGGGGACACCATGACGGAACTGCCTCGGATCGTCAGCGTCGACGACCATGTGATCGAGCCCCCGCACCTCTTCTCGGCCTGGCTGCCCGCCAAGTACCGCGAGCGCGGCCCGCAGCCCCTGACGGCGGGCATCGGCGAGCTGGAGTACGTGGGCGGCAAGTACGTCATCACGATGGACCCGGACGGGCCTCCGGCCGACTGGTGGATCTACGAGGACCTGAAGTTCCCGTACAAGCGCAACATCGCGGCGGTCGGGTTCGACCGGGACGACATGACGCTGGAGGGGATCACCCGGGCGGAGATGCGGCGGGGCTGCTGGGACCCGGTGGAGCGGCTGAAGGACATGGACCTCAACCACGTCGAGGCGAGCCTCTGCTTCCCCACCTTCCCCCGGTTCTGCGGGCAGACCTTCGCCGAGGCGCACGACAAGGAGGTCGCGCTCGCCTGTGTGCGCGCCTACAACGACTGGATGGTCGAGGAGTGGTGCGGGGACAGCGGCGGCCGGCTGATCCCGCTGTGCATCATCCCGCTCTGGGACATCGACCTGGCCGTCGCGGAGATCCGGCGGAACGCGGCGCGCGGGGTGCGGGCGGTGACGTTCTCGGAGATCCCCACCCACCTGGGCCTGCCGTCGATCCACTCCGGCTACTGGGACCCGTTCTTCGCCGTCTGCCAGGAGACCGGCACGGTCGTGAACATGCACATCGGCTCCAGCTCGCAGATGCCGGCCGCCTCCCCGGACGCCCCGCCCGCCGTCCAGGCATCGCTCTCCTTCAACAACGCGATGGCCTCGATGATGGACTTCCTCTTCAGCGGCGTCCTGGTGAAGTTCCCGCGGCTCACGCTCGCGTACAGCGAGGGCCAGATGGGCTGGATCCCGTACGCCCTGGAGCGCGCGGACGACGTGTGGGAGGAGCACCGGGCCTGGGGCGGGGTGCGCGATCTGATCCCCGAGCCGCCGTCCACGTACTACTACCGGCAGATGTTCTGCTGCTTCTTCCGCGACAAGCACGGCATCGCCTCGCTCGACGTCGTCGGGCGCGACAACGCCACGTTCGAGACGGACTACCCGCACGTGGACTCGACCTTCCCGCACACCAGGGAGGTCGCGCTCGACCACGTCAAGGGGCTGGACGACGAGACCGTCTACAAACTGATGCGCGGGAACGCGATCCGGATGCTCGGCCTGGACCTCGACAAGTAGGCGGTCGTCATGGACCTCGCGTACACCGAGGAGGAGGAAGCGTTCCGGGCGCGGCTGAGGGAGTGGCTGGGCTCGGTGCTCCCCGGACTGCCGCCGCGACCGGACCCCGCCGACTGGCCGGGGCGCCGGGCGTACGACGCCGGCTGGCAGCGGCTGCTGTACGACGCCGGCTACGCGGGCCTGCACTGGCCGAAGGACGCCGGCGGCCGGGGCGCCACCCCCACCCAGCACCTGATCTTCCTGGAGGAGACCGAACGGGCCGGGGCCCCCTACGTCGGCGCGAACTTCGTCGGGCTGCTGCACGCCGGGCCGACCATCGCCGCCGAGGGCACCGCCGAGCAGCGCGCCCGCTGGCTGCCGCCGGTGCTGCGCGGGGACGAGATGTGGTGCCAGGGCTTCAGCGAGCCGGACGCGGGCTCGGACCTGGCCTCGCTGCGGACCCGGGCGGTCCGCGACGGCGACGACTACGTGGTCAGCGGAAGCAAGATCTGGACCTCGCACGCGGAGGTCGCCGACTGGTGCGAACTGCTGGTGCGGACGGACCCCGGCGCCCCCCGGCACCGGGGGATCAGCTGGCTCGCCCTGCGGATGGACAGCCCCGGCATCACCGTGCGGCCGCTGCGCACGCTGGCCGGGACGGCCGAGTTCGCGGAGGTCTTCCTCGACGAGGTGCGGGTGCCGGCCGCGCACCGGGTCGGCGCGGAGAACGACGGCTGGCGGGTCACCATGGTCACGCTCTCCTTCGAACGCGGCACCGCGTTCGTCGGCGAGGTCGTCGCCTGCCGCCGCACCCTGGACGCCCTGGCCGCCGAGGCCCGCCGCACCGGCCGCTGGGACGATCCGGTGCTGCGCCGCAGGCTGGGCAGGCTCAACGCCGAGTTCCGGGCGCTGTGGCGGCTCACGCAGTGGAACGTCAGCGAGGCGCAGGCGAGCGGCGGGGTGCCCGGGACCGGCGGCTCGGTCTTCAAGCTGCGCTACTCGCACGCCCGCCAGGAGCTGTACGAGGCGGCGGCCGAGGTGCTCGGCGCGGGCGACGCCCTCGACCTGGACCGGGAATGGGTGCGGGACCGGCTCTCCTCGCTCTCCTACACGATCGCGGCGGGCACCTCGCAGATCCAGCGGAACATCATCGCCGAGCGGATCCTCGGCCTGCCGAAGGGGCGGTGAGCGGACGGTGGACTTCCAGCTCTCGGAGGACCAGCGGGCCCTGCGGGCGGGGATACGGGACCTGCTCGCCGGGCGGTTCGGCCGCGACCGGATGCGGGAGGCGCACGACGGCGGCGGGGGTGTGGACCGGGCGCTGTGGCGGGAGCTGGGCGAGGCCGGGTTCTTCGCGCTGCGGCTGCCGGAGGCGGCGGGCGGGGTCGGACTCGGCCTCCCAGAATGCGTACTCCTGTTCGAGGAGATCGGGCGGGCGCTGCTGCCGGGACCGCTCGCGGCGACCCTGCTGGCCGCCGGGGCGGTGAAGGGCGCGGCCGAGGGGGAGGCCGTGGTGGCGCTCGCCGAGCCGGGGCGGCCGGTGGCGCATCTGGCGGACGCCGACGCGCTGCTCGTCCTGGACGGGGAGCGGACCCGGCTGGTGACGGGCGCCGGACTGCGGCGGCTGGTGGACGAGGCCCGTCCTGTGCGTTCACTCGATCCGGCGACACCGCTGTGGCGGCTGCCGGAGCTGTCCGGGGTGGCGGGCGAGCCGCTGGAGGGCGGGGAGCGGCTGCGCTACGAGGGGGCGCTGCTGGCGGGGGCCGAACAGGTCGGCAACGCGGAGCGGAGCCTGGAGGAGGCGGTCCGGCACGCCCGGGACCGTGAGCAGTTCGGGGCGCCCATCGGGTCCTTCCAGGCGGTGAAGCACCTCTGCGCCGGGCAGCTCCTGCGCTCCGGTCCGGCTCGCGCGGCGGTCTACGCGGCGGCCGTGACCGGCGATCCGGTGGAGGCGGCCGGGGCCAAGCTGCTGGCCGACGAGGCGGCGGTGGGCAATGCCCGCGACTGCCTCCAGGTGCACGGCGGTATGGGCTTCACCTGGGAGTCCGATGTCCATCTGCGGCTCAAGCGGGCCTGGCTGCGGTCCGGGGAGTGGCTCGACGCGGCCGGGGCGGAGGAACTGCTGGCGGCCGATCTGGCCTGAATCGGTACGGGTGGGTGGCTGGTGAACGTATGTGACGCGATGGACCCATGAGGTTCACTCTGCGCAGTGACTCAGTGCAGTCGGTAAGCGTCGATACCGGCTTGTGTCCTTTGCGTGATTCGTCACGGGCCGCAGTCGCCGTCGGCTCGGGTACGCTCCGATGGATGCGAGTGGTTCTGGAACCTGACGATCCGGTTGTCGCCTGTGCGGTGACTCCGGTTCGCGAGAGGTGCCCTGCTCGTGATCCGCAGGGAGGCGCCGGGCCAGCCGGGGAAGCGATTCCCGGGGCGATGGCGCGCCTTTGTTCGAATCCCCGTGACACGCGTCGCACAGTATGCACTACGCGTACTCCTTCGCGCTGGAATATGCCCGAAGCGCTTGTTGCGGTGACTGTACGTCAACCATGCTGTCTCGTAAGGGAATCACGTTCCGTGATCCTCAGGAGGCGCGAGGCGATGTGTCCGCCGGTTCGGATGGTGTGAGCGGTGCAGGTGCTTCAGGTTCAGTTGGAGGTCGGGCCCGATCCGGCGGAGGTCGGACGGGCTCGCAGATGGGCGCGTTCGAGGCTCGCCGGGTCCGGGATAGGAGCTGACGAGCCACTGGCCGAGACGCTCATCCTGCTGATCTCGGAGCTGGTCACCAACGCGGTCGTGCACACCGGCTGTCCGGCCGTGCTGCGCATGCTGTTCGGTTCGTCGGGGAGCGCGGGCAGCCCCGGGACCGTCCGGGTCGAGGTGGCCGACGCCAGCTGCCGCCCGCCGCTCCAGCGCCATGCCGAGGGCGACGACACCAACGGCCGGGGGCTGGAGCTCGTCGACGGCCTGGCCGACCGCTGGGGCTGGCAGCCGGAGGGGGCGGGCAAGCGCATCTGGTGCGAGGTCGACCGCTCGGCCCCGCTGGTCCAGGTCCAGATGCGGCCCGGCCCGCACGCGGTGGCGACGCAGGGTGCGGGCACCCCCGTGGTGGGCCCGCAGGCCACCGCCGATCAGAGGATCGCGACCGGGGCGACCGGGGTGCCGGTGGCACCGACGAACGGCTCGGGCATGGCGGAGAGCAGGAAGGCGTAGCGCCCCTCCTCCGCGCAGGCGGTGGACAGCGCCTCCAGGTTCCAGTTCTGGCCCTGGAGCATGCCCATCTCCACCAGGTCGAGCGCGTGCACGCCCAGCCACAGGTCGTCGATCTCCGGCGGGAAGATCTCGAAGGTCAGTGTGTCGTTGGCGACCGCCGCCGTGTCCCGTGCCCGGAACCACTCGGGCGTCCGGATCGACAGGCCCGGTGAGGGATAGCCGTACGCGTTCTTGTCCCCCGACAGATAGACCTGCACCTGCCCCGTCCGCACGAGCACGATGTCCCCGGAGCGCACCCGCACCCCGGCCAGTTCCTCGGCGGCCTCCAGGTCCTCGGGGGTGACCGCGTGGTCGCCCGGCAGCCGGTCGGTGCCGTGGGCGCGGGCGACGTCGAGCAGCACGCCGCGCGAGACGATGTGCGATGCCTTGTCGATCCCGCTGAAGCGCGCGCCCTCGTGCGCGGTGATGGTGGCGGCGGGCCGGCCGTTGTAGATCTTCCCCGAGTGCGAGACGTGCGTGAGCGCGTCCCAGTGGGTGGCGGCCTGGAGGCCGAGGACGGCGGTGTCGTCGCTGGTGGCGACCGTGCCGGGGCCGAACAGCTCCTGGTTGATCTGGACCATGGTGTGCAGCGGGTTGACGCGTCCGGGGATCAGGCCGTTCTGTACGCCGTCCTGCTGGAGCGGGAGGGCGAGGGGGACGCGCAGTCCGGAGCGGACGGTGGCGGCGGCCTCGCGGACGACCTCGTCGGTGATGAGGTTCAGCGTGCCGATCTCGTCGTCGGCTCCCCAGCGACCCCAGTTGTTCACGCGCTTGGCGAGGTCGTGGAACTCGGCCGGCAAAGACATGGCGCCTCCTGGGGCTTGTGCCGGTGGACCTGATGACCCATAAAATCTAACGGTCCGTCAGAAACCGCGGGAAGGGGCCGGGCATGGGGAACTTCTTGGCAGGCAAGGTCGTGGCCGTGACCGGGGCCGGGCGCGGCATCGGCCGGGCCGTGGCGCTGGCCGCGGCGGCGGAGGGGGCGAAGGTCGTCGTCAACGACTACGGCGTCTCCGTCGAGGGCGGCGAACCCACCAGCGAGATCGCCGAGTCCGTCGTGAAGGAGATCGAGGCGGCGGGCGGCGAGGCGGTCGCCGTCGCCGACGACATCTCCACGATGGCCGGCGGACAGCGGGTCGTGGACACCGCCCTGACGCACTTCGGCCGGATCGACGGGGTCGTCTGCGTGGCCGGCATCCTGCGCGAGCGGATGCTGTTCAACATGTCCGAGGAGGAGTGGGACCCGGTGGTCGCCACCCACCTCAAGGGCACCTTCACCGTCTTCCGCGCCGCGTCGGCCGTCATGCGCAAACAGGAGGGCGCCGGCACGCTCATCGGTTTCACCAGCGGCAACCACCAGGGCAGCGTCGCCCAGGCGAACTACAGCGCGGCCAAGGGCGGCATCATCTCGCTGGTCCGCAGCGCGGCGCTCGGCCTGCACAAGTACGGCGTCACGGCGAACGCGGTCGCGCCGGTGGCCCGGACCCGGATGTCCGCCAACGTCCCCATGGAGCTCAAGGAGATCGGCGAGCCGGAGGACGTGGCCGCGCTGGTCGTCTACCTCCTCAGCGACCGGGCCCGCGCCGAGAAGATCACCGGCCAGGTGTACACCATCGCCGGGCCGAAGATCGCGGTCTGGGCCCAGCCGAGGGAGCTGCGCGCGGGCTACGCGGAAGGGGAGGCGTGGACCCCCGAGCGCATCGCGGACTTCCTGCCGGGAACGGTGGGCCAGGATCCGATGCCGATGCTGGCGCGGCTGGAGGAGATGGCGGCGGCCGCCAAGGCGGCGGCCCGGCCGAACGCGTAGGCCGTGCTCGTCCGCGTACGTGGAGCGTGCACGTCCGCGTCGGCACGTACACGCGCATGGGCACCTCCGTACGCGTGTCCTGAGGAACACCCCATCGCCGGGCGCGGGCTCGGCCTACCGAGGGAGCCCCCAATGAGAGGCGTCGTCTTCGACGGCAGAAGGACCGAGGTCGTCGACGATCTGGAGATACGGGACCCGGGCCCCGGCGAGGTGCTGGTCGCGATCGCGGCGGCCGGTCTGTGCCACAGCGATCTGTCGGTGATCGACGGAACGATCCCCTTCCCCGTCCCGGCGGTGCTCGGGCACGAGGGCGCGGGCATCGTGGAGGCCGTCGGCGCGGGCGTGCGCCACGTCGCGCCCGGGGACCACGTGTCCCTGTCCACGCTGGCCAGTTGCGGCGCCTGCGCGCAGTGCGACCGGGGGCGGCCGACGATGTGCCGCAAGGCGATCGGGATGCCGGACCGGCCGTTCTCGCGGCGCGGTGCGCCGCTCTACCAGTTCGCGTCCAACTCGGCCTTCGCCGAGCGCACACTGGTCAAGGCCGTCCAGGCCGTGAAGATCCCCGAGGACCTGCCGCTGACCTCGGCCGCGCTGATCGGCTGCGGGGTGCTCACCGGCGTCGGGGCCGTCCTCAACCGGGCCCGGGTGGACCGGGGCGACAGCGTCGTCGTGATCGGCACCGGAGGCATCGGGCTCAATGTGCTCCAGGGCGCCCGGCTGGCCGGAGCCCTGACGATCGTGGCCGTCGACTCCAACCCGGACAAGGAGGCGGTGGCCCGGCAGTTCGGCGCCACGCACTTCCTCACCTCCGCCGACGGGGTCCGCGAGATCCTGCCGCACGGCGCGGACCACGCCTTCGAGTGCGTGGGCCGCACCGAGCTGATCCGTACCGCGATCGACCTGCTCGACCGGCACGGCCAGGCGGTCCTGCTGGGCGTCCCGGCGGCCACGGCCGAGGCGTCCTTCCTCGTCTCCTCGATGTACCTCGACAAGTCGATCCTGGGCTGCCGCTACGGCTCCTCGCGCCCGCAGCGCGACATCGCCCTGTACGCGGACCTCTACCGGGACGGCCGGCTGCTGCTGGACGAACTCGTCACCGAGACCTACCCGGTGGAGGACTTCGCCAAGGCGGCGGATGACGCCCACCACGGCAGGGTGGCCCGGGGCGTCCTCGTCTTCTGAACCGCACGGATCCCGGACGCCCCGTACGCCTCCCCGTGCCCCTATCCCCGTACCGTCGGCCGGTCCGTGGTCCGGAACGTGCGCCGGTAGACGGTCGGGGACACCCCCAGGGCCGCCTGGAGGTGCTGGCGCAGCGAGGTGGCCGTGCCGAAACCGGCGTCCCGGGCGATCCGGTCGATCGACAGGTCGCTGGACTCCAGCAGCCGCCGGGCCAGCTCCACGCGCTGCTGGGTCAGCCACTGGACGGGGCTGACGCCGACCTCCTCGCGGAACCGACGGGTGAACGTGCGGACGCTCATCGACTCCTGCTGCGCCATGTCGCGCAGCAGGATCGGCCGCGCCAGCCGGCCGAGCGCCCAGGCGCGGGCGGTGGTCGTGGTGGCCAGGTCCGGATCGGGGACCGGGCGCTGGATGTACTGCGCCTGGCCGCCGTCGCGGTGCGGCGGGACGACCGTGCGCCGGGCGACGTCGTTGGCGACGGCCGTGCCGTGGTCGCGGCGGACCATGTGCAGGCAGAGGTCGATGCCGGCGGCGACCCCGGCGGAGGTGAGGACGTCCCCGTCGTCGATGAACAGGACGTCCGGGTCGACCCGGACGCGGGGGAAGAGCGACTGGAAGTGGTCGGCGGAGGACCAGTGGGTGGTGGCCGGGCGGCCGTCGAGGTATCCGGCCGCGGCCAGCACGTAGCTGCCGGTGCAGATGGACACCATGCGGGTGCCGGGCCGGATGTGCGCGAAGGCGGCGGCCAGCTCGTCGGTGAGCCGGCCCTCGGTGTAGACCGGGCCGAGTTCGTAGCTGGCCGGGATGACCACCGTGTCGGCGGTGGCCAGGGCCTCGGGCCCGTTCTCGACGGCGATCGAGAAATCGGCGTCGGTACGGACCGGGCCGGGCGGGCGGACGGAACAGGTCACGACTTCATAGAGTTTGCGGCCCCGGTTCAGGGGCTCCGAGCCGAGCGAACGGCCGAAGATCCTTTGAGGAATGCCCAGTTCGAAGGGGAGAAGCCCGTCCAGGGCGAGTACGACGACGCGGTGCGGCACAGCGGACTCCCTTCACCTCTAGCTGGTATAGACCATAAGCTGATACATGTCATCGGTGTGAAGGAAAAGTCAGCAGAGCCCGCGCACATTCCCGCCGCGGACCACGCGAGCGCGGTGCGGGCCACCGCCCCGTCGGCGCCCCCCTCGTCCCCGTCCCCCTCCCTCTCCCCGCCCGGGGGCCTGCCCCCGCTGCCGGTGGAGCCCGACCGCCTCTGGAACCGCAACTTCCGGCTGTTCTTCGTCGCCCGGACGGTGGCGCTCCTCGGGGACGGCATGATCCCGGTGGCGCTCTCCGCCGGGCTGCTGGGCGCGGGCCGTCCGGCCGCGTCCGTGGGCTACGCGTTGGCGGCCTGGATGGGCCCCCTGGCGCTCTTCGTCCTCTTCGGCGGCGTGCTGGCGGATCGTTTCACCCCGCGCCGGATGATGATCATCGCCGATGTGCTGCGGCTCGTCGGCGCCTCGGTGCTCGCGGTCCTCTTCCTCACCGGCAACCCGCCCCTGTGGGCGGTGTACGCGCTGAGCGCGGTGGCCGGTGTGGGTGCGGCCCTCTTCCAGCCGGGCGTCGCGTCCACGACCCCCCGGGTCGCCTCGGACGTGCAGCGCGGCAATGCCGTCCTCCGCGTCTCCGAGGCGCTGATGACCATGGCGGGCCCCGCGCTCGCCGGTCTCCTGGTGGGCCTCGCGAGCGCCGGCGCGGTCTATGTGGCGAACGCCGCGACCTTCCTCGTCTCCGGTGTCTGCCTCTTCCTGCTGCGCCTGGCGCCCGCCCCCTCGGACGAGGCGCCGCGCGGCACGTTCACCGCGGAACTCGTCGACGGCTGGCGCGAGTTCCGGGCCCGCAGCTGGCTGTGGGGGGTGATCGCGATCTGGACGGTGTACGGCTTCACCGTGCTCGGCCCGATGCTCCCGCTGACCGCGGTCGAGGTCACCGAGGCGCACGGCTCCGGGGCGTACGGCGCGCTGATGGCCGTCAACGGCGCGGGCAGCGTCGTCGGCGGCCTCCTCGCGCTCCGACTGCGTCCGCGCCGCCCCCTGACGGCCGGCGCCCTCGCCCTCACCGGTGTCTGCCTCAACCTGGTCGCGCTGGGGCTCGGCCTGCCGGTGGCCGCGCTCGGCGCCGGACAGTTCGTCGCCGGCGCCGCCTTCGCGTTCTGGCTCGTCATGTGGTCCACCACCGTCCAGACCCACGTCCCCCCGGAGGCCCTCAACCGCCTCCACGCCTACGACGTCGCCGGCTCCCTCCTCATGGTCGCCGCCGGCCGCGCCCTGGCCGGCCCCGTCGCCGGCCATCTGGGCACCCCGGAGGTCCTGCTGGCCGGGGCCGTCATCAACATGCTCGCCGTCGGCGTGCTGCTGGCCGCGAGGCCGATCCGGCGGCTGGAACGGATCGGCTGACGGCGGGCGGGTTCACGGGCCGCTGTGGATGAGCGAGGCCCACAGGTCGGGCTCGCCCCGGTAGCGGTCGCGCAGCGCGAGAGCCGTCCGGTGCAGCGCTCCGGGGGCGTCGTCGGCGGTGTCGGACAGTTCGGCGTAGAAGGTGCGCGAGGCCACCGCGCCGAAGGAGTCGACCAACGGCCACAGACTCGCGATGACATGCCGGAAGCCGGCCAGTTGGAACGCGGAGGCGAGGTTCAGCGACTCGTCCACGTGCTCCGGGCTGCGATGGCCGGTCGAGCACGCCGACAGATAGGCGAGCTGGGCGTCGGCCACGGCGAGCCGGCTGATCTCCGGAATGGTGAGCATGCCGTCGTCCAGGCGCAGCCCGCTGCGCGAGGGAGCGGCCTGGTCGGCGAGCGCGTGGCAGGCGAAGTGCACCCAGGTGGAGGTGGACAGCGCGGCGGCGACCCGGCCCGTGGTGGCGTCCTCGTTGAGCAGCGGCGGCTGGTCGGGATGGCGTCGGTGCAGGTCCAGGGCCTCGGCCAGGGCGCCGGGGAGCCCGGGGAGCCCTGACGTGCTCGGCAGGGCGACGGTCAGCTGCCGCCGGGCCGCCGTCGCGGGATGGTCGTGGGCGTGCGCGAGGATCCGCAGCGTCGGGGTGTACGAGGACACGAACGCGTCCAGGGCGCCGGGTTGGCCCGGATGACCGGCGGCGTGCAGCGGGAACACGCCGAGCAGCCCGATCGGCAGCCACCAGACCCGGCGCGGTCCGTCGCCCGGGGGCAGCGCCCGCGCGACCGGCCCGACGACGGTGTCCCACAGCCAGCCGAGCCGGTCCGCCATGGCCCCGTCGCGCCGCCCGGCCTGCGCGGAGCGCGCCAGCGCCTCGGACTGGGCCTCCACGTCCCGGGCGGAGAGATCGGGCAGGGGCACATGGAGCGGATCGCCCCCGGGGCCGACCAGCACGGCGTCGGCCCTGTTCCGCGCGGAGTTGACGACCACCACCGTCCCGCCCTCCGCCGCCCTGCGCAGCTCCTCGACGCGGGGCGTCATCAGGAACCGGGTGAACCGGGGATGCTTGCGGATCTGCGCGACCAGCTGCCCGTACCGGTCCCACAGCACGGCCTCGGCCGCCGACCCCTCGGCCAGCTCCGTGCGCACCCTTCGGAACGGGCGCGCCAGCAAAGGCAGTTCGCGCTCCAGGTCGGCGAGGTCGTCGTGGGCGTCGAGCACGGTCGCCAGTTGGACGCCCCGGCTCAGCTCGGCCTGCTGGACCGCCCGGAGCGGTTCCCCGCGCGCGCAGTGCGCGGCGAACGCCTGGCTCGCCAGCCCCCGGGTCTCCCCGAACCGGCGCTCCTGGTCGGTCCAGTCGGTGCCGCGCAGCGGGACGGCGGGCGTCAGCGCGATGGCGGCGTCGAACACCCGGGCCGCCAGGTCGTACTCGCCCAGGGCGTTGGCGAGCACGCCCAGATTCCGCCCGGCCGCCGCCCGCCTGCTCGGCGTGGCCCCGCGGGCCCGGTCGAGCCGCCCCTCCCACGCCTCCAGCGTCTCCCGGCCGGGCGCCAGGGGCAGCGCGCCGGGGACGAGGTACGCGCGGGCCAGTTCGGCGAGGACGTCGGCCACATACGGCTGGCCGTCGGGCGCGGCGTCCAGTGCCCGGCGCAGATCGTCGAGCGCCCGGGTCAGGGGGCGGTCGGCCCCGCCACCCGCCGGAGTGTCCCGTACGCCCGCCGGATCATCCGCCACATGGAGGTGCAGCCGGGCGCTGCCCCGCGCGGCCAGCCGGATGGGGAAGGCCGGGCTGCTCGCGGGGGTCGCCGCGACCGCCCGCTCGGCCAGCGGCAGGGCCCGTTCCAGATCGGGCAGATGGCGCCGGCGCTCGTAGCGGTGCAGATAGGCCACCGTGAGGTTGGCCGTGCGCCCGGCGTACCGGGGATGGCCGGCCGGGGTGGCACCGACGACGGCGTCCTGGAGCTCGATCGAACGGTCCAGATCGGCCGCGTGGCCGTCCTCCCGGGAGCGCCGCTCGTACAGGAGGGCGGCCCCGGCCATGGCGGCCAGGCGCTCGTCCGGGTCCTCGGTGGGGGCCGCCATCGCCCGCTCCAGGAAGCCGAGGGCCCGCTCCAGGTCGGCGGCGGCCCCGCCGGCCTCGTGGCGGGCCCCGTAGGCGACACCGAGGTTGGCGAGGATACGCATCTGCTCGGGGGCGTCGGCGGCGGCCAGGTCCAGGGCCTGCTCGTGGCAGTCGATCGCGTGGTCGACGTCCGGCATCATCCCGTGCCGGGTGAAGCGCTGGCGGTAGGCGCTGCCGAGTTCGGTGAGACGGTCCGGGCGGTCCTCGGCGGGGGCGGTCGCCGCGGCCAGCTCCAGGTACGCCACGGCGTCGTCGATGTCGCGGGGATCGCCCTCGCGCAGGAACCGCGTGAGGTGGTCGTGGCCGAGGTCGCCCAGGCGCTCGTACGGCAGGGTGAGCCGGGAGCGGGCGTCGTCGGCGCGCAGATGGGGCCACGGCCAGGTGCGCGGGCGCGGTGCGCCGAGGACCCGGGGGGTGCAGGCGCAGCCGTCGGCCCGCACCGCCTCCGGGGCGACCGGGCCGCCGCAGCCCGGGCAGTGCGCCAGGCCCAGCTCCCGGAGCGTCGCGGGCGCCTGCGGCTCGCCGAGACGGGCGGCGTACGCGAGGTGGACGGCACCCTGGTCGGGCTGGCCGAGTTCGCGCAGCGCCAGCCCGAGGGCGAACCGGCCGCCCCGGTGCGCCGGGTCGAGGTACACGCACAGCGCCAGCGGATACAGGGCGCCCGCCGTGTCGCCGCTGTTCCATCTGCTGGCGCCCAGCAGGAACTGGAGGCCCGCCGAGGTCTGCTCCGCGTGGGCCGCCGTACCGAGCAGGCGGGCCGCCTCCTCGAACCGCCCGCGCAGGAAGAGGGCCTTGCCCTGCTCGAACAGCGCCTCCAGGCGGGCCGCTTCGCCGCTCACCGGCCGCCCTGCGCCCGGTGGACCCTGGCCTGGACGCGGCTCGTGCAGATCATGCACGACAGCCAGCCCCCCTGGTCCGGGCGGGGCGGGCTCAGCGGCGGGGACTCCAGGACACCGGCGGCGAGATAGGTCTCCGCCGTTTCGGTCCCGATCCGGCCGAGCAGCTCGCCCCGGTAGATCTTCTTCGCGCAGAAGTCGCAGGTGTCACCGACCGCAGGCTGCTGGACACTGGCCGGCCAGCGGCCCACGACGTGCTCCCACGCGGCGGCGGCGACGGGCGCGAAGCCCTCGGGGCCGACCGCGCCCGAACCCTCCGGGACGGTGCCGCGTTCCGCGTGCGCGCGTGCGGCCGTACGGTCGAAGACGAACGACTCGCTGCAGTCCTCGCAGACCAGCCACGGGGTGTCACTGCTGCCGGACTGGGTGATCAGCTGGTCGAAGATGCCGGTCCGGGTGCGCTCGTCCCGGCCCAACGCCTGCACCATGCCGACCACGGTCCGGAAGGCGCCGCGCCAGTACGCCTCCGAGATCACCACGTGCTTGGTCGGCAGGTGGTAGCCGCGCGAGCGCGGGGTGGCCGCGCCGCAGATGTCGCACACCGGTTGCTCACTCATGGGGTCCTCCGTCGTCGTTGACGTCATGGTCGGAGACGTGGCTGCGCCAGCTGCCAGTTCCGGCGTCCCAGTGCAGTTCGGCCCCGCGCACGCCCTCCGCGCCGAGGTCCAGGTCGATCGCGGCGAGCCGAGCGGCCTCGTCGAAGTCGTCGGGGAGGACCAGCGTCGTCCGCGTACCGGCGGTGAGGACGTCCAGGTCACGGCGTCCACCGCGACGGTCCAGCAGCAGCCGCAGCCGGCCCAGCGCGGTGACCGCCGACTCGCCGAGCTGTTCGCCGAGCTTGCCCGCGAAGCTCTCCGCGAACGTGCCGAGGAACTTCACCGCGACGAATCCGCAGGCGAGTTCGACGAGGGGGAGGCCGGTGAGCCTGACGGCGTCGGCGGAGGGGCCCCCGCCCCTCGCGTACGAGACGTCCGACCGCGCGGCGGCGGGGCTCGCGAAGAAGCCGGTCTCGTCCCCGCCCTCCAGCAGCACGGCGCGCCACCGCTCCCCGAGCGCGTCGAGCTCGGCGAGGCTGTGACCGAGCGCGTTCAGCGCGGCCTCCTCGGCCTGCCGGTCGCCGGCCTCGGCGGCCAGGCCGACGGCGCGGCGGCACAGGTACCGGCCCTCGCCCTCCCGGCCCGCCGCGTTCAGCGCCGTCCCCAGCTCGCACAGCGCCCGTGCCTCCGCCGACCGGTCACCGGCCGCGCGGGCCACGGCCAGGGCGTCGGCGGCGAGTTGGGCGGTGGAGTCGGTCTCGGGTTTCCTACCGGCGTCCGTTTCCGCGTTCGCGTCGGCGTCCAAGTCGGCGTCCGTGGGCGGGAGTGGTGCAGTCATGCGGTCTCTTCTCGCTTCTCTCGCGGGCGGGTCCGCACCCGGCGCGGACGTGCGCCGACGCGGAGTGCGGCAGAGGGGAGCACGGGCTCGTACGGGGTCGCCGCGACGTTCGTGAGAGGTCCGGGCGAGGGGCCCGCGACGGGCGGGCCGCAGACGCCGGCTCAGGCTCCGCGCACGGGAACGGGGAGGCCCAGCGGGCGTCTGCGCCGACGGCAGGTGGACAGGGAAGGGGCGCTGTCCGACCCGTCTGGTTCACCCGGCACGATCCCGCACCCCCAGTGGTACACCGCTGCTTCCTCGGTCGCATTGAACCAAAGAGCAGCCCCGCGCCTCAGGTGAACGGGCGAACCCGCCCCCGTGGCCCGAATCCTGCGAACCGTGTCCCTCGGGCCACTCGTGAGCGAGGTGCGGGGCGCCGGATGCTGTGGGACGTGACCCAGACAATCGAACCCGCCACCCGTGACGAGGGCGCCGAGGCGCCCGGGGCGCGTGCGCCGCGTCCCGCCCGTTTCCGTGTGCACCGCGCCTGGATCGTCGCCGCCGTCGCGTTCGTGACGATCGTCGGCGGCGCGGCGTTCAACGCCCTGCCGGGGCTGCTCATCGACCCGCTCCACGAGGAGTTCGCCTGGTCGCGCGGGCAGATCGGCCTGGCCGTCTCCATCGACATGGCGCTGTACGGGCTCACCGCGCCGTTCGCCGCCGCGCTGATGGACCGTTTCGGCATCCGCCGCGTCGTCGTCGGGGCCCTGGCGGCGGTCGCCACGGGGGCGCTGGCGAGCGTGTGGATGACGGCGGCCTGGCAGCTGATGATCTATTGGGGGCTGCTCGTCGGCCTCGGGACCGGCGCGATGGCCATGTCGTTCTCGGCGACGGTCACCAACCGCTGGTTCGTCGCCCGGCGCGGCCTGGTGACGGGCATCCTCACGGCGGCCGGCGCGTCGGGGCAGTTGGTGTTCCTGCCGCTCTGCGCCTGGATCGTCGACCGGCACGGCTGGCGGCCCGCGTCGGTGACCGTCGCCCTCGCGGCCCTGGTCGTCGTCCCGTTCGTCGGGCTGCTGCTGCGCGACCACCCGGCCGACGTGGGCCTCGCCCCGTACGGCGGCACCTACGCCGAGAAGCCCGCGCCCGGTCGCGGCGCCGCGCGGCGGACCGTACGGGTGCTGTTCGACGCCGCCCGCACCGGACCGTTCTGGCTGCTGGCGGGCTCCTTCGCGATCTGCGGGGCCTCCACCAACGGCCTCATCCGCACCCACTTCGTACCCTCGGCGCACGACCACCACATGCCCATCACCGCCGCCGCCTCGCTCCTCGCGGTGATCGGGATCTTCGACATCATCGGCACGGTCTTCTCCGGCTGGCTCACCGACCGCTTCGACGCCCGGCGGCTGCTGGCGGTCTACTACGCCCTGCGCGGGGTCTCGCTGCTGTTCCTGCCGATGCTGCTCCAGCCCACGGTGGAGCCGCCGATGGTCTTCTTCATCGTCTTCTACGGCCTGGACTGGGTCGCCACCGTGCCCCCGACCCTCGCCCTCTGCCGCGAGCAGTACGGCGAGGACAGCGCCATCGTCTTCGGCTGGGTCCTCGCCTCCCACCAGGTCGGCGCGGCGCTCGTGGCCTTCCTGGGCGGCGTGGCGCGCGACCACTTCGGCTCGTACGACATCGTCTGGTACACCGCCGGCGCGCTGTGCGCGTCGGCCGCGCTCATGGCCCTGCTGATCCGCCGGGGCGGATGCGATGAGCCTGCCCCGGCCGGCGGCGTCCTCACCCGCTGAACCGGCCGAACGCCCCCCGGTGGAACAGCAGCGGCCCCGTCCCGGCCCCCTCGTCCGCCGCCCCCAGCGCCTCCACCCGGCCCACCACGATGAGGTGGTCGCCGCCGGTGTGGACGGCGTGGACGCGGCAGTCGATCCAGGCGGGCACGGAGTCGAGCCGGGGTGATCCCGTCACCGGGGCCGGCGTGTGGGCCACCCCGGCGAACTTGTCGGCCCCGCTCACCGCGAATCCCCGGCAGAGCGCGCCCTGGTCCTCGCCCAGGATGTTCACGCAGAACGCCCCCGCACGGGCGATGCGCGGCCAGGTCGTCGAGGTACGCGCGACCATGAACGCCACCAGCGGCGGATCCAGCGACAGCGACGCGAACGACTGGCAGGCGAACCCGGCGGGCCCCTCCGGGTCGGCCGGATCGTACGCCGTGACGACCGTGACACCGCTGGCGAAATGCCCCAGCACCCGGCGGAATTCGGCCGGATCGAGCGGCAGCCGCTCGTCCTCGCCGACGGCCCGCAGCGACGGACGCGGCATCGCGTCCACCCGCCCGGCCCCGGCGGCTGTCGGAGCGCCGACGGAGCGGAGATAGCGGACGGCGGTCGCGGCCATTCCTGCGTGTCCCATCATCCCGCGTGTCCCCTCGCTCCTGCGTGGCCCGTCGTTCCCCGACGGCCTCCATTCCCCGACGGCCGTCATTTCCGGATGGCCGTCATTTCCGGATGGCCGTCACCCCTCGATTAGAGCTGACGGAGCGTCAGATGGGAAGGGCGGCGGCGCGCTGCTTCCCGACCAGGTGACCTTGTCGTCGAGGTCACCTCGGAGTCCAACGCGGAGACCGACCGGGTCGTGAAGAGAGGCCGCTACGCGGAGTACCGCGCGCCCCTGTATCTCCTGGCCGACCGGATCGAGGGGAGTGTCACCCTCTTCTCGGAGCCGGGCGGCCTCGGCTACACGAAGGTGGACGGACCGCATCCCTTCGGTACGGCCCTGCGGCTGCCCGCGCCCTTCGGCCTCGACCTGGACACCAGTTGGCCGGCGCCCCTCTGACCGCGCGCCGCGACCCCCGGGTACTGCGGCCTACATCCCCCGGTACTTCGGCGTCCGCCGCTCCACGAAGCTCGCAACGCCCTCGGTGGCGTCCTGGGTGGTCATGTTGATCTCCTGGGCCATCGCCTCGGCGGCGAAGGCGGTCGCGCGGTCGGTGTCGAGGGAGGCGTTGACGAGCTGTTTGGTGAGGGCGATCGAGCGGGTCGGGCCCTCGGCGAGGCGCTGGGCCCAGGCGTGGGCGGTGGCGTGCAGGTCCTCGTCGGGGACGGTGCGGTTGACGAGGCCGAGGCGTTCGGCGTCGGCCGCCGGGAGGGCGTCACCGAAGAACATCAGCTCCTTGGCGCGCTGCGGGCCGATCAGGCGGGGCAGCAGATAGGCGCCGCCGCCGTCCGGTACGAGGCCGCGGCGGACGAACACCTCGATGAACCGGGCCGACGCGGCGGCCAGCACCAGATCGCAGGCCAGGGCGAGATGGGCGCCGATGCCGGCCGCGGTGCCGTTCACCGCGGCGATCACCGGCTTCTCGCAGTCCTGGACGGCGGCGATCAGCCGCTGCGCGCCCATCCGGATCGTGCGGGCCACGTCGCCGGGGACCCGGTCGCCCGGGGCGGACCCACCGGCGGCAGAGGTTCCCGTGGCGGATGCGCCGGTGGCGGGGGTGCCGGCGGCGGGGGTTGCGCGCAGGTCCGCCCCGGCGCAGAAACCGCGTCCCGTACCGGTGAGGACGACGGCCCGGACGGCGGGGTCGGCAGACGCCTCGGCCAGCAGCGCGATGATGCGTTCGCGCTGGTCCCAGGTGACGGCGTTCATCGCCTCGGGCCGGTTGAGGGTGATCCAGGAGACCCCGTTGTCAGTGGCGTGGAGTACCAATGATTCAGGCGATCCGGACGGATCGGACCCGTCGGCGCGACCGTTCGCGTCGCGGGGGGTCGTGGTGTCTTCGGGGGAGGACGGCATGAGGCAGCTCCTGGACAGGTGGCGGACGCGTGCGCGCGGTGGAATGCGACGGCGCCGGACGGTGGGGTGGCGCGCGGGCACGGGGGCGGGGGACGGCGCCCCCTCAGCGGCAGACCGCCAGCGCGTCCAGGGCGACCGCGCCCTGCCCGCGCCCGAGCACCATCAGCGGATTGATGTCGAGTTCGCTGAGGTCGTCCCCGAGTTCGAGCGCCATCCGCTGGACGCGCAGGACGACTTCGACGAGCGCGTCCACGTCCACGGGGGCCCCGCCGCGCACCCCTTCCAGCAGGGCCCGGCCGCGCAGTTCGCCGAGCATCGCCCGCGCCTGGTCCTCACCGAAGGGCGGCACCCGCACCGCCGCGTCGTGCAGCACCTCGACGAGCACACCCCCGAGCCCCACCGTCACCGTCGGGCCGAACAGCGGGTCGTGCGTGACCCCGACCATCATCTCGACGCCCCGCTCCACCATCTGGCAGACCAGGATGCCGTCCAGCTCGATGCCCTCGTAGCGGGCGATGTCCGTCAGCTCGCGATAGGCGTCGCGCACCTGGCTGGCCGAGGTGAGCCCGACCTTGACGAGTCCCAGCTCCGTCTTGTGGGCGAGCCGCGCCCCGGACGCCTTCATGACGACCGGGTAGCCGACGAGCCCGGCCGCCCGGACGGCCGCCGCCGCGCTGGTCACCAACTGCTCGCGGGGCACCCGGATTCCGTACGCGCGCAGGAGCTGCTTCGCCGCGTGCTCGCTGAGCTGGTGGCCCGGCCGCATCAGGGCCTGCGCCTTGCGGAAGGAGGGCGACGGGGTGCGCGGGGCCTCGTCGAAGGGCGAGCGGTAGGAGGAGGCGAAGCGGTGGTGGTCCAGATACGCCTTCACGGCGGTGATGCAGTTGCCGAAGGTGCGGAAGGTGGCGACCCGGGAGGAGCCGAGCAGCGTCGTGCGGTACGCCTTCTCGGTGCCCACGGGCGACCCCCACACCACGCACACCAGCTTGTCCGTGGTCTCCGCCGCGTCCACCAGGTCCTGGGCGAGCTTGTCGCTCATGGGAGGGAAGGGACCGGTGATCGGACAGATCAGCACCCCCACCTCCGGGTCGGCGAGGATCGCGTCGATGATCTTCCGGCCGCGCCAGTCCCCGACGGGGTGGCCCCCGTTGTCGACCGGGTTGGCCACGTTCAGGTAGTCGGGGATCCAGGTGTGCAGCTCTGCCTGCTTGGCCTCGGACAGCACCGGCAGCGAGAGTCCGGCGTCCGTCGCCAGGTCCGAGAAGTGCGCGCCGGTGCCGCCCGAGATCGAATAGACGACGACCCCCTCGGCCTGCGGCCTGCGGGCGCGGGCCAGTAGGGCCGCGGTGTCCTGGAGTTCGTCGAGCCCGTCCACCCGGATCACGCCGAACTGCCGCATCGCCGCGTCGACGACCTGGTCGGCCCCGGTCAGCTTGCCCGTGTGTGAGGCGGCCATCCGGGCCCCCGTCTCCGTCCGGCCCACCTTCACCGCCACCACCGGAACCCCCGCCCGCGCCGCCCGGTCCGCCGCGAGCAGGAAGGAGCGCCCGTCCTTGAGCCCCTCCACGTAGCAGGCGATGGCCCCGACCTCGGGCTGCTGCGAGAAGTACGCGATGAAGTCGGCGGTCTCCAGATCGGCCTCGTTGCCCGTGGGCGCCCAGTGCGAGAGCCGCACGCCCAGTTCCTGGAGGGTGTAGACGGGTCGCCCCTGGTGGCCGGACTGGGTGATCAGGGCGATCGCCGGGCCCTCCAGGTCCTCGCGGAACTCCTCGAAGGCGTTCAGATTGGTGTTGGGGCCGAGCAGGCGCAGCCCCGAGCGTTCGACGGCGGCGGCCAGCCGGGCCTGGGCTGCCGCGCCCTCGGCCCCGGTCTCCGCGAAGCCGGAGGCGAAGGCGACGGCGAACCGCACCTTGGCCTGGGCGAGTTCCTCGATGACCGGAAGGGGGTCACCGACCAGCAGGACCGCCAGATCGACCTGTTCCGGCAGGTCCGCGACGGAGGGGGAGCAGGCCCGGCCGAAGACGGTCGTGCGGGTGGGGTGGACGGGGTGGAGGCGGGCGCCGACCCGTTCGGCCCAGGCGATGAGCTGGCGGGTGATGCCGGTGTTGGGCCGCCCCTCGGCGTCCGAGGCGCCGATGACGGCGACCGACCGGGGCCGGAAGAAGCGGTCCAGGTCCGGTACGGGGGCGTGCAGGGGCCGGCCGCTGACGTCGAGGTCGCCTTCCGCGGCGGCGGCCGCCATGCTGTGGACGGCGGCGTGCGGTTCCTCGCCGCAGGCGACCACCCGGGCGCGGAAGTCGGTGGTGAGGGTGCCGTGAGTCGATCCAAGCATCGTTCCGCCCACTCCTGCTCGACAGTGCTTCGGCACACGCGGGTGCCCGGACCATATAACTGACGCTCTGTCAGGTTACTGAACTGACGGCCCGTCAGGAATGGGTGTGCAGGGAAAGACTGAGAGCGGCGGCCCGGAGGGGTCCGGGGCCGCCGCTCTCATGGGGACGGGGGAGAGGGTCGGGGGGAGCGGAGTACGCGGCCGGGCGGGCGGGTGGCGGGGGAGCCGGGCGCGCCGGACGGGTGGTGGTCCTGGCTCGGATCGTCCTGGGTCAGGGCGTGCGGGCCAGGCGGCGGGCTATCTTGCGGGCGTCCAGGGCCATTTCGCGGAACATCCCACTGATGGGGTTGGTGAACCCGGTGAAGTAGAGGCCCGGCGCCTGCTTCGGGGTGCGGGCGCCGTGGACCACCGGGCGGCCCCGGTCGTCCAGGACCCCCAGATGACCGACCAGCGGCTCCAGGGCCCGGAGGTAGCCGGTCGCGGCGATCACCGCGTCCGGGGTGACCCGGGTCCCGTCGGCCAGGACCACCGCGTCCCCGTCGAAGGAGGCGACGGCGGCCACCGGCTGGACCAGGCCGCTCTTCACCGCGTCGATGAGCCCGACGTCCTGGACCGGGATCGCGCCCTCCCTGACCCGGGAGTACAGGCCCGTGTCCGGCCGGGGCAGCCCGTGTCCGGCGAGATCGGGCACCGCGACCCGGGCCATCAGCCCGCCCGCCCGGTCCACGAGCCGAACGGGCAGCCTGCGCACCAGGATGCCCGTCGCCTGGGCGGGCCAGCCCGCCGTCGAGCGGCGCACGATGTGCGGGGCGGTGCGCACCGCGAGCCGTACGCGTCCGGCGCCGCCCTCCACCAGGTCGACCGCGATCTCGGCCCCCGTGTTGCCGACGCCCACCACGAGGACGTCCTTGCCGGCGTACGGGGCGGGGTTGCGGTAGGCCGAGGCGTGGACCAGTTCGCCCGTGAACCCGGAGCGGCCGGGCCAGTCCGGGGCGCGCGGGGTGTGGTTGAAGCCGGTGGCCACGACGACCGCGCGGCCGGTCAGTTCGCGCCCGCCGGACGCGGTCAGCCGCCAGCCGGAGCCGTCGTCCGCCCGGTCCACGCGGGAGACCTCGACCCCGGTCACGACCTCCAGGCCGTGGTGCTCGACGTACTTCTCCAGGTAGCGCACCACGTCGTCCCGGGAGACCCAGCGGCCGAACCTTCGGGGCATCGCCAGCCCCGGCAGGGACGACCAGCGCCGCGTGGTGTGCAGGTGCAGCCGGTCGTAGTGGCCGCGCCAGGAGGCGCCGACGTCCGCCGCCTTCTCCAGGACCACCGCCCGTACGCCCTGCTCGCGCAGCGCGGCAGCGGCGGCCAGGCCGCCGGGCCCGCCCCCGATGACGTAGACGGGGCGGTCCTCGGTGAGGTCGGTGGTGGCCGGGAGCGGGGTGGTGCCTGCGGGGGGTGCGCTGTCGGACATGGTTCGGAGCGTAATGGCGTGATTTGTTGATGGGTCTCGGTCAAGCCCGGAATCGATTGCGAATTGATCACGGGTGCGCGCCTCTTGCGGAGTCCGCCGCCATCCGGTGAACTGACGTACCGTCAGATCCGGTGAACGGAGGACCTCATGCGGACGGTCTGGCTCGACGGGGCCCAGTGGCTCGCCGTGCTCCGAATCGGCCTCGGCCTGTGGTGGCTGGAGAGCTGGCGCCACAAGGACAAGAAGGGCTGGTTCGAGCGGGGCACCGGCATCGCCTGGGCCGCCGATGTCGCGGGCAAGCACCGCTGGGCGGTCGTCCGCACCGGCTTCCGGTCGGTCGTCGCCCCGCGCCCCAAGCTGATGGCGTACGTCGTCGTGTACGCGGAACTCGCCCTCGGCCTCGGTCTGGTGGCCGGCTTCCTCACCCCCGTCGCCCTCGTCGCCGGGCTCCTGCTGAACCTCCTCTACCTGGTGCTGATGATCCACGACTGGGCCGAGCAGGGGCAGAACGCGATGATGGCCCTCATCTCGTTCGTCGCCCTGTTCGCCATGGCCTGGCAGACCTGGTCCCTCGACCACGCGATCGGACTCTTCCGGTGACCGCCGCGAGCCCGTCGCCGGGTCCCCGCTACGACCTCCCCGAACCCGACGCGTTCACCCGGCCCTACTGGGACGCCGCCGCCGAGGGGGTGCTGCTCCTGCGCCGGTGCCGGGGGTGCGGGCGGGCCCACCACTACCCGCGCGAGTTCTGCCCGCACTGCTGGAGCGAGGACGTCGGCTGGGAGCGGGCGAGTGGGCGCGCCACGCTGTACACCTGGTCCGTCGTCCACCGCAACGACTTGCCGCCCTTCGGGGGCCGCGTGCCGTATGTCGCCGCCGTCGTCGATCTGGCGGAGGGGCCGCGGATGATGACGCGGATCGTGGAGTGCGAGGAATCGGCGCTGGCCATCGGGATGGCGTTGCGGGTCACGTTCGAGCGGGAGCCGGGGCGGGAGGCGGTGGCGGTGTTCCGGCCCTGAGGGGGCGGGTGCCCGTGGGGCGGGGTCCCCTGGGGTGCGGGGTTCCCGCGTGCGGGGTTCCGTCCTCAAGCGCCGGACGGGCTGGGTGGGTGCGGGTTCCCCGCAGGGCGCCTGATGTTCGGTGGGTGGGGGTCCGGGGTCCCTCCGGGGCGTCTCCTCGAACGACGAACGTGCGGGCACCACGCGTACGAACCCCGGTCTGTGTTCGTCGTTCTGCGGGGACTCCCCTGCACGCCCCCGGACCCGGCCGTCGTGCGTCTGCGGGCCCGGGATTCGCCGGCGAGGAGGCGTAAGCGCGGGTCGGCGTCCGTGGCCTCGGGTTCCACCGGGGGAGGACGCCCGACCGGCCGGGTGGGGGCGCGCAGGGGAGTCCCCGCAGGAAATGGCGTACGACCCGGGCCCCTTACGTACCCGGGCGCACACGCCATTTCTGAGGAGTCTCCCCGGAGGGGCACCACCCGCCACCCACCGAACAGGCCGCGCACCCCCGCCCGCAGCCCGCAGGGCCGACGCGGTCGTCCCGGTGGACGGGACCGCGCCCCGCGCGGCATGTGCGCGGTGGTTTGGATGGGGGAAGGACGGAGCCCCGTCGTCACCACGGCACAGAAGGAGCGCGCATGGCACTCACCGGACGCGTCGCGATCGTCACCGGCGCCGGGGACGGGATCGGGGCCGCCGTGGCGCGTGCGTACGCCGCCGAGGGGGCGCACGTGCTGGTCGCGGAGCTGAACGAGGAGACCGGCCGGGCGGTGGCCGAGGAGACCGGCGGGCTGTTCGTCCGGACCGACGTCGGGGACAAGGCGCAGGTGCTCACGATGGTGGACGCGGCCGTACGGGAGTGGGGCCGGGTCGACATCCTGGTCAACAACGCCTGGGGCGCGGGCGATGTGGGCCGGGTGGAGAACAAGACGGACGAGATGCTGGAGCGGGGCTTCGGGGTCGGGTTCTACGGGCCGTTCCGGGCGATGAAGGCGGTGTTCCCGTACATGAAGGAGCAGGGCTGGGGCCGCGTCGTGAACATGTGCAGCCTCAACGGTGTCAACGCGCACGTCGGGACTCTGGAGTACAACGCGGCCAAGGAGGCCCTGCGCACCCTGACCCGGACGGCGGCCCGCGAATGGGCGCCGACGGGTGTGGTGGTGAACGCGATCTGCCCGGGGGCGAAGAGCGCCGCGTACGCCCGGATGATGCGGGAGCATCCGGAGCTGGAGGCGCAGGCGAACGCGGCGAACCCGATGGGCCGCATCGGCGACCCGGCCGAGGACATCGCCCCGGTCGCGCTGTTCCTGGCGAGCGAGGGCGCGCGGTACGTCACGGGGAACACGCTCTTCGTCGACGGCGGCGCGCACATCAACGGGGTCGCCTGGGCCCCGGAGCTGCCGTAGCGGTCCGGTGGGCCGCCCGCAGGGCCGGGCGGCGGGCATACGTGCCCCACGCCCCCGGACGGACGGACGGGCCGGCCGGCCCTGCGGGCGCGCGGCGGGCATGCGTGGCCCATACACCGGACCCGCCGACCAGCCGGTGACCGTGCGATGTCACGCTGGTGGCCTTGATCCGTACGGCCGCGAGGGAACGACGCCATGAGCACCGGCAGCTACTACGAGCGCATCGACGACCACCGCTACAAGCCCACCGCCCATGCGAGCGGTGCCTGGAGTACGGACGAGGTGCACTTCAGCCCGTTCGGCGGCCTGGTCACGCACGCGATCGAGCGGCATCTGGCGGACCGGCCGGGGGAGGGGCTGCTGCTGTCGCGGATCAGTTTCGACATCCTCGGCCGGATCGCGCTGGACGAGGTGGAGATCCGGGTCGAGACGGTCCGCCCCGGCCGCACGATCGAGCTGGTCGAGGCCGTCGCGAGCATCGCGGGCCGCCCCGTCGTGCGGGCCCGCGCCTGGTGCCTGGCCGCCGTGGACACCACCGCCGTGGCCGGGGGCGGGGACGACCGCCTCGCCCACCCCGACACCCTCGCACCCTGGCCGATGGCCGACCTCTGGCCCGGCGGCTACATCGCCTCCCTGGACGTCCGCCCGGTCGGCACCCCGCGCCCCGGCCGCGCCACCGCCTGGATCTCCACCCCGCTGGACCTCGTCGCGGGCGAGAAGGCGGGCGCGCTGGCTTCGTACATCGCCCTGGTCGACACCGCCAACGGCATCGCCGTGCGCGAGCAGCCCACGGCCTGGATGTTCCCGAACGTCGACCTGACCGTGCACCTGCACCGCCTGCCGGAGGGCGGCTGGACCGGCCTGGACACCACGGTCGTCTTCGGCCCGGCCGGCCAGGGCCTCACCAGTACGGTGCTCCACGACGTCCACGGCCCCGTCGGCCGGGCGGAACAGATCCTCACCGTGCGGCCGTTGTAGGCAACACCCGGCCATTCCGGCCGCATTGGCCACTTCTGGTCTGCCGGACGGACCGTCCTGTGCCGCTTAATGGTCCTCCGTTGACGAGAGCTGGGGGAGCCGTGACCGACGACACCGGTACCGCTGGTACGCCACCGCCGGACGAGCCGCCGACGGTCGTGTCTCCGCCGCCGCCCCCGCCTCCCTCCCCGCCCCCGGCGCCCGTGCCGCCCCTGACGCTCCCGCCGCCCCTCCCGGCGGCCGAGCGCAAGAGCCGTGTGCTCGACCTGTGGATCGACCGCCGCGCCCTGCGGGTGGGGTCGGCGGCGATACCGCTGGCCGGCATCACGGTGGTCGACGCCTTCCGCTTCGGGCCCGACTGGGGCGAGACGGCCATGCGCGTACTGAAATGGCTGGCCGCCGCGATCATCGTCGTCGCCGTCATCAGCTCCACGCAGGACGGCGACATCGGAGCCGGCGAGAACGGCAACGTCCTGACCCTCGTGGGTGTGGCCGCCCTGATCATCGTCGTCCTGAGCATCGGCACGGCGAAACCGGTGCTCGTCGTGGAGACGGCCGGGGGCTCCCGCCTGGTCGTCACCCGGCCGAGCCTGGAGGACCTGCGACTGATCGCCGACGCGATCCTCTTCGCGATCCAGGTCCCGGACACGGAGTTCCACACCACTGTGCGTCCGCTCAACGACGCGAAGAAGTACGGGTCCGTGATGGTGATGAACGGCGGGCGGGGAACCCCCGGCCTCAGGCTGTGAGCGGCCTGCCCGGCCGGTGAGGCCGGTGTGAGCCGGTCAGACCCAGGCGGCCACGGTGTTGCACGTGTTCTCGATGACGTACGTCGCCCCGTACTCACCGGCGCAGACGTCGAATTCCAGGTAGTCGCCCTCGGCGAAGTTCTTGTTCATGTACCGGTACGCGTTGGCCCCGCCCTTGTTCCAGATGAGGCCGGTGCGGTGGCGCGCGTTGGTGTTCGCGTCGTACGTGGTCCAGCGGACGACCGCGGAGTGACCGTCGGCCTTCTGGTCCACGATCATGAACCAGTCGCCGTTCGGACGGAAACAGGCCATGGCCGACGAGTTGGATCCGCACCGGTCGCTGGTGCCGGTTCCCGAGGGCCAGACCGTCGTACCGGCCACGTCGTTCTCGACCGTGATGGCGGAGGACGAGGTGATGCTGAGGAGCGTGGCGGCGACGGCTCCGCCGACGACCGTGGCTATCCGGGACATGCGCATGAGGGTTCCTCCCGTTGTCGATCTCGTGGATCTTGTCGATCTTGTCGAGTGGCGCATGGTAGCCAGTCGCGGGAGACGAGTCGACTCGCCAGCAGGTGAGCGGTGGTCAGGGACGCCCTCTGCGACCACACGTCGTCCGGTGAGGGCCACTCAACTGGTCAGCGCCTTACGCTGCTTGCGCCGCTCCCGGCCGCTGGAGTGGCGGATCACGACCCCGCCCATGCCACACGTGCCCGAGAGCCGGAGCAGCGGGGTGCCGGGCAGCCGTCGGCCGGAGGTCTTGTCCTTGAAGCCGCCCATGCCGGGATCGAGCGCGTCGGTGTCCGAACCCCAGCCCTCGGGCACCACGAACACCACACCCGCCATCTGTGCGTCCACCTCGACCTCGATCTCACGCAGTCGGCACTCCGTCTGCGTGAAGTCGAGCAGGACGCCGCCCATGCCGCCGTACGCGACGATGCGCGGCGGCACCTTCCACCGGCCCGTCCGGGACACGCTGTGCATGCCGCCCCGGAGCGTCAGCGGTTCGCCGGAATCCACGACCACGGGCCCCAGATCGGCGGTGAGCGGGGCGAGTTCGCCGTACGTCTTCGCCGTCAGCGCGGCGCCGACCCGTTCGTCCAGCTCGTCGAGGTCGATCCGTCCCTCGGCCGCCGCCTCCCGCAGCTGTTCCACGACCGCCTCGCGGTCGGCGTCGGAGGCACGCATGCGGCCGGGGGAGCGGTCGGGTTCGGCAGTCATGGACCCGATGATACGGACGGCTCTACTCCTCGGGCACGAGCTGGGCGGTGACCACCCCGTGCAGCAACTCCGCGTCCACGAAGTCCCCGTACTCCGGCGCCCCGCACCGCCGGCTCAGCGGATACGTGTTCCCCTCCGCCGCCGGAATACCCACCTACCGGTCCCGCACCGCCGACCCGGGATCACCGTCCGTCGGCGCCGCCGTCACCGCCCGGGTGCCCCGATCACCTGGGCGGTCGTCTCGAAGCGGTGCACGGTCGGCTTCAGGACTTCGTAGAGCCGGCCGAAGTAGGCCGTTTCGGCCGTCCCCGTGAGCACCGCCAGGACGAACTCGACGCAGCGCATGGCGTGGGGCTCCCAGAGAGGTCCCCGCCCCTCGTTGAAGAGGAGCGTCCACGTGTCCGGGTGCTGTCCGGGGCGCACGAGCAGTAGAGGAAGGCCCCGGAGCCCTCCTCGAAGGCCCAGGGGATGACGTACGCCCCCTCCTCCAGCAGGCCGTCCGGTTTTTCCTCGTCCATGAGCCACAGGCTTTCGAGGACCCCGTCACGTTCCGTCCGCTGCCAGTGCAGGTTGGACACGTCCGCCGTGGCGTCCGGGCCGAGCAGCCAGATCGTCCGGTCGAAGAGCCCGTCCCCGTAAGCCTCCACGAGCCGCTTGTAGTCCTCCGGCAGCCCCGTGCCCAACCGTTTCTCCGCCGCCGCCCAGTCGGGTGCCGGGGGCGGCTCGGCGGGCGGCGGGCAGAGGCGGAGGAGGGCGTCGAGCGCGGGGGATGCGGTCACGGAGACGGAACGTAGCGGAGCGGCCCGCCTCACAGCCCCGGTGCCCCCCACACCGGGAACCACCGTGCCAGGTCCTTCTCCACCCGCAGGTCGTCGCCCAGGGCGGCGCGGACGGAGAGTTCGAGGGGGTTGTCGCGTTTCTCGGTGGTGCCGGGGAGTGGGGCGAAGGGGTAGAAGGTGCCGCGTTTGTAGAGGTAGACGAGGGCGAGTGAGCGGTCGCGGGCGTCGTGGAAGGCGATGAGGGAGCAGAGGAGCTGCGGGCCGAAGCCGCCGTCCTGGAGGAGGGTGTTGACGGCGTGGAGGTCGTTGACGAGGGCGGCGGTGTCGTCGGGGGGCTGGCGGGCGAGGAGCCAGGTGTAGCCGTAGGAGTCGCGGCTGAACTCGACGGGGATGCCGCCGCGCGCGGTGTCGGCGTCGAGGAGTTCGCGGACGTCCTGCTGGAGACGGGCGAAGGTGGCGCCTTCGACGCCGGCGAAGCAGACCGAGCCGAGGCCGGTCGGGGTGAAGCCGGTGGCGGCCTGGAGGGTGAGGGCGGCGGAGGGGACGGCGAAGAGCTGGTCGAGGTCCGGGCGGACCGGTTTGCTGCGGCCGAGGATGGTGTCGAGCAGGCCCACGGGGGACTCCCTGGGTGGCGGGGGCGCTTCTACGGGCGGGACAGGTCGGCGGAGATGCGGGCGAGCTGGTCCAGGCGCTGTTCGAGGGTCGGGTGCGAGGAGAGCAGCCGGCTGAGGCTCTCCTTGGAGGAGAAGGCCGGGACGAAGTAGAAGGCGTTGTACGGCTCCGCCTTCCGCAGGTCCTCCGTGGGGATACGGGCCATCTGGCCGCTCACCTTGGTGAGGGCGGAGGCCAGGGCGGAGGGGCGGCCGGTGAGGAGGGCCGCGGCGCGGTCGGCGGAGAGTTCGCGGTAGCGGGAGAGCAGCCGGGTGAGCAGGAAGCTGAGGGCGTAGACGACGGCGCTGACCAGCGGGATCAGCATGAGGACGATGCCCGAGGGGTCGTTGCTGCGGCTGCCCCGGGCGAAGCCGCCCCAGAGGGCGACGCGGGTCATGATCCCGGCGAGGACGCCGAGGAACGAGGCGATGGTCATGACGGCGACGTCCCGGTGCGCCACATGGGACATCTCGTGGGCGAGGACGCCCTCCAACTCCTCCGGTTCCAGTCTGCGGAGCAGACCGGTGGTGGCGCAGACGAGGGCCGTCTTCTCGTTGCGGCCCGTCGCGAAGGCGTTCGGGACGTCGCTCTGCGCGATCGCCACCCGGGGTTTGGTCATATCGGCAAGGGCGCAGATCCGGTCGATCGCGCCGTGCAGTTCCGGGGCCTGTTCGGGGGTGACCTCGCGGGCGCCCATGCTGAACGCGGCGATGCGGTCGCTGAACCAGAACTGGGCGACGAACATGCCGCCGGTGATGATCAGGATGATCGGCCAGGCGCCCTTCAGGACGGCGAGCAGCACGCCGACCAGCACGACGTACAGCAGGCCGATCAGGAACATGGTGGTGACCATGCGTGCCGTCAGCCCCCGGTCGGAGGCGTAGCGGCTCCGGGTTCGGCTCATGGGTGCCCTCCAGTCCTCGCCTGTCTTCCATGGTGCTCCTCGGCGGCCGAAAGTGGACGTGGGGACTCCGTTCGGGTGGTTTGGCCGAAGAGCGCCTGGTTGTTTAGGTGCCTCAGGCATCTAGTGGGAGTGATCGGTACGACACCCCCCTCTTCCTGCGAGGTCCGCCGTGACAGAGACATCCACCGAAACGCCTGGCGTCGTCTTCCCGCAGAACCGCAGCTGTCCCTATCACCCGCCGTCCGGCTACCCCCGTCCGAGCCGGGGCGACGGGCCCGTCTCCCGGGTCCGGCTCTTCGACGGCCGTACGGTCTGGCTGGTCACCGGACACGCCGAGGCGCGGGCCCTGCTCGTGGACCCGAGGCTGTCCTCCGACCGCGAGCACCCCGCGTTCCCGGTGTTCGCCCGGCGGCTGGCCACCACCACCCAGCGGCGGATCGAACTGCTCGGCGTGGACGACCCCGAGCACCACGCCCAGCGCCGGATGCTCATCCCGAGCTTCACGCTCCGCAGGACCGCCGCGCTGCGCCCGCGCATCCAGGAGATCGTGGACGGGCTCCTCGACGCGATGGTCGCGCAGGGGCCGCCCGCCGAACTGGTCACGGCCTTCGCGCTCCCCGTCCCGTCCATGGTCATCTGCGCGCTGCTCGGCGTGCCCTACGAGGACCACGCGTTCTTCGAGGCGCAGTCCCGCAAGCTGCTGCGCGGGCCGGAGGGCTCCGACGTGGAGACGGCCCGGGAGGCGCTGACCGAGTACTTCCGGACGCTGATCGCGCAGAAGCGGCGCGAGCCGGGCGACGGGCTGCTGGACGAGCTGATCGCCCAGCGGCTGGAGACCGGGGAACTGGAGCTGGACGCGCTGGTGCGGCTGGCGCAGATCCTGCTGGTGGCCGGGCACGAGACCACCGCGAACATGATCTCGTTGGGCACCCTCACCCTGCTCCAGCACCCGGACCAGCTGGCGCTGCTGCGGGCGGCGGGGCCGGAGGGGGTGGGCGCGGCCGTGGAGGAGCTGCTGCGGTTCCTGTCCATCGCGGACGGGCTCTCCCGGATCGCCGTCGAGGACATCGAGATCGGCGGGGTGGTGCTGCGCGCCGGGGACGGGGTCCTGCTGTCCACGGCGGTGAGCAACCGGGACGCGAGCGTGTATCCGGCCCCGGACGCGCTCGACCTGGAGCGCGGCGCCCGCAACCACGTGGCGTTCGGCTTCGGCATCCACCAGTGCCTCGGGCAGAACCTCGCCCGCGCCGAGCTGGAGATCGCGCTGCCCGCCCTCTTCGAGCGGCTGCCGGGGCTGCGGACGGCGGTGCCCGTGGCGGAGATCCCCTTCAAACCGGGGGACACCGTCCAGGGGCTCGTGGAACTGCCGGTGACGTGGTGAGCGCGGAAGGGGAGGCGGCCGTGGAGCTGCGGATCGCCGTCGACAAGGACGTGTGCATCGGGGCCGGGCAGTGCGCGCTCGCGGCGCCCCGGGTCTTCACCCAGGACGAGGACGGGCTCAGCGAGGTGCTCCCCGACGCCGAGCCGGGGCCCATGGTCCGCGAGGCCGCCCGCGCCTGCCCCGTACGGGCGATCACGCTCGGCTGATCCGGCGGGCGGGGCCCTCGGGGCCGGAGGGATTCACGGCCAGAGCAGTTCACGGATCCAGGCGGCGCCCTCCGCGCGGTACCGCAGCCGCACGTGGCGGCGGCGGGCGTCGCCCTGGAAGAACTCGGCCTCACGCGGCTCCACCACGTACCGCGTCCAGCTCGCCACCTCCGCGTCCGGCTCCGCCCCGGCCCGCTGCCACGCGGCGTCCGAGGCGCGGTCCAGCTCCGCCACCGACCCCAGCACCTCGCTCTGCCGTCCGACCAGCGCCGAGGCCAGGGCCCCCGTCGAGCGGGCGTGCAGATCGGCGGAGCTCTCGGCCGGCGAACAGACCGCGACCAGCCCTCGCACCCGCACCTGCCGTCCGAGCGCGGGCCAGTAGAACCCCAGCGCCGCCTGCGGGCGGGCGGCCAGTTGCCGGCCCTTCGCGCTCGTGGCGTGCGTCGCGAAGTGCCACCCCCGTTCGTCCGCCCCGTGCAGCATCACCGTCCGCACGTCCGGCATCCCCTCCTCGTCCACCGTCGCCAGACTCATCGTGTGCGGCTCCGTCTGCCCGGCCGCGACGGCGTCCGCGAACCAGGAGTGGAAGAGGGGAAGGGGCGCGGCGGGGGCCGCCTCCGGGTCGAATACGGGCAGCTCGACGTCCCAGACGCGCTGGGCGTGGAGCAGTTCGGTGAAGCGGTGCGAGGCGTCGGAGGTCATGGGGTCATTTCACAGGGTGCGGCGGGGCAGGAGAGGCGAGACGATGTAGCACTGTGAGACACGTGGCGCTGCGCTGGCTGTATGAAGACCATTACGCAGCGGGAGTTCCGTAACCGGTCCGCGGATGTCATGAACGCAGTGGAGGAGGGCGAGGTCTTCCACATCACGCGCAACGGGATAGAGGTTGCCGAGCTGCGCCCCCTCGCGCGCAGGCGAAGTCCGAGCGCGGAGGAGCTGGTGGCCCGCCACCGGCGCCTTCCGAGGGTGGACGCCGCAGTGATGCGCCGTGAGGCGGACCAGCTGTTCGGCGGCGAGGACAGGGCCGGAGACGACGATCCGTGGGAGCGCCCGCGTGGCTGAGCGCTATGAGCAGGGCGTCCTCGATACCTGCACGTACATCGACCTCGGGCTGCTGAGTCCGAAGGACCTGCCGTCCTTCCCCGCGCTCACCGCCGTGACGATGGCCGAACTCCAGCAGGGGGTGGCGATGGCCGTCCACCCGTCCGAGCGGGCGGCACGGATGGAGAAGCGGGGGGCCGCCGTGGCCGACTTCGAGCCCCTGCCCTTCGACGGTGACGCGGCCGCCCGGTACGGAAGCCTGGTGTCGCTGGTCCTCGCGGCCGGCCGGAACCCCCGCCCCCGGCGTATGGGTCTGATGATCGCGTCCATCGCGTCGGTGCGGGACCTGCCGCTCTTCACCCGCAACGCGGACGACTTCAAGGGGCTGGAGGACATGCTCACCGTGGTCGCCCTCTGAGCCGGACGTGCCCCGTGCCGGTCCTCCGGCTTTCCGCCCCTCACCCCCGCCCCAGCACCACCGTCCCCGAGGAGCAGAACCAGCCGCCCGTGCCCGAGGCGACGGCGAGTTCCGGGAGGCGGTCGCCCGGTTTGCGGACCTGACGGGCGCCGGCCTCGCCGCGGAGCTGGCGGACGGCCTCGACCAGGAGGAAGAGGCCGCGCATGCCGGGGTGGCAGGCGGAGAGGCCGCCGCCGTCGGTGTTGACGGGGAGTTCGCCCGTCAGGCCGGTGCGGCCCTTCTCGACGAAGGGGCCGCCCTCGCCCTTCGCGCAGAAACCCAGGTCCTCCAGGGTCACCAGCGTCATATAGGTGAAGGCGTCGTAGATCTCGGCCAGATCGATGTCCGCCGGGCGCACCCCCGCCCGTTCGAAGGCGAGCCGGCCGGAGACGGCGGCGGGGGAGACGGTGAAGTCGTCCCACTCGGACATCGTGGAGTGCGAGACGTGCTCGCCGGTGCCGAGGACCCAGACGGGGGCCTTCGCCGTGTCCGGGACGTACTCCTCGGCGGCCAGCAGCACCGCGCAGCCGCCGTCGCTGCGGATGCAGCAGTGCAGCTTGGTGAACGGGTCCGCGATCATCGGGCCGGACAGCACCTCGTCCACGGTGACCGGGTCGCGGAACATCGCGTCCGGATTGGCCGCCGCGTTGGCCCGCGCCCGCACCGCGACCTCCGCGAGCTGCTCCAGCGTGGTCCCGTACGTGTGCATGTGGCGGCGGGCCGCCATCGCGTACTTCGCGATCAGCGAGTGCCCGTACGGCACCTCGAACTGGAGGGGGCCCCGCGCGCCGAAGGACAGGTTCGAGGTGCGGCGGCCCGCCTTGATGTCGGCGCGGGCCGTCGACCCGTACGCCAGGAGCACGGCGTTGGCCCGGCCCTCGGCTATCGCGTCCGCCGCGTGCGCCGCCATCACCTCCCAGGTCGCCCCGCCCACCGAGGTCGAGTCCACCCAGGTCGGCCGCAGGCCCAGATACTCGGCCACCTCCACCGGGGCCAGCGTGCCGAGCCCGGCCGAGGCGAACCCGTCCACGACCGAGCGGTCCAGCCCCGAATCTGCCAGCGCCCGGCGGGCCGCCTGGGCGTGCAGGGCGTACGGCGTGGCCGTGTCGACGCGCCCGCAGTCGGACAGGGCGACCCCGACGACGGCGACCCGGCGGCGGCCGGGGGAGGGGGGGCGGTGCGTGGGAGTGGTCGGCATGAATCTGACGGTACATCAGATGGCGGGGAGCGGGACCCGCGCGGAACGGGTCCGTCGTGTGGTCCCCGTCGCCGTGCGCGACTCTGGGAATCTCCGTGCTTCACCCCTAGCATGACGGCCCGTCAGATCAGAGGCCGTCGGCCCCTGAGGGGAAGGAGCCCGATGATGGACGCCGCCTTCACCGCGGACCAGGACACGATCCGCCGCGCCCTGCGCGCCCTGCCGGCCGCGCACCGCTCACCGGCACCGGACGGGCCCGGGGGCGCCGCCGCGCCGGACGGCCCCGGCGGCGGGAGTGGTGCGCCGGACGGCTACGACCCGGAGGTCTGGCGCGCCCTCGCCCGCGACCCCGGGCTGCCCGGCCTCGCCCTGCCCGAGGCGTACGGAGGGGGCGGACGCGGGACCGCCGGGCTGGCCGCCGCTTTGGAGGAGACCGGCCGCGCCCTGCTCCCCTCCCCGCTGCTCGCGACCGCCGCGCTGGCCGCGCCCCTGATCCTCGCCCTCGGCGCCGAGGACCAGCGCACCGCCCTGCTGCCGCGCATCGCGGACGGCACCCTCACCGCCGCCCTGGCCGTCCCCGGCGGCTCGCTGTCCACCGCCCTCGGCCTCACCGGCGACCCCACCGGGGGGGCCTGGGCGGGCGGCGGCCGGGCCGGCGGGGTGCAGGCCAGGCCCGTCGGGGGTGACGGCGGCTGGCGGCTGTACGGCGAGGCCGTCCCGGTGATCGACGGCGCGAGCGCCGGACTGCTCGTGGTCGCCGCCCACGCCGGCGGCTTCCCGCGCAGCCGCACCCTCCTCTTCCTGGTCGAGGCCGACGGACCGGTCCCGCCCGCCGGACTCGTCCGCACCCCGCACCCCTCGCTCGACCCGACCCGCCCGCTCGCCCGCGTCCAGCTCCGCGACACCGGGGCGGCGCTGCTCGGCGCCGACGACGGCGCGGACGTCACCGGAGCCCTCGCGGAGGCCGGGCGCACCGCCGCCGTCGCCCTCGCCGCCGAGGCCGCCGGGGCCGCCGCGGGCGCGCTGGAGCGGGCCGTCGCCCGTGCGGAGGCCGCCGAAGCGGCCGGAACCGGAACCGCCGGCGCGCACCCGGCCGCCCGGCTCCGCCTCGCCGAGCTGTACGTCCGGGTCGAGTCGGCCCGGACCGCCGCCCACCACGCCGTCGGGGAACCGGAATCCGGCGGGCTGGCGCTCGCCCAGGCCCTGGAGGTGCTGCGCGCCACCACCGCCGAGACCGCGCAGCTGCCGGGCGGTCCGGGTGCCGCCCGGGAGCGCGGGGCCCGGGGCTACTTCGAGCGGGCCGCCGGGGACGAACTCCTCCTCGGTCCCGTCCATCTGCTCCGCGACCACGCGGCCGACCGGGCCGGGATGTTCGGCACCCGGCCGTGCGAGGGCGCCGGGCACGGGGCCGGGCGGGTGGCGGTCTGATGGCGCCCGGCGTCCGGCTCGTCCAGAAGGTCTCCTCGACCCGGGCCTTCGCGCGGATCGCCCCGCACGTCGTGCCCGCCATGGACCGCGCGGTCCACCGGCTCACCCGGGGCAGAGTGCTGCTCAGCGCCCGGATGCTGCCCGGGGTGGTGCTCACGGTGCCGGGGGCGCGCAGCGGCCGGCCGCGTACCACCCCGCTGGCCTGCATGCCGCACACCGCTGCGGACGGCGGCGAGGGCTGGGTCCTGGTGGGCAGCAACTTCGGCCGCCCCGGCCATCCGGCGTGGACGGCCAATCTGCTGGCGCACCCGGAGGCGGCCGTCATCAACTGGAAGGGGCGCGACATCCCGGTGGCGGCCCGGCTGCTGGCGGGGGAGGAGCGCGCCGGGGTGTGGCGGGAGGCGCTGCGGTTCTGGCCGCCCTATGCCGCGTACCAGTCCCGGATCGACCGGGAGATCCGGCTGTTCCGGCTGGAGCGGCGGGACGGCGGGGAGGGCGCGGCCCAGGGGGTCTGAGCTGTCCCGTCCGGGTACGCCGACGGCGGACCACAGGCGTGGTCCGCCGTCGGTGAGACAGGACCCGGGGCGCGCGGGGTCGCCGCGCGTCGCCCCGTGGGGAGACCGGCCGCGCGTTACTTCGGCGGCTTCTTGCCGGTGATGCCCAGATGCACCAACAGCGCCAGGTTCGGCTTCAGTTCGGCCTGCTTGACGCCCCAGGCGGTGAAGCCCTTCTGGTGCGAGGCGACGGCGGCGAGCATCGCGACCAGGGAACCGGCCATCGCCGCGGCGCTGACGTCCTTGTCGACCTTGCCCTTGGCCTGGAGCTCCTTCACCGATTCCGTAAGGGAGTTGGTGACCGAGTTCAGGATCTTCATGCGGATCTTGTAGAACCGCTTGTCGCCCTCGGCCGCGCCGAGGTCCACCACGCGGAGGATGGCGTCGTTGCGGCGCCAGAAGTCGAGGAAGCCCTCGACCAGTTCCTCGGCGGCCTGCCAGCCCGACTTGCCGACCCAGGAGCGTCCGGCGACCAGTTCGGTCAGTCCGGCGCCCTCTTTGGCCATTTCCTCGGCGATTTCGAGAACGGCGCCCTCGACGTCCGGGAAGTACTGGTAGAAGGTCGCGGGTGAAGTCCCCGCCTTCCGGGCGACGTCGATGACTTTGACGTCCCGGTACGGCGAGGAGCCGAGCATCTCGCTGAGGCAGTCGAGCAGCTTCTGCCGCGTCGCCTGACCGCGTCGACCGGCCACGCGGCCGTCGACGGTGCGTACTTGTCCTGTCATGCCGTCAGCTTACCGACGGGTGATCGGAGCGCGATTCGGCCGAGTGCAAATGGGGTGCGGGGCATGCGTGGTGGGGGGAACGGGGGGATTTCGGGGGATGCGCCCCGGGGTCTCCCGACCGCTTTCCACCGGGTGATTAGTGTTATCAACAGCCTGTGGACAACTTTGGTGGATAACTTTCCGTGAGGACCGCGTGACGAGGGTGTGCGGGGCGCCGCGTATCGAACGTGCGTTCGCATCGAGGGGGCTGAGGGGCGCCGGACGGGCCGCACGGCTACGTTGGGTGTGACGAGCGTCACCGCGACGGAAGGAGCCGGGCCCATGGCCGCGTTCGCACGGTCCGCCCCGTGCTGGGTGGATGCGCAGCTCCCCGACCTCGAAGCCGGCAAGCGCTTCTACGGCGAGCTGTTCGGCTGGACCTTCCGGCCCGGCGACGGCCCGTACGCCGACGCGCTCAGCGAGGGCCGGCTCGTCGCCGCCCTCGCCGCCAAGCGGGACGGCCGGATGCCCACCGCCTGGGGCGTCTACTTCGCCACCGACGACATCGGCGCCACCGTCGCCCTGATCCGCGAGCACGGCGGCCAGATCATCACCACCCCCGTCCGCGCCGGGCTCGCCGGGATCGTCGCCCAGGCCGCCGACCCCGGCGGCGCGGTCTTCGGCCTCTGGCAGGCCGCCGAGCGCAAGGGCTTCCAGAAGCAGAACGAACCCGGCTCCTTCTGCTGGACCGAGGTCTACACCCGCGAGAAGGAGCGCGTGGACGCCTTCTACGAGGCCGTCTTCGGCTTCCGCTCCACGGACCTCGACGAGTCCGGGCCCGGCGGCCCCGGCACCGCCGAATCCGGCGTCGACTTCCGCATGTGGTCCCCGGAGGGCACCGAACCGGGCCCCGACACCGCCGTCGGCGGGCGCAGCGTCATCACCGACGCCTTCCCCGCCGAGATGCCCAGCTACTTCCTCAGCTACTTCGCCGTCGCCGACTGCGACGCCACCGCCGAGACCGTCCAGAGGTTCGGTGGCCGGATCTCGGCGGAGCCCTTCGACATCCCGTACGGGCGGATGGCCGTCGTCCAGGACGACCAGGGCGCCGTCTTCGCCGTACTTCAGCCGCCCCTGTCCTGAAACGGGCGGAGTGCTACGGGACACCCCGATCCGCCCCCGGGTTCGCCACCGGAGCCTCGGCCAGGAAGAATCGGGGTGCGCACCGCCGGGTGGTGCCCACGGATGAGACGCTGCACACGGCGGGTTTTTCGCGGACCTCTGATCCCTGGGGTCCGTACGGGGAGGTGGCAGGCAAGTGGTGGAGCAGCTGACGCAGCACGACCCGAGGCGGATCGGCCCGTTCGAGGTGCTGGGACGGCTCGGGGCCGGCGGCATGGGGCTGGTCTATCTCGCCCGCTCGGCGTCCGGCCGGCGGGTGGCGATCAAGACGGTCCGCACGGAACTGGCCGAGGACCAGCTGTTCCGGGTCCGCTTCACGCGCGAGGTCGAGGCGGCCCGCGCGGTCAGTGGTTTCTACACGGCCGCCGTCGTCGACGCGGACCCGCGTGCCGCCGTGCCGTGGCTGGCCACCGCCTATGTGCCCGCCCCCTCGCTCGAAGAGATAGTGAATGAGTGCGGGCCGATGCCGACGCAGGCCGTGCGCTGGCTCGCCGCGGGCATCGCCGAGGCCCTCCAGTCCATCCACGGCGCCAAGCTCGTCCACCGCGACATGAAGCCCTCCAACGTGCTGGTCGTCGAGGACGGCCCCCGGGTCATCGACTTCGGGATCGCCTCCGGGGTCTCCAACACCCGGCTCACCATGACGAACGTCGCCGTCGGCACGCCCGCGTACATGTCGCCCGAGCAGGCCCGCGACTCCCGCAGCGTCACCGGGGCCAGCGACATCTTCTCGCTCGGCTCCACCCTGGTCTTCGCCGCTACCGGGCACGCCCCGTTCCACGGAGCCAACCCCGTCGAGACCGTCTTCATGCTGCTGCGCGAGGGCCCCGACCTCGCCGGACTCCCCGAGGACCTGCGCCCGCTCATCGAGTCCTGCATGCAGATGGACGCCGCGCTACGCCCCACCCCGGCCGAGCTCCAGGCCCAGCTCGCCCCGCACCTCTTCGCCTCCGGCGGCGACGACAGCGGCACCGCGTCGGCCTGGCTGCCCGCCGAGGCCACCGCGATGATCGAGCAGCGCCGGGGCGGTGGCCGCGCCCCCGCCGCCCGGCCCGCGCCCGCCGCGCCGCCGCAGCGCGGCGCCGACTGGGACAACGCCTGGCGCCCCGGCGACAACCCGCCCCCGCCGCCCGCCGCCCCGCCCGCCCCCGTCCCGGTGCCCGACGCCGGCGGTCCCGTACGCCTCCAGGGCGCGGCCGTGCCGATCGGCCCCGGCCCCCGGGCCCAGGACGTGCGCGCCTCCGCCGCCGCCGAGGCCGGCCCGGCGACCGACTGGGTGCGCCCGCCCGCCGGGATGAACGGCGCGGCCCCCGCCGCCACGCACGCCCCCGTGCCCGCCCCGGCCCCCGCGCCCGAGGCCGGACCGGCCGCGCCGGACCGCTGGCGGCCCTGGCGTTTCCGCATGTCGAACGATGTGTGGGGCACCCCCGTCGTCGTCGGTGACCTGCTCTACGTGACCTCCTTCGAGGTGCACGCGCTGGACACCGGCAACGGGCGGCGCCAGTTCAAGACCAGGGACGTGGCCTGGGCGATGGCCGTGGACGGCGGCAGCATCCACGCCTCCGACGGCCCCTCGCTCTACGCCCTGGACGCGACGAGCGGCGCCGAGCGCTGGCGGGCGCAGAGCGAGGCGTGGGTGTACGCGCTGCGCGCCGAGCGCGGCACCGTCGTCACCGCCACCCGGGGCGGCGGCGTCCAGGCATGGGAGGCGGCCACCGGGGAGCGGCTCTGGGAGATCACCGGGGCGCAGACGGACTTCGAGACGGCGGAGGCCGGGCCGGCCCTGCACGACGGCACGGTCTACCTCTGGCAGGACGCCCGGCTGCGGGCCGTCGACGCCCGCACCGGCACCGAGCGCTGGTCCTACCCGGTGGGCGACGCCGCCTCCTGCGGCGGTGTGCCGGTCCGGGTGACCCCGGCCGCGGACGGCTATGTGTACATCGCGGCGGGGACCCGCGTCCTCGCCGTGGACATCGCCGCCGGCCACGTCCGCTGGCACTTCGAGGCCCCCGCGGTCTTCCTCTCCCCGCCCGCCTTCGCGCCCGGCCCGGCGGTGACCGGCGGCGGGGTGTACCTCGCGGACTACCTCGGCACCGTCTACGCCCTGGACGCCTCGACCGGCAAGGACCGCTGGCGCATCGCCACGGAGGCCCGCCAGTCGATCGAGCCGGTGCTGGTGGAGGCGGGCAACGTGCACGTCGGCAGCGGCAGCGCGCTCTACACCCTGGACGCCGTCACGGGCACCCCGAAGTGGCGGTTCGCCGCGGGCGGCGAGGTCGTGGGGGCCCCGGTCGTCGCCGACGGCCGCGTCCACTTCGGCTCCGCCGACCACGTCCTCTACACCCTCGACGCGGCGGGCGGCCAGCTCCGCTGGAAGCTCGCCACCGGCGGCGAGATCACCGGCTCGCCCGTGGCCCAGGGCGGCGTCGTCTACGCGTGCAGCAAGGATCGCTGCGTGTACGCGCTGGACGCGGTCAAGGGCACGGGGACGGGGAACCGGGCGCGGTCCTAGGGCCTGTCTGACAATTCCCGTCGTCCGCCCGGAGGGCGGGCCGGGCGGCGTCAGGTGCGTGCCGTTGACGCCCTCCTCCGCCTTGCAGCCCCACGCACCACACCCCGCTCCCTGATCCAGCCTGATCCGAACGAAAGGCCCTAGCCGTTCAACCGGTGTCCTTCGGGGAACGCGGCTCCCCGGGCGGGCGGGGGTCCTCCGGCGGGCGCCGCTCCCCGGGCGGCGGGGGCCGCCGGGTGTCGTCCGGGCCCACGTACGGCTCCGCCTCCGGCTCGGGCCAGGGGCTCGTCTGGACCGAGGGCCCCGGCTCGCGGGTGGGCGGCCAGGTGTCGGGATCGGCCGAGTCCGGCGCTTCGTAGGGAGGTTCGGCGCGGACCGCGCGGGGCCGCCCGGACATCAGCGCGGCGCCCAGCAGGAGCAGCACCCCGCCGGCCGCCGCGGTCGCCACGCCCTCATCGAGCCCCGAGCCGTCGCCCGCGACCGTCAGGCTCCCCTCCGCCTGCCCCTGGCGCACCATCCACAGGACGGTGAAGCCCAGCACCAGCACGCCCGCGACCGCCACCAGCGGCCGGAAACGCAGCACGACGCCCACGACCGCCAGGACGGCGGCCACGAGGAACGGCAGCAGGATCGAGCCGAGCACGGCGGGGTGGGCCCCGGTGATCCCGGTGAACAGGTCGCCGACGCGGTAGTACCGCCCGAGGCGGCCGTCGTACCAGTCACGGAAGGGGCTCTGCACGGCGGCCGCCGCTCCTAGGAGAGCGACGACGGAACCCAGGACGTTGCGGATCATCTCCGGCCTCCCGCGGACGATGGCCATCGCCCTCGCTCCGACGCTACGCCGGGCCCCGGGGTGCCGCCACCAGACGGACCATGACGCATCTGTGACAGGACCATGACCGGGGCGCCGGAACGCGGGCGGGATGCTGTGCGCTACGTTGTCGCGCGCCCGTTCGACAACGCGCCGACGGACGGCACGCACGGAACGAGAAGCGGGCACCCGAGGGGGACATGGCGATGGTGAAGCAGCATGTGAAGCTGACAGTGGTGCTGGTGGCGGTGGTCCTCGCCCTCACCGGCTTCTCCACCAGCGGCAAGGGCCGGGGCGGCAGCGGCAAGAGCAAGTCGCACAGCAGCAGCGGCGGCGGAGGCGGGTGCTCCAACTCCAAGAAGAGCAACGGCACCTACCACGACACGGACTCCGACACCGACTACTCCTCGTCGAGCGGCGGTTCGTCCGGTTCGGTCGACAGCACCCCGACCGCCACCGCGACGGACGCGCCCCAGGTGTACGTCTTCCGCTGCGCCTCGCCCCGCAAGGGCAAGCGCAAGGCCGTCACCGTCTCCACCGCGCGGCTCACCCCGAACGCGACGGCGACCGGCAGCCACACCTACGAGGTCGAGGTGACCTTCCTCGACGCGATCGGCAACACCGTCGACACGGGCACGGCCTCCACCACCGTGGAGGGCAACGAGACGAAGACCGTCTCCGTGCGCATGGACCACCCCTCCAAGGTGTCCCGCGTCAAGAAGTGCTCGGCCACCGCCGAACTGCTGTACTGACCCGGGGCCGCGCGGCCACCCCCCACCGCGGCCCTCACCGCAGGCGGAACCCTCCACCGCCCCGGCCCCGCCCCCCGAACAGCCCGGCCTGCTCCTCGGGTGCCAGGTTCCCGAGCGCGATCAGGTGCGGGGCGTGGGCGAACGCCTGCGCCCGCGCCGCCTCCTTCGCCGACCACACCGCCCGCACGGTGCCCTGCACCGCCCCGGTGGGGTACGAGGCGATCACCTCGGCGGCCCGCAGCGCCGCCGGCACCGCGCCCCCGGCCTCCGTCACCTCGCTGACCAGCCCGGTCTCGTACGCCCTGCGGGCCGTGACCCGCTCCGCCGTCCCCATCAGGGCCATCCGGGCCACCTCGCCGAACGGCATCCGCTGCGCCATCGCGATCGTCTCGTAGGCGCTGACCATGCCGTACGTCGTGTGCGGATCGAAGAACGTGGCCCCCTCGGAGGCGACGACGAACTCCGCCTCGCCCAGCAGGTAGAACGCCCCGCCGCACGCCATCCCCTCCACGGCCGCGATCACCGGCTTCCACAGGTCGTTGGCCTTGGGCCCGACCGTGAGCAGCGGATCGTCGATCGCGTACAGCGAGGAGGGCTGCGGGACCTCGGCGTCCCGGTCGATGCCGGTGCAGAACGCCCGCCCGCCGGCCCCGGTGAGCACCACCGCCCTGACCGTGTCGTCGAACCGGAACGCCCGCCAGGCGGCGACGAGTTCGGCGGCGGTGGCCAGATCGATCGCGTTGTGCCGCTCCGGCCGGTCCAGGGTGAGCAGCGCGACCCCGGTCGCCGCGTCGGTCTCCGTGCGCAGGCTCATCGGCTCACCGCTCCAGCAGCCAGCGGACCAGCACGGTTCCGGGCGCGACGGGGCAGAACACCACCCGCACCGGGGCCCCGATCCGCAGCCGTGCCGGGTCGACCGAGTCCAGGGGCGCGTCCGGGCCGCTGACCACATTGCCGACCAGCCGGATGTGCGGGGCCTCGGCGAGTTCAACGACGACCGCGTTGTACGGGGCCTGGGCGGCGTACGCCGGAAGGAGCGGGGGGTGCGGCAGCACGTACGACCAGATGCGGCCGCGGCCGCTCGTCTCCCGCCACTCGCTGTCGAAGGAGCCGCAGTGCGGGCAGCACGGCCGGGGCGGGAAGCGGAGCCGGCCGCAGTCCGGGGCGGCGCACGCCTGGACGCGCAGTTCGCCCCGGGCCGCGTACTCCCAGAAGGGGGCGCCGTCGTCGTCGACGACGGGCAGCAGAAGATCGTCCATCGCGGTTCAGCTCCTCAGCAGGACGGCGGAGGTGGGGACGCCCTCCCCGGCGGTGACCAGGCAGGTCGAGGCGGAGGGCACCTGGGCGGTGGAGGTGCCGCGGAGTTGCTTCACGCCCTCGTTGATGAGGTTGAAGCCGTGGACGTAGCCCTCGCTGAGGCCGCCGCCGCCGGTGTTGATCGGCAGCCGGCCGCCGCTCTCCAGCGCCCCGCCCTCGGTGAACGCGCCGCCCTCGCCGCGTCCGCAGAATCCGTACCCCTCCAGGGAGAGCGGGATGAGCGGGGTGAACGCGTCGTAGATCTGGGCGACGTCGACGTCCTGCGGCCCGAAGTCGGCCTGTTTCCAGAGCTGCCGGGCGGCGGCCCAGGCGGGGCCGGTGAGCGGGTCGTCGTTCCAGTAGTTGACCATCCCGTGGTGCTGGGCGGGCAGGCCCTGGGCGACCGAGTGGAGGTAGACGGGCCGCTGCCGGCAGTCGCGGGCCCGTTCGGCGGAGACGATCACGCAGGCCAGCGCCCCGTCGGTCTCCAGGCAGTTGTCGAAGAGGCAGAGCGGCTCGCTGATCCAGCGCGAGGTCATATACATGTCGCGGGTCAGCGGCCGTTCGTACATCACGGCGTCCGGGTTCTGGTTGGCGCGGTTGCGGCAGGCGAGGGCCACGTTGAACAGGTGGTCGCGGGTGGCCCCGTACTCGTGCATGTAGCGCCGGGCGAGCATGCCGATCTCGTCGGCGGGGCGCAGCAGCCCGTAGGGCCGGGTCCACTGGGCGGGGGTGGGCAACTGCACGGCGGTGTTCTTCCAGGGGCGCGGGCCCGACCCGCGTTTGCGCGAACGCCAGGCCACCCCGACGCTCGCCTGCCCGGTGGCGACGGCGGCGGCCAGATGCGCGAGCGTCGCGCAGGAACCGCCGCCGCCGTAGCCGACCTTGCTGAAGAAGGTGACGTCCCCGGCGCCGATCGCCTTGGCGACCTCGACCTCGTCGGTCTCCTCCATGGTGTACGAGGCGAAGGCGTCCACCTCCGACGGGGCGATGCCCGCGTCGTCGAGCGCGGCGAGGATCGCCCGGCACGCCAGGGTCTTCTCCGACTCGGGCAGGTGCTTCGCGAACGCCGTCTGCCCGATTCCGGCTATCGCCGCCTTGTCCTTGAGCGTCCCCACCGCCACCTCCGAGGCCGTCGCGACTGCTGACAGCGGCAGAGGCTACAGCTAATCTGACGGATAGTCAGCTACGAGGGGCGGGACGGTTTTCCGTTCGACGGGAGGGCACGAGATGCGCGGCGACGAGGAATGGTCCACCGTCCCCGACCTGGTGCGCGCGGCGGCGCGCCGCTACCGGGACCGCGAGGCGGTGGTGGAGGGCCGGACCCGGGTCACCTACGCGGAACTGGGCGAGCGGGTGGAGCGGGCCGCCGCCGCGTGCATGGCGGACGGGGTGGAGCCGGGGGACCGGGTCGCGATCTGGGCGCCCAACACCCTGGACTGGATCGTCTCCGCGCTCGGCGCGGTCACGGCGGGCGCGGTCCTCGTCCCGCTCAACACCCGCTTCAAGGGCGCGGAGGCGGCGTACGTCCTGGAGCGCAGCCGGGCCAAGCTGCTCTTCGTCACCGGCACCTTCCTCGGCACCTCGTACGTGGCGTCCCTGCGCCGGGCCGAGGCGGACCTGCCGCACCTGGAGAAGGTGGTGGTCCTCGCCGACACCGCGCCGGAGGCGGAGGACTACGTCACCTGGAAGGACTTCCTGGCGACGGGGGAGGGGATATCAGCCGGGCAGGTCCGGGAACGGGCCGACGCGGTCCCCGCCTCGGCCCCCTCCGACATCATCTACACCTCGGGCACCACGGGCCGCCCCAAGGGCGCCGTCATCACCCACGCCCAGACCCTGCGCTGCTACGCGATCTGGAGCGAGCTGGCCGGGCTGCGCGAGGGCGACCGCTACCTGATCGTGAACCCGTTCTTCCACACCTTCGGCTACAAGGCGGGCATCATCGCCTGCCTCATGCGCGGGGCGACGATGATCCCGCAGCCGGTCTTCAGCGTGGACACGGTCCTCGCCAACATCGCCGCCGAACGCGTCTCGGTCCTCCCGGGGCCGCCCACGCTCCACCAGTCCCTCCTGGACCACCCCGCCCGCGCGTCCCACGACCTCTCCGCCCTCCGCCTCGTCGTGACCGGAGCGGCGGTCGTCCCCCTCCGGCTGGTCGAACGGCTCCGCGCCGAGCTGAACATCGCCACGGTCCTCACCGCCTACGGCCTCTCCGAGGCGAGCGGCATCGTCACCATGTGCCGCCGGGGCGACCCCGCCGAGGTCATCGCCTCCACCTCCGGCCGCGCCATCCCCGGCACCGAACTCCGCGTCCTGGCCGCCCCCGGCGAACCCGGCGAGATCCTCGTCCGGGGCTTCCACGTCATGGGCGGCTACTTCGAGGACCCCGAGACGACGGCGGCCACGGTCACCCCGGACGGCTGGCTCCACACCGGCGACATCGGCGTCCTCGACGCGGCGGGCAACCTGCGCATCACCGACCGGATCAAGGACATGTTCATCGTCGGCGGCTTCAACGCCTACCCCGCCGAGATCGAACAGCTCCTCGGCCTCCACCCCGACATCGCCGACGTCGCCGTCATCGGCGTCCCCGACCCCCGCCTCGGCGAGGTCGGCAAGGCGTACGCGGTCCGCCGGCCGGGCGCGACGGTCACCGAGGACGACCTCATCGCCTGGTCGCGGCGCGAGATGGCCAACTACAAGGTGCCGCGCGCGGTGGAGTTCGTGGCCGAACTGCCGCGCAACGCGAGCGGGAAGGTGCTGAAGGGCGAGCTGCGGGGGAGGGTCGATCACTCCCTCGGGTGAGCCGGTCACCCTATGTGATGAACCGGCCTGTTCGGCCGAACGGGTGCGGAGTATGGTGCGAAGTATGGCAACCAAGAAGTACACCGTCACCCTCCCCGAGGAGCTCGCGGAGGAGATCCGCAAGGAGGTCGGCCCCGGGGCCTTCAGCGCCTATGTCACCCGTGCCATAGAGCGGCAGCGCGAGCACGACCGGCTGGGGGAGCTGGTGGAGCGGCTGTTGGAGGAGCACGGTCCGCTGACCGAGGCCGAGGAGGCGGCGGCCGAGAAGGAGAGGCGTGACATCGAGCGCTGGTTCGAAGAGCGCGAGTCCGCCTCCGACGCGCGGCCGGAAGCCGCCTGATGCCGGAGATGACGTACGTGTTGGACAGTGAGGCCCTCTCCAGGGTCGCCCTGAACGACCGCGCCATGGCCGTGACGCTCGCGAAGGCCCACCGGTCGAACGTCCGCGTCGTGACGAGTTCGATGACGCTCATCGAGGCGTATCACAGCAGGATCCGGCAACCCGTCTGGGACTGGGCGATGTCGCGGGTCGTCGTCGAACCCGTCACCAAGGTCATCGCCGACGAGGCCATCCGGCTCCTGCGCGCCACCGGCCTGCACGGCCACAGGTACGCCATCGACGCGGCTCTCGCGGTGATCGCCGGCCGTCAGCGCGGGCGGGTGGTGGTGTTCACCTCGGACGAGGACGACATGGGGAAGCTCTGCGGGGCGGGGGTGCTGGTGCGGGGCATGTAGCCGCACGGCGGACACACCCCGTCCGCACCGCGTCCGCGTCCGGACATGCAACGGCCGCGGTGGCTCCCCCTCCGCGCCACCGCGGCCGTTCCCCCGTCGAGAGAAGTCGTCAGTTGGCCGGCTCCGACGTGGCGTGCATGTCGTTGGTGGAGGCTTCGCCACCCGTGGCGTGCATGTCCAGCGGCTTGATCGGGCTGCCCGTGGCGTGCATGTCCTGCGTCGTTATCTGGACCGCGTCCTCCCCGGTCGCGTGCATGTCCTCGGGCTTGAGCTCCAGATCCTTCTTCGCGTCAGCCATGATCGTCTGCTTCCCTCGGCTTTTCTGTGATGGGTCGGTGAGGCCCGCCCGGCTGTTCCCCCGTGGACTGCCGGGCGGGCGTCTCCAGAGCCGCTCACCTTAGTGCTACGGCTTCGGCGTCGACCCGTCTGCCCCCCGACGCGGCGGATCGACAGGGATGAGACTGCCGGGCCCGGATAAACGATTGATGAACGCCCCGAACGCGGAGGTCAGGAGGCCGCCGCCGAGGGGACGGAGGAGAGCAGGGCGCGTACCCCCGCGGCCTCCTGGGAGCCGAGCCGTTCGTAGATCGTCAGCGCCTCGCGCCAGCACACATGGGCCCGGCCGAACTGGCCGATGCTGTTGAGCGCGCGGCCCAGTACGGTGAGGACGTTCCCCCGCCGCCACTCGCCGCCGATGCCCCGAAGGGCCGTCAGGGCCTGTTCCGCCTTGGTCGCGGCGTCGGCGGGCCGGCCCCACGCGAGGTCCACCTCCGACAGCCGGAAGAGCGCCATCCCCTCCCACAGGCGCTGCCTGCTGTCCCGGAAGATGCCGAGCGCCTCCAGCAGGACCTCGGAGGCGGCGGCGAACTGCCCGCTCTGCGTCAGCGCCATGCCGAGGGCGTAGCGCCCGTTGGCGCTGCGCAGGGTGTGCCCGAGGCTGTTGTAGATCGCGATGCCCTGCTGGGCCAGCGAGACCGCGCTCTCGGTCCGCGCGGTGGCGAGGTGGATGCGCGACAGGTTGCACAGGGCGCTGGCCTCGCCCGGCCGGTCCTCGATGCGGCGGAAGCGTTCGATGGCGAGGCTGAGGTACTTCTCGCCGTCCGCGTGCCGGTTCTCGTAGAGGGCCATGATCCCGAGCGCGTTCGGCGCCCAGCAGCCGGGCAGCGGGTCGGAGGTGGACCCGACCAGCTCCATCACCTGCTCCGACTCGTCACGGGCCTGGTCGAAGCGGCCCGAGGTGTGGTGCACGTCCGCCAGCGTCATCAGCGCCCGCACCTCGGTGCGGCGGTCGCCCGCCCGGCGGGCGGCCGTGAGAACGGCGAGGGCGGTGGACTCGTACTGCTTCGCGTCCGTACCGGACTCGCCCAGATCGAGCGCCGCCCACAGCAGGTCGACCGAACGGGGCAGGGTGTCGGGCGAGCAGAGCTGCCGCACGCAGGACAGCAGCGGGCCGGCCTCGGCGTACAGCCAGTCGCGGGCGGTGGATCTGCTCCGGAACGACAGCCCGGCCCGTTCGGTGGGCTGCAGGTGGTCCACCAGCCGGTCCCCCGGCCGCTCCAGCGCGTACACCCCCGCCGCCGTCGCCAGATAGAAGTCCAGCAGCCGCGACAGCGCCCGGTCCTTCTCCTCCGGGGGCTGTTCGTCGCGGTCGGCGCAGGAGCGGGCGTAGAGGCGGACGAGGTCGTGGTAGCGGTAGCGGCCCGGGGCGGCGGATTCGAGGAGGCTGGTGTCGACGAGCGCTTCGAGGAGGTCCTCGGCCGCGTGGACGTCCAGGTCGAGCAGGGCGGCCGCGGCGGCGAGCGAGATGTCGGGGCCGTCGGCGAGGCCGAGCAGGCGGAAGGCGCGGGCCTGGGCGGGTTCGAGCTGGCCGTAGCCGAGTTCGAAGGTGGCCTTCACCGCGAGGTCGCCGGCCTGGAGCTCGTCCAGGCGGCGGCGCTCGTCCGCGAGCTTGGCGGCGAGGACGGAGACCGTCCAGGTGCGGCGGGAGGCCAGCCGGGAGGCGGCGATGCGGATGGCGAGGGGGAGGAAACCGCAGGCGGCGACCACGTCGAGGGCGGCCTCGCGCTCGGAGGTGACGCGCTCCTCGCCCGCGATGCGGGTGAAGAGCTGGAGCGCCTCCTCGGGGGACATCACATCGAGGTCGACGAGGTGCGCGCCCGCCAGGTCGACCATCCGGACGCGGCTGGTGACCAGCGCGGCGCAGCCCTCCGTGCCGGGGAGCAGGGGGCGGATCTGGGCGGCGTCGTGGGCGTTGTCCAGGAGGACCAGGACCCGGCGGCCGTCCAGCGCGGAGCGGTAGAGCGCGGCGCGCTCGTCCAGCGAGTCGGGGATCGCGGAGTCCGCCGTGCCCAGCGCCCGCAGGAACGCGCCGAGCACCGCCTCCGGCTCGGCGGCCCGGGAGCCGGCGCCCTGGAGGTCGACGTAGAGCTGTCCGTCGGGGAAGTGCCGGCGGGCCTGGTGGGCGACGTGCACGGCGAGCGTCGTCTTGCCGACGCCGCCGATGCCGGCCAGGGCGGAGACGGCCATCACGGAGCCCTCGGCGGTGCCGAGGCGGTCCCCGAGTTCGCGGACGAAGGAGGCGCGGCCGGTGAAGTCCGGTACGGTCGCCGGGAGCTGGGCCGGGCGGACCGGTGCGGGGGCCGGGGCCGGTTCGTCCGCCGGGCGGGCCAGTTCCTCGTCGGCGCGCAGGATGCGCTGCTGGAGCTGGGCCAGCTCCGGGCGCGGGTCCACGCCCAGTTCCTCGGCGAGCAGCCGGCGGGTGTCCGCGTAGACGGCCAGCGCCTCGGCCTGCCGACCGCTGCGGTACAGCGCCACCATGAGCAGTTCGCGCAGCCGCTCGCGCAGCGGGTGCGCGGCGGTGAGCGCGGTCAGTTCGGAGACGGCCTCCGCGTGGCAGCCGACCTCCAGGTCCAGATCGAGCCGGCTCTCGGTGAGCTGGAGCCGCCACTCCTCCAGCCGGGTGCGCTGGTTGTCGGCGTACGGGCCGGGGACGGAGGCCAGCGCCTCGCCGTCCCACAGCGCCAGCGCCTCGTTCAGCAGCTCCCGGGCCCGGGGGCGGTCGCCCGAGGCGCGCGCCTTCTCCGCCTCGGCGGCCCGTTCCTGGGCCCGGGTCAGGTCGAGCGCCTCCGGCGCGACCCGCATCGCGTAGCCGCCGGAGTCGCTGGCCAGGGTCAGCGGGCCCAGCGTCTTGCGGAGCCGGGAGGCGTAGGTGCGGACGGCGGCCAGCGCCTGGGAGGGCGGGTCCTCGCCCCAGATGGCGTCGATGAGTTCGGCGGCCGTGGCCGTCCGGCCGCCGCGCAGCAGCAGGGCGGTCAGCAGGGCGCGCTGCTGGGGCGATCCGGACGGCAGCGTCTCCTCCCCGCGCCGGGCCCGTACCGGACCGAGCACGGAGAAGTGCAGACCCGCGTCCTGTACGGCCCCCCGCTCCGGGGCGCGTTGCTCCGGAACACGTACCCGTGGCCCGACGTCACGGCCCATTGCTGCCTCCTGTCCCACCCTGTGCGCCGCCCGGCAGGGGCCGCAGATGTCCCGTTCCCTCCGGGGCCATCCGGATTGCTCCATACCGTTGGTATCGCCGTCAACAGTCTGCCTTGTGGAGGGGCGACTCGTCAGCCTTGGGTGACTCTCTGCACAAGCCCTCGACAACGATTGTGGAACGGGTCCCCGCACAGATAGCTGACGGTTCGTCAGATCAACGCTACCGTGGACCGCATGGAGACCTTCCCGAAGATCATCTCGGTGGACGACCACACGGTGGAGCCCGCTCATGTCTGGCGGGACCGGCTCCCGTCCAGGTACGCCGACTCCGGACCGCGCATCGTCCGCGCACCGCTCAAGGAAATGACCTTCATGGGCGGAAAGTTCGCCCCCGTGATGGGCGCCCCGGGCGACGACGGACCGATCGGCGACTGGTGGGTGTACGAGGACCTGCACCGCCCGCTCACCCGGCTGGACACCGCCGTCGGCTACGACCGGGACGAGATCAGGCTCGAAGTCATCACCTACGAGCAGATGCGCCCCGGCTCGTTCTCCGTGCCCGAACGCCTCGCCGACATGGACGTCAACCACGTCCAGTCCGCCCTCTGCTTCCCCACCTTCCCCCGCTTCTGCGGCCAGACCTTCACCGAGGCCAAGGACCGGGAGCTGGGGCTGCTCTCGGTGCGCGCGTACAACGACTGGATGGTCGAGGAGTGGTGCGGCCCCGAGGCGCACGGCCGGCTCGTCCCGCTCACCCTCATCCCGCTCTGGGACGCGGAACTGGCCGCCGCCGAGGTCCGCCGCAACGCCGCGCGCGGGGTGCGCGCCGTCGCGTTCTCCGAGATACCCCCGCACCTGGGACTGCCGTCCATCCACACGGACGACTGGGACCCGTTCCTGCGCGCCTGCGACGAGACGGGGACGGTGATCGCCATGCACATCGGCTCGTCCTCGAAGATGCCCTCCACCTCCGCCGACGCCCCGCCCGCCGTCGGCTCCACCATCACCTTCGCCAACTGCTGCTTCTCGATGGTGGACTGGCTGATGAGCGGCAAGTTCGAACGCTTCCCGAACCTGCGGATCATGTACGCCGAGGGCCAGATCGGCTGGATCCCCTACATCCTGGAACGCGCCGACGTGGTCTGGGAGGAGAACCGTGCCTGGGGCGGCGTCGCGGACAAGGTCCACCGCCCGCCGTCCGAGCTCTTCGCCGACCACGTCTTCGGCTGCTTCTTCGACGACGCCTTCGGGCTCAGGAACCTCGACGCCATCGGGGTGGGGAACGTCCTGTACGAGACGGACTACCCGCACTCCGACTCGACCTGGCCCAAGTCCCGCGAGGTCGGTGAGGCGCAGATGGGCCACCTGGACGCCCAGGTCGTGGAGCGCATCGTGCGGGGCAACGCCATCGACCTGCTGGGTCTCACCCCCGACGGACTGTGGGCGGGACCCGGCACCGGGGCCTGAACCGGCGCCCCGGGGCCGGGTCCCGTTCGAGGGCGGGGGCCCGGCACCGGCCTGGCCGGGCGCGGCCGGGCCCCCGCCCCGGTCACCCAGCGGCCAGCGGCTCCTGGAGCTCCGTCACCCACAGCGACTCGTCCTCGGGGCACTCCAGGCTGACCTCGCGCGCGTACCCCGCCGAACGGCGTCCGCCCGCGTCGATCCAGCGGGCCAGCGTCTGCGTCGTCGGCAGCACCGTGGCCATCGGCCCCCGGTGCACGATGGTCGCCGCCTCCACCGGCTCCAGCTCCACCACCGTGACGCCCGTGTCACCCACCGGCCCCAGCGGGGCCGAGACCGTCACCCCGGCGTGCACCACGATGGCGCCGCCGCCCTCCGGGGCGTCCTCGTACCGGGCGATCCCCGGGCCCGTCGGCCGGACCCCGGCCCCCTCCAGTAGCGGGAAGAGCCGCTCGTACAGCGGCCGGATCACCGGAGTGATGTCCTGCGGCTCATAGCTCGCGGCGGTCCCCGTCAGCTCCGCGACCCGCACCGCCGGGATGGTCTTGATCACGACATCGTCCGTGGACATGTGTCCCTCGCTCTCGATCGACCGGAGCCTCGCCTCGACCTGGACGAGCCGCGCCGCGGCCCGCGCCATCGCCTCCTCCAGCTCCGCCCGGCGCAGCCGCAGCATGCCGCGGAGCTGTTCCGGGTCCACCTCCTCGTCCAGGACGGCCCGCACCTGCTGGAGCGTGAAGCCGAGGTCCTTGAGGGCGATGATCCGGTTGAGCCGGGCGAGCTGGGCGGCACCGTAGTGGCGGTAGCCGTTGGCGGGGTCGGTACGGTCGGGGTGCAGCAGTCCGACCGCGTCGTAATGACGCAGCATGCGGACCGACACCCGTCCGTACCGGGCGAAGTCTCCGATGGTGAACATGATGTCTCCCAGTGCACGGCCTCACACGGTGTCAGGGTCAAGCATCACCCGGAGCCCCGAGCCCTGTGACCCAGGTCACCGGAACCCGGCGTCCGCCCCGGACAGGACCTGACGTGGAGCATTCCCTGAGAGCCCGGATACGGGCAGGCGACCCGGACGCGTTCGGCACCCTCTTCGACGACCACGCCCGCACGGTCTTCCGGTACGCGGCGCGGTCGACGGGCGATACCGCCGGCGCGGAGGACATCGTCTCGCTGACCTTCCTGGAGGCGTGGCGGCTGCGCACCACCCTGCGCGAGTCCGACGAGGAGCTGAAGCCCTGGCTGCTCGGCATCGCCACCAACGTCCTGCGCAACACCCGCCGCGCCGCCCGCCGCCACGACGCCGCCCTGACCCGGGTCCCGGTCCGGCCCGCCGTGCCCGACTTCGCCGACGAACTCGTGGGCCGCATCCACGACGCCGAACAGCTCGCGGCGGCGCGGGCCGCGCTCGCCCGGCTGCGCCCCAAGGAGCGGGAGGTCTTCCTGCTCTGCGTCTGGGACGGACTGGACTACCGGCAGGCCGCCCGCGCACTCGGCGTCCCGGTCGGCACCGTCCGCTCCCGGCTCTCCCGGGCCAGGAAGCGGCTGCGCGACCTCACCGAGGACGAGCTGAAGAGATACGAGAAAACCGCGAGAAACAGGGAACTACCGGGATCAGCCGGACAGTACCTGGGTGACCGCGCCACCGCGGTCCGGTCGAACGAAAGGGAGGGGAACCGATGAGTGCAGACGCCGAGAAGGTCGCCCAGGAGCTCCGGGCACGGCTGCCCGAGCCGCACGGACCGGTCCTGCCGGGCGACCGCCAACGGCTGCTCAAGGAGTACGTGATGAACGAGATCCACCAGGCCGGGGCCGGGGAGAAGACGGCGGCGGGCAGCACCCGCCCGCGCCGGCTGCGCGGCTGGTACGCCGTGCCGGTCGGCATGGCCGCCGCCGGGGCGCTGGCCTTCACCTTCCTGGCCGGTCCCGGCCAGGGCGGCGGGGACACCGGCTACCACCTCAGCGCCGCCCCCGTGGTCAAGGTCGAGGTCGCCTCGGCCGACGGCGTGGGCGCGCTCATGGAGAACGTCGCCCGCCACGCCGAACAGGGCCCGGCCCTCCGCGTCCGCGCGGACCAGTTCGTGTACGTGCGCTCGCACTACTCCAACATGCAGGCGAAGGTGGGCGAGGCCTTCCAGCTGAAGACGTACTACCGCGAGTCCTGGACCTCCCAGAACCCCGACAAGGTGCAGAGCCGGCTCAAGCAGCCCGGCGACGACATCGTCTGGTCCGAGCCGGACGAGGAGGGGCTGCGCCAGTACAACCGGAACCACACCTACGCGGCGCTGGCGGCGCTGCCCACCGAGCCGGGCGCCCTGCTGAAGAAGCTCCGCGCGGACGCCGCGTACACCGGCTCCTCCGACCAGGACCTCTTCGACTACGTCGGCGGCCTGATCGGCGAGTCGATCCTGCCGCCCGAGACCGGCGCCGCGATCTACCGCGCCGCCGCCGAGATCCCCGGCGTCGTCATGGTGAAGAAGGCCCAGGACGGCGACGGCCGGCCCGGTGTCGCCCTGGCCCGCACCGACGAGCGGACGCACGAACGCAAGGAGCTGGTCTTCGACGCCAACAGTTACGACTATCTCGGACTGCGTTCCTATCTCGTCCGGAACACCGAACTGGGCAGGAAGGGCACCGTCACCGAAATGCAGGCGGTGCTCGACCGGGGCGTCGTGAACAGCCGCGACGAGACGCCGAAGAAGTAGACGGGACGCCGACGAAGTAATCGCACATCCGGATGACGGGTGGGTGCGGGCGGAATTCCCCGCATTCCGCCCGCATCCGTCCGGGGCCGTACAACGGGCAGGAGCCCCGCTTCTCCGCCGGAGCGGAGGAGCGGGGCTCCTTGGGTACTGCATATGCGGCCGCGATCGGCCGACCTGGCAACTAGGCCGGGGTGACGTTCTCAGCCTGCGGGCCCTTCGGACCCTGAGTGACGTCGAAGTTCACGACCTGGTTCTCCTCGAGGGAGCGGAACCCGGACGCGTTGATCGCGGAGTAGTGGACGAAGACATCCGGGCCGCCGCCGTCCTGGGCGATGAAGCCGAAGCCCTTTTCAGCGTTGAACCACTTGACGGTTCCGGTAGCCATAAGCCCTCCTTGGGCCAAAGGGTTGCCCTGCTCCAGAACCTGCAAAGAAGTCTGAAAACTACAAAAGCCTGCGGGGTTACATGCTCCGCAGGCTCTGTACTGCAAGGGAAACCAAACTGCAACTTGGCGACGAGCCTAGCACGCAGCGTGTGCCGAGGGGTAGAGGGAAAGATCACTTCACCCGGATGTTTGATTGCCGTGCGGATGAGCGTCCCGAGAGTGTCTTCCGGGTGACTTCGCACCCTTCCGCACCCCTTCCGGAGAGCCGGTCGCGGGGTCCGTGCGAGACCTTCGTGAAGAAGTGGTGCGTGACACCGCGCGCCCCCGGTGGGGCGCGCCGAGCAGTGCGGGTCTAGCCTCGCGATGTGGACAATTCAACCGTCTCAACCGTCGCAGGCGACGACCGTCGCAGCCGGCCGCGCGTCGGCCACATCCAGTTCCTGAACTGCCTCCCCCTCTACTGGGGCCTCGCACGGACCGGAACCCTGCTCGATCTGGAGCTGTCGAAGGACACCCCGGAGAAGCTCAGCGAGCAGTTGATCCGAGGCGAGCTGGACATGGGTCCGGTCACCCTCGTGGAGTTCCTGCGCAACGCCGACGACCTGGTCGCCTTCCCCGACATCGCCGTCGGCTGCGACGGCCCCGTCATGTCGTGCGTCATCGTGTCGCAGCGTCCCCTGGAGGACCTCGACCGGGCCCGGGTCGCGCTCGGCTCCACCTCCCGCACCTCCGTACGCCTGGCGCAGTTGCTGCTCGCCGAGCGGTACGGCGTCACCCCGGACTACTACACCTGCCCGCCGGACCTCGGCGTGATGATGCAGGAGGCCGACGCCGCCGTCCTCATCGGGGACGCCGCGCTCCGCGCCAATCTGCACGACGCCCCCCGGCTCGGGCTCCAGGTCCACGATCTGGGCGCCATGTGGAAGGAGTGGACGGGGCTGCCCTTCGTCTTCGCCGTCTGGGCCGCGCGCAAGGACTATCTCGCCTCCGAGCCGACCGCCGTGCGCAAGGTCCACGAGGCGTTCCTGGCCTCGCGCGACCTCTCGCTGGAGGAGGTCACCAAGGTCGCGGAGCAGGCCGCGCGCTGGGAGGCTTTCGACGCGGAGGTGCTGGAGCGCTACTTCACCACCCTCGATTTCCGATTCGGTCCGGCGCAGCTCGCCGGGGTCGAGGAGTTCGCCCGCCGCACCGGCCCGACGACCGGCTTCCCGTCGGATGTGCGCGTCGAACTGCTGGGCGGTTGAATTCGCAACGGGCCGAGCCGTTCGATCAATCGACCGGAGCTCTCGATCAATCGACCGGATCTCTTCGATAACCGACCGGCGGAACGGCACATTCACGCCTTTTGTTGTGGCGAATGATGTCGTTCGTTCCCTCCGGGGCGAAATCGTCGGATGGTTTCCTCTGTGAGCCGATGACCTTCAGAGCCTAGGCTTCGGTCGGATGTCAGCCGGTCCACAGGGGGAGTCCGAATATGCAGCCGCTCGAAGCCGGCGACCCGCTGGGCATCGGTGCCTATCGGCTGCTCGGCAGACTCGGGGCCGGAGGCATGGGCCGCGTCTATGTCGGACGCAGCGCGGGCGGCCGTACGGTCGCGGTCAAGGTCGTCCATCCGCACTTCGCGCTCGACGAGCAGTTCCGTGCCCGCTTCCGCCGCGAGGTGGACGCGGCCCGGCGCATCGGCGGCCAGTGGACCGCGCCCGTCCTGGACGCCGACCCGGACGCCCCCGTGCCCTGGGTCGCCCACGGCTACGTGGCCGGGCCACCGCTTTCCTCCGCGGTGACCGCCCACGGCCCGCTGCCCGAACAGGCGGTCCGCACCCTGGGCGCCGGGCTCGCGGAGGCGCTGGCCGCCGTCCACGGGCAGGGGCTCATCCACCGCGACGTGAAGCCGTCCAACGTGCTGCTCGCCCTCGACGGCCCCCGGCTGATCGACTTCGGCATCGCCCGCGCCATCGACGCGACCGTCTCCCTCACGTCCACCGGGGTCTCCGTCGGCTCGCCCGGCTACATGTCCCCCGAGCAGATCCGGGGCCAGGAGATCTCCGGCGAGGCCGACATCTTCTCGCTGGGCGCGGTGCTGGCGTACGCGGCGACGGGCTCGGCCCCCTTCCTCGGCGACTCCTCCGCGGTCCTCCTCTACAAGGTCGTGCACGAGGAGCCCGAGCTGGGCGAGCTGGAGGGCGAGCTGCGCGAGGTGATCGCCGCCTGCCTGGCCAAGGACCCGGCGCACCGCCCGACCCCGGCCGAGCTGGCCCGCCGGCTGATGCCCGGCGGCGCGGCGGCCGCGGTGGCCGCGGGCTGGCTCCCCGCCTTCCTGGAGCGCGAGGTCAGCCGCTCGGCGGTGGCCCTGCTGGACCTGGAACCGCAGGACGCGCCGGTGCAGTCGGGTCCGGTGCCGTTCAGCAGCGCCTCGTTCGGCATGGGAGGCGCCGGAGGCATCGGCGGCCGGGGCGGCGTGGACGGCATGGGCGGCGCGGACGGTGCCGGCGGGACGGCCGGTGCGGCCGGCGGCGGGGGCCTCGGGGTCTTCGGGCCGCCGGCCGACCCGCGGACGGCGCCCGACCCCCGGTCGGAGCCGGGGCCGCGCGGGGCCGGGGCGGGCGGGGTGCCCGGCCCGCGCACGGCCCGTCCCCGGTTCGCCCTCGGCATCGACGCGGGCTCCCGGCCGGACGGGCGGCGGGGGCGCCGGCTCAGCTGCACCGTCGCGCTCGCGGTGGCCGGGGCGCTGGCGGTGGCGACCGTCGGCGGCGCGTACCTCTTCGACCTGATGCCCGGCGGGGACGGCACCGAGAACGCCGGAGCGCGGCCGACCACGGGCGCCGAGACGTCACCGCGCACCCCGGACGGCTCCACCGGCTCCGCGCCGGGCACCCCGTCCGGCTCGGGGACCCGCACCCCGGGCCGGGTGGCCGAGGTCCCGACGGCCTTCCTCGGCACCTGGCGCGGCCCGCTCACCGAGAAGACGACCGGCGCCCCGCACGGCACGCTCACCGCGGTGATCGGCAAGGGGGCCGAGGGGGACGACGTGGTCCGCATGACGACGACCGTCGAAAGCCTCGGCGTGGAGGTGCGCTGCTACAGCGTCGCCTCCCTCACCTCCGCCACCGACAAGGCGCTCACCCTGCGGGAACGGACCGACCCCGACCGCCCCGGCACCCCCGGCCTCTGCACCACCAACCCGGCCGTCCTCCACTACACGCGCGCCGACGACGGCACCCTGCGCTTCCGCTCCGAGGAGCGGGCGGCCGGGCTCCCGTACGGCACGCTGGCCAGGTCCGGCCGCTGAGGCCCGGCGGGGCTGGCGTACGCTGAACCGGTCCATGGATCCGTTGAAAAACCGCCGAAAGGTGACAGCCCGGTGACCGAGAAGGCCGACCTCCAGCCCATCCTCGACCGCGCCGCCGCGGGCGGCCGGATCACTCCGGAGGAGGCCCTCGACCTCTACCGGTCCGCGCCCCTGCACGCCCTGGGCGCGGCGGCGGACGCCGTGCGCCGCAGGCGCTACGCGGGTACGGAGCACATCGCGACGTACATCATCGAGCGGAACATCAACTACACCAACGTCTGCGTCACGGCGTGCAAGTTCTGCGCGTTCTACGCGGCGCCCAAGGACACGGACAAGGGCTGGTCCCGGGACCTGGACGACATCCTGCGCCGCTGCGCGGAGACCGTCGAGCTGGGCGGCACGCAGATCATGTTCCAGGGCGGCCACCACCCGGACTACGGCGTGGAGTACTACGAGAAGCACTTCTCGGCGATCAAGAAGGAGTTCCCGCAGCTGGTCATCCACTCGCTCGGGGCCTCCGAGATCGAGCACATGGCCCGGATCTCCGGAGTCTCCGCCGAGGAGGCCATCGCCCGGATCCACGCGGCGGGCCTCGACTCCTTCGCGGGCGCGGGCGCCGAGCTGCTGCCGGCCCGGCCGCGTACCGCCATCGCCCCGCTCAAGGAGTCCGGCGAGCGCTGGCTGGAGATCATGGAGATCGCCCACGGCCTGGGCGTCGAGTCCACCACGACGATGCTCATGGGGACCGGCGAGACGAACGCCGAGCGCATCGAGCACCTGCGGATGATCCGCGACGTGCAGGACCGCACCGGCGGCTTCCGCGCCTTCATCCCGTACACGTACCAGCCGGAGAACAACAAGCTGAAGGGCCGCACGCAGGCCACGCTCTTCGAGTACCTGCGGATGATCGCCATCGCCCGGCTCTTCCTGGACAACGTCGCCCACATCCAGGGCTCCTGGCTGACCACCGGCAAGGAGGTCGGCCAGCTGTCGCTGCACTACGGCGCCGACGACCTCGGCTCGATCATGCTGGAGGAGAACGTCGTCTCCTCCGCCGGGGCCAAGCACCGCTCCAACCGCCTGGAGATCATCGACCTGATCCGCAAGGCGGACCGGGTGCCGGCCCAGCGCTCCACGACGTACGAGCACCTGGTCGTCCACGACGACCCGGCGAACGACCCGGTCGACGAGCGCGTCGTCTCGCACATCTCGTCCACCGCGATCGAGGGCGGCACCGCGCACCCGGAGCTGAAGCTCCTCAACGCCAACTGACCCTGCCGTGCTGACGATCCACACCGCCGCCCTGCTGCTGCCGGGCGGCGGCCGTGCGCCCGTGCCCGACGGCGCGGTGGTCGTGCGGGACACGGTGGTCGCCGCCGTCGGGCCGTACCAGGAGGTGGCCGCCGCGCATCCGGGCGCCCGGGTGCGGCGCTGGCCCGGACTGCTGGCCCCCGGGCTCGTCCAGGACGACGCGGTCCGGCTGCTGACCGAGTGGTATTTCCCCGATCCGCGCGAGGCCGGGACCCTGGGCACCGAACCCCTCACCGGGGCCGCCCTCGACGCCCTCGGTCCGGACTCCGCCCGGTGGGCCGGCAGCGTCCGGCGCGGGCTGCACCGGATGCTCGGCCACGGCACGACCCACCTCGCGGGCCGCTTCGACGACGAGACCCTGCGCGGACCCGTCGCCCGCTCCGGCCTCACGGTCCTCCCGCCGGCCCGCCCCCACGGCGATCACCCCGCCCCGTGTCTTGATCCGTTCGCACACGGACGCGACCTGGCCGCCGCCGCCCACGGCCCCCTCACCGAGGGCGCCCGCGCCGACCTCGCCGCCTTCGACGTCCCGGACGAACCGGCCCTCCTCGCGGAAGGCGCCCGCACCTGCGCGGCGACGGTGCTGGGAGGGCGGCTGGTGTACCGGCGGCGGTGAGCCCGCCGCCGGCACGGGGCGCCGAGGCCCTACGCGCACGGGGCCAGCCGCGGCTGCTCCGCCAGGACATGGGCGCAGGCGGGGCAGACGGCCGGCAGCTCCAGCCGTTCCAGGGCCGCCAGCAGATGCAGCCGCAGCCGGGTCAGACCGCCCAGCTTGGTGCGGAGATTGACGATGTGGAACTTCACGGTGCGCGGGGTGATGTGCAGCCGCGCCGCGAGTTCCTCGTTGGACGGGCCGCTGTACAGCGCGGCGAACACCTGCCGTTCCGTCGGGGTCAGGTGACGGAGCGGGACGCGCGTCAGCGGGGTCCGCTGCTTGCCCTGCTGGTGCCCGGCGCTCGGGCCGTCCGCGCATACGAGACAGCGAATCCTCATGATTCCCCCCGGAGCCAACTCGGATCACGGAACCTCGCACGGGAGCGGGGTGGTCGGCCCCGTACCCGGGACGCGCGGTTCCGGAGTGCTTGGTCGGTGGCCGGCCCGCGGCTACTCGGCCCAGGCCGCGCTGACCGACGAGATCGTGTTCCGGTACGTGCTCGACGCGTTGCCGACGTAGCCGGGCGGCAGGCTTCCGTGGGAGCCGCTGAAGCCCGCGCCCGTGTACACGACCATCCGGTTGCTCGCGCTGCGGTTCCAGTACGAGGCGGTGTTGTTGTCCACCCGCTGTCCGGCGCAGCTCAGCGAGCCCTTGAAGTAGTCGTTGCCGAGGTCCTCGTCGGAGCCGTACTCGCCGAGGTCGAAGACGGAACTGCCCTGGTTCGGCGTGCAGTACAGGCCCATCTCCCCGGCGGTGAGCCAGCCGTCCTTCTCCGCGGCCGAGGACGTGCCGGCGGTGACGAGGCAGAGCACGGCGGCGGAGGCGGCGAGGATCGCGGGGACCAGGGCCCGCGGACGGATTCCGGTGCGCATGAAGGCTCCCCTTCCGGGGGTCTCGGTGGTCGGATCGGCCGTGATCGGCGTTCAGGGCCGTTGAGAAGTGAAGCAAGCTCGACCGGCTCTCGACCACTGTCCCTCGGGCCAGTTCGCGTACGGTGAGAGGCGCTCACCGCCCGCCCGGCGTCACGGCACCGGAGGCCCGCCGAGGTAGCGCCCGTGCGCGTCGTACGGCCAGGCGTTGGCGACGCAGCCCTTGAGCCCGTCGATCTGCTGCATCATCGCCGGGGCGGGGCGGCCCTTGCCGGGGCAGGTCTCGTGACCGTGGCCGAGCCAGTGCCCGACCTCGTGGTTGATGATCAGCGCCCGGTACTCGGCGAGCGGGCCGCGGAACTCCGGCGAGCCCTTCTCCCAGCGCTTCAGATTGACCATGACCTCGGCCCCGACCCGGCAGTTGACCTCGCCATGGGTGTCCAGGCCGCTCTTGGCGCAGACCCGGTCGGTGGTGTCGGGCGTCGCGATGCGGATGACGAGCCCCGCCGACGCGTCGTCCACCTGGCGGAAGGTCTGCTCCCCGCCGTGCGCCCAGCCGCGCGGCGCGGAGAGGACGGTGGCCACCCGGGCGGCGACCTCGTCCGGGTTCAGGCCGGACGCCTTCTCGACCTCGACCCGGTAGGCGTGGCCCGTCGTGCCCGTGGAGACGCCCGCGCGGGCCACCTCGAACGTGTCCCCGCCGCGCCCGGCGTTCCACTTCAGCCCCACGACACCGGCCGCGACCAGCACCAGGGGGACGGCGGCCGTCAGCACCAGCCGACGCCGCCCTCCGCCCGCACGTATCCGTTTCCGGCGCCCCGTACTCGTGGCCATCCGTACCCTCCCCGGTCCCGCGTGTGTGTGCACTCCCCGTGGGTAGGACCGGTGCTGGGGGCAATGGGTTCAGTCCACACGCGTAATCGGTCGGCTCAGGGCACGGCGGGCCCGCCGAGGTAGCGCCCGTGCGCGTCGTACGGCCAGGCGTTGGCGACGCACCCCTTGAGCCCGTAGATCTGCTGCATCATCGCCGGGGCGGGGCGGCCCTTGCCGGGGCAGCCCTCGTGGCCGTGGCCCAGCCAGTGGCCGACCTCGTGGTTGATGATCAGCGCCCGGTACTCGGCCAGTGGGCCGTCGAACTCCGGCGAACCGGTCTGCCAGCGCTTGAGGTTCACCACCACCGTCTCGCCCAGTCGGCAGTTGACCTCCCCGTGCGTGTTCATGCCGCCCGATCCGCAGATGCGGTCGGTGGTCGCCGCCGTCGCGATCTTGACCACCATTCCGGCCGGACCCTCGGTGACCTGGCGGAACGCCTGCGCCCCGCCGTGCGTCCAGCCGCGCGGCGACGCCAGGATGTCCGCGATCCGGTCCGCCGCCTCGTCCGGGTCGACCCCGGAACCGTCCTCCACCTCCACCCGGTAGGCGTTCCCGCCCCCGGAGGAGGCGCCCGCGCGCGCCACCGTGAAGGTTCCCGGGCCCGACGCGGGGACGACGGGCGGGGCCGTCCGGGTCTTCCGGGGAGACGGGGAGGGGGAGGGAGAGGGGGCGGCCTCGGGGGAGGGCGGCGCGGAGGCGGGCGCGGGCGCGGTCACCTCGGTGTCGGTGTCGGTGTCGGTGTCGGTGCTGGTGCCGGCGGCGGCAGCGGCCGGTTCGCCCCGCTGCCAGGGCGGCGCGACGACGAGGAAGGCCGCGACGGCCAGTGCGGCCAGGGCCAGCACGGCGAGCACCGTCCGGCGCGGCGGCCCCCCTCCCCGTAGGGACGGCGCGCGTCCGGATATGCCGCTGATGCCTCGGTCTCTCGTCACCCGGTGGATCCCACTGTTCTTTCGCACGGTCTGTTCGTCGCGTATCGCATCAGGTCCCCTCACCACCGCGCGCGGCGGGGGGTGCGGAACGTCCGCGGGTGCGGTCCTCAGGCTGACCGGGCCACGACGGAACCGTCCGTGAACCCCGACGCGCACGAATCGCACAGGGCCGGAAGCCCGCGGTGGTGCAGGGCGGCGAGCAGACAGAGCTGGAGGTGCGTGAGACCGCCCAACTTCTGCCGGAGATTGGCCAGATGGAATTTGACCGTACGGGTGGTGATGAAGAGCGACGCGGCGATGTCCTCATGCGCGGGGGCGCTGTGCAGCACCTCGAAGATCCGGAGTTCCGTCGGTGTCAGATGGTGGACCGGAACGGGCACCAGAGGCGGTTCCGGTAGGCACCTGCACGCGCTGACCATGCGATGAGCGGCGCAAACGACGCAACGGTCCATCATGTCCCCCCCCAGGGAAGCCGGCACAACGCCCGCGAAACTAGCACGGGGCCGGCGGATTCCCCGGGGGGATATCAGGATCCGGAATGTCGTCAGGACGTCAGTTCCGAGGCGAGGCGGAGCCGGTCCTGCGCCTGCTTCCGAAGGAGGCCGAGCGTCTCCGCGTTCCGGTCGGCGGAGCGCTTCTCGTACGCGCTCTGCACGGCGAACCGGATTCCCGCGTAGTTGACCTCCGCCTTGCAGGCCACGTCCGCCTTCGCCGCCGTCACCGCCCTGGGACCGGTGGCGGCCTCACCCGAGAAACCGAGGTCCCGGGCGGCCGACGCGGGGGCGGCCGTGACGTACCCGGCCTTCTTCATGCACGCGGACCAGGCCCGCGTCGCCTTCTTCACCCGCGAATCGCTCAGGGCGCGGGACTCCGCCTCGCCCTTGAGATTGAACACGTACATGATGTCCACGCTGGACGAGGTGGGGGCGTACAGCTTCAGATACGACTCCCGCAGGCAGCCGCCCATCGGGACGGCGCGGCCGTTGACGACGAGGCCGCTCTTCTTCTTCTCGGCGGCGGTCTGGCTCATGGGCATGCCGGCGAGCGCCTTGGCACCCTTCGCCTCCTTCGGGCCGAACAGCACCGACTTGGCGGTCTCGCCGAGGACGGCGGTCTTGGGCTTCGCGGGTGCCGCGCCGGGCCGGAGCATTGACCCGTAGCCGTAACGTGCGGCCTCTCCCGCGTCCACGAGGCCGAAGACCCGTGCGTTCGGCCGGTCGTGGGTCGGCGGCATGGGGTCCGGGGCGTCGTACGTGAAGCCGTAGCGCTTCATGCACTGCTCGGTGAGGACGTTCTGCGCCTTGGCCAGCGCGTACACATCGTCCTCGGACCGCTCGTACGCGTCGAGCGGGAGCCGCGCTCCCGCGGTGAGCGTCATTCTCGGGGTGTCCGCGACCGCGGGCTCACCACTGCCCGCGCCCGAGCCGTCGTCGGAGGAGGAACAGCCGGTCAGGACGGCCGCGACGGCTGCGGCCAGGCACACGGCGCGGAGGCGGCCGGGGACAGCGGGCATGGGGCGGTCCTTGCACTCGGAGGGGGCGACGGCGGGGGTTGTAGGGTGCTCGCGGCGCCGTCCCGCCCGGCTCCAACGGGCGGGACGGCGCTGCGGAGGGGTGAGGCGCGGGTCCTACGGCGACAGCACTACTGCTTGGGGTAGTAGTGGTAGGCCGAGCTGATCTGGTTCCGGAAGCCCGTCGACGCGTTGCCGATGTGGCCGGGGGGCAGCGAGCCCTCACTGCCGGTGGCCCAGGAGCCGGTGTACACCCACCAGGTCGCGGTGTCGCGGTTGTAGTACGAGGCGGTGTTGTTGTCGACGGGCTGGCCCTGACCGCTGCACGTGCCGCTGTACGGCTTGAAGGTGTACCCCTGGAAGTTCTGCTCCGCCATGTAGAGGTCGAAGACGCAGCCCGTCTGGTTCGGGCTGTAGTACAGGCCGAGTTCGTACTCGTCGACGTACCCGTCCTTCGGCGCGTACACGGCGAAGGCGTTGCCGGCAGTGAAGAAACCGGCACCCGTCAGCGCGGTCGCGGCCAGCGTGAGGGTGGCCGCGCGACGCGCCAGGTTGTTCTTGAACACTGAGTCATTCCTTCGGTCCAGCGGTGACCGCCCGACGTGGCGAGCCGTCCCCGCGGCTGATGTCGGAGCAAGCGGACCCAGCCAAGCGCAGCCCCCGACGGGCCGTCTACTGGCCTCGGGGACAGTGGACACGGGGTGCGCACCCGCCTAGTTTCGCTGGGGGACGATCGCGGAAGCCCTGGTCAACTCCGGGGCGCCAGCTCGGCGTTGAGTGCTGCCCGGTTCCTCGTACGCCCCGCGCCCGGCCGCCGTTCCGCCGGGTCTCCGCCCTCACCGGCCCGCCCCGCCCCTGGAGTTCCGCATGCCGCGCACCGCCCGCACCGCCCGAGGGGCAGCCCTCCGCGCACTCCTCGCGTCCGTGCTGCTGGGCGGATGCCGGAGCGGTGCGCCGGACGGCGCCCCGGAGTCGCGCGAATCCGTTGCATCCGCGAATTCTCAGGTGTGGAGCGCCACCGCCACGCACCGGGACGGGGCCCTGACGGTCTGCCTCGGCTGCCTGGAGGACCGGGGCGGCGGTCGGCCCCGGGGAACGGGCGAGGTCCGAGGAGTTCGGCGCCTGCGTGCGGCGTGACGGGTATGCCGGATATCCGGATCCGGACCCGGAAACGGGCAGGTCGCGCAGACGGAGGAGCAGGCGGCGGCGTTCAAGACGGACCCCGGGGCGATCGGGGCGTTCAGGAAGTGCGGCGGACGCGGCGGGGCCGCGGCGGACGGCGGGACGGTGGCCGGCGGCTGAACCGGACCGCCCCGACGACCCCGTACCGGCCGATATGCCGCCCGACGAAGGAAAGGTGACACGATGGCTCCGACCTCAGCCCTCCCCGACGACGCCCCCCACAACGTGCCTCCCGAGGCCCCCGACGGCGTCCCCGGCGACGCCCCCGTCGGCGTCCCGGACGCGGTCGGCTCCGCGACCGGCGCGCCCGGGAAGGGAGCCACCGGGCTCTCCCGGCGCAGGAGGGCGGTGGCCGTGCTGGCCGCCGGAGCCGTGGTGCTCGCGGGGGCGGGGGTCGCCGCCGCCGCGTTCGTGAAGTCGCCCGCGCAGGCCGCCGCCGACGCCGAGGCGCCCGCGCCGAGCGTGCTCACCGCCGAGGTCGAGTACCGCGTCCTGGCGTCCACCGTGATCACCCGGGGCCAGGTCATCGCCGGGCAGTCGGTGCGGATCGCCCCGCAGACCGCCGGCGGGGAGGGGGCCGGGAGCCCGGTGGTCACCAAGATCGGGGTGCCGGCCGGCGGGAAGGTCACGGCCGGGAAGGTGCTCCTGGAGATCTCCGGGCGGCCGGTCTTCGCCCTGCCCGGCACCCTCCCCGTCTACCGCGACCTGAAGCCCGGCGCCACCGGCGACGACGTCGCCCAGCTCCAGAACGCGCTGCGCGGACAGGGGCACGGCACCGGAACCGACCCGCGCGGCACCTTCGGCGAGGGGACCAAGGCCGCGCTCACCGCCTTCTACGCGTCGATCGGCTACGACCCGCTGCCCGCGCTCGACGACCGCGGCGCCGGTCTCAAGGCCGCCCGCGACGCGGTCACCGCCGCCGAACGCGCCGTCCAGGACATCGAGGACGCGAACGCGGCGGCGGACGCGACCCGGAGCGGGGCCCCGGACGGGACCCCGGACTCGACCCCGAAGGGGACCGCGAACGGGAAGCCCCCCAAGGACGCCGCCGACGACACGGGGAGCCCAGGCGCCGCGACCACCGACGCCGCTAGCACCGGCGCCGCGACCACCGGCGCCCCGAGCACCGGCAAGGGCTCCGGCGGCCCCGCCTCCGGCCGGCAGCTCGCGCGTGCCCGGGAGGACCTCGCCGCCGCCCGTACCGCCTTGGCCGCCGCGCGTGCCGCCGACGGACCCGAACTGCCCGCCGGGGAGGTCGTCTTCCTCCAGGGCTTCCCGGCCCGGGTCGACTCGGTCCCCGGCACGGTGGGGACGCGGGTCTCGGGCACGGTGATGACCGTGTCGGCGGGGCGGCTGGTCGTCCACGCCTACCTCCAGGAGCACCAGACGGGCCTGGTCCGCAGGGGCCAGAAGGCCGAGATCCTCTCCGAGCTGACCGGAATCCGCGCCGGGGCCCGTGTCACCTCGCTCTCCGGGACGCTCTCCACCGCCGGGCAGGACGCCGGGGACACCGCACGGGGCGGCGGGGACCAGCAGGGGAGCGGCCAGGGCGGCGACGGGGCGCCCACCGGGGAGTCGGGATATCTGCTGGAGGTCCGGCCCGACCGGCCCCTCGACCCCAGACTCGCCGGGCAGGACGTCCGGCTCACCATCGAGGCGGCGACCACCGACGGCAAGGCACTCGTCGTCCCCGTCACCGCGATCACCGCCGGGGCCGACGGCCGGACGACCGTCACCGTGCTCACCGGAAGCGGCGGGCGCCGGCAGGTGGCCGTCGAACCCGGCACCGTCGGCGACGGCTTCGTCGCCGTCACCCCGGTCGGCTCCGGCGCACTCCGCCCCGGCGACAAGGTCGTCACCGGCGTACGGAAGACCACGGACACGGGGGCGGGACAGTGACCGGGCCCGGCGGCACCGCCCGGACCGCCGAACCGCCCGTCATCGAGTTCCGCCAAGTCGGCCTCACCTACCCGGGGCCGCCGCCGGTCGCCGCGTTCCGGCCGTGCGATCTGCGCGTGGACGCGGGGGAGTTCGTGACCGTCGTCGGCCCCTCCGGCTCCGGCAAGTCCACCTTCCTGAACATCGCCGGACTGCTCGACGCCCCGACCCACGGCACGTACCTCCTCGACGGGTACGACACGGGCGCCCTCAAGGACGCCGACCGCACCGCGCTGCGCGGTCGCCGGATCGGCTTCGTCTTCCAGTCCTTCCACCTGCTGCCGCACCGCTCCGCACTGGAGAACGTCATCCTGGCGATGGTCTACAACGGCACCCCGCGCGCCGAGCGCCGCCCCCGCGCCCGCGAGGCGCTGGACCGGGTCGGCCTCGGCCCCCGGACGGACAGCCTGCCCACCCGCCTCTCCGGCGGCGAACGCCAGCGCGTCGCCATCGCGCGGGCCCTGGCGGCCGGTCCGTCCCTGCTGCTGTGCGACGAGCCGACCGGCAATCTGGACACCGCGAACGCCGCCACCGTGCTCGCCCTGCTCACCGAACTCCACGCCGAGGGCATGACCGTCCTGTTGATCACGCACGACCCGGGCATCGCCGCACGCGGCCAACGGACCGTCACCATCCGCGACGGGATCCTCGACGAGCGGCGGGTGGGCGGGTGAACGCGCGGGGAGCCCGGTCCCTCCGGTGGCGGGGGCACGGGCCGGGCCGGGGGGCGCGGCCGGCCGTGGAGCCGTCCGGATTCCGGCCCCGGGACCTGCTGTCCGAGGCCACGGCCGGCATCCTCCAGCGGCCGGCCCGTTCGGCGCTGACCGCGCTCGGCACAGTCCTGGGCGTCGGGACGTTCGTGGCGGTCCTGGGGCTGACCGCCACCACCTCCTCCCAGATCGACTCCCGGTTCAACGCACTGACCGCCACCGAGGTGACCGTCGAGGAGGCCGGGTCCGAGGGGGCCGCGACGTCCGGCCCGGTCTTCCCCGAGGACGCCGACCACCGCATGGCCCGGGTGAACGGGGTGACGGCGGCCGGGGTGTACTGGACGGTCCGCCTCCGCGACTCCGTCACCGTGCGCTCCGCGCCGATCGCGGCGGACGGCACCGGCGGCGGGGGACAGGAGGTCGCCGTCGTCGCCGCGTCCCCCGGGGTGTTCGCCGCCGCCCGGCCCGTCCTCGCCCAGGGCCGCGTCTACGACGACTACCTCTCCGACTCCGGCGAACCCGTCGCCGTCATCGGCTCCGGCGTCGCCGCCCGGCTCGGCATCACCACCCTGGAGACCCACCCGGCCGTCTTCATCGGGGAGGAACCCTTCACCGTCGTCGGCATCGTCGAGAACGTCGCGCGCAAGGCCGATCTGCTGCTCTCCGTCGTCGTGCCCCGGACCGCCGCCGAGCGGATCTGGGGCGCCCCCGACCCGCAGGAGGCGCAGATGCTGGTCTCCACGGAGATCGGCGCCGCCCGCCAGGCGGCCCGGGAGGCGCCGACGGCACTGCGGCCCGACCACCCCGAGTACCTCAAGGCCCAGCCGCCGCCCGACCCCAGGACCCTGCGCACCCACGTCACCTCCGACCTCGACCAGCTGTTCCTGCTGCTCGCCGGGATCTGCCTGGTCATCGGGGCCGTCGGCATCGCCAACACCACCCTGGTCGCGGTCCTCGAACGGACCGGCGAGATCGGTCTGCGCCGCGCGCTCGGCGCCCGGGGGCGGCACATCACCGCCCAGTTCCTCGCCGAGTCCGGGGCGCTCGGCGCGCTGGGCGGGCTGGTCGGCACCTCGCTGGGCACCGTGACCGTCGTCGGCGTGGCGGTGCTCCGGGACTGGACCCCGGTCGTCCATCCCGGGACGGTGGCCGCCGCCCCCGTCATCGGGCTCGTCACCGGGGTGGTGGCCGGTCTCTATCCGGCCTGGCGCGCCGCGCGCGTCGAACCGGCCGAGGCCCTGCGCCGGTGACCCGCCCCGCCCCCGTACGGCCGGGCTGCTTGAATGGACGGGTGACCCGAGCCTCCCTGGACAAGCAGCCGCACGAAGTCGCCTCCATGTTCGACGGAGTGGCGGCCAACTACGACCTGACCAACGACGTGCTCTCGCTCGGCCAGGCCCGGCTGTGGCGCAAGGAGGTCGCCAAGGCGGTCGGCGCGCGGCCCGCGGAGAAGGTCCTCGACCTGGCGGCCGGTACGGCGACGTCCTCGCTGCCGTTCGCCGCGACCGGGGCGTACGTCGTGCCCTGCGACTTCTCCCTCGGCATGCTGAGCGAGGGCAAGAAGCGCCACGCCTGGCTGCCGTTCACGGCCGGCGACGCGACGAGGCTGCCGTTCCGGGACGAGACGTTCGACGCGGTGACGATCTCCTTCGGGCTGCGCAACGTCCAGGACACCGAGGCGGCGCTGCGCGAGCTGTACCGGGTGACGAAGCCCGGCGGCCGGGTCGTGATCTGCGAGTTCTCCCAGCCGGTCTGGGCCTCGTTCCGCACGGTGTACACGGAGTACCTGATGCGGGCGCTGCCCCCGGTCGCGCGGGCGGTGTCGTCCAACCCGGACGCGTACGTGTACCTCGCGGAGTCCATCCGCGCCTGGCCCGACCAGCCGGGCCTCGCCGCGCTGCTCCAGCGGGCCGGCTGGTCGAAGGTCGCCTGGCGCAACCTGACCGGGGGCATCGTCGCCCTGCACCGGGGCGTACGCGCCTGACGGCGGGGAGCACGGACCGGGCGCGGACATGGGGGGAGCCCTTCCGAGGACGCGCCCGCGTCCCCCATAGACTGCGGGGGACAAGTGCCGCGCGGCACGCGAATGCGAGTCTCCGGGAGAGCCGATCGTGACCGAGCCCCTGTCCGAACACAGCGCGGACGTGATCGTCGTCGGGGCGGGCCCGGCCGGCTCCACCACCGCGTACTACCTCGCCAAGGCCGGACTCGACGTCCTGCTGCTGGAGAAGACGGCGTTCCCGCGCGAGAAGGTCTGCGGCGACGGCCTCACCCCGCGCGCCACCAAGCAGCTCGTCGCCATGGGGATCGACATCTCCGAGGAGGCCGGCTGGCTGCGCAACAAGGGCCTGCGCATCATCGGTGGCGGCGTCCGGCTCCAGCTGGACTGGCCGGATCTCGCCTCCTTCCCGGACTACGGACTGGTCCGCAAGCGCGACGACTTCGACGAGCAGCTGGCCCGGCAGGCGCAGAAGGGCGGCGCCCGGCTGTACGAGCGCTGCAACGTCGGCGCCCCGATCGTCGACGAGCGCACCGGCCGCATCACCGGCGTGCACGCCAAGCTCGGCGAGGAGAAGACCCCGGTCACCTTCCACGCCCCCCTCGTCGTCGCCGCCGACGGCAACTCCACGCGCCTCTCCCTGGCGATGGGCCTGCACCGCCGCGAGGACCGCCCGATGGGCGTCGCCGTGCGCACGTACTTCACCTCGCCCCGCCACGACGACGACTACCTGGAGTCCTGGCTGGAGCTGTGGGACCGGCGCGGCCCCCAGGACCGGCTGCTGCCCGGCTACGGCTGGATCTTCGGCATGGGCGACGGCACCTCCAACGTCGGCCTCGGCATCCTCAACTCCTCCTCCGCCTTCAAGGAGCTGGACTGGCGCGAGGTCCTCAAGGCGTGGTGCGCCTCCATGCCGGAGGACTGGGGCTACACCCCGGAGAACATGACGATGCCCATCCGCGGCGCCGCCCTCCCCATGGCCTTCAACCGCCAGCCCCACTACACCAAGGGCCTGCTGCTCGTCGGTGACGCGGGCGGCATGGTCAACCCGTTCAACGGCGAGGGCATCGCGTACGCCATGGAGTCCGGCCGGATCGCCGCCGACGTCATCGTCCAGGCCCACGCCCGCGCCACCCCCGCCCAGCGCGAACTGGCCCTGAACAACTACCCGAAGGTCCTCAAGGAGACCTACGGCGGCTACTACACGATGGGCCGCGCCTTCGTGAAGCTCATCGGCAACCCGAAGGTTATGAAGGTCGCCACCCAGCGCGGCCTGACCCACCCGGTGCTCATGAAGTTCACCCTGAAGATGCTCGCCAACCTCACCGACCCGACGGGCGGCGACGCGATGGACCGCATCATCAACGGCTTGGCGAAGGTGGCCCCGAACGCCTGATCCCGCACCCGCACGACGAAGCCCGCCGCCCGTCCCGCACGGGACCAACGGCGGGCTTCGCGCCGCTGCACCAGTGCGGTGACGCGCGTGCGCAGCGTTTTCGCGAGGCCGCGTGCCGGTGCGCGTGCTCTCCCTTCGCGGGGTCGGCGGGGACGGTCCGGGCCGTCCCGCCCCCCTGTCAGTGCCGCCTGCCACCATGCGCTCATGGACACGGAGAGCAAGGAGAAGGCGACCCTGTCGGCGTTCCTCGCGGCGCAGCGAGCCAGTGTGCTGGCCATTGTCGACGGGCTCGACGCGCGGTCGCTGACCACGCCGGTCCTGCCGTCGGGCTGGACGCCGCTGGGGCTGATAGAACATCTGGGGCACGCGGAGAGGTACTGGTTCCAGGAGATCGTCACCGGAGGGGCCGAGCCGTTGCCGTGGGCCGACGGCGATGCGCCGCTGACGACACCGCGGGCGCCGGAGGTGGTTTTCGCGTTCTACGAGGACCAGTGCCGCCGCTCCGACGCAGTGATCGCCCGCACCCCGTTGTCGGCGCTTCCGAAGGGGCGCCTGCCCGAAATGATGGGCGACGAAGTCTCCGACCTGCGCGGGATCATCCTCCACGTCGTGGAGGAGACCGCACGGCACGCCGGCCATCTGGACATCGTCCGTGAACTGCTCGACGGCAGAACCGGACTCGGGCCCCGCTGAGCACCCGCGCGGTGTCGCCCCTCGCGTTCCCCCCCGCTCCGCCCCGGTGACGCCGAAAGCCCGCCGTCCGTCCACGGACGGAGGAGCCGTCACGTCCGGGCGGGGGAGCGACCGTCCCCGCCCGGTTCGGTGTCCCGGCGGAGGAGGCGGCCGGGCCGGGCGCCCCTCGTCCGCGACGCGACGAGCACCGCCAGGCCCGCCGCCCCCGCCCCGCACCACATGACCGCGCGGAGCGAGGTGTGGTCGACGACCGCGCCCCCGGTGAGGGCGCCGGCGGCGAGCGTCGCCTGGAAGGACGCGGTGAACAGGACCGTGGCGGCCTCGGGCGCGCGCGGGGCCGCGCGGACGAACCAGGTCTGGGAGCAGACCGGCACCGCCCCGTAGCCGAGTCCCCAGACGACGAGCACGGTGAGCGCGCCCGCGTCGGTGCGGCCGAGGACGGGCGCCAGCGCGGTCGCGGCGGCGATCGTCGCGGCGGCCGCCCCGAACGCGAGGCGGGGCGCTCGCGTGACCAGGGCGCCCCCGATGAAGTTGCCGGCCACGCCGGCGGTGCCGTAGATCAGCAGGTATCCGGTGATCCGCGCCGGACCGGCTCCGGTGATCTGCTGGAGGAGGGGCGTCACGTAGGTGTACGTGGCGAAATGCGCCATGACGACGAGGAACGTCATCAGCAGGGCGTACCGGGTGTCCGTGCCGCGCAGCAGGGCGCGGAGCACCGAGGTGCGGGTGCCGCCCCCCTCCGGGGGCAGGGCGGGGAGGGTCAGCAGCAGCAGGGCGAGCGCGCCGGTGCTCAGCAGCCCCATCACCGCGAACGCGGTGCGCCAGCCCGCCAGATCACCGACGAGCGTGCCGGCGGGGACGCCGAGGACGGAACCGAGGGGGACGGCCGCGAAGATGACCGCCGTCGCGCGCCCGGCCGACTCGGGGCGGACCAGCCGGCCGGCGAGTCCGGCGCCGATCGACCAGAAACCGCCGATGGTGACGCCGACGAGCACCCGGGCGACGAGCACCAGCGAGTAGGCCGTCGCCGCGGCGGTGAGGAAGTTGGCCACCGCGAGCAGCAGGATCAGGGCGCAGAGCATCAGCCTGCGGTCGACGCGGGCCGTCGCGAGGGTCACCGCCGGGGCGGCGACGGCGGCGAGGAGGCCGGGCATGGTCATCATCAGGCCCGCCGTACCGTCCGCGACGCCGAAGCCGGCGCCGATCGGGGTCAGCAGACCGATCGGCAGGATCTCGGTGGTGACGATGGCGAAGAGGGCCAGGGTCAACGCGCCCACCGCGGACCGGCCGCGCAACGGGGTGCCGGTGGGACGGCCGGAGACGGGCGGGGGCGTGGTGGCCGTGCGGTGCATGGAGGGCCGTCCTGTGCTCGGGGGAACGAGGGCTGTTCCCTCCAGTTCACAAGCACACGCGGATGATGTCCGGCAGGTTCGCGACGTCAACGGTGACGCCCAAGGGCCGCCGCTCCCGAGCGGGGGAGCGGCGGCCCTTCACCGTGCGCCGGAGCGCTTGTGAAACCGTGAACTCAGAGCACGCGGACGGCGCCCGTGGGCATGTCGTACGACAGCGGGCGCTGCACGACTCCGGTGGAGGAGTTCTGCGCGCCGACGAACTGGCCGTTGCCCACGTAGATCCCGACGTGGTATGCGCTGCCCGCGCTGCCCCAGTACAGGATGTCGCCCGGCTGGAGGTTGCTCAGCGAGACCTGGGTGCCCGCGGTCGACTGGCTCTGCGAGACGCGCGGCAGGTCGACGCCGACCGTGCGGAACGCGGCCTGGACGAGGCCGGAGCAGTCCCAGGAGTTGGGGCCGGTGCCGCCGGCCACGTAGGCGTCGCCGACCTGTGCCTGCGCGAAGGCGACGACGGAGGCGGCGGAGCCGGTGGCGCTGGAGGAGTACGAGGCCGTGGCCGTGGAGGCGGACGACGACGAGGACGACGAGGAGCCCGAGGTGGTGCTGAGCGTCGTGCGGGCGGCCGTGCGGGAGGCGCGCTCGGCGGCCTCCGCCTTGGCCTTCGCGGCGGCCTCGGCCTTCTTCTTGGCCTCGGCCTTGCGGACGGCCTCGGCCTTGGCCTTCTTGGCGGCCTTGGCGGCGCTGGTGGCGGCCGCGTCCTCGTGGGCCTGCGTCTCCAGGTCCAGGGCGACCTGCTGCGTGGCCTCGGCGGACGCCGCGACGGTGGTCGAGAGGCCGTCCGTGAGGGTCGGCATCTCGATGGTCTGGGTCACCGGCTCGGCCTGCGCCGGACCGGCGGCACCCGCGACCGCGATCGTGCTGAGGACGCCACCGGCAACTCCGGCCCGCAGCGCCGTCTTGGAGGCGTTTCGGCGGGGCTTCCGGTGGCTGGGTATGAGAGCGGAGTGGGACATGGGTACTAGCGCTATCAGGGCCGTAGGGGTCCCATCAAGAAACGTGTGTTGCGACACAGTTACGTCCGGAATCTGTGAATCCGCTTTCTGGGGACCTTTATTGACGCCGTAACGGGCAAATCGGGCAGACGTCAACATGGCCGTGAGCACGGGTTTTCAGCAATACGCCCGAATTGCCCGTCACTTACCATCCGTTCACACGGTTGGCCAAGCCCGGTTTTCGGCCGTCCCTCTAGGGGTGACGCAGGTCACAGGATGGTCTCACTGGAGGGCGATCGCGGCCGACGGGCGCGGCGGCCTGGGGGCGGGGGTGCGGAACCGGCCCCGGGTGGCGGGTCATTCGCCCCCTAGGGGGTGGATGCGGCTTTGCGTCCACTTCGTTCCACGCGAGGCCCCCGCGCGGGTGACGAACGCTCGCGCATCGGCGGAGGATTCCTTTATCACCCGCTCGCGTCCATGGCCAATTTGGCGGATGGTGCCTCCGCTTGATAGAGCGACACCCGTTTGACCAGCGCGTACGGCCGTGGATGTCACGTCTCGTGATCACTCGGCCGCTTCGTGTACGAAGATCACCGCTCATCCGACTTCATGATCGTTCGTCAGGTGGTGGAGATCACAAAGGCGTTGTCGTACCCCGTGTCGCAGATCACAAGGCGGCGGGCATAGGATGCGGGGCAGTCGGGCTTGTGAACTGCCTCACATGTGCACGATCTTGGTGAGGCGGGGAACCGGTTCGCCCGATGCGGTCCAACGGTCAAGGACGACTGGAAGGAGCGAGGAGCGTGAATGCCTACGCGCCCATCCTCGTGCTCGGCGCCCTCGGGGCAGGGTTTGCGATCTTCTCCGTGGTCATGGCCACGCTTATCGGCCCCAAGCGCTACAACCGAGCGAAGCTCGAAGCGTACGAGTGCGGTATCGAACCCACCCCGACTCCGGCCGGAGGCGGCCGCTTCCCCATCAAGTACTACCTGACGGCGATGCTGTTCATCGTCTTCGACATCGAGATCGTCTTCCTCTATCCCTGGGCGGTCACCTTCGACGCCCTGGGGATCTTCGGGCTCGTGGAGATGCTGCTCTTCGTGCTCACCGTCTTCGTCGCCTACGCGTACGTGTGGCGACGCGGCGGCCTGGAATGGGACTGAGGGGCTGAGGGGCACACCATGGGACTCGAAGAGAAGCTGCCCAGCGGCTTCGTACTGACCACTGTCGAGCAGGCCGCCGGCTGGGTGCGGAAGTCCTCCGTCTTCCCCGCCACCTTCGGCCTCGCCTGCTGCGCCATCGAGATGATGACGACCGGGGCCGGGCGCTACGACCTGGCCCGGTTCGGCATGGAAGTCTTCCGCGGCTCGCCGCGGCAGGCGGACCTGATGATCGTGGCGGGACGGGTGAGCCAGAAGATGGCGCCCGTCCTGCGTCAGGTCTACGACCAGATGCCCAACCCCAAGTGGGTCATCTCCATGGGTGTTTGCGCGTCATCCGGTGGAATGTTCAATAATTACGCCATTGTTCAGGGTGTTGATCATATTGTCCCGGTTGACATCTATTTGCCGGGCTGTCCGCCGCGGCCCGAGATGCTGATGGACGCCATCCTCAAGCTCCACCAGAAGATCCAGGGCTCCAAGCTCGGGGTCAACGCCGAGGAGGCCGCCCGCGAGGCCGAGGAAGCGGCGCTCAAGGCCCTGCCCCTGATCGAGATGAAGGGGCTCCTGCGGTGAGCGACGAGCAGAACACCACCAACGGCGTCCCCGCCCCGCGCGACGAGCACGGCGAGGTCATCGGCGTACGCAAGGGCATGTTCGGCGCCAACAACGGCGGCGACACCAGCGGCTACGGCGGCCTGGTCCGCACCGTGGCCCTGCCCGGCGCCTCCTCCCGTCCCTACGGCGGCTGGTTCGACGAGGTCGCCGACGAGCTGGAGGGCGCCCTGGAGGAGCAGGACCTGCTCCCCGAGAACGCCATCGAGAAGACCGTCGTGGACCGCGGCGAACTCACCTTCCACATCGCCCGCGAGCACCTGCTCACCGTCGCCCGGACCCTGCGCGACGACCCGGCGCTGCGCTTCGAGCTCTGCACGGGGGTGAGCGGCGTCCACTTCCCCGGCGACAAGGGACGTGAACTGCACGCCGTCTACCACCTGCGCTCGCTCACCCACGGCCGGCTGATCCGCCTGGAGGTGTCCACCCCGGACGCCGACCGGCACCTGCCGTCCCTCGTGCCGGTCTACCCGACCAACGACTGGCACGAGCGCGAGGCCTACGACTTCTTCGGGCTGATCTTCGACGGGCACCCCGCCCTCACCCGGATCATGATGCCGGACGACTGGCAGGGCTTCCCGCAGCGCAAGGACTACCCGCTCGGCGGCATCGCCGTCGAGTACAAGGGCGCCCAGATCCCGGCTCCGGACCAGCGGAGGTCGTACTCCTGATGACCACTCCCCATGCCACGCCCCGCGCCACGACCGAGGGGACTGTATATACAGTCACCGGCGGCGACTGGGACGAGATCGTCGAGAACGCCACCGCCTCCGACGACGAGCGCATCATCGTCAACATGGGCCCGCAGCACCCGTCCACCCACGGCGTGCTCCGGCTCATCCTGGAGATCGACGGCGAGACCGTCACCGAGGCCCGCTGCGGCATCGGCTACCTCCACACCGGCATCGAGAAGAACCTCGAATACCGCAGCTGGACGCAGGGCACCACCTTCGTCACGCGCATGGACTACCTGACGCCGTTCTTCAACGAGACGGCGTACTGCCTCGGCGTGGAGAAGCTGCTGGGCATCGAGGACCAGATCCCCGACCGCGCCAGCATCCTGCGCGTGCTCCTCATGGAGCTCAACCGGCTCTCCTCCCACCTGGTGTGCATCGCCACCGGCGGCATGGAGCTGGGCGCCACCACGATCATGATCTACGGCTTCCGCGATCGTGAACTCGTTCTCGATCTCTTCGAGCTGATCACCGGACTGCGGATGAACCACGCGTTCGTCCGCCCCGGCGGCCTCGCCCAGGACCTGCCCCCGGGCGCGGTCGACCAGCTGCGCGAGTTCGTGAAGACCATGAAGAAGAACCTGCCGGAGTACGACAAGCTCGCCACCGGCAACCCCATCTTCAAGGCCCGCATGCAGGACGTCGGCTACCTGGACCTGACCGGCTGCATGGCGCTCGGCGCCACCGGACCGATCCTGCGCTCCGCCGGACTCCCGCACGACCTGCGCAAGACCGACCCGTACTGCGGATACGAGACCTACGACTTCGAGGTCCCCACCGCCGACAGCTGCGACGCCTACGGCCGCTTTCTCATCCGGCTGGAGGAGATGCGCCAGTCGCTGCGGATCATCGAGCAGTGCATCGACCGGCTCGCCCCCGGACCGGTCATGGTCGCCGACAAGAAGATCGCCTGGCCCGCGCAGCTCGCGCTCGGCCCGGACGGCCTCGGCAACTCGCTGGACCACATCAAGAAGATCATGGGCACCTCCATGGAGGCCCTGATCCACCACTTCAAGCTGGTGACCGAGGGCTTCCGGGTCCCCGTCGGACAGGCGTACACCGCCGTCGAGTCCCCCAAGGGCGAACTCGGCGTGCACGTCGTCTCGGACGGCGGAACCCGCCCCTACCGGGTCCACTTCCGCGACCCGTCCTTCACCAACCTCCAGGCCATGGCGGCGATGTGCGAGGGCGGCCAGGTCGCCGACGTCATCGTCGCCGTCGCATCCATCGACCCCGTGATGGGAGGCGTCGACCGGTGACCGAAGCACGTCAGGAAGTCAGTCTGGGGATGCCGCAGCTCCCCGCCCCCGCCTACCCGGCCGAGGTGCGCGCCAGGCTCGAAGCGGATGCGAAGGAGGTGATCGCCCGCTACCCCGGCAGCCGCTCCGCGCTGCTGCCGCTGCTGCACCTGGTGCAGTCCGAGGAGGGGTACGTCTCGCGTACGGGCATGGCCTTCTGCGCCGAGGTGCTCGGCCTCACCACCGCCGAGGTCACCGCGGTCGCCACCTTCTACACGATGTACCGGCGCAGGCCGAGCGGCGACTACCAGGTCGGCGTCTGCACCAATACGCTCTGCGCGGTGATGGGCGGCGACGCGATCTTCGACCGGCTCAAGGAACACCTCGGCGTCGGGAACGACGGTTCTGATATGACCACAGACGACGGCAAGGTCACGCTCGAACACATCGAGTGCAACGCCGCCTGCGACTTCGCGCCCGTCGTGATGGTCAACTGGGAGTTCTTCGACAACCAGACGCCCGAGAGCGCGACCCGGCTGGTCGACGACCTCATCGCCGGACGTCCCGTCGAGCCCACCCGGGGCGCCCCCCTCTGCACGTACAAGGAGACGGCCAGGATCCTGGCCGGCTTCCCCGACGAGCGCCCCGGCGCCGTCGCCGCCTCCGGCGGTGCCGGCCCCGCCTCGCTCATCGGACTGAAGCTCGCCAAGGGCGAAGCCGCCCCGCAGGCCCGCGTCGTCAGCCCGCGCGGCGAGGCGCCCGGCGACCAGCCGCAGAAGGGCGCCGAGCACCTCAGCTCCCACGACGCGCCGCAGCAGACCTCGGCATCCGACCCGGACCACCCGGCAGGACCCGCGGCCGAGGAGGGGGAGTGATGACGTTGGCCACCGAACTCAATCAGAACGGGACCAGCCCCGAGAAGCTGCTCGCCCCCGTCCTCTCCGCGTTCTGGGACCAGCCCGAGTCCTGGACCCTGGAGACCTACCGCCGCCACGAGGGCTACGAGGGACTGCGCAAGGCCCTCGCCATGTCCCCGGACGACCTCATCGCGTACGTCAAGGACTCCGGACTGCGCGGGCGCGGCGGCGCCGGCTTCCCCACCGGGATGAAGTGGCAGTTCATCCCGCAGGGCGACGGCAAACCGCACTACCTCGTCGTCAACGCCGACGAGTCGGAGCCGGGGACCTGCAAGGACATCCCGCTCCTCTTCGCCAACCCGCACAGCCTCATCGAGGGCATCGTGATCGCCTGTTACGCGATCCGCTCCTCGCACGCCTTCATCTATCTGCGCGGCGAGGTCGTCCCCGTCCTGCGACGGCTGCACGAGGCCGTCCGCGAGGCGTACGAGGCGGGCTATCTCGGCAAGGACATCCTGGGCTCCGGACTCGATCTGGAACTCACCGTGCACGCGGGCGCCGGCGCGTACATCTGCGGTGAGGAGACCGCGCTGCTCGACTCGCTCGAAGGACGGCGCGGCCAGCCCCGGCTGCGCCCGCCCTTCCCCGCGGTCGCCGGTCTGTACGCCTGCCCCACCGTGGTGAACAACGTCGAGTCCATCGCCTCGGTTCCCGCGATCCTGAACCGGGGCAAGGACTGGTTCAAGTCGATGGGCAGCGAGAAGTCCCCGGGCTTCACGCTCTACTCGCTCAGCGGCCATGTCGCCGGACCCGGCCAGTACGAGGCCCCGCTCGGCATCACCCTGCGCCAGCTCCTCGACATGAGCGGCGGGATGCGCCCCGGCCACCGGCTGAAGTTCTGGACGCCCGGCGGCTCCTCCACCCCGATGTTCACCGAGGAGCACCTCGACGTGCCCCTCGACTACGAGGGCGTCGGCGCCGCCGGATCCATGCTCGGCACCAAGGCGCTCCAGTGCTTCGACGAGACGACCTGCGTGGTGCGGGCCGTCACCCGCTGGACCGAGTTCTACGCGCACGAGTCCTGCGGCAAGTGCACACCCTGCCGCGAAGGCACCTACTGGCTCGTCCAGTTGCTCCGAGACATCGAGGCCGGCAAGGGCCAGATGGCCGACCTGGACAAACTCAACGACATCGCCGACAACATCAACGGCAAGTCGTTCTGCGCCCTCGGCGACGGCGCCGCCTCGCCGATCTTCTCCTCGCTGAAGTACTTCCGCGAGGAGTACGAGCAGCACATCACGGGCAAGGGCTGCCCCTTCGATCCCGCCAAATCGACCCTCTGGGCCGACGACAAGAACGCATCCCAGGGGGTGAACGCATGACAGTCACCACGAGTGCGCCCTCCGGGGGCGGCGAAGCGGCGATCCCGCCCGAGGACCTCGTCACGCTGACCATCGACGGCATCGAGATCAGCGTGCCCAAGGGCACCCTGGTCATCCGCGCCGCCGAACTCCTCGGCATCGAGATCCCGCGCTTCTGCGACCACCCGCTCCTCGACCCCGCCGGCGCCTGCCGCCAGTGCATCGTCGAGGTCGAGGGCCAGCGCAAGCCGATGGCGTCCTGCACCATCACCTGCACCGACGGCATGGTCGTCAAGTCGCAGCTCACCTCGCCCGTCGCGGACAAGGCGCAGCGCGGGGTGATGGAGCTGCTGCTCATCAACCACCCGCTGGACTGCCCGGTCTGCGACAAGGGCGGCGAGTGCCCGCTCCAGAACCAGGCGATGTCGCACGGCGACGCGACCTCCCGCTTCGAGGGGAGGAAGCGGACCTACGAGAAGCCCGTGCCGATCTCCACCCAGGTGCTGCTGGACCGCGAGCGCTGCGTGCTCTGCGCCCGCTGCACCCGGTTCTCCAACCAGGTGGCCGGCGACCCGATGATCGAGCTGATCGAGCGCGGCGCGCTCCAGCAGGTCGGCACCGGCGAGGGCGACCCCTTCGAGTCGTACTTCTCCGGCAACACCATCCAGATCTGCCCGGTCGGCGCGCTGACCTCGGCGGCGTACCGGTTCCGCTCCCGCCCCTTCGACCTGGTCTCCACGCCCTCGGTGTGCGAGCACTGCGCCGGCGGCTGCGCCACCCGCACCGACCACCGGCGCGGCAAGGTCATGCGACGGCTGGCCGCCAACGACCCCGAGGTCAACGAGGAATGGCTCTGCGACAAGGGCCGCTTCGGCTTCCGCTACGCCCAGCAGCGCGACCGGCTCACCACCCCGCTGGTGCGGGGCGAGTCCGGTGAGCTGGAGCCGGCGAGCTGGCCCGAGGCGCTGGCCGCCGCGGCCGAGGGCCTGTCCGCCGCGCGCGGCCGGACCGGTGTCCTCACCGGCGGCCGGCTGACCGTCGAGGACGCCTACGCGTACGCCAAGTTCGCCCGGACCGCCCTCGACACCAACGACGTCGACTTCCGGGCCCGGGTGCACAGCGGCGAGGAGGCCGACTTCCTGGCCTCGCGCGTCGCGGGGCGCGGCACGGACCTGGACGGCAGCGGGGTCACGTACACCTCGCTGGAGAAGGCCCCGACCGTGCTGCTGGTCGGCTTCGAGTCCGAGGAGGAGGCCCCCGGCGTCTTCCTCAGGCTGCGCAAGGCCCACCGCAAGCACGGCCAGCGCACCTTCTCCGTCGCCTCGCACGCCACCCGGGGCCTCGGCAAGGCGGGCGGCACCCTCCTGCCCGCCGCCCCCGGCACCGAGACCGAATGGCTGGATGCCATCGCGGGCGGTGTCGGCCTGGACGGCGACGGTGCCGCCGCCGCCGAGGCGCTGCGCGCCGAGGGCGCCGTGATCGTGGTGGGCGAACGGCTCGCCGGGGTGCCCGGCGGGCTGACCGCCGCGGTGCGGACGGCGACCGCGACCGGGGCCCGGCTGGTGTGGATCCCGCGCCGGGCCGGCGAGCGCGGCGCGGTGGAGGCCGGCGCGCTCCCGTCGCTGCTGCCCGGTGGCCGCCCGGCCACCGACCCGAGGGCCCGGGACGAGGTGGCGGCCGTCTGGGGCGTCGCCGAACTCCCCTCCCGCTTCGGCCGCGACACCGGCCAGATCATCGAGGCCGCGGCCACCGGTGAGCTGGGCGCGCTGCTCGTCGCCGGGGTGAACACCGAGGACCTGCCGGACCCGGCCCGTGCCCTGGAGGCGCTGGACGCGGTCGGTTTCCTGGTCTCCCTGGAGCTGCGGCCCAGCGAGGTCACCGACCGCGCCGACGTGGTGTTCCCGGTGGCCGCGGTCGCCGAGAAGGCCGGGACCTTCCTCGACTGGGAGGGCCGGGTGCGGATGTTCGAGGCCGCGCTGAAGCCCGAGCAGATGACGCGGACGCCCGCCCCCGGCGACGCCCGGGTGCTGCACATGCTGGCCGACGCCATGGACACCCACTTCGCGCTGCCGGACCTGAAGTCCGTACGCCGCGAGCTGGACCGGCTCGGCCACTGGCAGGGCGATCACGCCGACGAGCCGCGCGTCCCCGCGCAGCCGCTGCCCCGGCCCGGTGACGGCGAGGCGATCCTCGCCGGCCACCGGATGCTGCTCGACCAGGGGCGCCTCCAGGACGGCGACCCGGCGCTGGCCGGGACGCGGCACGCCGCTCTCGCCCGGCTCTCCGCGGCCACGGCCGCCGAGACCGGTGTCAAGGACGGCGACCTCCTCGCCGTCTCCGGCCCGGCCGGCTCCGTCGAACTGCCGCTCCGGATCACCGACATGCCGGACCGGGTGGTCTGGGTGCCGCTGAACTCCGCCGGACGCGGGGTCCCGGGCGACACCGGCGTACAGCCCGGTGGCCTGGTCCGGATCGGCCCCGCCGCCGGCACTCCCGACGACGCACCGGAGGTGGGGGCGTGAGCGCCTTCGCTCAACTCGCCGCGGCGCCGCACAGCACCGTGCTCGCCGCCGAGGACCTGTCGATGTTCGGCAACGACCCCTGGTGGCTCGTCGTCATCAAGGCGGTCTTCTGCTTCGCGTTCCTGATGGTGACCGTGCTCTTCTCCATCGTGTGGGAGCGCAAGGTCGTCGCCTGGATGCAGCTGCGCATCGGCCCCAACCGGCACGGCCCCTGGGGCATGCTCCAGTCGCTCGCCGACGGCATCAAGCTGATGCTGAAGGAGGACGTCGTCGTCAAGCGGGCGGACAAGGTCGTCTACGTCCTCGCCCCGATCGTCGCGGCCATCCCGGCGTTCATGGCGATCGCCGTGATCCCCTTCGGGCCCTCCGACAACCAGGTCTCGATCTTCGGCCACCGCACGGCGATGCAGCTCACCGACCTGCCGATCGCGATGCTCTACATCCTCGCGGTCGCCTCGGTCGGGATCTACGGCATCGTGCTGGCCGGCTGGTCGTCCGGCTCGACGTACCCGCTCCTGGGCGGTCTGCGCTCCTGCGCGCAGATGATCTCGTACGAGATCGCCATGGGCGCCGCGTTCGCCTCGGTCTTCCTCTACTCCGGGTCGATGTCGACCTCGAAGATCGTGGAGGCGCAGGAGGACCGCTGGTTCATCATCCTGCTGCCGGTCTCCTTCATCATCTACATCGTCACGATGGTCGGGGAGACCAACCGCGCCCCGTTCGACATGCCGGAGTCCGAGGGCGACCTGGTCGGCGGCTTCAACACCGAGTACTCGTCGATCAAGTTCGCGATGTTCATGCTCGCCGAGTACGTCAACATGGTCACCGTCTCGGCGGTCTCCACCACCCTCTTCCTGGGCGGCTGGCGGGCCCCGTGGCCGATCAGCACCTTCTGGGAGGGCGCGAACCAGGGCTGGTGGCCGATGCTCTGGTTCGTCCTCAAGGTCCAGCTGCTGCTGTTCTTCTTCATCTGGCTGCGCGGCACGCTGCCCCGCGTCCGCTACGACCAGCTGATGAAGCTCGGCTGGAAGGTGCTCATCCCGGTCTCCGTGGTCTGGCTGATGCTGGTCGCGACCGTGCGGGCGCTGCGCAACGAGGGCTACGACTTCACCAGGATCCTGCTCTACGTGGCCGGAGCCGTGATCGCGGTCCTGCTGATCTCCTTCGTCGTCGACATCTTCCGCGACAAGCAGGACAAGGCCGCCGCCGGGCGTGCCGAACCGGAGCCCGCGTTCGACCCGATGGCGGGCGGGTTCCCGGTGCCGCCGCTGCCCGGACAGACCCTGCCGCCGGTGCCGAGGCGCAGGCCGCGGCGCGAGCGGGAGCTCGTTGTCAGTGGTGGCATGGATACTCAGAGTGACGGAAATCCGAGTGACGGAAAGGAGGCCGGCGGTGTCTGAACTGTCTGGGTCCCCGGGGTCCGGGAAGCCGGCGAAGCCCACCGGGCCGAAGGGGGCGGTCGCGCCCTCGGGCGGCTCCGGGGCGTCGGGATCCTCCCCGTCCTCGGAGGAGAAGTTCCTCAATCCGGTGGCCGGCTTCGGCGTGACCTTCAAGGCCATGTTCAAGAAGCGGCTCACCGAGCAGTATCCCGAGACGCCGAAGGTGACGGCGCCGCGCTTCCACGGGCGGCACCAGCTCAACCGCCACCCGGACGGCCTGGAGAAGTGCGTCGGCTGCGAGCTGTGCGCCTGGGCCTGTCCGGCGGACGCGATCTACGTCGAGGGCGCGGACAACACGGACGAGGAGCGCTACTCCCCGGGGGAGCGCTACGGCCGCGTCTACCAGATCAACTACGCGCGCTGCATTCTCTGCGGTCTGTGCATCGAGGCGTGCCCGACCCGGGCGCTCACGATGACCAATGAGTTCGAGCTCGCCAACACCACCCGCGAGAGCCTCATCTACACCAAGGACGAGCTGCTCGCGGGCCTGGAGGAGGGCATGGTCGACAGCCCGCACGCGATCTTCCCGGGCATGGACGAACAGGACTACTACCGGGGCCTGGTGACCGAGGCCGCTCCCGGTACGGAGCGCCAGGTCGCCGTCTCCAAGGGCGAGAAGCCCGAGGACGCGCACAGCGAGGGCAACGGCTCCGCGCAGGAGGTGGACGCATGACCGGCCTGGCCGCAGCGGCCTCCCAGACCTCGACCGGCGAGGCGTTCCAGTTCTGGGTGCTGGGCACGGTCGCCGTGCTCGGCGCCCTGTCCACGGTGCTCATGAAGAAGGCGGTGCACAGCGCGCTGAGCCTCGCCGGGACCATGATCATCCTGGCGGTGTTCTACCTCGCCAACGGCGCCTACTTCCTCGGCATCGTCCAGATCGTCGTCTACACGGGCGCGATCATGATGCTGTTCCTCTTCGTCGTCATGCTTGTCGGCGTCACGGCCGCGGACTCCCTCAAGGAGACCATCAAGGGCCAGCGCTGGCTGGCCGCCGGCTGCGGCCTCGGCTTCGGCGTCCTGCTGATCGCCGGCATCGGCAACGCCTCGCTGAACAGCTTCAACGGCCTGGGCACCGCCAACACGGAGCACGGCGGAAACGTGGAGGGGCTCGCCAGCCTCATCTTCACCAAGTACGTCTTCGCCTTCGAGATCACCGGCGCGCTGCTGATCACCGCGACCGTCGGCGCGATGGTGCTCACCCACCGCGAGCGCACCGAGCGGGCCAAGACCCAGCGGGAGCTGTCCGAGGAGCGCGTGCGCGGCACGCACCTCCCGCCGCTGCCCGCCCCCGGCGTCTACGCCCGGCACAACGCCGTGGACATCGCCGGTCTGCTCCCCGACGGCACCCCGTCCGAACTCACCGTCATGCAGACGCTGCGCAAGCGCGGCCAGATGCGCGACGTGTCCCACGAGTCGCTGGCCGGCCTCAAGGCACTGGAGCAGCGCTCCGGTGAGCGGCTGGGCCGGGACACCGCAGAAGAAGAGGAGGTCGCCAAGTGAACCCGGTCAACTACCTCTATCTCGCCGCTCTGCTGTTCACCATCGGCGCCGCCGGGGTCCTGATCAGGCGGAACGCGATCGTGGTGTTCATGTGCGTGGAGCTGATGCTCAACGCCTGCAACCTCGCGTTCGTGACCTTCTCCCGGATGCACGGCAATCTCGACGGCCAGATCATCGCGTTCTTCACGATGGTCGTCGCCGCCGCGGAGGTCGTGGTCGGGCTCGCGATCATCGTGTCGCTGTTCCGTTCCCGTCACTCGGCCTCGGTCGACGACGCCAGCCTGATGAAGCTGTAAGGGGCGCTAGACCGTGGACAACCTCATTGCGCTGCTCGTCGCGGCGCCCCTGCTGGGAGCGGTGGTGCTGCTCTGCGGAGGCCGGCGCCTCGACCGGGCCGGCCACTGGCTCGGCACCGCGCTCGCCGCCGTCTCCTTCGTCGTCGCCGTGGCGCTCTTCACCGACATGCTCGGCAAGGGCGCCGAGGACCGTGCGCTGCACCAGAAGCTGTACAGCTGGATTCCCGTGGAGGGCTTCCAGGCCGATGTGGCCTTCCAGCTCGACCAGTTGTCGATGACCTTCGTGCTGCTGATCACGAGCGTGGGCACCCTGATCCACCTCTACTCGATCGGCTACATGGAGCACGACGAGCGCCGTCGCCGCTTCTTCGGCTATCTGAACCTGTTCGTCGCGGCGATGCTGATCCTGGTCATCGCCGACAACTACCTGCTGCTGTACGTCGGCTGGGAGGGCGTCGGCCTCGCGTCGTACCTGCTCATCGGCTTCTGGCAGCACAAGCCCAGCGCGGCCACCGCCGCCAAGAAGGCCTTCCTGGTCAACCGCGTCGGTGACATGGGCCTCTCGATCGCGATCATGCTGATGTTCACCACCTTCGGCACTTTCGCCTTCGGCCCGGTCCTGGAGGCCACCGGCGAGACGAGCGAGGGCAAGCTGACGGCGATCGGCCTGATGCTGCTGCTGGCCGCCTGCGGCAAGTCCGCCCAGGTGCCCCTGCAGTCCTGGCTCGGTGACGCGATGGAGGGCCCGACCCCGGTCTCGGCCCTCATCCACGCCGCGACCATGGTCACCGCCGGTGTCTATCTGATCGTCCGCTCCGGCGCGATCTTCAACGGCGCCCCCGACGCGCAGCTGGTCGTCGTGGTCGTCGGCGCGGTCACGCTGCTCTTCGGTGCGATCGTCGGTTGCGCCAAGGACGACATCAAGAAGGCGCTCGCCGGTTCCACGATGTCGCAGATCGGCTACATGATCCTGGCCGCCGGGCTCGGCCCCATCGGCTACGTCTTCGCGATCATGCACCTGGTGACGCACGGCTTCTTCAAGGCCGGGCTCTTCCTCGGCGCCGGTTCGGTCATGCACGGCATGAACGACGAGGTCGACATGAGGAAGTTCGGCGGCCTGCGCACGTACATGCCGGTCACCTTCGTCACCTTCGGCCTCGGCTATCTGGCGATCATCGGCTTCCCCGGCCTGTCCGGCTTCTTCTCCAAGGACAAGATCATCGAGGCGGCCTTCGCCAAGGGCGGCACCGAGGGCTGGATCCTCGGCGCGGTCACCCTGCTGGGCGCCGCGATCACCGCGTTCTACATGACGCGCGTGATGCTGATGACCTTCTTCGGCGAGAAGCGCTGGGTCCCGGACGCCGAGGGCCACGAGCCCCACCCGCACGAGTCCCCGCGCTCCATGACGATCCCCATGATCGTCCTGGCGGTCGGCTCGGTCTTCGCCGGAGGCTTCTTCTCCATCGGCGACCGCTTCCTGCACTGGCTGGAGCCGGTCACCGGCCACAGCCACGGGGACGCCCCGGTCAGCGCGACCACCGTCACCGCCGCCACCATGGTGGTGCTCGTCCTCGGTGTCGCCCTCGCCTGGGCGATGTACGGCCGCAAGCCGGTGCCGGCGGTCGCCCCGCGCGGCTCGCTGCTCACCCGGGCGGCCCGCCGCGACCTCCTCCAGGACGACTTCAACCACGTGGTCCTGGTCCGCGGCGGCGAGCACCTCACCCGCTCCCTGGTCTACGTCGACCACACCCTGGTCGACGGCGTCGTCAACGGCACGGCCGCGTCCATGGGCGGGCTCTCCGGCCGGCTGCGCAAACTGCAGAACGGCTACGCCCGCTCCTACGCGGTCTCGATGTTCGGCGGTACGGCGGTTCTCATCGCCGCGACCCTGCTGATGAGGGCGGTCTGATCCCATGTCCTTTCCCCTCCTGACAGCGACGGCGGCGCTCCCGGCGATCGGCGCGGTGGCCACCGCCGCCGTCCCGGCCGCCCGGCGCACCACGGCCAAATGGGTCGCGCTCGCCTTCTCGCTGGGCACCCTGGTCCTGGCGGGCATCGCGCTCGCCCGGTTCACGCCCAACGGCGCGCGCTACCAGCTCACCGAGTCCCACGCCTGGATCGCGGACTTCGGCGTCCGGTACGAACTGGGCGTGGACGGCATCGGCCTGGCGCTCATGGCGCTCACGGCCCTGCTGATCCCCTTCGTGATCCTGGCCGGCTGGCACGACGCCGACCCGCTGGAGACCAACTCCTCGCGCTGGCGCCCCACCCAGGGCTTCTTCGCGCTGATCCTGATGGTCGAAGCGATGGTGATCCTCTCCTTCGAGGCCACCGACGTCTTCCTCTTCTACATCCTCTTCGAAGCCATGCTCATCCCGATGTACTTCCTCATCGGCGGCTTCGGGGACCGGGCGCACACCGGCACCGACGAGAACGCCTCGGCCCAGCGCTCCTACGCGGCCGTGAAGTTCCTCCTCTACAACCTGGTCGGCGGGCTCATCATGCTGGCCGCCGTCATCGGGCTCCACGTCGTCACGGGGACGTTCTCGCTCTCCGAGATCGCCGACGCCCGCGCCGACGGCTCGCTCACCATGGCGACCGGCACCGAGCGGTGGCTCTTCCTCGGGTTCTTCTTCGCCTTCGCGGTGAAGGCCCCGCTCTGGCCGCTGCACACCTGGCTGCCCAACGCCATGGGCGAGGCGACCACCCCGGTCGCCGTGCTGATCACCGCCGTGGTCGACAAGGTCGGCACCTTCGCGATGCTCCGCTTCTGCCTCCAGCTCTTCCCGGAGGCCAGCAAGTGGGCCACCCCGGTGATCCTGGTCCTGGCCCTGATCAGCATCGTCTACGGGGCGCTGCTCGCGGTCGGCCAGCGCGACATCAAGCGCCTGATCGCCTACGCGTCGATCTCGCACTTCGGCTTCATCATCCTGGGCATCTTCGCCATGACCAGCCAGGGCCAGTCCGGCGCCACGCTCTACATGGTCAACCACGGCATCTCGACCGCCGCGCTGATGCTGGTGGCCGGCTTCCTCATCACCCGGCGCGGCTCGCGGCTCATCGCGGACTACGGCGGGGTGCAGAAGGTCGCCCCGGTGCTGGCCGGCACCTTCCTGATCGGCGGACTCGCCACGCTGTCGCTGCCGGGCCTCGCCCCGTTCGTCAGTGAGTTCCTGGTCCTGGTCGGCGCCTTCTCCGCCTATCCGGCGGTCGGCATCATCGCCACCACCGGGATCGTGCTCGCCGCGATCTACGTCCTCGTCCTCTACCAGCGGACGATGACGGGCCCGGTCAAGGCCGAGGTCCAGGGCATGGCGGACCTCAAGGTCCGGGAGCTGGCGGTGGTCGTCCCGCTGATCGCGCTGCTGATCTTCCTGGGCGTCTATCCCAAGCCCCTCACCGAGATCGTCAACCCGGCGGTGCAGCACACCATGTCGGACGTACAGAAGAAGGACCCCCAGCCCGAGGTGGAGGCCGCCAAGTGAGCGCAACAGCTGTCCACAGCCTGTGGACCGTGGCGGGCGGGGTGACGACGGCCGCGCCCGAGGAGAAGTTCACGGCGCCGGTCATCGAGTACACCCAGCTGTCCCCGGTCCTGATCGTGATCGGAGTCGCCGTCCTGGGCGTCCTCGTCGAGGCGTTTGTGCCGCGACGGGCCCGCTACTACACCCAGGTCCTGCTGACCGTCGCCGCGCTGGTCGCCGCCTTCGCGGCGGTGATCGGCCTGGCCGCCGCCGGATACGGCACGACGGACGCGCACATCGCCGCGATGGGCGCCGTCGCCGTCGACGGACCCGCCCTGTTCCTCCAGGGCACCATCCTGCTGACGTCCCTGGTGGCCGTCTTCACCTTCGCCGAGCGCCGGCTCGACCCCGCCTCGCACGGCAACCGGGTCGACTCCTTCGCGGCCCAGGCCGCCTCGGTGCCCGGCAGCGACAGCGAGAAGGCCGCCGTCCGGGCCGGCTTCACCACCACCGAGGTCTTCCCGCTGGTCCTCTTCTCGGTGGCCGGCATGCTGGTGTTCCCCGCGGCCAACGATCTGCTGACGCTCTTCGTGGCCCTGGAGGTCTTCTCCCTCCCGCTGTACCTCCTGTGCGCCGTCGCCCGCCGCAAGCGGCTGATGTCGCAGGAGGCCGCCGTGAAGTACTTCCTGCTCGGCGCATTCTCCTCGGCCTTCCTGCTCTTCGGGATCGCCCTCCTCTACGGCTACGCGGGCTCCGTCTCGTACGCGAAGATCGCGACCGTCGTCGACGGCTCCCTCCAGAAGATCGACCCGGCGCTCGCCGACACCATGGGCAACGACGCGCTGCTGCTCATCGGCGGCGCGATGATCCTGACCGGCCTGCTCTTCAAGGTCGGCGCCGTCCCGTTCCACATGTGGACCCCGGACGTCTACCAGGGCGCCCCGACCCCGGTCACCGGCTTCATGGCCGCGGCCACGAAGGTCGCCGCGTTCGGCGCGCTGCTGCGCCTGCTGTACGTGGTGCTGCCCGGGCTCACCTGGGACCTGCGCCCGGTCATGTGGGGCGTCGCCATCGTCACGATGGTGGGCGGCGCGGTCGTCGCCATCACCCAGACCGACATCAAGCGGCTCCTGGCGTACTCCTCGATCGCGCACGCCGGGTTCATCCTGGCCGGTGTCATCGCGGCCACGCCGGAGGGCGTCTCCTCGGTGCTCTTCTACCTCGGCACGTACTCCTTCGTGACCGTCGGCGCCTTCGCCGTCGTCACCCTGGTGCGCGACGCCGGCGGCGAGGCGACGCACCTGTCGAAGTGGGCCGGTCTCGGCCGGCGCTCCCCGCTGGTCGCCGCGGTCTTCGCGGTGTTCCTGCTGGCCTTCGCGGGGATCCCGCTCACCTCGGGCTTCTCCGGCAAGTTCGCGGTGTTCAAGGCCGCGGCGGACGGCGGGGCGACCGGTCTGGTCGTCGTCGGTGTGATCTCCTCGGCGATCGCCGCGTTCTTCTACATCCGGGTCATCGTGCTGATGTTCTTCAGCGAGCCGAAGGCGGACGGCCCCACGGTCGCCGTCCCGTCCCCGCTGACGATGACCACGATCGGGCTCGGCGTCGCCGTCACGCTGGTGCTGGGCCTGGCCCCGCAGTACTTCCTGGATCTGGCGGGCCAGGCCGGGGTGTTCGCGCGGTAGCCGGGACACCACGGAGCGCACGGCGCCGGACGGGCTTGACCCCCCTGGGGAAGTCAAGCCCGTCCGGCGTTGTCGTAGGCGGCGCCTATCGTGGCAGGGGAGAGCACCGGGACGGGAACGGACAGCCGCCGGGGGAACAGCGCGATGAACATGACGGGCGGGACAGGCGTGACGGACAGGACCACGGACCCCACCGGGGCCGGGACCGAGAGCGAGGCGCGGCGCACGCTGCACCGGATCTTCGGGTACGAGGAGTTCCGGGGCGAGCAGGAAGCGATCGTCGATCATGTGGTGGCCGGCGGGGACGCCGTCGTGCTCATGCCGACCGGTGGCGGAAAGTCCCTGTGCTACCAGATCCCGTCCCTGGTCAGACGAGGCACGGGCATCGTGATCTCGCCGCTGATCGCCCTGATGCAGGACCAGGTCGACGCGCTGCGGGCGCTCGGCGTGCGGGCCGGGTTCATCAACTCGACGCAGGACTTCGACGAGCGCCGCTCGATGGAGTCCCAGTTCCTGGCCGGGGAGCTGGACCTGCTCTATCTGGCGCCGGAGCGGCTGCGGCTGGACGCCACGCTCGCGCTCCTGGCCCGGGGCGAGATCTCCGTCTTCGCGATCGACGAGGCGCACTGCGTCGCCCAGTGGGGCCACGACTTCCGCCCCGACTACCTGGCCCTGTCCGTCCTGGGCGAGCGCTGGCCCGACGTCCCGCGCATCGCCCTGACGGCCACGGCGACCGAGGCCACGCACGGCGAGATCACCCAGCGCCTGGGCATGCCCGACGCCAAGCACTTCGTGGCCAGCTTCGACCGCCCCAACATCCAGTACCGCATCGTCGGCAAGTCCGACCCCAAGAAGCAGTTGCTCACCTTCCTCAAGGAGGAGCACGCCGGGGACGCGGGCATCGTCTACTGCCTCTCCCGCGCCTCCACGGAGAAGACCGCCGAGTACCTCTGCCGCAACGGCATCGAGGCCGTTCCGTACCACGCGGGCCTGGACGCCGGCACGCGCGCCGCCCACCAGTCCCGCTTCCTGCGCGAGGAGGGCCTGGTCGTCGTCGCGACCATCGCCTTCGGCATGGGCATCGACAAGCCGGACGTCCGCTTCGTCGCCCACCTCGACCTGCCGAAGTCCGTGGAGGGGTACTACCAGGAGACCGGCCGCGCCGGCCGCGACGGGGCCCCGTCCACGGCCTGGATGGCGTACGGCCTCCAGGACGTCGTCCAGCAGCGCAAGCTCATCCAGGGCGGCGAGGGCGACGAGGCGTTCCGCCGCCGCGCCGCCTCCCATCTCGACGCGATGCTCGCCCTCTGCGAGACGGTCCACTGCCGCCGCGCCCAGCTCCTGAGGTATTTCGGCCAGGAGCCCACCGCCGCCGCCTGCGGCAACTGCGACACCTGCCTGGCCCCGCCCGAGACCTGGGACGGCACGGTGGTCTCCCAGAAGCTGCTCTCCACCGTCGTCCGGCTGAAGCGGGAGCGCGGCCAGAAGTTCGGCGCCGGCCAGATCATCGACATCCTCCTCGGCCGCCGCACGGCCAAGGTCATCCAGTTCGACCACGACCAGCTCTCCGTCTTCGGCATCGGTGAGGAGCTGTCCGAGGCGGAGTGGCGCGGCGTCGTCCGCCAGTTGCTCGCCCAGGGCCTCATCGCCGTCGAGGGCGAGTACGGCACGCTCGTCCTCACCGAGGACAGCGGTTCCGTCCTCTCCCGGCAGCGCGAGGTCCTGCTCCGCAAGGAGCCCAAGAAGCCCGCCGCCTCCCGTTCCTCCGCCACCCGGGGCGAGCGCAGGGCCAAGGCCGCCCCGGCCGACCTCCCGGAGACCGCCGTCCCCGTCTTCGAGGCCCTCCGCGCCTGGCGCGGCGCCCAGGCCAAGGAGCTGGGCCTCCCGGCGTATGTGATCTTCCACGACGCGACCCTCCGCGAGATCGCCACGCTCCGCCCGACGACGCTGGACGAGCTGGGCGGCATCAGCGGCCTCGGCGAGAAGAAGCTGGCGACGTACGGCGAGGGCGTCCTGGAGGTCCTGGCGGGCCTCCCGGCCGCCCCTGACACGGAGGAGAGCCCCGCACCGACGCCCCCGCCGTCCGAAACCCCGGCCCCGGCCCGGCAGGCGCCCGCCCCGGCCCCCGCGCACGCGTCGGCCGCCCGGCCCGCCGCCCAGGCACCGGCCTTCGACGACGACGGGTTCGGCTGGGACGAGGAGCCGCCGGAGTACGAGTGAGGCGGGACGGGCGGGGCGGATCTACTGCGGGTCCGCCCCGCGCCGGCGCGGCATGATCGCGGTGAGGTCCAGATCGACCGGGAAGGGCACGGACACCTTCATGTGGTCGTGGAAGATCCCGGTGGAGGTGTAGGCCCCGGTTACGGGCTCCAGCTCGAAGACGTACACGACCGTGCGCCCGCCCTGGTCCTCCACCCGCCAGTAGTGCGGGATCTTCGCCCGTGCGTACTTCACGGGCTTGGTCTCCCGGTCACGGGTGACCGAATCGTCGGAGACGACCTCGACGGCGAGGACCACGCTGCTCGCGGGGAAGCGCGTCTGGCGCAGGCTTTCGACGGCGTCGCCGCGGACGACGATCACATCGGGTTCGGGCCGGTTCGAGCGGTCGATGTCGATCGTGAAACGGGCCACGGCGTCCAGAGAGGGCGGCGCCGAGGACAGCAAGTGCCGGCTGAAGAAGCTGACGGCCCGGGAATGGAAGACGTTCTGGCGGCACGCGAAGACCAGACTGCTGTCGATCAGCTCCGTGTGCGGTGGCAGATTCGGCAGCGTGTCCAGGTCGTCGGCGGTCCAGCCGCCCACGGGCGGTACCGCCCATCGCGGTCCGGGAGGCGCGGGCTCGCGGTTCATCGGTGTACCCATGCGGCGGAGTCTCGCGTCCCGGACCGCACATGCGCCCGGGACCGGCATCAGGGTCCTCCGCACGGGTGACCGGTGCTCAGGCCCCCACCCCCCCGCCCCGCATAAGCCCGCACATCCGCGTCCGGGTCCGCGACCGCCCCCGCGAGTGCGTCCCGCACCCCCGGGGCGTGCCCGTGACGCAGCAGCGCCAGTACCGCCGCCTTGCGGACGTCGGCGTTCGAGTCGTCCAGCGCACCGGCCAGCGGGCCCACCGCGTGGGCCGGGTCCGCCGAGGACAGGGCCTTTGCCGCGCCCGCGCGGACCTGCCAGGCCGGGTCGGTCAGGGCGGCCACCGCGCGCTCGGCGTACGCCGTCGGGCAGCCGGTCTCCGCGAGGGCGCCGAGGGCCGCCGCGCGGACCAGGGCGTCCGGGTCGTCGAGGAGCGGGGCGAGGGGGGCCGGGGCGGGGTCGCGTACGGCGGCCAGGCCCTTGGCAGCCGCGACGCGGACCTCGCGGGCGTCGTCGGCGGTCGCGCGGGACAGTCCGTCGACCGCGTCCACGGAGACCAGGGCGCGGACGGCCGAGAGGCGGACATCGAGTTCCGGGTCGTCCAGCGGGCCCGTGTAGAGGGACGCGTCGCCGAGCCGCAGCGCCCGCAGGGTGTCCAGCGCGGCGGCCCGGACCACCGCGTCGGGCGAGGAGAGCGCGGCCACCAACGGGGTGCGGAGTTGCGGGGACGGGGGCAGCACCTCGACCAGTTCGCGCAGGGACGCGGCGGCGGCGCGGACGGCGGCGGCCGGATCGCCCAGGGCACCGGCCAGCGCGGGGCCCGCGCCCGGCGGAGTGGACTCGGTGAGCGCGGCGACGGCGGCCCGGCGGACGGCCGGGTCGGGGTCGTCCAGGTAGGGGGCCAGGGCCGCGAGGTCGGGTTCGCCCTCGCCCAGGGCCAGCAGCTCCAGGATGCGCGGCGAGGTGGAGGGGGCGGAGGGGACGGGCCCCTGGGCGGACGGGGCGGCAGCCGCACCCGACGCCGACGCCGACGCCGCCTTCCGCGCCGACGCCGACACCGGAGCCGCGTCCCGCGCTCGCGCCGTCCCCACCCCGGCCGGCACGACCTCCCCGATCCGCCGCACCGGCCCGCCGACCGGGGCGAAGCCCTCCACCGGGACCAGGTACGGGGCCACCGGGCGGGCCGTGAACTCCATCGCGCCGGACGGGGACTTGCGCAGGTCCAGATCGTGGAACCAGTCCGCGTCATCGCGCTCCGGATGGTCCGTGCGCGCGTGGTACAGCCCCAGCGGGACTCCGTGCGGGCCAGCGGGGCGCGGGCGGCCATCTCCGCGCAGTCCCGGATGAACGACACCTCCGCGCACCGCATCAGCTCGTGCGGGGTGGTCGCGCCCATCTCCGCGAGGTCCGTGCGCATCCGCTCGAAGGACTCCAGGGCGATGGCGAGCCGGGCGCCGGACTTCGGCGGGGCCACGTAGTCGTTCACGAACCGGCGCAGCTTGTACTCGACCTGGGTCTGCGGCGGCCCGTCCGGATGACGCAGCGGCCGGTAGACCAGCTCGTGGGCCGCCCGCAGCTGATCGGCCGACAGCTCGCCCTCGTAGGCCGTGTGCCGCGCCGCGTCCGGCATGCGGACCTCTCAGGCGCCCGCCACGATCCGCCCCGTCACCTCGCCGAGGCCGACGCGGACGCCGTCCGGGCCCGGTGCCCAGGCGGTGAGCGTCACGGTGTCGCCGTCCTCCAGGAAGGTGCGCGGGCCGTCGGGCAGGTCCAGCGGATCGCGGCCGTTCCAGGTCAGTTCGAGGAGGGAGCCGCGCTGGGAGGGCTCGGGGCCGCTGACCGTGCCGGAGGCGTAGAGGTCGCCGGTGCGCAGGGAGGCGCCGTTGACCGTCATCTGGGCGAGCTGCTGGGCGGCGGTCCAGTACATGGTGGAGAACGGCGGCTCCGCGACGACCCGGCCGTTGACGGCGACGGCGATCCGCAGGTCGTAGCCGCCCGGCTCGTCCTCGTCCGCGTCGTCGAGGTAGGGCAGCAGCGGGACGTCCCGGGCGGGCGGGGCGGTCCGCGCGGAGTCCAGCGCCTCCAGCGGGGTCACCCACGCCGAGACGGAGGTGGCGAAGGACTTGCCGAGGAAGGGGCCCAGCGGGACGTACTCCCACGCCTGGATGTCGCGCGCCGACCAGTCGTTGAGCAGCGACAGGCCGAAGACGTGCTCGCGGAAGTCGGCGAGGGGCACGGCCCGGCCCTGCTCCGAGCCGACGCCGACGACGAAGCCGACCTCGGCCTCGATGTCCAGCTTCACCGAGGGGCCGAAGACCGGGGCCGGGTCGGCGGGCGTGCGGCGCTGCCCCGAGGGGCGCACCACGTCCGTGCCGGAGACCACCACGGTGCCCGCCCGGCCGTGGTAACCGATCGGCAGGTGCTTCCAGTTGGGGGTCAGGGGCTCGCCGTCCGGGCGGAAGATCCGGCCCACGTTGGAGGCGTGGTGCTCGCTGGCGTAGAAGTCCACGTAGTCCGCGACCCGGTAGGGCAGGTGCAGCGTCACCGCGTCGAGCGGGTGCAGCAGCGGGGCGACGGTCTCCCGGTGGGCCGGGACCGTCACCCAGGCCGTCAGCGCCCGGCGCACATCGCTCCAGGCGGTGCGCCCGGCCGCCAGCAGGGCCATCAGATCGGGCTGCGCCAGCAGCCGCGCGTACGGCGACCCCAGCGCGTGCGCGGCGGCCCCGGCGTCCAGCACATGGCGGCCGAGGCGGACGCCGACGCGGTGTTCGGGCCGCTCGGGGGTGGAGAAGACGCCGTAGGGAAGGTGGTGCGGGCCGAAGGGGTCGCCCTCGGCCACATCGAGCGGACTGCTCTGCTCCGGCATGGGTCGCTGCCTCGCTTTCCGGGGTCGCTGTGGGGGACACGTTACGTGCCCCCACCGCTCACCCGGCCGTGCGCGGGATGCGCTTCTCCCAGGTCCGGTGGAAGACGACCTCGCCGCCCTCCTTGCAGACCACCTCGTTGGAGGTGAGGAAGTCATGGGCGTCGCAGGAGATCTCCGAACGCGTCTCCACGAGCACGTCCCAGGCCATCTCCGGCCGGTGCAGCCGGATCGTCCAGTCGGAGCGGGTGCGGGCCGAGAGCGGGTCGTTCTCCTGGATGGTGTACGTCTCCCGCGCGTCCTCGGTGAACTCCAGGCCGTCGGGGTAGACCCGGGTGCCGCCGTAGCGCGGATCGACCTCCATCCGCCATTCGCCCTTGGCGACGTCGCGGACCACCAGCCGCTCGGGCCGCTGCTCGTCCAGCGTGACGGGGTGGACGACGCCGAGGGGTTCGGACTGCTCGGGCTCCTCGAAACGGATCGCGGGGTCCTCGGTGCGTGCGCGGACCGGGAGTTCGACGAAGCTGCCGTCGGCGTCCAGGGTGAAGCCGGCCGAGCCGGCCTGCGGCCAGATCCACGGCCAGTACGAGGAGGAGACCGCGAGGCGGATGCGGTGGCCGGGCGGGAAGGTGTGGCCGATGCCGTTCAGTTCGAAGGTGACGTCCTCGGTCGCCCCCTCGGGCCAGTCCACGGCGTGGTCGCGGCCCTCGCGGGCGGCCAGGTTGAGGACGCCCCGGGTGACGAGCGTGGAGGCGCCGTCCGGGGCCACGTCGCAGAGCCGGGCGACCGCCTGGCCCCGGGGCACGTCCATCCGGATCCGCAGCCTGACCCGGGGGCGGCCCAGGATCTCGATCGGGGCGTCCTCGACGGGGAACTCGAAGCACAGCGACTTGGCGTCCTCGTCGCGCTGGTCGGGCGGGAGGTCGGCGTCGTTGCCGAACGGGAAGAACCGCCCGGCGTCCATGCCCGTCTGCTGCGGCGAGTCGACGATCTGCGGCCCGCCCTGGAGGGCGTACGCCACCGGCCGGATGTTCTCCGACGGCCAGCGGGTCTCCCCGACCCAGCGGCCCGGCAGCGTCTCGTAGACCGTCGCGGGCCGGTGGGACTCGCTGATCCAGGCGCGCAGCAGCGGCTCCTCCATCACCCCGGTGTCCTTGTCCTTCAGGTGCTGGTCCCACCAGCGCAGCGTCTCCTGGAGGAAGCCGATGCCCGGCCCCGGCGGCAGCCCCCGGTCGGGGTACTGGTGCGACCAGGGCCCGATCAGCCCGCGCACCCTCGCCGGGTCCAGGTGCTCCACCAGCCGCAGGACCGTGTCGCGGTACGGGTCGTGCCAGCCGCCGACCGCCAGGACGGCGGCCCTGACCGCCCCGTAGTCCTCGCAGACGCTGCCGTGCTTCCAGTAGTCGTCCCGGGTCTGGTGGGCGAGCCAGGTGTGGATGAAGGGGTCCACGGCCTCCAGCCGGTCCAGCCACATCTGCCGCCAGTCGTCGCCCACGTCCGCCGGGTCCGGCGGCCGGCAGACGAAGGCGAGCATGGTCGCCGCCCAGGCGTGCATGTCCACGGCGAGGACGGAACCGCCCATGTAGTGGACGTCGTTGTCGTAGCGGTCGTCGGTGGAGCACACGGTGACGATCGCCTTCAGCGGCTCGGGGGCGAGCTGGGCGATCTGGAGCGAGTTGAACCCGCCCCAGGAGATGCCGAACATGCCGACCCGGCCCGAGCACCACTCCTGCTGGGCCAGCCAGTGGATGACGGCCACGCCGTCCGCCAGCTCCGTCGCGTCGTACTCGTCGCCCGGCATGCCCTCGCTGTTGCCGTGGCCGCGCACGTCGACCCGGACCGAGGCGTAGCCGTGGCCCGCGTACCAGGGGTGGCGCTGCCAGTCGCGCGGCGCGGTCCAGTCGCTGAGCCGGTAGGGCAGGTACTCCAGCAGCGCCGGAACGGGTTCGTCCGTGACCGGCCGCCAGATCCGGGCGTACAGCTGCGTGCCGTCCGCCAGCGGGATGTAGAGGTCCTCGCGGGTCGTCTCGTACGGGAACGAGGTCTGGATGTGCATGGGGGCTACCTCAGGTACATGGACGGGGGACGGGGGAGGAAGGGCGCGGGGGCCTCAGTGGACGGGGTGCATGGTGCGCCGGAGCCAGGGGGCGGCGGCGATGACGGCCACGCCGGCCACCACCGCGATGGCGCCGTTGACCCCGAAGTACGCGGGGTTGGAGACCTCGCCGTACAGCTTCACGATCTGGGCCTGGATGCCGTTGGCGAGGGCCAGGGAGAGGAACCAGAGGGCCATCGTCTGGCTGGCGAACGCCTTCGGGGCGAGCTTGGTCGTCGCGGACATGCCGGAGGTCTCCAGCAGGATGTCGCCGAGGCCGAGCAGCAGATAGGAGCCGACGATCCACCAGGCGGCCATCTTGTACGTGTCGTCCGCGTGGCCCGAGGTCGGCAGGACCATCAGCAGGAACGACAGACCGCCGAGGATCACCCCGATCGCGATCTTGTTGGAGGCGTGCGGCTGGCGGGGGCCCATCTTCGCCCAGACGGCCGCGACCACCGGAGCGAGCGCCACCTCGAAGGCGCCGAGCGCGGAGGCGTACCAGCTCGCCGGGAAGTGGAAGCCGAAGATCTCGGTCCGGGCGTTGGTCGACGCCAGCAGCATCATCGTGGAGTACGCCTGGAAGAGGATGAAGTTGAAGACCACCGAGGCCAGGAACAGCACCACGTACGGGCGGAGCCGGCCGCGCTCCTCGGCGGTGACCCGGGGGCTGCGGAACATCACCGCGAAGTAGACCACCGGGGCGATCACCGAGATCAGCGTCAGCAGGTCGACGAAGCGGTCCATGGTCAGCCAGCCCGCCAGGGCCAGCGCGGTCGCCACGGCGGCGACGACCACGGCGCCGAGCACGATCAGCCGCACGGCCCGGCGCATCGGTCCGGGGGCCAGCGCGAACTCGGCCTGGTTCTTTCGCCCGGCCAGGTGACGGCGGCCCAGGACGTACTGGATCAGGCCGAGCGTCATCCCGAAGGCGGCGGCCGAGAAGCCCCAGTGCCAGCTGGCGTGGTCGCCCAGCCAGCCGGTGACCAGCGGGCCGAGGAAGGCGCCGATGTTGATGCCCATGTAGTAGAGGGCGAACCCGGCGTCACGGCGCTCGTCCTCGGTGCGGTAGAGCTTGCCGACCATCGTGGCGACATTGGGCTTGAGCAGGCCCGTTCCGGCGCTGATCAGCCCCAGGCCCACCCACGTCATGGCATCGGTGGGCACCGCCATGGCGTAGTGCCCGCAGGCGATGAGGATGCCCCCGTAGAGCACGGCCCGGTACGAGCCGAGAATCCGGTCGGCCAGCCAGCCGCCGGCCACGGAGACCAGGTAGACGAGGGTGCCGTAGGCGGCGGAGACGGAGGCGGCGGTCCCGGCCTCCATGCCCATGCCGCCGTTGGAGACGGTGTCCGCGAAATAGAGGACGAGGATCGCCTGCATGCCGAGGAACGAGAACCGCTCCCAGACCTCCAGGCCGGAGAGCGTCATCAGCCCCCGGGGCTGGCCGAAAAAGGCGTGGTCGTCGCCCGGCGGCGGCTGGGCCGGTTCGGTGTCTGCGGCTGTGCTGGACAAAGGGGTGACTCCTGACCGTATGAGCTGATCTCGAACATACCGGCGGTGGCGGGAAGGCGCCCACGGTGATCCAAAGGGGACCGGATACGCTGACTTCAGTGGTTGACAACGACACATCGACATTCCGTGTGATCGTCAGCAGACAGGAGATCCCCTCGTGACCGTCGTCGGGCCGTTCGGGCTGAGCGTGCGGGACCAGGCGCTTGAGGCCGGTGTCCAGGCCGGTTTGGCCGCTGTCGAGTCCGGGCTGCTCGATGCCACCAAGAGCGAGGTGCCCTTCATCACGGAGGCCGCCCAGCACCTGGTGCGGGCGGGCGGCAAGCGGTTCCGGCCGCTGCTGGCGATGCTGGCCGCGCAGTTCGGTGACGCCGACGCCCCGGGCGTGGTCCCGGCCGCCGTGGTCGTGGAGCTGACGCACCTGGCGACGCTCTACCACGACGACGTGATGGACGAGGCCGACGTCCGCCGCGGCGTGGCCAGCGCCAACGCCCGCTGGGGCAATTCCGTGGCCGTGCTGACCGGCGACTTCCTCTTCGCCCGCGCCTCGCACATCCTGGCCGACCTCGGCCCGGAGGCCGTGCGCATCCAGGCCGAGGCGTTCGAGCGCCTGGTGACCGGGCAGATCCTGGAGACCGCGGGCCCGCGCGACGGCCGCGACCCGGTCGACCACTATCTGGAGGTCATGCGCGGCAAGACCGGCTCGCTGATCGCGGTCGCCTGCCGCTTCGGCGCGATGATGGCGGGCGCGGACGAGTCCACGACCGACATCCTCACCCAGTACGGTGAGCGGCTCGGCGTGGCCTTCCAGCTCGCCGACGACGTCCTCGACATCGCCTCCGACTCCCACGAGTCCGGCAAGACCCCCGGCACCGACCTCCTCGAAGGCATCCCGACGCTCCCCGTCCTCCACCTCAGGGCCCAGGCCGCCGCCGACGGCAAGCCGGACGATCTGGAGCTCGTCGCACTGCTGGACGGCGATCTGAGCGACCCCGCCGTGCTCGCCGAGGCGCTGCGCCGGCTGCGCGCCCACCCGGCCCTCGCCCAGGCCCGCCAGGACACCGTGCGGTACGCCCAGGAGGCGCGGGCCACGCTGAAGCCGCTCCCCGAGTGCTACGCCAAGCTCGCGCTGGAGGAGATGTGCGACGCGGTGGTGCACCGGGCCGGCTGAGCGGCCGCGCCGTACGCCCTGCGGACCGACCCCTACTGGGCGGCGGAGAATCGGGCCGTCGGTGTCATCCCGTAGAGGTACGGGGAGTTGCTCCCGGGGGCTGACGATCCGGGCCGTCCGTTTTGGTCTGATGGAGACACAACCACTCCTGACCAAAACGGGTGAGAATGGCGGCACGGAGTGGACGAGTGCATCCGGACGGAAGCCGCCGACCACGGAGGTAGGGCACACATGGCACCGAACGACAGCGCAGCGGCCGACAGCACGGCCACGACCACGGGCGGCACGGGCCGGTCCGTCCCGGGCCGCCGGAAGGCGGTGCGCTACATCGTCCCGGTCGCGGTGGCGGGTGTGGCCGCCGCCACGATCGGGCTGGTCCCGGCGCTCGCCAGCTCGGGCGACCCCGATCTGCCGGAGATCACCGCGCGGCAGCTCATCGAGAAGATCGCCGCGTCGGACACCCAGCGGCTCTCCGGCACGGTGAAGATCACCACGGACCTGGGCATCCCGTCCCTCGGCGGGCTGGCCGGCTCGTTCGTCCCGGGCGGGGCGGGCGACGGCGGCCGGGGCGGCGCGAGCGCCGACCCGCAGACGAAGCTCACGGAGCTGGCCTCCGGCACGCACACCCTCCGGGTGGCCGCCGACGGCCCCGACAAGCAGCGGCTGTCGATCCTGGACCAGGCGTCCGAGTACAGCCTCATCCACAACGGGGACGAGGTCTGGGCGTACGACAGCACGTTCAACGAGGTCTACCACGCCCGTCAGAAGGCGGGGGAGACCCGCGGGGGCCAGGGCGCCGAGAAGCGCGGGCACGCGGTGCCCGAGGGCGTGCCCGCGACCCCCGAGGCCCTGGCCGAGCAGGCCCTGAAGGCCGCGGACGGCTCCACGTCCGTCACGGTCGACGGCACGGCGCACGTCGCGGGCCGCGACGCGTACCGCCTGGTCCTCAAGCCCAAGGGAAGCGGTTCGACGGTCGGCTCGATCACCATCGCGGTCGACGCGGAGAACGGGACGCCGCTGAAGTTCACACTGCTGCCCAGCGGCGGCGGCGCGGCCGTCGTGGACGCCGGGTTCACCTCGGTGGACTTCGGCGCCCCGAAGGCGTCCTCGTTCACCTTCACCCCGCCCAAGGGCGCCAAGGTCACCGAGGCGGACGAGGCGGGCAAGGACGCCGCCGAGCGCCGCGCGGAGGCGGAGAAGGCGGCGGGCGAGCTGGGCGGCCTCGGCCTCGGCGATCACGGTGAGGGCGTCAAGGTCATCGGTGAGGGCTGGAACGCCGTCGCGGAGCTGAAGACCCCGGGCGGGGCGGGCCTGCCGTCCTCCTCCTCGAAGGCCGCGCCCTCGGACAAGGAGATCCCCGCCGAGGCACGGCAGTTCCTCGACGCGCTCGGCGACAAGGTCCACGGAACGTTCGGCTCGGGCACGGTCTTCAAGACCCGCCTGGTCAACGCGCTGATGACGGACGACGGCCGGGTCTTCGTCGGCGCGGTCGACAAGGACGCCCTGGTGAAGGCCGCCAACAGCGCGAGCTGAACCACGGACGGCGCCGGCCGGTCCGACGCGTCCACCCGCATCACCGCCCCGCCCCGCCGTAGCCTCCGTACGGCGGGGCGGTGGCGTTCGCGGCCGCCTTTGGAACCCATGGGGGTACGACAGATGAACGAGTCCGGGACCCGTCCCGCGACGCCGCCCCGGACCCGGGCGGCGGGCGAGGGTCCGCCCGTGATCGAGACCAGGGGCCTGACCAAGCGCTACCGGGGCGGCCAGCTCGCCGTGGACGGACTGGACCTCACGGTCCCCGGCGGCAGCGTCTTCGGTTTCCTCGGGCCCAACGGCTCCGGCAAGACGACCACGATCCGGATGCTGATGGGCCTCATCGACCCGACCGCCGGCACCGCGAGCGTCCTCGGCGCCCCCATGCCGCACGCGGCACGGACGGTGCTGCCGCAGGTCGGGGCGCTGATCGAAGGACCGGCGCTGTACGGCTTCCTGAGCGGCCGGGACAATCTGCTGCGCTACGACCGGGCCGACCCCACCGCCGACCCGCGCACCCGGACCGCCCGCGTCGGCGCGGCGCTGGAGCGGGTGGGGCTGGCCGCCGCGTCGGGCAAGAAGGCGCGGGCGTACTCCCTGGGCATGAAGCAGCGCCTGGGCCTGGCCGCCGCGCTGCTGCGGCCCCGCCGCCTGCTCGTCCTGGACGAACCGACCAACGGGCTGGACCCCCAGGGGATGCGGGAGATCCGCGCGCTCGTCCGGGAGCTGGCCGCCGAGGGCACCACGGTCTTCCTCTCCTCCCACCTCCTCGACGAGATCGAGCAGGTCTGCACGCACGCGGCGGTCATGGCCCGGGGCCGGCTGATCACCCAGGGCGCGGTGGCGGAACTGGCCGCCGGCGCCCGGGGCCGCCTAGCGGTCACCACCCCGGACCCGGCCGACGCCGCCCGCGTCCTCAAGGAGCACGGCATCACCGGCATCACCCAGGACGGCGACCGGGTCCGCGCGGACGCCCCGCCGGCCTCCGCGGAGCTGTCCGAGCTGAACGCGGCGCTGGTCCACGGCGGCGTCCGGGTCCGTTCCTTCGGCGTCGAGCGGGCCTCCCTGGAGGACGCCTTCGTCGCACTCACCGGAGAGGGATTCGATGTCGCAGGCTGACCAGGCCCCCGTTCCTGTTCCCCTTCCCGCGCCCGCCCCGGCCCGGGTCCGCCGCCACCCCCTGTGGACCCTGGGTCTGCTGCGCTCCGAGCTGGCGACGACGCTGCGCCGCTGGCGGACGCTGGCCCTGCTCGGGGTGCTGGCGGCGGTGCCCGTCCTGATCGGGATCGCGGTCCGCATCGAGACCTCCGACGGCGGCCGGGGCGGCCCGGAGGGCGGGGCGGGCCCCGCGTTCCTCTCCCAGGTGACCAACAACGGCCTCTTCCTGGTCTTCGCCGCCCTGGCCGCGACCCTGCCGGTCTTCCTGCCGATGGCGGTGGGGGTGATCGCCGGCGACGCGATCGCGGGCGAGGCCAACGCGGGGACCCTGCGCTACCTTCTGGTCGCCCCGGCCGGCCGGACCCGGCTGCTGCTCGTCAAGTACGCCTCGACGCTGGCGTTCTGCCTGGTCGCGACCCTGGTGGTGGCGGCCTCCGCGCTGGCGGTGGGCGCGCTGCTGTTCCCGGTCGGGGACCTGACGACGATCTCCGGTACGCGGATCGGCTTCGGCGAGGGCCTGGTGCGGGCCGGGCTGGTCGCGGTGGCCGTGGCGGCCTCCCTCATCGGCTTCGCGGCCGTCGGCCTCTTCGTCTCGACGCTGACCAACAGCGGGATCGCGGCGATGGCGGCGACGGTCGGCGTCCTGATCACCGTGCAGATCCTGGACACCATCCCGCAGCTCAGCGGCATCCACCCCTATCTCTTCCCGCACTACTGGCTGTCCTTCGCGGACCTGATGCGCGATCCCCTCTACCTGGACGAGATCGTCAAGAACCTGGGCCTTCAGGGCCTGTACGCGGCGGTGTTCGGCTCGGCGGCGTGGGCGCGGTTCACGGCGAAGGACATCACGGCCTGAGCGGCATGGGGCGCGGATCGCGGGGAAGGGGTCGGCAGGCCGTACCGTCGGCCGGCGAGCCGTCCCCCGATCGGCTCGTCGCGGCACGAACGGCACGAACGGTGCGAAGGCACGGAACGAACCGACACGGTCCGTTCCCTTTTCCGCTTGAACATTGTTCGACTTCTGGCGACGCACTGTCAACAAGGATTGGCTCAAACAGACCTATGCTCACCGAATGATCACATCGCCCCGAATGATCACATCGCCGGGTTCGCCCCACCGGAGCGAGAGCGCGCGCAGGGCGACGCTCCGGGCCGCGCTCGACCTCTGCACGGAGAAGGGGTACGGACGCGTCACCGTGGAGGCGATCGCGGCGCGGGCGGGCGTCAGCAAGAAGACGATCTACCGCTGGTGGCCCGCGAAGAGCGCGGTCCTCCTGGAGGCGTTCACCCAGGCCCTGGTCACCGGCGTCCCCTTCACCGACTCCGGCGACATCGCCGCCGACCTCCGCGCCCATGTCACGGGCGCCGTCCGGGTCCTCTCCGTCCCGCCCTACGGCCCCGCGTACGCCGGCATCCTCTCCGAGGTCCACCACGACGACGAGCTGGCCGAAACCGTACGGACCCAGCTCATCGAACCCCGCTTCGACGAGGTCGTTGACCACCTCCGGTCCGCCCAGTCACGCGGCCAGATCCCCCCGGACGCCGACCTCCGCCTCGCCGTCGAGATGCTCTACGGCCCCGTCTACTACCGCCACGTCCTCCGAAAGCCGATGCAGGACGAGGAGGAGGTGGCGAGGCTGGTGGAGCATGTGCTGCGGGCGTTGGGGGCGGGGGAGGGGTGACCTTCCCGGAGGTGGCCGGCGGTCAGCCGTACACCCGCTCCAGGACGACCGCTATCCCGTCGGCCTCGTTCGAGAGGGTCACCTCGTCGGCCGCCTCCCGCAGCAGCGGGTGGGCGTTGCCCATGGCCACGCCGTAGCCGCAGGCACGGAACATCGGCAGGTCGTTGGGCATGTCGCCGAAGGCGATGGCGGTACGGGGATCGACCCCCAGCTCCTCGGCGGCCAGGGCGATTCCGGCGCCCTTGTCGACCCCGTACGGCTGAAGTTCGACCGTGTCCGGCCCGGAGTGCGTCACCGTGGCGAGATCGCCGACGACCGTACGGGCCTCGGCGGCCAGCGCCTCGTCACTCAGTTCGGGGTGCCGGATGAGCACCTTGATGACCGGCTCGGCCCACAACTCCGCCCGGTGCCGGGTCCGTTGGGCGGGCAGTGTGGCGTGCGGCATCCGATACCCCGGCTCGGCCAGGGTGCGCCCGCGCGCCCCGTCCTGGTCCACCGCAGCGAACACCGGTCCCACCTGCGCCTCGATCTTCCCGAGCGCCGCGTCGGCCGCCTCCCGGTCCAGCGTGACCGCCCGGACCGTGCGCCGCGCCCCCGCGTCGTACACCTGCGTCCCCTGCCCGCAGACGGCCAGCCCTTCGTACCCCAGCCCCTCCAGCAGCGCCCGCACCCCCGGCACCGGCCGCCCGGTGACGACGAGGTGCCGGGCCCCCGCCCCACGGGCCAGGGCGAGCGCGGCCCGCGTCCGGGCGCTGACGCTGTCGTCGCCGCGCAGCAACGTGCCGTCCAGGTCGGTCGCGACGAGGGCATATGCGGATGGGATGGGCATGGAATCCAGCGTAGGCGGTCGCCCGTGGAGCCCCGGCGGAGTTGTGGCGGGGCGGGGTGATCGGGTAGGGGGGCAGAGAGGCGGGCGGGCGCGCAGGAGAACCCCCCGCCGCAGTCGAACGAGACCCCCTGGAATCCCGCCGCGCGCCGCGTCTCCGTGAAGCCCAGCGCCTCGTGCAGGGCCAGGGAGGCCGGGTTCTCCGCGGACACGAAGCACCACACCTCTCCGGCCCGCTCCCACGCCCACGCCATCCGCCACCGTGTCAGCGCTCCGCCGATCCCGCGCCGCCTCCAGGGAGCGGCCACCGTCGCCCCGGTCAGGTAGTACCCGCCCGGCGCCCCGTCCTCCGGACGCTCCGCCAGGAACGCCGCATTCCCGTACCCGGCAAGCTCCCCGCCCGCCCTGGCGACCACGAACGCGCTCCGCCCGCCTCCGACGGCCCGCGCGATCCGATCGGCCCAGTCCGACGCCGCTTCTCCCCGGACGGCCGCCTGGAACGCGGCGAGTTCACCGACATCGCCCGGCTCCGCCTCCACGAGGTCGGGCGAGACGGGCGGCCGGGGGGACGTCACGTACGTCAGGTAGCGGGCGAAGTGGGACGCGGCATCCGGCATGGGGGAAGCGTAGGCCCGGGGCCCGCCGGGGTGGGCCTCTGCGGGGAGTGCTTGGGCGCCTCGGTGCCGGGGGTCGCCTGTGGCGCGGTCCGGGATTCGCCGCTCCGCCCGAGGGCGTCCGCCGTCCTGGGCAGTCCCCGCATCCCACCGATTGCGTGGAGGGTGGGAAGGGGGCTCGGGCAGGATGGGCTCCCATGAGGGGTGGGAGAGACGCACTCGTAGAACTGCTCCAGCGTGCGGGGCTGCACGTCGTGGGGGAAGCGCGAATCGAGGAGGTGCTGCCGCCCCGAGCCGCTTGGCGGCCGGTCGTCTCGGCCGCCGCCGAGCCGACCGTGGCCGTACGAGGGGACCTCCCCGGCCTGGTCGCCGAGCTCAATGCGCGATGGCACCGGCTCGCGGCCGGCAGTGGGATCCTCGACGAGGGCGGCGTCTTCCTCATCGACGTCGCCGGCAACTGGACCGGAGGGTCGCCCCGACGATGGACACGGGTGCGGCTCACCGAGCGGTGGGACCTCGCGGGAGTCCTCGGCGAGCGGCCCGGACAGCCGGAGTTCCTCACCTTGGCGCCGGACGGCAGTGCTCTGATCGGGGTGACGACCGAGGAGGACGAGGTCTGGCTCACCTTGCTGGACGACCTCGGAGAACGTCAGGAGGCAGCCGCACGGGAGGCGGCCCGCGAAAACCCTCGGGAGCGGGAAGCCGCGTGGGCGACCCTGTTTCAGGGACCGGGGCCTACGGAGAGAGTGCGCGAGATGTGGGCGCACGGACTCGCACTCAACCCGGCCACCCCCGATGACCTGCGCGCCCGACTCCTGGGTCTGTCGGACCTACTCCTGTGGCGCCCCCTGCCGACGGCGGTCGTCGAGGCGGCCATGGACCATCCGGAACGGAAGGTGAGGCTCCGGCTGGCCGAAGTCCAGCCGAACATCACCGCTGAGCAGTGGACCCGCCTGCTTCTGGGCGAACACGAACCCCGGGACCGATGGCTCCTCACCATGCTCGCGGCGGACCGGCGCGCCGAGCTCACCGCCACCGCTTACGAGCGGCTCGCCGCAGACCCGTCCCCCAGGGTCCGCGAAGAGGTCGCCCGCCTCCCCGGCCTGCCCGCACGGATGCTCACCGCCCTGGCCGCAGACGCCGACGCGTCCGTACGAGCCTCGGCCTGCCCGGGGGCATGGCCTCATCTGGACGCCCCGGCCCGGCGCGTGCTCCTGGACGACCCCTCCGGCAGGGTCCGGATCGAGGCGCTGTTCCAGCACCACCAGGAGCACCCGATGCCTCGGTCGGTTCTCGAAACCGCCGAACTCGCGGACCGCGCGGTGGGCGCCTGTCGTCTGGAACGTGACCTCGCCGCGCACCTGGCCCGCCACGGCACCCCGGACCAGCGCCGCTCCCTGGCGGGCAACCCGCACCTGGATCCGGATTTGGTCGGCCTCCTGGCGCGCGATCCCGCCGAGAGCGTCCGCTCCGTGGTGGCCGTCCGCTCCGACCTCACCGAGGAACAACGGGCGGGCATCCCCATCGACTTCGACCCGCGCGTCCACCACCACCCGCTCGACTGGGTCACGGCACTCCACGGGGATCCCGGAGCCATGCGCCGCCTGGCCGCCTCCACTCACCCCCTCGTTCGCAGGAGCGTCGCCCGCGCCCGGCACCTCCCGCCGGACGTCGTCGTACGCCTCGCCCACGACCAGGACCGTGTCGGCCAGCTCTTCCTCGCGGAATCCTGCGATGACGCGCCCGCCGACATGCTGCTGAGGGTGTGGCAGTGGTGGACCGGAAGCCTCAGCACTCCCGATCGCCCCCGCGGTCACCCGAACTTCCCCCGCCGCGACCTGCTCTGCTACGCCGACGACCCGAACCCACGCCTGCGGCAACTGGCTCTGGACGACACGGAGTCGAGAGACGATCTGGTCGAGCGCTTCAGCCGGGACCGTGACGGTGAAGTCCGGCACCGGGCCGCGTCCGATCCTCGGCTGACGCCTGCTTCGGCCGTCCGGCTGCTCGACGATCCGCACGAAGACGTGCGCCACGCGGCCTGTCGGCACCCCGGGCTGCCCGCGAGGACGCTGGTCCGTCTGCTGAGAGACCCCGAGACCGCACAAGCCGCAGCCCAGCACGCCGCGTTGCCCACCCCCGTCATGGAACAGATGCTCCAACGGATCCAGTCCCCGACGGGCGCGACACCGGAACCATGAGCCGGGTCACGTCTGTTCGGGCCCCGGCGGGGAGAGCGGTCGTTCGAAGAAGGTCTCCAGGACCACCGTGGCCTGCGTGCCGCTGACCCCGTCGATGGCGTAGATCCGGCGCAGCACATCCTGCAGTTGCTCGGTGGACGCGGTCCTGACCTTCACCAGCACCGAGGCGCTCCCGGCGATGATGTGCGCCTCCACGATCTCGGGGATCCCGGCGAAGTCCTGTGCCGAGTCACCCATCCAGGACGTCGAGTCGACCATGACGTAGGCCAGGACGGCGCCGCCCAGCGCGGCCGGGTCCGTCTCGACGGTGGTGCGCCGGATCACGCCGCGCTCCCGCAGCTTGCGCACGCGTTCGTGAGCGGCGCCGGCCGAGAGACCGACGGCCCGCCCCAGGGCGGCGTAGGACTGGGTGGCGTCCTGCTGGAGATGTGTCAGCAGGGCGTGATCGATGTGATCCATGGCTCCCCATTCGGTATTACCTTGTGTTGACCATATCTGATCCCTAAAGGTTGGCCTTAAGGTGAACGAGATTCGGCACGTGAGGCATATGGGAAAGGTAGAGCTCATGACCAGCGAGCGCCCCGGGCTGTACGAGATGTTCGACGACCGGTTCCGTACCGGGCGGTGCATGAACGGCGACGCGGCATTGGAGGTCCTGTACACCGGCTGTCGCTGGGCCGAGGGGCCGATCTATGTGCCTGGCTGGCGGCACGTGGTCTGGAGCGACATCCCCAACGACCGGATGCTGCGCTGGGACGAGGAGACCGGGGATGTCGGCGTCTTCCGCCGCTCGGCCGGGCACACGAACGGCAACACCCTCGACCGTCAGGGCCGGCTGATCACCTGCGAGCAGGGCAACCGCCGAGTGACCCGGACCGAACACGACGGCACCGTGACCGTGTTGGCGGACCGGTGGAACGGCAAGCGCCTGAACAGTCCGAACGACGCGGCCGTCAAGTCCGACGGTTCGATCTGGTTCTCCGACCCGGACTTCGGCATCACCAGCGACTACGAGGGCTATCGCGCGCCGAGCGAGATCGGCTCGAACAACGTCTACCGCATCGACCCGGCCACGGGCGAAGTGCGGCTGGTCGCCGACTGTTTCGGTGCGCCGAACGGCCTGGTCTTCTCACGCGACGAGCGGCACCTGTTCGTCTCCGACACGCGGGCAGGCTTCATCCGGGTCTTCGACGTGCGCGAGGACGGCACGCTGTCCGACGGCGAGGTCTTCGCCGAAGCGGGTGCCCGCGAGAACGCCCGCTTCGACAATCTCCGCTTCGACGACGAGGGCCGGCTCTGGGCAGCCGCGATGGGCGACGGCGTGCACTGCTACGACCCCGACGGCACGCTGATCGGGCGCCTCGACGTCCCCGAGGCGGTGTCCAACATCTCCTGGGGCGGCGCGAAACGGAACCGCCTCTTCATCACTGCGGAGACCAGCCTCTACTCGGTGGTCATGGGCGTCACCGGCACGCACCCGACCGGACCGGGCCACCGGCCCTGGCTCTGAGCGACCGGCCCCGGAACCGCACCTCCGGCAGTGTCAGACGGGGTCACCCCCACCGCGCTTGAGGCCCGCGACGAACGCGGTGAACGCGGCGGGGGTGAGGGCGAGGGCGGGTCCGGTCGGGTTCTTGGAGTCGCGGACGGGGACGGTGCCGGTGGGGGCGAGGTTGGTGGCGACCTGGACGCAGTTGCCGCCGTTGTTGCTGTACGAGGAGGTGTACCAGCGCGGGGATTCGGTCGTCACGGAGTGCCCTTTCGCATCTTTTTGATCATGGCCACGGATGCTGCCTGCGACAGCGCTTCGGCCTGTAGTTGATGGTAGGCCGTCAACATGGGTAGTACCGACGGGCTTTCACGGTCCAGGTGCCCTTGGGTCTGGGACTCTGCGTAGCAGATCACGGACCGGTCCGGAAGCGTCAGCAGATTGACGGGTAGGTCGAACGTTCGCCGCTCGGCCATCTCGTACGGAGCGATCTGGAGCAGCGTGTTCGGCATCTCTGCGAACTCGATCAGCCGGTCCAACTGGGCGTTCATGACCTCCGGTCCGCCGACCGGGCGACGGATGCAGCTCTCGTCCATGGTCACGAACATCATGGGCGGCTTGGGGCGTACGAGTGCCGCCTGTCGTTCCGCCAGGAACGAGACGCGTTCGTCGGCCTGCTCGGGCGGGATCGCGCCGCGATGGACCGCGCTGTACGCCAACACCCTGGCGTACTCCGGAGTCTGGAGCAGCCCCGGGATGATCCCGATCTCGTACAGCCGCAGCTCCACCGCACGACCCTCGTACCCCACGTACTGAGGGAAGCCCTCCAACAGCGATCCGTGCCGGATCTCCCGGTACTGGCGCTCGAACGTGTCAGCGGTTTCTCCGGTGCCGAAAGCCTGGTCGGCACTGCGCGAGAACCGAAGGGTTGGCATCTTGCGACCCGTTTCCACGGCCGAGATGTGCGTACTGGAGTAGCCCGTCCGTTCGGCGAGGTCCTCCTGCTTCCAGCCCCGGGCTTCTCGCATGCTGCGGACCCGTGCGCCGTAGGCGGCCTGGGGGCTGCTGTCGGGCTGTAACTCCTTGATGTTCAAGGGGTGTCACCGACCTTTCGCTCATGAGTGACACGTTGAATGGTTCTCGACCCTAGGGCACGCTGAGCCGCCTTGGTAGTGGAATGACTACGGAGAGGTACGGCAGTGTCTATGCAGGTACAACCGTCCGAATTCGCCCCCGCCCCCGGAACCCTCGTCGTCGACGTGACCCGTGCGCATCTGCCCCGGATCGGGGAGTTCCGAGGGGTTGCCGGGCCCTACTGGATGCTCCGTCCGGCCCGGGGCGGCGCCGAGTGGGAGGTGCTGCCCGAGCACACGCGGGAGGCGACGTCCCGGGAGCGGCTGTGGGCGCGGAACGCGCGGGAGAACGCGCGGAGTCGGGGTGAGGTCGTATGACGAGCGAGGGGCGCGACGGGCGCGAGGGCGCCGGGGCGGACGCCGACACCGCCCCGTCGTCGTCGGGCGGGTGCGGGACGTGCGACGCGTTCGCCGTCGCCGAGGAGGCCGCGCAACGTGCGGGCGACGGGAGCCGGGAGACGGACTTCCGGGTGCTCCGGCGGCGGCACGCGGCGACCGCGCACGGCGCGGAGCCGGCGTAGGGCGCCACCGCACCCCCCGTACGCGGGTCGGGTTCCGGGCCGTTCGCGTAGGACCGACCGTACGGGGTACGCGAGTTGGGATACGCGGGTGCGGCGGGGGAGGCGGCTGGCGATGGTACGGGGGCAGGGCCTGCGGAGGGCGTGGAGCAGGGTGAGCGGGTGGGTGCCGAGGCGCCCCGGGACGGCGGGGGCCCTGCTGGGTCTCGCCGGCGGGCTCCTGATGGCGGGAAGCGCGGCTCTGGCTCCGCTTCTGCACGACGTTCCGGACTACGCCAAGGTCCTTCTCGTCGTCCCGTTCGGCGTCGGCCTGCTCGGCCTGTTCTGCCTGGGGGCGCCGTACGAGAAGCACATGCTGGTGCTGGGAATCTGCGGAATAGCTCTGCTCATCCTGGGCAACGCCGGCGTCGGCAGTGCGGTGCTCAGCTGGCGCGGTGAGCGCGTACAGGCCACGGTCACCGAAGTGACGCGGCAGGAGAACCGGCGGGCCGGCAGCGTGTCGTACGGCTGCAAGGTCGTGGACGCCGAGGGGCGTACCGACTGGGTCCGGGACGGTGGCCGGTGCGGCCGTGACAGCCGCCCCGGCGACCGGTACGAGATCCTGCGCGATCCGGACGACCTGGTGCCGGCGACGACGACGGACCCGCCCATCACCTTCGCGGTCCTCGTACCCGTCACCGGCACGCTCCTCCTCCTGATGTCCGTGTCGGGCGCGCTGGCCATGAAGCGGCGGGTCGGGGACAAGGAGGGGAAGCAGGGCCGGAAGCCGGACCGGAAGCAGGAGCGGAAACAGGGCCGGAAGCCGAGCCGCTCGCAGGACCGGTCGGAGCCCCGGGGCACGACCGGGGCGGCGACCGCGTCCCGGAAGGCTTAGGAGCCGGCCCCGGTGCCACCGTCCGTTTCCCTGCGGCCCGGTCCCGCCGCGTAGGCCAGCGGAGGCGCGATCGCCTGTGCGTCCGCTCCCTCGCCGACCCACAGGGCGATGAACAGCGCGGCGGTCGCTTCCAGGAGGCCCGCCCGATCGAGACCGCCGCCGGCCACGGGGGTGCAGCCCACGTCCCGCACCAGTTCGCGGACGCGTGCGAGGGCCGAGGCGTCGTCCCCGCAGACCGGCACGGCCAGGGGCCGTCCGTCGAAGACGGGCGGTCGCATGCGCCACACGTCCTCGTGGCAGAGGTTGAACGCCTTGACCACGTGGGCTCGCGGGGCCGCCTCGGCCAGGTGGCGTGCGGCCGAGGGGCCTCCTTCCGTCAGCAGCCGGAAGCCCGGCCCGACCGGATTGGAGCAGTCGATCAGCGCCTTGCCCTCAAGCGCCGTGTGCAGGTCCCGCGCCACCTCCGTGTTCGCTCCGAAGGGCAGCGCGGCCAGTACCACCTGACCGGAGTCGGCGGCGCCGCGCAGATCCGAGGATCTCGCGCCGCCTCCGATGCGCCGCGCGAGGCGCTCCGCCTTGTGCGTGTGGCGTCCCCCGATGGTCACCTGGTGTCCGGCCCGCACCCAGTGGGTGGCGAGTGCGTCGGCCATGTTGCCCGTTCCCAGTACGCCGATTCTCATCACGCGTTCCCTTTCCGTACCTGCTGCTTCCGACGGTTCTCCCGACGCTAGAGAGGCGTTCGGGCACCATGTGGTACGTGACGACCGACACCTTCCTCGCCGACTGCCGGGCCCGCCTCGCCTTCGACCTCCTCTCCAACACCTGGAACGCCGTGGTGCTCTGGTCGCTGCGCGAGGGTCCCAGGCGCCCGGTCGAGCTGCGGGAGCGGATCGGCGGCATCAGTTCCAAGGTCCTCACGGAGACCCTGCGGCGGCTGCAGTTCAACGGACTGGTCGACCGGCAGCCACGCGCCGGCGCGGCCTCGGGGGTCGAGTACGGTCTGACGGCTCTCGGCCGGACCCTGCTGGCGCCCATCGACGCCTTCGGCGCCTGGGCCTTCGAGCACGGTGACGAGGTGATGGCGGCCCAGGAAGCCGCCTGCGCCCCGGACGCGGCCGGCGGGTCGGGCGCGTCCTGAAGCGGAGTCCGGGGCGGGCGCCCCACCGCGAGCCGTAGCGGCCCGGCCACGGCCACCCACGTCATTCCCGTCACCGTTTGACCCTCCCCCTACGTCAGGCTTGAGGCTGAGGCCGGACGAAAGGGCGGCGGATGAGCTATTCCGTGGGGCAGGTGTCGGCGTTCGCCGGGGTGACGGTGCGGACGCTGCATCACTACGACCGGGCGGGGCTGCTCTCGCCCAGCGGGCGCAGCCATGCCGGTTACCGGCTCTACGACGAGGCGGACCTCGCCCGGCTCCAGCAGATCCTGTTCTACCGGGAGCTGGGCTTCCCGCTGGACGAGATCGCCGTGATCCTCAAGGACCCGCAGGCCAACGCGCTGGATCATCTGCGGGACCGGCAGCGGCGGTTGGGCGAGGAGATCGCTCGGCTCCAGCGGCTGACGGAGGTGGCGGAGCGGGCCATCGAGGTGCAGCAGACCGGCGTGGCGCTGACCCCCGAGGAACGCTTCGAGGTCTTCGGGGAGATCGCCTTCGATCTGAGCTACGCCACGGAGGCCGCCCTGAAGTGGGCCGACTCCGAGGGGCAGCGCGCCTCGATGGCGCGGGCGGCGGCGCACACCAAGGAGGACTGGCGGCGGCTGATGGGGGAGGCCACCGCCTGGCGGGGTGAGCTGCTGGCGGCGTTCGACGAGGGGGAGCCGAGCGACGGCGAGCGAGCCATGGACCTGGCCGAGGAGCACCGGCTGCACATCTCGCGCTGGTTCACCTCCTGCCCGCCGGACATGCACCGGCGCATCGCGGACGACTTCGTCGCCGACCCCCGCGCGTTCGCCCTGGTCGTCCCGCCCTCCCGGCAACGCCCCGGCCTGGCGGCCTACCTGGGCAAGGCGGTCCACGCCAACGCGGCCCGCCACGACGGCGGCCGTACCGAACCTCCGGAGGAACGATGAAGATCCTGATCGCCGCAGCCGGCTCGCGCGGTGACGTAGCGCCCTACACGGGGCTGGGCGCCGCCCTGCGCGGGGCCGGGTACGAAGTGGCCCTCGCCACGACGGAGACCTTCGCGCCGCTCGTACGCGAGGCGGGGCTGGAGTTCCGCGCCCTGCCCGCCGACGCGCGGACCGGCGGCGGGGTCCAGGGCCGCCGCGAACTGATGCGTACCGCCGCCGCGTTCGTCACCGACCTGGCCGACGGGTTCGCCGACGCGACGGCCGAGGGCGCCGACCTCCTCCTGCTGTCGACGACCACCGCCCCGCTCGGCTGGCATCTCGCCGAGGCGACGGGCCTGCCGAGCCTCGGGGTGTACCTCCAGCCGACCGCACCGACCGGCGACTTCCCGCCGGTCGTGACCGGCACGCGCTCGCTGGGCCGCCTCGGCAACCGCGCGGCGGGCCGCTTCGCCCTCCGTATGACCGACCGGCTCTACGGCGACGCGGTCACCGCACTGCGCCGGCGCCTCGGCCTCCCCCTGCTCTCCGCCCCCGCGACGCGGCGCCGGCAGGAGGCGGCCCAGTGGCCCGTGCTGTACGGATTCAGTACGGCGCTGGTGCCCCGGCCCGCCGACTGGCGGGCCGGTCTGGAGGTCGTGGGTTCCTGGTGGCCGCACCACGACCCGGACGCGAAACTCCCCGCCGAGGTGGAGGACTTCCTCGCCGCCGGGCCCCGCCCCGTCCTCATCGGCTTCGGCAGCATGGCGTCCGGCGAGGGCGAACGGCTCGGCGCGCTCGCCGTCCAGGCCCTGCGCCGCGCCGGACTGCGCGGCATCCTCCAGTCCGGCGTCGCCGGGCTCACCGCCCACGGCGACGACACCGTCCTCACCGTCGGAGACCTCCCGCACGCCCTCCTCTTCCCCCGCCTCGCCGCCGTCGTCCACCACGCGGGCGCCGGAACCACCGCCGCCGCCCTGCGGGCCGGGGTGCCCTCGATACCCGTACCCGTCACCGCCGACCAGCCCTTCTGGGCGTCCCGGCTCACCGCGCTCGGTGCGGCCACCGACCCCATCCCCTTCCGCTCCCTCGACGCCGAACGCCTCGCCGCCGCCCTCGGCCTGGCCGTGAAGCGCCAGTCCTTCACCCGGTCCGCCGGCGACGCGGCGCGTCACCTGGCGACCGAGGACGGGGCGGGGAAGGTGATCGAGGCGGTGCGGCGGATGACCGGAGGCTGAGGGAGGGGGCGATGCGGCCGGGCGCGGCGCCGTGCCTCCGTGCCGTGCCCCGCCGACCTCCCGTCCCGTCGTCCCGCTGACCTCGCGCGGCCCAGGCCGCCACGCACGTTCAACGCGGCCGGCATCGGCTGGGTCTCCTCCGGCAACGGGCCGACGCGGGCGGTGTCAGCGCCGGGCCGTGGTGGCAGCCGGACGGCTCCCGCCCGTCTCGCGGAGTATCAGCAGACCGGTGACCGCGATCACCGCCGCGGTCAGGCCGTGGATGCCGAACGCGGCCGAGGCCGGCCCGTGGTGGGCCAGGACGTTGATCATGTCGCCGAACGGGGCGACGGCCTCCATCAGCAGCACCCAGCCCAGCGCGCGGCGGTGGCCGGTCAGGAGGAGGACGCCGAGGACCAGGCCCATCGCGAACTCGCGGGTGCCCTTCATGACGAGGAAGCCGTCGCCGTTGCCGTCGGACCACGTCGGCAGTCCGACCCCGTGGGTGGACGCCTCGGGCGACAGGATGAAGGACAGCCCGAGCCAGAGGACGAACAGGACGCAGACCGTGGTCAGGGCGGTGTTGACGTTCTTCGGCGACACGGTGTCGCTCCTTCGGTGTGCGGCGGAGGGCGGGGAGACGAGAGGCGGGGTCGCCCGAGGGGCCGTCACAGGTCGATCTCCTCGTAGAGGTGCGGATACGACACGACCTCGGCTGGCGACTCCGCGGCCATCCGCTGGAACTCCGGCCTGCCGAAGGCCGTGGCGAGCGCCTCGGTCGACTCCCAGACCGCGACGTTCATCAGCAGCCGGCTGTCCGCCGTGCCCCGGTGCATCCGTAGGGAGACGAACCCCGGCTGGGCGCTCATGAATGCCGCCTGCCTCCGGAACAGCACCAGGAACTCCTCGTCCCGCTCCCTCGGGACGACGAACGTGTTGGCCAGGACGACGCGCCCGGTCTCCTCCGTGAACTGCGCGAACAGCGGCGTACTCGGATCCAGGTTCCGCAACTCGGCCATGCTCGGTACTTCCCTTCCGTCGGGCGGTCACCGGTCACTCGATGCCAACGAGTGTGGGCCAACACGCGTTGGCCAACGGCTGTGGGCAAACGTAGGGCCGGGGGCCCTGGACTGTCAACACGTGTTGGCCTACGTTTGTTGGTATGACCGGCACCACGGAGAATCAGCAGGCCGCCCGGCGTTCCGACGCCACCCGCGCCGCGATCCTCGCCGCGGCCCGCGAACGGTTCGCGGCGGACGGCTACGAGAAGGCGACCATCCGGGCCATCGCGCGGGACGCGCGGATCGACCCGTCGATGGTGATGCGCTACTACGGCAACAAGGCGGGGCTGTTCGCGGAGGCCGTCGCCATCGACCCCGGGCTGCCGGACCTGGCCGTCGAGTCGCGGGAGGAGACCGGCCGCACCCTGGTGCGCCACTTCCTCTCCCTGTGGGAGCACAACGACGAACTCACCGCGCTACTGCGGGTCGGCGCCACCGACCCTGCCGCCGCCGAACGCACGCAGAGCGTGCTCCGCGACCAGCTGATCCCGCTCGCCCGCCGGGTCGGCCCCGACCCGGACCAGGCCCCGGCCCGCGCGGCGCTCTGCGCCTCGGCCGTGCTGGGCATCGCGCTGACGCGCTACGTCCTGCGGTTCCCCGCGACCGTCGCGCTGCGGCCCGAGGAGATCGTGGACTGGGTCGGGCCCACGATCCAGCGCTACCTCACCGCCCCCGAGCCGTGACGAAGCCGCCCCGCCCCCATCACGCGCCTACTGCACGCAGAACTCGTTGCCCTCCGGGTCGGCCAGGACCGTCCACCGGCCGCCCGGCTGGTCGACCGCGTTGAGGACCTTGGCGCCGAGGGCCTCCAGACGGGCGATCTCGTCGGCGCGGCGGTCGGGGCCCGCGTGGAGGTCGAGGTGGAGGCGGTTCTTGACGGTCTTGGGCTCGGGGACGCGCTGGAAGAGGAGGCGGCGGCCGTGGCCGGTGCCGCTCCGCTCGTCGTACGGGTCGTCCGGATGCCGTACGGCGGCCAGATCGCGCCAGGCGCGGCGGCCGTGCGCGGTCGTCGTGAGCGCCTCGGGAACGGCTCCCGCGCTGAGCAACTGGTCGATCAGGGGGCTGTTGTCCTCGATCGCGTAGCCCAGGGCCGCGGCCCAGAAGCCGGCCTGGGCGTGCGGGTCGGCGGCGTCGATGACGACTTTCCAGTCAAGAGTCATGATCGTCATTCTGTCCCGGAATGAGGCATTCCGGCGATGATCACTTCATGTCGCGGAGATACGCCGCGACCGGCCTCCGGTGCCCGCCACCGTGCCGCGCAGATAGTCCGCCACCGCCGCGTGGTCCGAGGCCGGCGCGATCAGCGCCACATGGTTGTCCGGGCGGACCAGGACCAGCGCCTGTGCGTCCGGTTCCAGGCCGTACGCCGCGCGGGCGTGCCCGCCGTCGTCGGCCAGGTCGTGCGGCGCGCCCGCGCCGATCCCGTACGCCCGCAGTTCGTCCGGATGGTCCGAGGCCGCCTCGCGCAGGGCCGGTGCCGTGCGCGGGCCGAAGCCGAGGAGGGTGAAGTGCGGTCCGGCGAAGGTCTCGAAGAGGCGGCGGGGCCCGCCGGTCGCCGCGTCGGCGCAGGGCGCGTCCGGGGCGCGGTCGCCCGCGCGGAGCCGGGGCGTGGTGAGGGGGGAGGCGGCCAGCGAGCTCCACCGGTAGCCGTGGCCCAGTCCGTTCGTCCGCGGGCCGATCGCGCTGTCCAGGCCGCCGCCGGGCCGCCGGATGGCCTCCAGGGTGGCCTTCAGCCGCTCCGCGCTGATGTCGAGCACATCGGCGGCGACGGGCAGCCGCTCCTCCTCGTAGGTGTCGAGCAGCGCCGGCCCCGACCGTCCGGTGACGACCCGGGCGAGCTTCCAGCCCAGGTTGTACGCGTCCTGGATGCCGGTGTTCATGCCGAGGCCGCCCGCGATGGAGTGGACGTGGGCGGCGTCCCCGGCCAGGAGGACCCGGCCCACCCGGTAGCGCCGGGCCAGGCGTTCGTTGACCCGGTACGTCGACAGGAGTTCGGCCCGGGTCAGCCGCTCGCCGGGCAGCCGGGCGTGCTTGGCGAACAGGCGGCGGAAGCTCTCGGCCGACGGCGGGACGGGCGCGCCCGAGGCGTCGGTCTCCGGACCGGCCTGGAACCACCAGCCCGCCCGGGTGCCGGGGATGGGGCAGAGCATCACCGCCCCGTCCTCGTCGAACCACTGGTGCCAGAAGCCCCGGTCCAGCCCCTCCACCTCGACGTCGCCGCAGACCATCCGCTGCGTCTCGTCGGTCTTCCCCTCGAACGGGACGCCCAGCAGCGTACGTACGGTGCTGTGGCCGCCGTCGCAGCCCACCACGTACCGCGCCTCCACCGCCGCGCCGTCCGCGAACGCGGCCGTGACGGAGTCCTCGCCCTCGGTCAGCCCGACGAGCTCGGTACCCAGCGCGACCCGTACGCCGAACTCCGCGAGGCGGTCGCGGAGGATCTCCTCCACCTGCCACTGGGCGAGCATCCGGGGCCGCTGGTACGGCGAGTCGGGGGTCGGACGCGCGTCCGCGAAGGGGTCCGCGTCGGCGATCGGGACGCCGCCCCGGTACTTGCGCATCGGCGGCGGCTCCGCGCCCGCCGCCAGCACCGCGTCGACGACCCCGAGGTCCTCCAGCACCTCCAGGGAGCGCGGATTGGGGCCCTTGGCCCGGGAACTGCGGGGGTGCGCCGGGCTCTTGTCGATGATCAGCGGCGCGATCCCGCGACGGGCGAGATCGATGGCCAGGGTCAGTCCGGTCGGTCCCGAGCCGACGATCAGGACGGGCGTCGTGCGCGGAGGCATGCGTACTCCTCGGTCGGTGGTCCGTGAGGCACCATCACACCGTAACCGAGTTAAAAAAGCAACCGAGTAATCTTTTATTGGGGCTGTTCGGCGGTGGCCGGGCGCGCGGGCGCCGCCGGGTCCGGAAGCCGGGCCGCCTCCGTCTGCGCAGCCTCCGCCCGCGCCGCCTCGGCCCGTGCCCGCGTGCGCCGCGAGGTCCGCAGCGCGTCCCAGGTCAGCAGGGCCAGGGCCACCCACACCAGACCGAACCCGGCCCAGCGCTCCGGAGGCATCTCCTCGTGGAAGTACAGAATCCCCAGACCGAACTGGAAGACCGGCGCCAGATACTGGAGCAGGCCCAGCGTGGAGAGCGGGACGCGGATCGCCGCCGCCCCGAACAGGATCAGCGGAACCGCCGTCACCAGCCCCGTCGCGGCGAGCAGCACCGCGTGGCCGACCCCCTCGGCGGCGAAGGAGGACTCGCCCCGCGCGCCCAGCCACAGCAGATAGCCGAGCGCCGGCACGAACAGCACCGCGGTCTCCGCGGTGAGCGACTCCAGGCCGCCCATGTCGACCTTCTTCTTGATCAGCCCGTACGTGGCGAACGAGAACGCCAGCGCCAGCGAGATCCACGGCGGCCGCCCGTAGCCGATCGCCAGCACGAGCACCGCCGCCGCGCCCGTCCCGACGGCCACCCACTGCACCGGGCGCAGCCGCTCGCCGAGCAGCAGCACCCCCATGGCGATGGTGACCAGCGGGTTGATGAAGTAGCCGAGCGAGGCCTCCACGACATGGCCGTTGTTCACCGACCAGATGTACAGGCCCCAGTTCACCGTGATCGTCGCCGCGGCGACCGTCAGCAGGCCCAGCTTCCGGGGCTGTCGCAGCAGCGCGCCGATCCACGCCCAGCGGCGCAGGGCCAGCAGCGCGACCCCGACCACCGCCAGCGACCACACCATCCGGTGGGCCAGGATCTCCACCGAGCCGGCCGGCTTCAGCAGCGGCCAGAACAGCGGGACGACCCCCCAGATGCCGTACGCCGCGAAGCCGGACAGGAGTCCGGCCCGCTGCTCGTTCTTCCCCTTCACGGGCCCCTCCTGGCGATGACCGCCGGCGCCGCCGCCGACCGGACGACGGTAGCGCCGCCCGGGGTCCGGTGTCATTGCCGTATCGCCAGACGGTCATGACATCGGAGCGCGTGGGTCCGCAGGGGGCGGGACGGTCCTACAGTGCGGCGACCGCGGCGGCGACCGTCTCGGCCATCGGCGTCGTCGGGCGGCCGATCAGCCGGGCCAGGTCCCCGTTCGTCCCGGCCAGCCGGCCGCGCCGGATCGCCTCGTCCACGTCGACCAGGATCGCCGCGAAGCCCTCGGGGACCCCGGCTCCGGTCAGGATCTCCTGGTGCACCGCGCCCGGCACGTCCTTGTGGACGATCTCCTTGCCCGAGGCACGCGCGACCTCGGCCGCGTACTCCGCGAGCGACCAGGCCGTGTCGCCGCTCAGCTCGTACGCCTTGTTGAGGTGGCCCTCGCCGGTCAGCACCGCCGCCGCGGCGGCGGCGTAGTCGGCGCGGGTCGCCGAGGCGATCCTGCCGTCGCCCGCGTTGCCCACCACCGCGCCGTGCGCCAGGACCGGCGCCAGGTTGGCCGTGTAGTTCTCCGTGTACCAGCCGTTGCGCAGGAAGGTGTACGGCAGGCCGGAGTCCAGGATCAGCCGCTCGGTCACCTTGTGCTCGTCGGCGAGCACGAAGTCCGCGTCCGGGCCGCCCAGGATGCCGGTGTACGCCAGCTGCGCCACGCCCGCCGCCTTCGCCGCCTCGATCACCGCCGTGTGCTGCGGGACGCGGCGGCCGACCTCGCTGCCGGAGATCAGCAGCACCCGGTCGCCGGCGCGGAAGGCCCCGGCCAGCGACGCCGGGTCCTCGTAGTCGGCGATCCGCAGCTCCACCCCGCGCGCCGCGAGACCGGCCGCCTTCTCCTTGTCTCGGACCACGGCGGCGATCCCGTCCGCCGGGACGGTGGTCAGCAACTGCTCGACGACCAGGCGGCCGAGCGCTCCGGTGGCTCCGGTGACGACGATGCTCATGGGGGGCTCCTTGCGTATGTCCTTTTCGGGCGTTCCGGCACTCACCCTACGAGCTGCACTAACTAATCGAAAGTACCCACTTTGAAGTAAGGTACTGGTATGAGCGTAAGCAAGGTGGACGTCGGCAGGGCGGATCTCCCGGGAGGCCGCCCGGACGTGCGCGAGCCGCTGTGTCCGTCCCGGGTCGTCCTCGAACACGTCACCAGCCGCTGGGGCGTCCTCGTGCTCGCCGCCCTGCTCGACCGGTCGTACCGGTTCGGCGAACTGCGCCGCGAGGTCGGCGGCGTCAGCGAGAAGATGCTCACCCAGACGCTCCGGACCCTGGAGCGCGACGGCTTCGTGCGCCGCGACGCCAAGCCGGTGATCCCGCCCCGCGTGGACTACGCGCTCACCCCGCTGGGCCGCGAGGCCGCCGGGCAGGTCTGGGCCCTGGCCCGCTGGGCGGAACGGAGCCTGGACGCGGTGGACGCGGCGCGCGCGGCGTACGACGACCGCGCGGACTGAGGGGGCGTACGACGACCGCGCGGACTGAGGGGTACGCGGGTACGCGAAAGCGCCGGCCGCCCCCGCGGTGCACGGGTGCGGCCGACGCTTCGTACGCCGTGCGGACCGGGCCTAGCCCACGACCGTCCAGGTGTCGTTGCCCGCGAGCAGGGCGGCGAGGTCGCCCTTGCCCTTCTGCTCGACGGCCGCGTCCAGCTGATCGGCCATCAGCGTGTCGTACACCGGTCGTTCCACGTCGCGCAGCACCCCGATCGGGGTGTGGTGCAGCGTGTCCGGGTCGGCGAGCCGGGACAGGGCGAACGCCGTGGTCGGGCTCGGGGCGTGCGCGTCGTGGACGAGGATCTGGGACTTGTTCTCCTCGGTGACCTCGACCACCTTCAGATCACCCGTCAGCGAGTCCCGGACGACGCCCTTCGACCCGTCCGCGCCGAAGACGATCGGCTGCCCGTGCTCCAGCCGGATCACCGCCTCCTGCGCCTGATCCTTGTCCTTCAGGACCTCGAACGCGCCGTCGTTGAAGATGTTGCAGTTCTGGTAGATCTCGACCAGCGCCGTGCCGGGGTGGTCGGCCGCCGCCCGGAGCACGCTCGTGAGGTGCTTGCGGTCGGAGTCGACCGTGCGCGCCACGAACGACGCCTCCGCGCCGATGGCCAGGGACACCGGGTTGAACGGGGCGTCGAGCGACCCCATGGGCGTCGACTTGGTGATCTTGCCGACCTCGGAGGTCGGGGAGTACTGCCCCTTGGTCAGCCCGTAGATCCGGTTGTTGAACAGCAGGATCTTCAGGTTCACATTGCGGCGCAGCGCGTGGATCAGGTGGTTGCCGCCGATCGACAGCGCGTCGCCGTCACCGGTGACCACCCAGACGCTCAGGTCCCGCCGCGAGGAGGCGAGCCCGGTGGCGATGGCCGGGGCGCGGCCGTGGATGGAGTGCATCCCGTAGGTGTTCATGTAGTACGGGAAGCGGGAGGAGCAGCCGATGCCGGAGACGAAGACGATGTTCTCCTTCGCCAGTCCCAGATCGGGCATGAAGCCCTGGACGGCGGCGAGCACCGCGTAGTCGCCGCAGCCGGGGCACCAGCGGACTTCCTGGTCGGACTTGAAGTCCTTCATGGACTGCTTCGCCTCGGCCTTGGGCACCAGCTGGAGCAGTTCGTTGGTCTCAGCCATCGATGGCCTCCTGGAGGGCCGTCGCAAGCTGCTCGGCCTTGAACGGCATGCCGTTGACCTGGTTGTAACTGTGCGCGTCCACCAGGTACTTGGCCCGGATGAGCATGGCCAGCTGCCCGAGGTTCATCTCGGGCACGACCACCTTGTCGTAACGCTTCAGCACCTCGCCCAGATTCCTCGGGAACGGGTTGAGATGGCGCAGATGGGCCTGCGCGATGGGGCGTCCGGCGGCGCGCAACCGGCGCACGGCCGCCGTGATCGGGCCGTACGTCGAGCCCCAGCCCAGGACCAGGGTCTTCGCCCCCGCCGGGTCGTCGACCTCCACGTCCGGGACCTCGATGCCGTCCACCTTGGCCTGGCGGGTGCGGACCATGAAGTCGTGGTTGGCCGGGTCGTACGAGATGTTCCCGGTGCCGTCCTGCTTCTCGATGCCGCCGATGCGGTGTTCGAGACCGGGGGTGCCGGGGACGGCCCAGGGGCGGGCCAGGGTCTGCGGGTCGCGCTTGTACGGCCAGAAGACCTCGGTGCCGTCGGCCAGCTCGTGGTTCGGGCCGCCCGCGAACTGGACGCGCAGGTCCGGCAGCTGGTCGGTCTCCGGGATGCGCCACGGCTCCGATCCGTTGGCCAGATAGCCGTCGGAGAGCAGGAAGACCGGGGTGCGGTAGGTCAGCGCGATACGGGCGGCGTCGAGCGCCGCGTCGAAGCAGTCGGCGGGGGTCCTCGGCGCCACGATCGGCACCGGGGCCTCGCCGTTGCGCCCGTACATCGCCTGGAGCAGGTCGGCCTGCTCGGTCTTGGTGGGCAGTCCGGTGGAGGGGCCGCCGCGCTGGATGTCGACGATGAGCAGCGGCAGTTCCAGGGAGACCGCGAGACCGATGGTCTCGGACTTCAGGGCCACCCCGGGGCCGGAGGTCGTCGTCACCGCGAGCGCCCCGCCGAAGGCGGCGCCCAGCGCGGCGCCGATGCCCGCGATCTCGTCCTCGGCCTGGAAGGTCCGTACGCCGAAGTTCTTGTGCCGGCTCAGCTCGTGCAGGATGTCCGAGGCCGGGGTGATCGGGTACGAGCCGAGGTAGAGCGGCAGGTCCGCCTGGCGGCCCGCGGCGATCAGCCCGTAGGACAGGGCGAGGTTCCCGGAGATGTTGCGGTACGTCCCGGTGGGGAACGCCTGCGAGGCCGGGGCGACCTCGTAGCTGACCGCGAAGTCCTCGGTGGTCTCGCCGAAGTTCCAGCCGGCCCGGAAGGCCGCCACGTTCGCCTCGGCGATCTGCGGCTTCTTGGCGAACTTGGCCCGCAGGAAGGACTCGGTGCCCTCCGTCGGCCGGTGGTACATCCACGACAGCAGCCCGAGCGCGAACATGTTCTTGGAGCGCTCGGCCTCCTTGCGGGAGAGCCCGAACTCCTTCAGCGCCTCGATGGTGAGCGTGGTCAGCGGCACCGGGTGGACGTTGTACGCCTCCAGCGAGCCGTCCTCCAGGGGGCTGGTCTCGTAGCCCACCTTCGCCATCGGCCGCTTGGTGAACTCATCGGTGTTGACGATGATTTCGGCGCCGCGCGGCACATCGGCGATATTGGCCTTCAGGGCCGCCGGATTCATCGCGACCAGCACGTTCGGCGCGTCGCCCGGGGTCAGGATGTCGTGATCGGCGAAGTGCAGCTGGAACGAGGAGACACCCGGCAGGGTGCCCGCGGGGGCGCGGATCTCGGCGGGGAAGTTCGGCAGCGTGGAGAGGTCGTTCCCGAAGGACGCGGTCTCCGAGGTGAACCGGTCACCGGTGAGCTGCATGCCGTCACCGGAGTCACCCGCGAAGCGGATGATCACCCGGTCCAGGCGGCGGACTTCCTTCCCGCCCGTCCCCTCGGCTGCGGACTGGGGGGCACGCTGTCCCCCTACGAGCGCCTCACTGGCCTCGTCGGCCTGTTCGGCTGGGCTACTGACCTGGCTGGTCACTTACTGGACCTCCCTCGGCGCGGCGGCTCGGGACCGTCCGGCCGACCGGAAGTCCCGAGCACCACCCTACGTCTGTAAGGGTCGCCTTCCTCTGGCCGATCACATGGTGGACGGCATTTTGAGACGATTCTCGGCGCTGTTCCGCCATGATTCACCCCCCATCCTGTTTCCCGCCGGAGCCTCGAAAGAGACACCGGGAAGCAGGGCCTGTCGGCCTACTACCTGACAGGGTGTCAGATGGCGGTGCCGGGCGCCCGGGGTTCACCCCGACCGGACGCCCGGGAGCGACGGGCGAGCCGGGCGGGCCGGGCGCGTCAGGAGTTCAGATACGTCAGCACGGCCAGCACCCGGCGGTGGTCGCCCTCGCTGGGCGAGAGCCCCAGCTTCAGGAAGATGTTGCTGACGTGCTTCTCCACCGCACCGTCGCTGACCACCAGCTGCTTGGCCACGGCCGAGTTGGTCCGCCCCTCCGCCATCAGCCCCAGCACCTCGCGCTCGCGCGGCGTCAGCCCGGCCAGCACGTCCTGCTTGCGGCTGCGGCCCAGCAGCTGCGCCACCACCTCCGGGTCCAGGGCCGTACCGCCCCGCGCCACCCGGACCACCGCGTCCACGAACTCGCGGACCTCCGCCACCCGGTCCTTCAGCAGATAGCCGACCCCCCGGCTGGACCCGGCCAGCAGCTCGGTGGCGTACTGCTCCTCCACGTACTGCGAAAGGACCAGCACCCCGATTCCCGGATACTCCTTACGGAGCAGCACGGCCGCGCGGACGCCCTCGTCCGTGTGCGTGGGCGGCATCCGCACGTCGGCGACCACCACGTCGGGCAGCGCGTCCTGCCCGGCCAGCTCACCGATCTTCCTGATCAGCGCCTCGGCGTCACCGACGCCCGCGACCACCTCGTGCCCCAGATCGGTCAGCAGCCGGGTGAGCCCTTCCCGGAGCAGTACCGAATCCTCGGCGATGACCACGCGCACCCTGTCCTCCACCACGACGCTGAATCCCCCACTGCTCGCTGTTGCACCCGTTGTGCCTCCTCGCCCCAGCATCCCAGACACGCGACGGCCCGGCCGTGGCACGGCCGGGCCGGGAGACGGGTGCGGTCAGCCGCGCCACGGGAGTTCGGCGGTGATCCTGGTGGGTCCGCCGGCGGGGGAGTCGACCACGAGGACGCCGTCCACCGCGTCCAGCCGCTCGGCCAGCCCCGCCAGCCCGCTGCCCGAGGCCACGTCGGCGCCGCCGCGCCCGTTGTCATCGACCTGGAGCAGCAGCCGGTCCTCGCTGCGCCAGACCTCGACGGTGGCGCGGGTGGCGCGGGAGTGCTTGGAGACGTTCTGGAGGAGTTCGGAGACCGTGAAGTAGGCGATGCCCTCGATGGCCTGCGCCGGACGGGACGACAGATCCACGTCCACGGTGACGGGCACCGTGCAGCGGGACGCCACCGCGGAGAGGGCGGCGTCGAGTCCGCGGTCGGTGAGGACGGCGGGGTGGATGCCGCGGGCGAGGTCGCGCAGTTCCTGGAGGGCGACCTTCACCTCGCCGTGGGCCTCGTCGACCATGCGTGCGGCGGCCTCGGGGTCGTCGGCCAGTTTCTCCTTGGCGAGGCCGAGGTCCATGGCGAGGGCGACCAGGCGGGCCTGGGCGCCGTCGTGCAGATCGCGTTCGATCCGGCGCAGGTCGGCGGCGGCCGTGTCGACCACGACCCCCCGGTCCGACTCCAGCTCCGAGACGCGCGAGGCCAGCCGGGACGGGCCGAGCAGCCCGCTCACCATCAGCCGGTCCACCGAGACCAGCCCCCGGATCACCCACGGCGTGATCAGCACGAGCAGCAGTCCGGCGGCGCTGGTCACGGCCAGCTCGAAAGGCGAGTCCAGATAGATCTGGTGCGTGCTGTCCCCGTACAGCTGGATGCCGTCCGTCCCCGCGTAGGCCGGGAAGACCCAGTGCCACAGCGGATACGTCAGGGCGCCCCAGCCCTGCGTCCACAGGGCCACCGAGACACCGAAGCCGAAGACCGCCCAGGGCAGGTGGAGCAGCGTGTAGAGCAGGTGGCGCCAGGACACCCCGCTCTTCAGGACCGCGCCGACCCAGGACATCAGACCGCCGGCCCGGCCGCGCACCGGCGCGGGATCGGCCACCTCCAGCCGCAGCAGGCCGCGCGCCCGCGCCCGCTCCACCGCGCCGAACCCCCGGCACATGGCCAGACCGGCCGCCAGCAGCGGGATACCGATGAAGGTGATGATCAGACCGGCGCTCAGCGAGACCATCGAGACGGCGAAGGCGAACATCACGATGCTGATCGGCAGGCTCAGCAGCAGATAGCCGAACTCCCGCCAGGTCCGGCCCTCGAAGGGCGCCCGCAGCAGCGGCGGCAGCACGTGCCGCCGCGTGTCCCGGTCCCGTCCGTACCCGGTGTCCGGCCGCTGGGGGGCCCGCGTGTCCGGTCCGTATGCCGTGGCCATGGGGTTCCGTCCGTTTCTGCCGAGTCCGCCGGGGCGGCCGTTTCCGTCGTGTTCCAGAGTGCCGGGGGAGGGACGCGCCCACCATGAGGGCCGTATCCCTCTTCGACCGGGGGTTTTCCCTACCCCGGGAAGAGCGTCGGGGGAGGGAGGGTCGTGCAGGTGGGAGCGGTCGGCCCGTTTCGGGCCGTGGGGGCGGTCGGCCCGTTTCGGGCCCGGCGGTGCGCCCGTCTCAGGCGCGGGCGGTACGCCCGGAGGCGGCGTCGCGCTCGCTCTCCCGGCCGCGCCAGGGCAGCTCGGCGGTGACCGTGGTCGGCCCGCCCGCCGGAGATTCGAGGACGAAGAGCCCGTCCACGGCGCCCAGCCGTTCCGCGAGGCCCGCCATCCCCGTACCGCCCTCCAGCGACGCACCGCCGCGCCCGTCGTCGGTGACCTGGAGCAGCAGACGGTCCTTGGCGCGCCAGACCTCGACGGTGGCGCGGGTGGCGCGGGAGTGTTTGGAGACGTTCTGGAGGAGTTCGGAGACCGTGAAGTACGCGATGCCCTCGATCGCCGCCGCGGGCCGGCCGGGCAGATCGACGTTCACCGTCACGGGGACCGTGCAGCGGGAGGCGATGGCCGACAGCGCGGCGTCGAGTCCGCGGTCGGTGAGGACGGCGGGGTGGATGCCGCGGGCGAGGTCGCGCAGCTCCTGGAGGGCGACCTTCACCTCGCCGTGGGCCTCGTCGACCATGCGTGCGGCGGCCTCGGGGTCGTCGGCCAGCTTTTCCTTGGCGAGGCCGAGGTCCATGGCGAGGGCGACCAGGCGGGCCTGGGCGCCGTCGTGCAGATCGCGTTCGATCCGGCGCAGGTCGGCGGCGGCCGTGTCGACCACGACCCCCCGGTCCGACTCCAGCTCCGCGATCCGGCGCTCCAGATCGTCCGAGGGCGAGAGCAGCCCGCGCACCATCGCCCGGTCGGCGTTGGCGAGGAACCGCGCGACGAACGGGAGCACCGGCCACAGGACGAACAGCCCCACCAGCGTCACCGCGAACGTCACCACGCCCCACGGCAGCCGTATGAACGAGTACAGCGCCGCGCGCCAGCCCACCGGGTCCATCAGGCTCGACCACAGCCAAGCGAAGAAGCCCTGGTCGTGCCGGGCCCGGGAGAGCGCGCTCGGTTCCTCCACCCGCACCCCGAGCAGCCCCCGCGCCCGCGCGCGCTCGGCGCGTCCCAGCAGCCGGGCGCCCTGCAGGCCGAGCGCGAGCAGCGGCAGACCGACCACGGTGACCGCGAGCCCGGCACCGATGCTGATCATCAGCATCGTGTAGACGAAACCCGCGATCGCCATCGGAAGGTTGGAGAGGAGATGCGCGATCTCCTTCCACGTCCACCGGTCGAACGCGAAGCGGGCGGGCGGCGGCCCGTCGGGGACGGGCACCTGGGGGCTCATGGTCATGCGTCCAGCCTGCCGGGCCGGGCCCCCCGGCGCCATGGGGTTCGTGGGTGGGGGCGAAGTGGGGATAACCCCACCAGTTGCCCGACGCAACTGCTTACCGTCCCTTTACAGGGCCTAGACTCCCGTGCGTACAGATCGTCGAACAGGTTTGAGGGAACGAGGGGGCGGACGTGACGGACGTGCCGGGATCGGCCGTTCTCGCCTCGGACTACTTCCGCGGCTACTCGGTGGTCGGACTGCTCGCCGTGATCGGCGTGCTCTTCGTCGCCGTCGCCTTCGCGGCCGGCCGGCTGCTGCGGCCCGTGGTGCCGACGCGCGAGAAGTTCCTGACGTACGAATGCGGCGTGGACCCCGTGGGGGACGGCTGGGCGCACACCCAGGTCCGCTACTACGTCTACGCCTTCCTGTACGTGGTCTTCGCGGTCGACTCGATCTTCCTGTTCCCCTGGGCGACCGTCTTCGCCGCGCCCGGCTACGGCGCGACGACGCTCGTCGAAATGTTCATCTTCCTCGGTTTCCTGGCCGTGGGACTGCTCTACGCATGGAAGAAGGGCGTCCTCGAATGGACGTGACGAGCCCGTCGTCCACCGGGGCGGGGGACGAACCCGCCGCCGTACCGACGTTCCTGCCGGAACCCAAGCGCCTCGGCGTCCTGTCCCGGCTCGCCCCCGAGCCGATGAAGGTCGTCCTCAACTGGGGCCGCCGCTACAGCCTCTGGGTCTTCAACTTCGGACTCGCCTGCTGCGCCATCGAGTTCATCGCCGCCTCCATGGCGCGCCACGACTTCATCCGCCTCGGTGTGATCCCCTTCGCGCCGGGCCCCCGCCAGGCCGACCTCATGATCGTCTCCGGCACGGTGACGGACAAGATGGCCCCTGCCGTGAAGCGCCTCTACGAGCAGATGCCCGAGCCCAAGTACGTCGTCTCCTTCGGCGCCTGCTCCAACTGCGGCGGCCCGTACTGGGACTCGTACTCCGTGACCAAGGGCGTCGACCAGATCATCCCCGTCGACGTCTACGTCCCCGGCTGCCCGCCCCGCCCCGAGGCGCTCCTCCAGGGCATCCTCAAGCTCCAGGAGAAGATCGCCCGCGAGTCCCTGGGCGAGCGCTACGGACGGCCCGCCGCCGGCCCGTCCACCGCGGCCCTCCGCAGCGGCCTGGTCACTCCGCCGCCCGCCCCGGCCGAGGAGGAGACCCCGTGACGACTCCCGCCGCCCCGGCAGAGGTGTACGGAAGGCTGCCCGACGCGGCCGGGGAGATCTTCGGCGAGGGCGCGACCGCCGAGCGGGCCTACGAACTGCTGACCGTCGACGTCCCGTCCGCCTCCTGGACCTCCGCTCTGGAGACCGCCCGCGACACCCTCGGCTGCACCTACTTCGACTGGCTGAGCGCCGTGGACGAACCGGGCACCGGCTTCCGCGTCTGCGCCCATGTCGCGGCGCTGCCGGGCGAGGGCACCGGCGTACGCCGGCTGCTGCTGCGCACGACCGTGCCGCACGAGGCCGCCGTCCTGCCGACGGCGACCGGTGTGTACGCGGGCGCCGCCTGGCACGAACGCGAGACCCACGAGATGTTCGGCATCGGCTTCGAGGGCCACCCGCACCTCGTCCCGCTGCTGCTCCCCGAGGGGTTCGAGGGCCACCCCCTGCGCAAGGACTTCGTCCTGGCCGCCCGCGTGGCCAAGGCGTGGCCGGGCGCCAAGGAGCCCGGCGAGTCCGAGCACGGCGGGCCCAAGCGCCGCACGATGCTGCCCCCCGGCGTGCCCGACCCGAACGAATGGGGCCCCCTGAAGGGCCAGCTTCCGCCCGCCCCGGCCCGCCCCGCCCGCGCCGCGCGCACCGCCCCGGGCGACCGCCCGCCGCGCCGCACCCGCACCACGGCCGACGCCACCCCGGCCGCGCCCGACACCGCCCCCGCCGAGGCCCCGGCCCCCCGCCCGCGCCGCAACCGCAGCGCCTCGCAGGGCTCGGCCAGCCAGCAGCCGGAGACCGGGGACACCACGCCCGGCACGGCGACGGGGGCCGAAGCGCCGACAGGCACACCCCCGGAGGCCACCAGGCCGACGGACGCGGTCCCGGGGTCCGGGACGCCGGCGGACGCGGTCGCGGGGGGCGGGACGAGGGCCGACGCGGTTACGGAGAACGGCACGGCGACGGATGCGGTCGCGGGGTCCGGGAAGCCGGCGGGCGCCGCTCGGCGCACTGCCCGGCCCGTTCCGCCCGGCGCGGACGCGCCGTGGCACGATGCCCGCCCCGCGTTCGACGAGCCGTCCGGACCTTCTCAGCCCCTCCGGCGTTTGAGGAGCGGGGGTCCGGGGGCGGAGCCTCCGGTTCGGGAAGGGGCGGGTAGGGGAGAAGCCCAGCGCAGCGACACCCCGGACACGCCCGCCGCACGGGCCCCCGAGGCCCCGCCGGCCCCCGAGGCCGCACCGGCCTCCCAAGCCACCCCGGCCCCTGAATCCGCACCGGCCCCCGACTCCACCCCGGCCCCCGACTCCGCACCGGACACGGATACCCCGGACGCGGACACCCCCCCGACCCCCCGAACCCCCGACCCCGGAGGCGACCCCGAGTGAACGACGTACTGGACGTCGCCCTCCGCCTCGTCATCGTGTTCGCGGTGTTCATGGTCCTGCCGCTCGTCGTCGGGCAGACCGAACACAAGGTCATGGCGCACATGCAGGGCCGCCTCGGCCCCATGTACGCCGGCGGCTTCCACGGCTGGGCCCAGCTCGTCGCGGACGGCGTGAAGTTCGCGCAGAAGGAGGACATCGTCCCGGCCGAGGCCGACCGACGGGTCTTCCAGCTCGCGCCCGCCGTCGCGCTGCTCCCGTACCTCCTCGTCCTCGTCGCCGTCCCGATCGGCCCCGGCGAGGGCGCGGTCGGCCAGGTCCTCGACGCGGGCATCTTCTTCGTGCTCGCCGTGATGGGCGTCGGCGTACTCGGCTCCCTCATGGCCGGCTGGGCCTCCGCCAACAAGTTCTCCCTGCTCGGCGGCCTCCGCACCGCCGCCCAGCTGCTCGCGTACGAACTGCCGATGCTCCTCGCCGCCGCCTCCGTCGCGATGGCGGCCGGAACGGTCTCGCTGCCCGGCATTCTCGACGCCTTCGAGTGGTGGTGGCTGCCCTGGCAGATCACCGGCGCCCTGGTCTTCTTCGTGGCCGGCCTCGCCGAACTCCAGCGCCCCCCGTTCGACATGCCCGTCGCCGACTCCGAGATCATCTTCGGCGCGTACACCGAGTACACCGGATTGCGCTTCGCGCTCTTCCTGCTCGCCGAGTACGCCGGCATCGTCGTGCTCTGCGGACTGACCACCGTCCTCTTCCTCGGCGGCTGGCACGGACCGCTCGGCGCCGACGGACTCGGCTGGGTCTGGACCCTGCTGAAGACCGGCATCCTCGCCTTCGTCGTCATCTGGCTGCGCGTGACCTACCCGCGCCTGCGCGAGGACCAGCTGCAGAAGCTCGCCTGGACCGTCCTCATCCCCCTCGCCCTCGCGCAGATCGCGCTCACCGGCATCGTGAAGGTGGCGATCAACTAGTGGCCGTACCGCCCCCGCCCTCCCGGCCCCGCATCCCCGGCGCGGGCCTGGCCAAGGGCCTCGCCGTCACCCTGCGGACGATGACGAAGAAGACCGTCACCGCCCAGTACCCCGACGTGCAGCCCGAACTCCCGCCCCGCTCCCGGGGCGTCATCGCGCTGTTCGAGGAGAACTGCACGGTCTGCATGCTCTGCGCCCGCGAGTGTCCCGACTGGTGCATCTACATCGACTCCCACAAGGAGACCGTGCCCGCCGCCGTCCCCGGCGGGCGCGAACGCAGCCGCAACGTCCTCGACCGCTTCGCGATCGACTTCTCGCTCTGCATGTACTGCGGCATCTGCATCGAGGTCTGCCCGTTCGACGCGCTGTTCTGGTCGCCCGAGTTCGAGTACGCCGAGACGGACATCCTCGAACTCACCCACGAGCGCGACAAACTGCGCGACTGGATGTGGACGGTCCCCGAACCGCCCGCCCTGGACGCAGGTGCCGAGGAACCGAAGGAGATCGCCGCCGCCCGCAAGACGGCCGACAAACTCCGCGCCCAGCGCGAACAGGAAGCCGCCGAGGCCGCCGCCCGTACCGCCGAGGCCGCTGCCGACGACTCTGTTCCCGAACCCGGTCAGGAGGGACAGGAGTGATCACCGCGGCCGGCCACCCCGGCTTCCTCTCCCCGAGCGGGGTCGAGATCGTCTTCGTCCTCGTCGGCATCGCCACCCTCGGCGCCGCCCTCGTGACCGTCACGACCCGGCAGCTCGTCCACGCCGCCCTCTGGCTGATCGTCGCGCTCGGCGGCCTGGCCGTCGAGTACCTGCTGCTGACCGCCGAGTTCATCGCCTGGGTGCAGGTGCTGATCTACGTCGGTTCCGTCGTCGTCCTCCTCCTCTTCGGACTGATGCTCACCCGCGCCCCCATCGGCCGCTCCCCGGACGCCGACTCCGAGAACCGCTGGGCCGCCCTCGCGGTCGCCGTCGCCTCGGCCGGCACCCTCGTCTGGGTCGTCGTGGACGCCTTCCGCACCACCTGGATCGACCTGGACGGGCCCGCCCAGGGCTCCACCGAGGTCACCGGCTCCTTCCTCTTCCGCCACTGGGTCCTGCCCTTCGAAGCCCTCTCCGTCCTCCTGCTCGCCGCCCTCGTCGGAGCGGTCGTCCTCTCCCGCAAGAGCCGCGAGGCCGGGAAGGCCGACGCCCGGAAGGACAACGCCGGGAAGGCCGACGTCCCGAAGGCCGACGTCCGGAAGGCCGACCTCCGGAGCCGAGAGGGGAACAGCTGATGCACCTCGCCTATCCCGCCGTCCTGGCCGCCCTCCTCTTCTGCACCGGGCTCTACGGCGTCCTCGCCCGCCGCAACGCGATCCTCGTCCTGATGTCGGTCGAGCTGATGCTCAACGCCGTCAACCTCAACCTCGTCGCCTTCGACGTCTGGCTCCGCGACACCCTCCACGCCGGACAGGCCCTCACCCTGTTCACCATCGCCATCGCGGCGGCGGAGATCGGCATCGGACTGGCCGTCGTCCTGGCCGTCTACCGCAACCGGGGCAGCTCCGACGTCGACCGCCTCCGCGACACCGCCGAGACCGACGCCGCCGAAGCCCTCCCCGACGACGCGGACGACTCGGACGACACCGACGGCGCCCCCACGGACGACGCGGCCACCGCCGCGGGCACGGCACAGAAGGCAGAGGCCACCGCGTGACCACCACGACCCTCGCCGTCCTCGTCCCCCTCCTCCCGTTCCTGGGAGCCGCGGCCGGTCTGCTGCTCGGCCGCACCGCCCCCGGTTACGTCCGGCCCCTCGCCGTCCTGCCCCCGCTCGTCTCCCTCGTCCTCGCCGTCGTCGTCGCGGCACGCCAGGGCGGCGGCCGGGCCATCGACGCCGCGACCCAGCTCACCCCCACCGGCTCCGTGCCCATCGACCTCGCCCTGCACCTCGACGGCTTCGCCGTCCTCGCAGCCGTCCTGGTCGCCCTCGTCGCGAGCTGCGTGCAGATCTACTCCACCGCCTATCTGCGCGACGACCCCCGCTACCCCTCGTACGCGGCCCTCGTCTCCCTCTTCACCTCCGCGATGCTGCTCGTCGTCTACTCGGGCGACCTGATGGTGCTCTTGGTCGGCTGGGAGATCATGGGCATCTGCTCGTACTTCCTCGTCGGCCACTACTGGGAGACGCCCGAGGCCCGCGCCGCCTCCCTCAAGGCCTTCCTGGTCACCAAACTCGGCGACGTCCCCTTCCTCATCGGTCTGTTCGCCCTCGCCGCCGACACCGGCACCTTCCGGATCACCGGCATCCTGGGCTCGGTCGCCCACGGCGGCCTCGACCACCCCACCGTCATCGCGCTCCTCCTGCTCGCCGGGGTCGCCGGCAAGTCCGCGCAGTTCCCCCTGCACATCTGGCTGCCCGACGCCATGGCAGGCCCCACCCCCGTCTCCGCGCTGATCCACGCGGCGACGATGGTCGCCGCCGGCATCTACTTCGTGGCCCGGCTCCTCCCCGTCTTCGCCGCGTCCGGCGCCGCCCTCGTCGTCCTCGCCGTCATGGCCGCCGTCACGATGATCGGCTCCGGACTCGCCGCCCTCGCCCAGGACGACATCAAGCGCGTCCTCGCGTACTCCACGATCGGCCAGCTCGGCTACATGTCCGGCGCCCTGGCCGTGGGCGACCGGGGGGCCGCCGTCTTCCACCTCCTCTCGCACGGGGCGTTCAAGGCCGTCCTCTTCCTCGCCGCCGGCGTCGTCATCCACGCCGCCGGCACCAACTCCCTGGCCGCCATGTCCCGCATGGGCGGCCTGACCAAGCGCGTCCCCGACGCCTTCTGGACGATGACCGTCGCCCTCCTCGCGCTCGCCGCCATCCCGCCGTTCGCCGGCTTCTTCTCCAAGGAAGCCGTCCTCGTCGCCGCCGAGCACACCGCCCTCGGCGACCGCCACGTCGCCCCGGCCGCCGCCGGCTGGACCGTGCTCGTCGCCGGCCTGCTGGCCGCCCTCCTCACCGCCGCGTACGCCACCCGCCTCTGGCTCCTCGCCTTCCGAGGGCGCGGCACAGAGGCCCCCGACCACGGCGCCCAGCCCGTCGCCATGACCGCGGTCCTCTGGGTGCTGGCCGTCCCCACCCTGGCCTTCGGACTGACCGCAGGCGTCATCACCGACTGGTTCGACGGCCACAGCCTCACCCCGACCCTGACCACCGCCGTGCTCTCCACCGGCGTCGGCCTCGCCGGCGGCCTCGTCACCTACGGCGCCTGGCGCCACACCACGGCACTCGCCGCCCGCACCCCCATGGGCGCGGTCGTCGCCCACCCCGAGGCGGAGCCCGCCCTCGTCGAGATCGAGGCCCTGGAGAGCCACACCGCCGCCTACGGCCCCACGGGCGACGCCCCCGACCCGGCCGACCCCGGCCGGCTGCTCCTGGGCCCCGTCCACCGCCACGCCGCCGCCGGCTTCCACCTGGACGCCCTCTGCACCGCCCTGTTCGTCCGCCCCGTCCAGGCCGCCGCGCGCCTCGTCCGCTTCCTGGACCGCGAAGTCGTCGAGACCTACGTACGCGGCTCCGCCACCGGCGCCCGCTGGCTCGGCACCGCCGTCCGACGCGCCCAGACCGGCAACGTGCAGACCTACCTCAGCGCGCTGCTCGCCGGCTCGCTGGTCCTGGCGGTCGCCGCCGTCGTCCTCGCCAACGTCAACGCCGGGTCGTGAGCCGTGATCGATATCAGTGCGTCCGTGATGCAGTTCCTTCTGGCGTTGGTCGTCGTCGGCCCGCTCATCGGTGCCGTCGCCGCCCTGCTCCCCGCACCCCCCGGACTGAAGGGGCGCAACCCCGACCAGGCCGTGCTGCGCCACGGCGTGACCGTGACCGGCGCGATCCTGCTCGCCACCCTCGTGCTCGCCGCGGGCTTCGACCACGACCACCCGTCCACGATGCAGGCCACCACCGACATCAGCTGGATCCCGGCGCTCGACGTCCGCATCCACCTCGGCATCGACGGCATCTCGCTCCCCCTTCTCGTACTGACCGCGCTGCTGACCTTCCTCTGCGCGCTGTACAGCTACTTCAAGCTGCCCGAGGGCCCCTCCCCGCGGGCATTCGTCGCGCTGATCCTCGTCCTGGAGTCCGGCACCCTCGCCACCTTCGCCGTCCTCGACCTGATCCTGTTCTTCCTGGCCTTCGAGATGGTCCTCATCCCGATGTACTTCCTCATCGCCCGCTGGGGCGGTGCCAGGAGGCAGGCGGCCGCCTGGACGTTCATCCTCTACACCCTGCTCGGCTCCGTCGTCATGCTGCTGGGCCTGCTCCTCGTCGGGCTGAAGAGCGGCACCTTCGACATGGTGGCACTCGCCACTGACAACGGCCGGGGCCTGACTTCGTCCGTGCAGGTCACGGCCGTTCTCGCGATCGGGATCGGGCTGGCGGTGAAGACCCCGATGTGGCCGCTGCACAGCTGGCTGCCGGACGCCCACACCGCCGCCCCGACCGTCGGATCCGTCCTCCTCGCCGGCGTCCTGCTGAAGATGGGAACGTACGGATTCGTCCGCATCCTGCTGCCGGTCGCCCCCGACGGCATGCGGACCTTCGCGCCCTACCTCGCCGCGTTCGCGGTCGCCGGGATCATCTACGGATCGCTCGCCTGCCTGGCCCTCGCCCGGCCCGGCGCCAAGGGCGACCTCAAACGGCTGATCGCGTACTCCTCCGTCGGCCACATGGGCTTCGTCCTCCTCGGCATCGCGAGCATGACCCCCACCGGCGTCAACGGCGCGCTCTTCGCCAACATCGCCCACGGACTCATCACCGGCCTGCTGTTCTTCCTGGTCGGAGCGGTGAAGGACCGGTACGGCACGGCCGACCTCGACACCCTCGCCGGAGCCACCGGCGCCGCCCTCTACGGCCGCGCCCCCCGCCTCGGCGCCCTCCTCGCCTTCGCCGCGATCGCCTCCCTCGGCCTGCCCGGCCTCGCCGGGTTCTGGGGCGAGATGCTCGCCCTGTTCGGCGCCTTCGACCCGGCCGCCGGGCTCAGCCGCCCCGCCTTCCTGACCTTCATGTCCATCGCCGCGTTCGGCACCCTGCTCACCGCCGCGTACCTCCTCGTCGTGGTCCGCCGCGTCTGCATGGGCGCCCACGCCGAGGACACGCGCCCCCTCGCCGACGTGCAGCGCTACGAATTCGCCGCGTGGACCCCCCTCGCGGCGCTCACCGTCCTCGCCGGCCTCTGGCCCGCCGTCCTCCTCGGCCTCACCGACCCGGCCGTGCAGAAGCTCCTCGCAGGAGGCAAGTCGTGATCGTGGCAGCCGCAAGCGCCCCCGGCGCGGCACCCGCCGTCCAGTCCGCGGCCGGCAGCACCGGCAGCCTCGTCCAGTCCGTCGACTGGCTCGCGATCGCGCCCCCGGTCACCGTCGCGGCCGTCGCCCTCGCCGTCCTCGTCGCCGACCTGTTCGTGCCCGACGACCGCAAGCGGTACCTCGGACACGGGGCCGTGGCCGGACTCGTCGCCGCCCTCGCCCTGCTCGTCCCCCTGCGCGACGGCGACCGCTCCACCTTCTGCCTCACCGCCACGGCCCCGGGCGCGGGCCAGGCGTGCAGCTACACCGCCGACCACTTCGCCCTGGTCATCCAGGCGCTCGTGTTCGGCGGCGCCCTGCTCACCGCGCTGCTCTCCCTCGGGGACACCCGCCGCCTCCCGGCCGGGGAGTTCTGGTTCCTGCTGCTCTCCTCCGCCGCCGGCGCCGCCCTGCTGCCCGCCGCCCGCGACCTCGCCACCCTCGTCGTGGCCCTGGAAGTCGCCTCGCTGCCCGCCTTCGCGCTCGTCGGCATCAAGCGCGGCGACCGCCGCTCCTCCGAGGCCGCGCTGAAGTTCTTCCTGTCGTCCGTCGTCGCGACCGCCGTCACGCTCCTCGGCGTCAGCTTCGTGTACGCGGCCACCGGCACCCTCCACCTCACGGAGATCGCCGCCCGGCTCGACGACGTCCCGGGACAGCTCGGCACCCTCGCCGAGGCCGGCGTCGTCCTCACCCTCGTGGGCTTCGCCTTCAAGACCGCCGCCGCGCCCTTCCACTTCTGGGTGCCCGACACCTACATCGGCGCCCCCCTGCCGATCGCCGCCTACCTCTCCGTCGTCGGCAAGGCGGTCGGCTTCTCCGGCCTGATCCTCGTCACCGTGATCGCCTTCCCGGCGTACGCGGACGTGTGGGGCCCCGCCCTCGCCGTCCTCGCCGCCCTCACGATGACCGTCGGCAACGCCGCCGCGCTCCGCCAGCGCACCGACCGCGCCCGCGGCGCCGTACGCCTGCTGGCCTGGTCGTCCGTCGCCCAGGCCGGCTACCTCCTGGTGCCGATCGCCGCCGCCGGATACGCGGGCGAGCGGCAGATCGGCTCCACCGTCGCGTACGCCCTCATGTACGCCGTCGTGAACCTCGGCGCGTTCGCGGTGGCCGCCCTCGTCGCCCGCAGCCACCCCGGCAACCGGATCGACGACTACCGGGGCCTGTACGCCACCCGGCCGCTCGTCGCCCTCGCCCTGGCCTTCTTCCTGCTCTGCCTGGCCGGGCTGCCGCCAGGCATCATCGGCCTGTTCGCCAAGGTCACGGTCTTCTCCGCGGCCGTGGACGCCGGACTGGGCTGGCTCGCCGTGGTCATGGCCGTCAACGTGGTGATCGCCTTGTACTACTACCTGCGCTGGACGGCGGCCCTCTTCCGCGCCCCGGCCGACGCGGTGGCCGAGGGACCCGCTGCGGAATCCGCGCTGGCGCCCGCCGACGCGCCGCGACCTGCGCCGGGACCGCGCACCCCGGCCTCGCTCACCGCCGCGATCGCTCTCACGGCCGTGGCCGGAGTCGTCCTCTCCGGGGCTCCGCAGACCGTCCTCAGGTTCGCATCCGTTCACCTGTTCTAACCGGCTCAGCACCGGGTTTGCCCCGAACGGCTCACACAGGGCAGGGTCATGCCCGCGCACGGCGCGCACCACACGGACACAGAGGAGCCAGAGCAGTGCTGAACGGGTTCAAAGACTTCATCCTGCGCGGAAACGTCGTCTCCATGGCGATCGGTCTCGCCGTCGGAGCCGCGTTCACCGCGGTCGTCACCGGGTTCAGCAACGCCTTCATCGTTCCCGTGATCGGCATCATCACCCGGGGCACGGGCGACTTCAGCAAGGCCCACTTCAAGCTCGACGGAGTGGACTTCCCCTACGGCCTCTTCGTCAGCGCCGCGATCGCCTTCCTGATCACCGCCGCCGTGCTCTACTTCTGCGTCGTCGTGCCCATGGCCAAGGTGCAGGACCGCTTCACCAAGAAGGAGCAGGAGAAGGTCGACATCAAGGCCGCCCTGCGCGACTGCCCCCGCTGCTTCACGGCCATCCCCGCCATCGCCTCGCGCTGCGCCCACTGCACCAGCGAGGTCGAGCCCGACCCCGAGGCCCTGGAGCTCGCCAAGCTCCCCGCCCCGCGCTGACCGGCCGTACGCCCCACCCGTACGGCCTACGGCCCGCCCCCGGACGCACACCCGCCCGGTCGCGGGCCCCAAGGCCGCGACGGGCAGCGAGCACAAGGGAACTAGCTCCTCCCGCCTGGCGTTGACCAGTTCGGGAGGCTCCACTGGGGAGTGGAGCACCACCGAGCAAGGGTCCCCCTGCCGCACCACTTGGAGGGCGTACCGTGCACCGCCGGCACAACGGGCTGAGAACCGCCGTACTCCTCGGCGGCCTGTCCGCCCTCATCATCGTCATCGGAAGCTTCTTCGGGCGTACGGGCCTGATCGTCGCGCTCCTCGTAGCCGTCGGCACCAACGCCTACGCCTACTGGAACAGCGACAAGCTGGCCCTGCGGGCCATGCGCGCCCGCCCGGTGAGCGAGTTCGAGGCACCCCAGCTGTACCGCATGGTCCGCGAGCTCTCCACGGCCGCGCGCCAGCCCATGCCCCGGCTGTACATCTCCCCGACCCAGGCCCCCAACGCCTTCGCGACCGGCCGCAACCCGCGCAACGCCGCGGTCTGCTGCACCGAGGGAATCCTCCAGATCCTGGACGAACGGGAACTGCGCGGCGTCCTGGGACACGAGCTGAGCCATGTCTACAACCGCGACATCCTGATCTCGTCCGTCGCCGGAGCGCTCGCCTCCGTCGTCATGTTCCTCGTCAACTTCGCCTGGCTGATCCCGGTCGGCCGCTCCAACGACGACGAGGGCCCCGGCATCCTCGGCATGCTGCTGATCATGATCCTGGGCCCGCTGGCCGCCTCCGTGATCCAGCTGGCCGTCAGCCGCTCCCGCGAGTACGAGGCGGACGCCTCCGGCGCCCAGCTGACCGGCGACCCGCTGGCCCTCGCCGGTGCCCTGAGAAAGCTGGAGGCGGGCACCAAGCAGCTTCCGCTGCCCCCCGAGCCCCGGATCGAGACCGCGAGCCACATGATGATCGCCAACCCGTTCCGGCCGGGCCAGGGCATGTCCAAACTGTTCTCGACCCACCCGCCGATGGCGGAGCGCATCGCCCGACTCGAAAAGATGGCAGGTCACCGCCCGTGAAGACAATCCTGAACGTCATCTGGCTGGTCCTGTGCGGCTTCTGGATGTTCCTCGGCTACCTGCTCGCGGGCGTCCTGCTGTGCATCACGATCATCGGCATCCCCTTCGGGCTGGCCGCCTTCCGGATCGGCCTCTACGCCCTGTGGCCCTTCGGCCACCGCGTCGTCGACCGCCGGGACGCGGGCGCCCCCTCCTGCGTCGGCAACGTGCTCTGGCTGATCCTGGCCGGCTGGTGGCTGGCGCTCGGCCACATCACCACCGGAATCGCTCTCTGCCTCACGATCATCGGCATCCCCCTGGGCATCGCGAACTTCAAGCTGATCCCCGTCTCCCTGATGCCCTTCGGCAAGGAGATCGTCAGCACCGACGCCCCCTTCGCCGGCTGGTAGACCCCGGCCCCGCCCCGCCCCCGTACGCACCACCCCCCACAGGGGATGCACAGCAGGTCCGGGCAAGTGCCCGCCCGCCCCGGCGTCGTGGATTCCACGGCCGGGCGGCGGGTAGGTTCGCACGCATGAGCATTGTTGGCTGGATCATCCTCGGACTCGTCGCGGGCGTCATCGCCAAGGTCCTGCTGCCCGGACGCGACCCCGGCGGCCTCGTGGGCACCACCCTCATCGGGATCGTCGGCGCGTTCCTGGGCGGCTGGATATCGACACGGTTCCTCGACCGCACCATCTCGAACGACGACTTCTTCGACCCGGCCACCTGGGTGTCGGCCATAGGCGGCTCGCTGATCCTGCTGATCGCCTACCGGCTGCTGTTCGGCAACTCCCGCGAACGCCGCTGACCCCCGGTCAGGGCCCCCTTCTCAGGGGGCGCCCAGCCCCGTCTCGCGCAGCGTCAGATTGAGCCGGCCGCCCCGCATCCCGGTGCCCGGGTCCGCCGTCCCCGGCAGGATCCGCGGCACCCCGTGGAACGCGTACCGCGACGGCCCACCGAAGACGAACAGATCGCCCGAGGCCAGTTCCACGTCCGTATAGGGCCGCCCCCGGTGCTCCGTGTTGCCGAAGCGGAAGACGCAGGTGTCACCGATGCTCAGCGACACCACCGGGGCCCCGGCCCGCTCCTCCCTGTCCTGGTGCATGCCCATGCGCGCGGCGTCGTCGTAGAAGTTCACCAGCGCCGCGTCCGGCGCGTACGCCCCGGCGCCGCCCTCCGGCCCGTACGCCTCCGCCACCGCGGCCCGCCCCAGCTCCACGAGCCAGTCGGGCAGGGGCGCGACCGGCGCCCCGTTCACATCGTCCGCCGTACGCGAATAGCGGTACGGCTGCCAATGCCACCCCAGGCACACCGTCCGCACCGACATCACCCCGCCGCCCGGCAGCACCGTGTGCCGCAGCGGAACGGGCCCGCGCGCCCACTCCCGGCACGCCACCACCAACTCCCGCTGCCGTTCCAAGGACAGCCACTCGGGCACATGCACCGCGCCCGGCGCGACCACGGTCCTCGGCCGGGGGAACAGACCGCCCATCAGCGCCCCACGAGGGCCCCCTCCAGGCCCAGCAGCCGCTCCTTGCGCTCCAGGCCGCCCGCGTACCCGCGCAGCGCCCCGTCCGCGCCGATCACCCGGTGGCACGGCCGCACGACGAGCAGCGGATTGCGCCCGATCGCCGTCCCCACGGCCCGCACCCCCGCCCCCGACGAACCGACCCGCTCCGCGATCTGCCCGTACGAGACGGTCTCGCCGTACGGCACCGCCTCCAGCGCGTCCCACACCCGGCGCTGGAACGCCGTCCCCCGCCCCGCCGCGTAGACCAGGTCGAACCGGGTGCGCCGGCCCTCGAAGTACTCCCGCAGCTGCGCGGCCACCCCGGCGAACGCCCCCGGATCACGGACCCAGCCGTCCTCGACGGCCGCCCCGCCCTTCTGACCCGGCACGGAGAGCGAGACGAGCGCGACCCCCCCGGCGGAACCGGCCGGCCCGGCCGCCCGCTCGCCCACCAGCAGAAGCTCGCCCAACGGGCTGTCGACCGTCGTGTACAGCGTCATGGCGCGTCCCTCTCCTCCGTCCGGAACCGGCCGCTCCACCGGCCTCCACCGACCAGTCTGCGGCGCCCGGCCCACCGCGACCGGCGGTAATCGGACATGCAGTCCCGCACCGGAGAACCGGCCGGGACCGGGCGGGCGGGGAGCGCGTCACGCGCGCTCCCCGCCCGCCCGGACCGCGACGGTCCCGCGGAACTCCCGACTACCGGTAGTTCACGAACTGGATGGCGAAGTCGAAGTCCTTGCCCTTCAGCAGCGCCTGAACGGCCTGCAGATCGTCCCGGCTCTTCGAGCTGACCCGCAGCTCGTCGCCCTGGACCTGCGCCTTGACGCCCTTGGGGCCCTCGTCCCGGATGACCTTCGCGACCTTCTTGGCGTTCTCCTGGGAGATGCCCTCCTCGATGGAGGCGAAGATCTTGTACTCCTTGCCGGACAGCTGCGGCTCTCCCGCGTCCAGCGACTTCAGCGAGATGCCGCGCTTGATCAGCTTGGACTGGAAGATGTCGAGGATCGCCTTGACCCTCTCCTCACCGTTCGCCTCCATCAGGATCTTCTCGCCGGACCAGGAGATCGAGGCACCGGTGCCCTTGAAGTCGTAGCGCTGGGAGATCTCCTTCGCGGCCTGGTTGAGGGCGTTGTCGACCTCCTGCCGCTCGACCTTCGAGACGATGTCGAAACTGGAGTCGGCCATGACGTGTGGCTCCTTGGATCGGGGTGCTGGAAAGAAAGTGCTTACAGGGGCGGTCGCGGAGCCCGCGGGCGCCACGCCGTCCGGCCAAGCCTAGGACAGCCCCCGAGCCCCCCGCGTCCCCCGGACACCCCCGCCCGGGACCCCCGCGCACCCCCGGCGCCACCCCTGATCAATCCGGTGGCGAAGCACCCCCGGTCATCAGGTATCGTTTACGTCGTTGCCGGAGAGCACCGCGAAAAACGGGACTCGAAGCCAACATCCCTTGGCGGTGTGCCCGAGTGGCCAAAGGGAGCAGACTGTAAATCTGCCGGCTTCGCCTACCCAGGTTCGAACCCTGGCGCCGCCACACTGCAAGGCCCCCTTCCTCTGGAAGGGGGCCTTCTCTGTTTCCGTACGACGAGGAACGTGCCATGGAATCCGTACTGGTCAGTGCCTGTCTGCGCGGGGTGCCCTGCCGCTTCGACGGACGGGACAAGGCGTCGGCCGAGGTGGTGGAGGCGCTGGAGGGGCGGCGGGTGGTGGCGTTCTGCCCGGAGGTCGCGGGCGGCCTGGGGACGCCGCGGCGGCCCGCGGAGATCGTCGGGGGTGACGGGCACGACGTGCTGGAGGGCCGGGCGCGGGTCGTGGACGACGAGGGGCGGGACGTGACCGGCGCGTTCGTGGACGGGGCCCGCAGGGCGCTGGAGGCGGCGCGGGCGGGCGGGTGCGCGGAGGCGGTGCTGATGGCGCGCAGCCCGTCGTGCGGGCGGGGCCGGGTCTACGACGGAACGTTCGGCGGGGTGCTGCGGGAGGGGGACGGGGTGACCGCGGCGCTGCTGGAGCGCCACGGGATCACCGTCCGGCCGGCCACGGGGGACTGACCGGCCGGACGCGGGTCAGTTTCCGGCCACGTCCTTCACCGCGACGGTCACCGGCACGCTGCCCGCGATGAGTTCGAGCGTCAGGCCCGCCGTCGCCGGGGTGTCCAGGAGCTCCACGAGAGTGGCCGCCACGTCGTCGCGCGGGACCGGGCCGCGGCCGGTGGACGCGGCGAGCAGGACCTCGCCGGTGCCCGCGTCGTTGGTCAGCATGCCGGGGCGCAGGATCGTCCAGTCGAGCGCGGACCGGGAGCGTACGTACGCGTCGGCCGCGCCCTTGGCCCGCAGATAGACGTCGAACACCTCGTTGCCCGGGTGGTCCGGGTCGGCGCCCATGGACGAGACGACGACGTACCGTCGCACCCCCGCCCGCTCGGCCGCGTCCGCGAACAGCACCGCGGCGCCCTTGTCCACAGTGTCCTTGCGGCTCACACCGCTGTTGGGGCCCGCGCCGGCCGCGAACACCGCCGCGTCCGCGCCGCGCAGCACCTCGGCCACCTCCTCGACGCCGGCCGATTCGAGGTCCAGGACCGCGGGCTCGGCGCCCGTCTCCCGTACGTCCTCGCTCTGCGCCGGATTCCGGATGACGCCCACGGCCTCATCCCCGCGCGCGGCGAGCAGCCGCTCCAGCCGCAGCGCGATCTGACCATGTCCACCTGCGATGACAATGCGCATACCGCCGACGGTACGCCGGACGGCGCCCCGGCGCTCACGCACCGCCGGGGGAATCCGCTCTTCCCTGGCGCGGCAGGGGGGACGCACCGCCGCCCTCCGGGTCGCGGTACTCGCGCACGGCGCTCGTCCTGGCCACCACCCGGCCCCGGTGCACGACGACCCGGCTGTAGGCGAGCGACAGCACCCCGGCGAGCGAGTCCCCGCGCACCGCGAGCAGGTCGGCGGGGAAGCCCGCCTCCACCCGCACCTCGGGCAGCCCCATCGCCCGCCTGGCCTCCGCGGCGACGGCCTCGTAGGCGTGCTCGGGGGGCAGCCCCTCCTGCGAGGCGAGCAGATAGGCGGCCTCCAGGGGGTCCCCGCGCCCCACCGGGTTGCCGGGGTCGCGCAGAGCCCCGCTGCCCGCCGCGACCCGCACCCCGGAGGCGCGCAGCAGCCGTACGGGGGCGGTGCCCCGGCGGCCGGCCCCGCGGCAGCCGCCCTGGGGCAGGCAGACGACCGTCACACCGGCCGCCGCGAGCCGGTCGGCGGTGCGCGCCAGGATGTCCTCCGGAAGCCGCGAGAGGCCCGCACAGGGGCCGATGGCGACCTGCTGGCGCAGACCGCCGGCCATCGCGGCGAACCGGGCGAGCCGGCCGGGATCGTCGCCGTCGGTGTGCAGGTCGACGGGGCAGCCGTGTTCGGCGGCGAGCTCCAGCACGGCCTCCGTGTAGCCGGTGGGGTCCGGGTCGAGGTCCGGGCAGCCGCCGACGGCGCCGGCGCCCATCCTCAGCGCGTCCCGGAGCATCGCCAGATTCTCGGCTCCGGCGGCCCCGGTGAGCAGCCGGGGGACGGCCACGGCGGTCAGATCGGCGAGTCCGCGCAGCGAGCGGCGGGCCTGGAGGACGGCTTCGAGGGCGGTCAGGCCCTGGAGGTCGCCGATGCGGATGTGCGAGCGCAGCGCGGTGGCGCCGTGGCCGAGCTGGAGCAGCGCCGCCTCGGTGGCGCGCCGTTGGATGTCCTCCGGGTGCTGCGAGGCGGGTCCGGTGGCGTCGGCGGTGAGCGCGGTGTCCCCGTGGGCGTGCGGTTCGGCGGGGGCGGGGAGCAGCAGATGGCCGCGCAGGTCCACGCGGGGGCCGGGGGCGACCAGGCTGCCTGCGGTGCCGACTGCCTCGATGCGTCCGGCGCCGAGCCGGACGTCCACGAGGCGGCCGTCGGTGAGCCGGGCGCCGCAGAGGGTGCGCGCGGCCTGCTCGGGGCCGCCCGCCGTGCCCGCCGGGCGGTCGTCCGGCGGCCGCGGCCGGTTGTCGGGCATCGCGGCTCCTGGGAGGGGAGGAGAGCGTGCGGAGATCACGCGGAGTGGGTCGAGCCTAGGGTCGCGCCCGGCCGCCTTCGAGGAGCAGCGCAATAGTCGTACCGGCGTGGTTCCACGGGGCCCGGGGGTCCGGGTGCCGGGGTGGACGCGTCGCTGATCAAGGGGTGTGCGGCGACCCGGGGCAGGCGCTCGGAGCCGTACCGGACAAGGGCCGGCGAGGGGGTGCCGAAACGGATTTGGGCGATCGGCGACAGACCGTGTAATGTCTTCATCGCTCGCCCCAATAGCTCAGTCGGTAGAGCGTCTCCATGGTAAGGAGAAGGTCTGCGGTTCGATTCCGCATTGGGGCTCTGGTGATCGGGAAACCCCGCTTCGGCGGGGGGACTCGTCATCAAAGCGGTGTAGCTCAGTCGGTAGAGCAAGCGGCTCATAATCGCTGTGTCACCGGTTCAAGTCCGGTCACCGCTACTAACAGTAGCCGATTGTGGGGTCGGTCCTTCGATCGGCTACTCTTTTTTGCGTTCATCCGTCCATCGTCCGTCCAAGGAGCACTCACGTGGCTGCCACCGACGTCCGCCCGAAGATCACGCTGGCCTGCGTGGAGTGCAAGGAGCGGAACTACATCACCAAGAAGAACCGGCGTAACAACCCGGACCGTCTTGAGATGAAGAAGCACTGCCCGCGCTGCAACTCGCACACCGCGCACCGCGAAACGCGCTGAATCAGGCTCGTACACGAGGCCGCCCCCCTTGGGGGCGGCCTCGTGTCGTTGTACAGGTCGGTATGTCGTACCGGGCCGTGCCGGCCCATCGTCTTTTCATCAGGAGGTTGCGAGCTCATGGCGCTCGACCAGTCCTTCGTGGGGCGGACCTATCCGCCCACCGCGCCGTACGAGGTCGGCCGGGAGAAGATCCGCGAGTTCGCCGAGGCGGTGAACGACGCGAATCCCGCGTACGTCGACCCCGAGGCGGCCAAGGCGCTCGGGCACACCGATGTGATCGCCCCGCCGACCTTCGTGTTCTCGATCACTTTCAAGGCGGCCGGGCAGGTCATCGAGGACCCGCAGCTGGGTCTGGACTACAGCCGGGTGGTGCACGGCGACCAGAAGTTCGCGTACGTGCGTCCGGTGCGGGCGGGCGACCGGCTCACGGTCACCTCGACCATCGAGACCGTCAAGACCATGGCGGGCAACGACATCCTGGACATCCGCGGCGAGGTCCACGACGAGTCCGGTGAACTCGTCGTGACGGCGTGGACGAAGCTCGTGGCGCGCGGCGCCGAGGAGGCGTGATGGCGGCGAAGGTGAGCTACGACGCGGTCGAGGTCGGTACGGAACTGCCGGCGCAGACCTTCCCGGTGACCCGCGAGACCCTCGTCCGGTACGCGGGCGCCTCCGGCGACTTCAACCCGATCCACTGGAACGAGAAGTTCGCCCGTGAGGTCGGTCTGGAGGACGTGATCGCCCACGGCATGTTCACCATGGCCGAGGCGGTCCGGGTCGTCACGGACTGGGCCGGGGACCCGGGCGCGGTCGTCGAGTACGGCGTGCGGTTCACCCGCCCCGTCGTCGTCCCCAATGACGACAAGGGAGCGCTCATCGAGGTCACCGGCAAGGTGGGCGCCCTGCTGGACGACAAGCGGGTGCGGGTCGACCTGACGGCGACGAGTGACGGCAAGAAGGTGCTGGGCATGTCCCGCGCCGTGGTGCGGCTCGGCTGAGACGCCGGCGGTACGGGGTACGCGTAAGGGGCACGGTCCAGGGGGCCGTGCCCCTTACGCGTGGGTCCTTCGAGGGCGGTCGCGCCCACGGCTTGACCAAGTTAGTGATTGAGTACTAACTTACGGGCATGGCAAGGATGAGTGCGGACGAGCGGCGCGGATGCGTCATCCGCGAGGCGGTCACGAAGTTCGCCCGCGGAGGGTACAGCGCCACGTCCACCGAGGCGATCGCGAAGGCCGTCGGTGTGTCGCAGCCCTATCTGTTCCGCCTCTTCCCCAACAAGAAGGCGATCTTCCTCGCCGCCGCCGAGCGGTGTCTGCGTGACATCCGGCAGGTGTTCGAGGAGGCCACCGACGGGCTGGAGGGTCAGGAGGCGCTGCACGCCATGGCCGTCGCCTACCAGAAGATGCTCGTCTCGGACCCCGACAAGCTGCTCATGCAGATGCAGATGTACGCGGCCGTCGCCGCCGCAGAGGCCGCCGGGGACCACGAGTTCGGCGCCACGCTCCGGGCCGGGTGGATGGAGTGGTTCGACTCGGTCCACCTCGCCCTCGGCGCCGACGTCAGCGAGACCACCCAGGTCCTCGCGTACGGCATGCTCGTCAACACGCTCACCTCGATGGGCTTCCCCGCCGACCATCGCATCTGGACCGGCCTCTACGACTCGGCCAGGCCGACGAGCTGATCAGCACCGCCCGGGCCCGGCCCGGTTTTCTGCCCAAGAAAGTTAGTCATCAATTACTAACCCGCAGGGGGAGCAGTGGACCAGCACACGACAGGCCGCCGGGGGGCGGTCTGGGCCCTCGTCATCACCAGCGTCGCCGGATTCATGGCGGCCCTCGACAACCTCGTCGTCACCACCGCCCTGCCGTCCATCCGCACCAGCCTCGGCGGCGGGCTCGAAGAGCTCGAATGGACGGTCAACGCCTACACGCTCACCTTCGCCGTCCTGCTGATGCTCGGTGCCTCGCTCGGCGACCGGTTCGGCCGCCGCCGGCTCTTCCTCGGCGGGCTCGCCGTCTTCACCGGCGCCTCCGCCGCGGCGGCCCTCTCCTCCGGCATCGGTGAACTGATCGCCTTCCGCGCGGTCCAGGGAGTCGGCGCGGCGGTCATGATGCCGCTGACCCTCACCCTCCTCACCGCCGCCGTCCCGCCCGCCCGGCGCGGTGCCGCGCTCGGCATCTTCAGCGCCGCCACCGGGATCGCGGTCGCCAGCGGCCCGCTCATCGGCGGCGCCCTCACCGAGCACATCTCCTGGCAGTGGATCTTCTGGCTGAACGTCCCGATCGGCCTCGCCCTCCTGCCGCTCGCCCGGACGCGCCTGGCCGAGTCGTACGCCTCCGACGCGCGCCTCGACGTCCCCGGCACCCTCCTGGTCAGCGGCGGCCTCTTCGGCATCGTCTACGGACTCGTCAACGCCAACGCCGAGGGCTGGACCAGCGCCACCGTCCTCACCGCCCTCACCGTCGGCACACTGCTCATCGCCGCGTTCGTCCGCCACGGCTTCCGCGCCGCCCACCCGATCCTGCCGATGCGCCTCTTCAAGGACCGCGCCTTCTTCGGGATCAACATGGCGAGCCTGCTGATGTTCCTCGGCATGTTCGGCTCGGTCTTCCTGCTCAGCCAGTACCTCCAGGGCGCCCTGGGGTACTCGCCCACCGAGGCCGGACTGCGGATGCTGCCCTGGACCGGGATGCCGATGCTCGTCGCCCCGATCGCCGGAGTGCTCGCCGACCGGTTCGGCGGCCGGCCCGTCGTCGTGACGGGGCTGGCGCTCCAGGCCGCCGGACTCGCCCTGTTCGCCCTGGCCCTCGACCCCGGCGTGAGCTACGCCGCCCAGCTGCCGGGCCTGATCGTCAGCGGCGTCGGCATGGCCCTGTACTTCGCGCCCGCCGCAGGACTGGTGATGTCGTCCGTCCGCCCGGCCGAGCAGGGCATCGCCTCCGGCGCGAACAACGCCCTGCGCGAGGTCGGCGGAGCCCTCGGAGTCGCCGTGCTCGCCACGGTGTTCTCGGCGCAGGGAGGCATCGGCACTCCGGACGCCTTCACCGACGGGACCGTGCCCGCCGTCTGGATCGGCGCCGGCGTGGTCGCCCTGGCCGCGCTCGTCGCCCTGATGATCCCGGGCCGCCGCACCGCCCCGGCCGCCCCGGAGACGGCCACGGCCGCCGAACCGGCGAAGGCCCGCGTGGCCGTGTCCGCCTGAGGCCCGTACGCCCCGCGCGCGACCACGGTCCGCGGCCCCGCCCGGGAGGCGGGGGCGCGGACCGTAGTCTTGTTCCCGTGCAGGAACTCCACGACGCGCCCCTCGCCCCCCTGACCACCTTCCGGCTGGGCGGCCCCGCCACCCGTCTGATCACCGCGACCACCGACGCCGAGGTGATCGACGCCGTCCGCGAGGCCGACGACAGCGGCACGCCGCTCCTCGTCATCGGCGGCGGCAGCAATCTGGTCATCGGTGACAAGGGCTTCGAGGGCACCGCCCTGCGCATCGCCACCCGCGGCTTCGCGCTCGACGGCACCGCCCTCGAACTGGCCGCCGGCGAGGTCTGGACGGACGCCGTCGCCCGCACCGTCGAGGCCGGGCTCGCCGGACTCGAATGCCTGGCGGGCATCCCCGGCTCCGCCGGCGCGACCCCGATCCAGAACGTCGGCGCGTACGGGCAGGAGGTCTCCTCCACCCTCACGGAGGTCGTCGCCTACGACCGGCGCACCCGCGAGACCGTCACCGTCCCGAACGAGGACTGCGCCTTCTCCTACCGCCACAGCCGCTTCAAGGCCGAACCCGACCGCTACGTGGTGCTGCGCGTCCGCTTCGCCCTGGAGGACGCGGGCGGGCTGTCCGCCCCGCTCAAGTACCCCGAGACCGCCCGTGCCATGGGCGTGGGGGAGGGGGAACGCGTTCCCCTCGCGGAGGCCCGCGAAACCGTGCTCCGGCTCCGGGCGGGCAAGGGCATGGTGCTCGACCCCGAGGACCACGACACCTGGTCCGCCGGCTCCTTCTTCACCAACCCGATCCTGGACCCGGAACAGTTCGAGGCGTTCACCGCCCGGGTCGCCGACCGGCTCGGCCCGGACGTCACGCCCCCCGCCTTCCCCGCGGGCGGGGGACGTACCAAGACCTCGGCGGCCTGGCTCATCGACCGGGCCGGATTCACCAAGGGATACGGCACGGGCCCGGCCCGTATCTCCACCAAGCACACCCTCGCCCTGACCAACCGGGGCGAAGCCACCACCGAGGACCTCCTCGCCCTGGCCCGCGAGGTCGTCGCCGGCGTGCACGGTGCCTTCGGCGTCACGCTCGTCAACGAGCCGGTGACGGTCGGGGTCAGCCTTTAGGGCGGGTCCCGCGGAGTGCCGTTGCGTCCCGGTTCAGTACGCCACGCCCACGCCCTGCTTCACCGACGCCGGATCGTCGATCAGCGCCAGCATCGCGTGGGCCACGTCCGCGCGGGAGATCGAACGGCCGGCGCGCGGGCTGCCGCCCACCACCGTGCGGTAGTGACCCGTCAGGGGACTGTTGGTGAGCTTGGGGGGCCGCACGGACGTCCAGTCCGTCGCGGAGGCCGCCAGGGCCGCCTCCATCGCCGTGAGGTCCGCGTAGACCTCCTTGAGGACCGCGCCGATCACCGAGAGCACCATCCGGTCCAGCGCGCCGGGGTTCTCCGGCGGCGGGCCCACCGGGGCCGCGCTCACCACGAGCAGCCGCCGCGTCCCCTCCGCCTCCATCGCCGACAGCACGCCCCGGGTCAGCCGCTCCGCGACGCCGCCGGCCTTCCGGCCGCGCGAGCCGAGCCCGGAGAGCACGGCGTCCCGGCCCGCCACCGCCTCGCGCAGCGCCTCCGGCTCGTCGATCCGCGGTGCCGTGTACACCGTGACGTCCTTGAGCGGGACCGACAGCCGCGCGGGATCGCGCACCACCGCCGTCACCTCGTGCCCCGCCTTCACCGCCTGGGCGACGATCTCCCGCCCGATGCCACCCGTCGCGCCGAACACCGTGAGTTTCATGGCACACCCCTCCTAGAGTGGGTAAGTATTCACTCACCTCTAGAGTGAGTGGGCACTCACTCACCCGTCAAGCCTTGTGGAGAACGCATGGAACAGAAGCCGGCCCGCGCCCGCATCATCGACGCCGCCCACCGGCTGATGCTCACCATCGGCCTGGCCCGCGCCACCACCAAGGAGATCGCACGGGAGGCCGGCTGCTCGGAAGCCGCGCTCTACAAGCACTTCCCCAGCAAGGAAGAGCTGTTCGTCGTCGTGCTCCGGGAACGGCTGCCCAAGGTGGAGAGCATCCTGGAACGGCTGAGGACCGCCCCCGGGGAGGGCGAACGCACCGTGGAGGACAACCTCACCGAGATCGCCCGCCAGGCCGCCCTCTTCTACGAACAGAGCTTCCCGATCGCCGCCTCCCTGTACGCCGAACCGAAGCTCAGGGAGCGCCACAACGCCGCCATGCGCGAACTGGGCGCCGGCCCCCACATGCCCATCCGGGGCGTCGCCGCCTATCTGCGCGCCGAGCAGTCGGCCGGCCGCGTCCGCCCCGACGCCGACCCCTACGCGGCCGCCTCCCTGCTCGTGGGGGCCTGCGCCCAGCGCGCCTTCGCCTACGCCGCCACGCCCACCGGCGCCCCGCCGCAGTCCCTCGACGACTTCGCCGCCTCCGTCGCCCGGACCCTGCTCGGCGGGCTCACCGGATAACGCGTCCGCCCGGCCGGGTCAGGCCACCGGAGAGGCCAGCCAGGCGTCCACACCCGCCAGCAGCTCCGCTCTGACCGCCTCGGGCGCCGCCGAACCCCGCACCGACTGCCGCGCCAGCTCCGCCAGCTCCTCGTCCGTGAACGCGTGATGGCGCCGCACCAGCTCGTACTGCGCCGCCAGCCGCGACCCGAAGAGCAGCGGATCGTCCGCGCCCAGCGCCATCGGCACCCCCGCGTCGAACAGAGTGCGCAGGGGGACGTCGGCGGGCTTCTCGTAGACACCGAGCGCCACGTTCGACGCCGGGCACACCTCGCACGTCACCCCGCGCTCCGCCAGCCGGCGCAGCAGCCGCGGATCCTCCGCGGCCCGCACCCCGTGCCCGACCCGGGCCGCGTCGAGGTCGTCCAGGCAGTCGCGCACGCTCGCCGGCCCCGACAGCTCCCCGCCGTGCGGCGCCGCCAGCAGACCGCCCTCCCGGGCGATCGCGAAGGCCCGGTCGAAATCGCGGGCCATGCCGCGCCGCTCGTCGTTGGAGAGCCCGAAGCCGACGACGCCCCGGTCCGCGTACCTCACCGCGAGCCGGGCCAGCGTCCGGGCGTCCAGCGGGTGCTTCATCCGGTTCGCCGCGATCACCACCCGGATCGGCAGCCCGGTCGACTCCGACGCGCCGTCCACCGCGTCCAGGATGATCTCGATCGCCGGGATCAGCCCGCCCAGCAGCGGGGCGTACGAGGTCGGGTCGACCTGGATCTCCAGCCATCCCGAACCGTCCGCCACGTCCTCCTGGGCCGCCTCGCGCACCAGCCGCTGGATGTCCTCGGGCTCCCGCAGACAGGACCGGGCGATGTCGTAGAGGCGCTGGAAACGGAACCAGCCGCGCTCGTCCGTCGCCCGCAGCCGGGGCGGCTCGCCGCCGGTCAGGGCCTCGGGCAGCCGCACGCCGTACTTGTCGGCGAGTTCGAGCAGCGTCGTGGGCCGCATCGAACCGGTGAAGTGCAGGTGCAGGTGGGCCTTGGGCAACAGACGTACATCACGCTCCATTCCAAGATCCTGCCGCACGGACGGGGCCTCGCGGTAGCCGCTTTCCCCATCGGGTTGTCCATCGAACACGTACGCGAACAAAAAGCGACCCCCGGCCGGGCCGGGGGTCGCTTCTCGGATCGGGGGGCGCTTACGCCTTGGCCTCGCCCAGCAGCTTCTGGAGCCGCGAGACGCCCTCGACCAAATCGTCGTCGCCCAGCGCGTAGGACAGCCGCAGATAGCCCGGCGTACCGAAGGCCTCGCCCGGCACGACCGCGACCTCGGCCTCGTCCAGGATGAGCGCCGCCAGCTCGACCGAGGTGGCCGGACGCTTGCCGCGGATCTCCTTGCCGAGCAGCTCCTTCACCGAGGGGTACGCGTAGAACGCGCCCTCGGGCTCCGGGCAGAGCACGCCGTCGATCTCGTTGAGCATCCGCACGATGGTCTTGCGGCGGCGGTCGAAGGCGGCGCGCATCTCCGCGACCGCGTCCAGGTCGCCCGAGACGGCGGCCAGCGCGGCGACCTGCGCCACGTTGGAGACGTTCGAGGTCGCGTGCGACTGGAGGTTGGTCGCCGCCTTCACCACGTCCTTGGGTCCGACGATCCACCCCACGCGCCAGCCGGTCATCGCGTACGTCTTGGCGACCCCGTTGACCACGATGCACTTGTCGCGCAGCTCGGGCACGATCGCCGGCAGCGAGGTGAACGTCGCGTCGCCGTAGACCAGGTGCTCGTAGATCTCGTCTGTCAGCACCCACAGGCCGTGCTCGACGGCCCAGCGGCCGATCGCCTCGGCGTCGGCCTCGCTGTAGACCGCACCGGTCGGGTTCGACGGGGAGACGAACAGGACGACCTTCGTACGCTCCGTACGGGCCGCCTCCAGCTGCTCCACGGAGACCCGGTACCCGGTGGTCTCGTCGGCGACGACCTCCACCGGGACGCCGCCGGCCAGCCGGATCGACTCCGGGTAGGTGGTCCAGTACGGCGCGGGGACGATGACCTCGTCGCCCGGGTCGAGGATCGCTGCGAAGGCCTCGTAGATGGCCTGCTTGCCGCCGTTGGTCACCAGGACCTGGGAGGCGTCGATCTCGTAGCCGGAGTCGCGCAGCGTCTTCTCGGCGATCGCGGCCTTGAGTTCGGGGAGCCCGCCCGCGGGGGTGTAGCGGTGGTACTTCGGGTTGCGGCAGGCCTCGACCGCGGCGTCGACGATGTAGCCGGGGGTCGGGAAGTCGGGCTCGCCGGCGCCGAAGCCGATCACCGGACGGCCGGCGGCCTTGAGGGCCTTGGCCTTGGCGTCGACGGCGAGGGTGGCGGACTCGGAGATGGCACCGATGCGGGCGGAGACCCGGCGCTCGGACGGAGAAGTGGCAGCGCTCATGACCCCATGCTCCCAGACCGGAATCCCGGCCGGCACACGGGTTTCAGGGACCGGACAGCACCTGGACACCATCCGGACGGACAACCGGACGCCATCGGTCAGGAGCGGTCGGGAGCTATCTGTTCGACGCCGGGCCGCTGAGCACGTACACTCACCTGTCGTTGGCCTTCACCAGCCGCACCGTTCCTGCACTCGGGACTTCCGGGAACATGCGGTAGGTTGGTGGAAACCACAAAGGGTCGTAGCTCAATTGGTAGAGCACTGGTCTCCAAAACCAGCGGTTGGGGGTTCAAGTCCCTCCGGCCCTGCTACACACTCCTTCGCCAGGATGTGTGCGCATGTACGTACTTCACTGCACTGCCGTGCGGCTCCACCGGGCGCGGCACGGCCATGACCCGGAATCAGGTGAGAAGCGTGACGGACGCCGTGGGCTCCATCGACATGCCTGATGCCGAGGATGAAGTCCCCGAGTCGAAGAAGAAGGCCCGGAAGGGCGGCAAGCGCGGGAAGAAGGGCCCTCTGGGCCGTCTCGCGCTCTTCTACCGTCAGGTCGTGGCGGAGCTGCGCAAGGTCGTCTGGCCGACGCGCAGCCAGCTGACGACGTACACGTCCGTGGTGATCGTGTTCGTCGTCGTCATGATCGGCCTCGTGACCGTGCTTGACTTCGGATTCCAGCGGGTCATCAAGTACGTCTTCGGCTGATCCCCGCGGAGGGCGCCTCATGGGCGCCCCTTTCGCATGTTCCACCCATTTGTACATCCAGGAAGAAGCAGCCACCGTGTCTGACCCGAACCTGAACGACGCCGTCGAGCCGACGGCGGGCGCCTTCGAGTCCGCCGAGGACGAGCTCGACATCGTCGAGGCGGCGGACGCTGAGGAGCCGGACCAGGCCGAAGCTGCCGACGCCGCCGCGGGCGAGCCCGCCGAGCAGGATGCCGTGCACGCCGAGGAAGCCGGCGACGACGAGGAATCCGACGACGAGGCCGAGGCGGCCGACGAGGAAGAGGCCGAGCCGGCCGAGCCCGTCGACCCCGTCACCGCCCTCCGCGAGGAGCTGCGCGGTCTGCCCGGCGACTGGTACGTCATTCACACCTACGCCGGTTACGAGAAGCGTGTGAAGGCCAACCTGGAGCAGCGTGCCGTCTCGCTGAACGTGGAGGAGTTCATCTATCAGGCCGAGGTGCCTGAGGAGGAAATCGTCCAGATCAAGAACGGCGAGCGCAAGAACGTCCGTCAGAACAAGCTCCCCGGCTACGTCCTGGTGCGCATGGACCTGACGAACGAGTCCTGGGGCGTCGTCCGCAACACCCCCGGTGTCACCGGCTTCGTGGGCAACGCCTACGACCCGTACCCGCTGACGCTGGACGAGATCGTCAAGATGCTCGCCCCGGAGGCCGAGGAGAAGGCCGCCCGCGAGGCCGCCGAGGCCGAGGGCAAGCCGGCTCCGGCCCGCAAGGTCGAGGTCCAGGTACTGGACTTCGAGGTGGGCGACTCGGTCACCGTCACCGACGGCCCCTTCGCGACGCTGCAGGCGACGATCAACGAGATCAACGCCGACTCGAAGAAGGTCAAGGGCCTCGTCGAGATCTTCGGCCGCGAGACCCCGGTCGAGCTCAGCTTCGACCAGATCCAGAAGAACTAGCGCTTTCCGCTCGTTCCTGGACACATGCCCAACGAGCAGGTCAGACCGGCTGTCGCAGCCGGTCTGACCTGCTCGGTTTTTGGTCGCGCAGCTATACCCGTTATCGTTGTGCGGTATGCCTGCATCCGGATGACCGGATGAAGGCGAAACACTCTCACTAGGACCCGGAGAGAGCACATGCCTCCCAAGAAGAAGAAGGTCACGGGGCTTATCAAGCTCCAGATCAACGCCGGTGCGGCCAACCCGGCCCCGCCGGTCGGCCCCGCGCTCGGTCAGCACGGCGTCAACATCATGGAGTTCTGCAAGGCCTACAACGCCGCGACCGAGTCGCAGCGCGGCATGGTCGTGCCGGTGGAGATCACGGTCTACGAGGACCGCTCCTTCACCTTCGTGACGAAGACCCCGCCGGCCGCCAAGCTGATCCTCAAGGCCGCGGGTGTGGAGAAGGGCTCCGGCGAGCCGCACAAGACCAAGGTCGCCAAGCTGACGGCCGCCCAGGTCCGCGAGATCGCCACGACGAAGCTCCCCGACCTGAACGCCAATGACCTCGACGCCGCGTCGAAGATCATCGAGGGCACCGCCCGTTCCATGGGCATCACGGTCGAAGGCTGAGTCAGCCCCCACCCCTCTCAGTGGTAGGACCAAGCGCTGGTCCGCACCACGACTCCACACTCTGAAACCATCAGGAGTAGAAGTGAAGCGCAGCAAGAACCTCCGCGCTGCGGACGCCAAGGTCGACCGGACGCGTGTGTACGCGCCGCTCGAGGCCGTCCGTCTCGCCAAGGAGACCGCCTCCACGAAGTTCGACGGCACCGTCGAGGTCGCCTTCCGCCTGGGTGTCGACCCGCGCAAGGCCGACCAGATGGTCCGCGGCACCGTGAACCTCCCGCACGGCACCGGCAAGACCGCCCGGGTCCTGGTCTTCGCGACCGGTGACCGTGCTGCGGCCGCGGAAGCCGCCGGAGCCGACATCGTCGGCGCCGACGAGCTCATCGACGAGGTGGCGAAGGGCCGTCTGGACTTCGACGCCGTCGTCGCGACCCCGGACCTCATGGGCAAGGTCGGCCGCCTCGGCCGCGTGCTCGGTCCGCGTGGTCTGATGCCGAACCCGAAGACCGGTACGGTCACCCCCGATGTCGTGAAGGCTGTCAACGACATCAAGGGCGGCAAGATCGAGTTCCGCGTCGACAAGCACTCGAACCTGCACTTCATCATCGGCAAGACCTCGTTCGACGAGACCAAGCTGGTGGAGAACTACGCGGCGGCGCTGGAGGAGATCCTCCGTCTGAAGCCGTCCGCCGCCAAGGGCCGCTACATCAAGAAGGCCGCGCTGGCCACCACGATGGGCCCCGGCATCCCGCTGGACGCCAACCGCACCCGTAACCTCCTCGTCGAGGAGGACCCGGCCGCCGTCTGAGCCCCCGTGCTCGTACGACCGCCGTGTCACGTGTGACATGAACGGGCCCCGCAACCTTTCGAGGTGCGGGGCCCGTCCTCGTACACAGACAACCCGGCTGTCGGAGCCGTGCGTTAGCGTGCGCATGACGAGAGAGCCGAACGAGGGGTGGAAGCGGACATGAGGACCAGTACCGTACGGCGCGTGGGGCTGGCCGTGGCTGTGGCAGCGGCGCTGACGTCGGTCGGGGCCTGTGGCGGAGCGGACGAGGACGGCGGGAGCACCAAGCCGGCCGCCGAGGGGAAGAGCGGCGGCACCTCCGTGCTGAAGGCCGACACGATCGCCGCGCTGCTCGACGTACAGAAGAAGACCGGCTCGGCCAGTTCCGCCAGGGTCGAGGGCACCACGGTCATGGGCAGCACGATGTCCATGAAGCAGACCGGCTCCCTGGACTGGAGCGACGGGATCACCGGCACCATGCAGATCACCTACACCGCCGGCACCATGGCCGACACCCTGAAGCAGGCGGGCGGCAGCGGCACCATGGAGGCCCGCTACTTCAAGAACGGCTACGCGGCCGACATGGGCCCGGTGCTCGCCCGGCAGACCGGCGGCAAGCGCTGGATCAGCTACTCCTACGACGACCTGGCCCGGGCCGGCGGCGCCTCCGGCGCGGCGATGAAGGAGCAGATGCAGAACACCACGCCCGAGCAGGGCGTGAAGTCCCTGCTGGCCTCCGGGGACGTGAAGGAGGTCGGCAAGGAGCAGGTCCGCGGCGTCGACACCACCCACTACTCCGGCACGGTCGACGTCGCCGAGCTGACCGCCAAGACCTCGAAGCTCGACGCGGACCAGGTCGAAGCGCTGAAGAAGCAGCTCAACGACGCCGGGATCACCACCGAGAAGATCGACATCTGGGTCGACGAGAACGATCTGCTGGTGAAGAAGACCGAGCGCGGCCGGATGAAGACCGGCGAGCTGAACTCGACGGTGTTCTACAGCGACTACGGCGTCAAGGTCTCGGCCGAGCGGCCGCCGGCCTCCCAGACCATCGGCTTCGCGGACCTGCTCAAGCAGCAGCAGGGAGCCGCCGGAGCGGGCGCCTGATCCTGCCCGGACCGGACGGAACCGGACGGATTTGCCCCGCGCGACCCCGGTCGCGTACTCTTCTGCAGAAGCCAAAGACCGCTGGTCGTTGCCGTGATCCCGCAAGGGGGAAGGCAACCGAAGGATCCGTTGAGACGGGCGACCTGCGCAGGTGACTGTGGAAGAGCTCCCGATCTCATGTCGGTCGAGCTACGCCCTGGCGCCTGCGCCGGGGCGTTTCGTCTTTCCCGGCCCCTTGTGAGCGGTCCTCATCACCCGGAAGGAGGCCGACGCTCATGGCAAGGCCCGACAAGGCTGCTGCGGTAGCCGAGCTCGCGGACCAGTTCCGCAGCTCGAACGCCGCCGTGCTGACCGAGTACCGGGGTCTCACCGTGGCGCAGCTCAAGCAGCTGCGCCGTTCGCTCGGTGAGAACGCCCAGTACGCCGTGGTGAAGAACACGCTGACCAAGATTGCGGCCAACGAGGCCGGGATCGACGCGCTGGACGACCTGTTCGCAGGTCCGACGGCGGTTGCCTTCGTCACCGGTGACCCGGTGGAGTCGGCGAAGGGTCTTCGTGACTTCGCCAAGGAGAACCCCAACCTCGTCATCAAGGGCGGTGTCCTTGATGGCAAGGCGCTGTCCGCCGATGAGATCAAGAAGCTCGCGGACCTCGAGTCCCGCGAGGTTCTGCTCGCCAAGCTGGCCGGGGCCATGAAGGGCAAGCAGACTCAGGCTGCACAGCTCTTCCAGGCTCTGCCGTCGAAGTTCGTCCGCACCGCGGAAGCGCTTCGCGCCAAGAGGGCCGAGCAGGGCGGTGCCGAGTAATTCGGCTCGCGCACTGATCGCCGCCCGCTAGAGGGCGACGGTCACAGCGGGCCGAATGTACGCCCGCCTTCATATACACCCGGCACCTGCCGATTTAGTGGAAGGACGCCATCATGGCGAAGCTCAGCCAGGAAGACCTGCTCGCCCAGTTCGAGGAGCTCACGCTCATCGAGCTCGCCGAGTTCGTGAAGGCCTTCGAGGAGAAGTTCGACGTCACCGCCGCCGCGGCCGTCGCCGTTGCCGCCGGTCCGGCCCAGGGTGGCGGCGACGCCGCCGCCGTCGAGGAGAAGGACGAGTTCGACGTCATCCTCACGGGCGCCGGCGACAAGAAGATCCAGGTCATCAAGGTCGTGCGCGAGCTGACCTCCCTGGGTCTGAAGGAGGCCAAGGACCTCGTGGACGGCGCTCCGAAGCCGGTCCTCGAGAAGGTCGCCAAGGACGCCGCCGAGAAGGCCGCCGAGTCCCTCAAGGGCGCCGGCGCCTCCGTCGAGGTCAAGTGACCTCGCGAGTCGTCCGACTCGACTGACGCGCCCCGAGGGGCGTGAACGTCACACCGCGAAAGGCGATCACCCGTACGGGTGGTCGCCTTTCGGCGTACCCGCGGCGGGTGCCTTGCTCTTCCCGGCGCGACGAGTATGGTGATCATCGCCGTGCGCCTCTCCGGGGGCGAGGCCGGTGGCCGGGGTGACGGCGGGACGGTGTCCCGGGGCCCGCACCGGCTGGGGGGCCTTGACGAACCGCAGCAGGCGCGCAATTCTCAAGGCGCGTCGTCACATCGATCCGAATCCGAGGCATGGATCGGCGGCGAAGAGGGCAGTAAAGAAGAGCGCAGCTCACGCAGGGCCGGACAAAGGTGTTGAGAACAGCCGTTGACAGCGACGCGGGTCTCTGAGAACCCCGACTGGACATCAGTGTGCCACTTGGCTACACTGACCCTTTGCGCTGCCTGTTAGCTGCCTCCTGCCCGTCACCAGGGGCATACCCATCTTGTGCACCGTGGATCGCAACATCCCTCACCAGGGATTTTCTGTCCACCTGTCCAGTTTGGGACCGGTACGCGCGTAGTGAGTCCGAGCCCTCGGAAGGACCCCCTCTTGGCCGCCTCGCGCAACGCCTCGACCGCGAATACGAACAACGGCGCCAGCACCGCCCCGCTGCGCATCTCTTTTGCAAAGATCAAGGAGCCCCTCGAGGTTCCGAACCTCCTCGCGCTGCAGACCGAGAGCTTTGACTGGCTCCTCGGCAACGCCGCCTGGAAGGCTCGCGTCGAGGCTGCTCTGGACAGTGGACAAGACGTCCCCACCAAGTCCGGCCTGGAGGAGATCTTCGAGGAGATCTCCCCGATCGAGGACTTCTCCGGGTCGATGTCGCTTACGTTCCGCGACCACCGCTTCGAGCCCCCGAAGAACTCGATCGACGAGTGCAAGGAGCGCGACTTCACGTACGCCGCCCCGCTCTTCGTCACGGCCGAGTTCACCAACAACGAGACCGGCGAGATCAAGTCCCAGACGGTCTTCATGGGCGACTTCCCGCTCATGACCAACAAGGGCACCTTCGTCATCAACGGCACCGAGCGTGTCGTGGTGTCGCAGCTGGTCCGCTCGCCGGGTGTCTACTTCGACTCGTCGATCGACAAGACGTCCGACAAGGACATCTTCTCCGCCAAGATCATCCCCTCCCGGGGTGCCTGGCTGGAGATGGAGATCGACAAGCGCGACATGGTCGGTGTCCGCATCGACCGCAAGCGCAAGCAGTCGGTCACCGTCCTCCTGAAGGCGCTCGGCTGGAGCACCGAGCAGATCCTGGAGGAGTTCGGCGAGTACGAGTCCATGCGCGCCACCCTGGAGAAGGACCACACCCAGGGCCAGGACGACGCGCTGCTCGACATCTACCGCAAGCTCCGTCCGGGCGAGCCGCCCACCCGCGAGGCCGCCCAGACGCTGCTGGAGAACCTCTACTTCAACCCGAAGCGCTACGACCTCGCGAAGGTCGGCCGCTACAAGGTGAACAAGAAGCTCGGCGCCGACGAGCCGCTGGACGCCGGGGTGCTCACCACCGACGACGTCATCGCGACCATCAAGTACCTGGTCAAGCTGCACGCCGGTGAGACCGAGACGATCGGCGAGTCCGGCCGGGAGATCGTCGTCGAGACCGACGACATCGACCACTTCGGCAACCGTCGTCTGCGCAACGTCGGCGAGCTCATCCAGAACCAGGTCCGTACGGGTCTGGCGCGTATGGAGCGCGTCGTGCGCGAGCGCATGACCACCCAGGACGTCGAGGCGATCACGCCGCAGACCCTGATCAACATCCGGCCGGTCGTCGCCTCCATCAAGGAGTTCTTCGGCACCAGCCAGCTGTCGCAGTTCATGGACCAGAACAACCCGCTGTCGGGTCTGACCCACAAGCGCCGTCTGTCGGCGCTCGGCCCGGGTGGTCTCTCCCGTGAGCGCGCCGGCTTCGAGGTCCGTGACGTGCACCCGTCCCACTACGGACGCATGTGCCCGATCGAGACCCCCGAAGGCCCGAACATCGGTCTGATCGGTTCGCTCGCCTCGTACGGCCGCGTCAACGCGTTCGGCTTCATCGAGACGCCGTACCGCAAGGTCGTCGACGGCCAGGTCACCGACGAGGTCGACTACATCACCGCCGACGAGGAGGACCGCTTCGTCATCGCCCAGGCGAACGCGACCCTCTCGGACGAGCTGCGCTTCACCGAGCCGCGCGTCCTGGTCCGCCGCCGCGGGGGAGAGGTCGACTACGTCCCCGCGTCCGAGGTCGACTACATGGACGTCTCGCCGCGCCAGATGGTGTCCGTCGCCACCGCGATGATCCCCTTCCTGGAGCACGACGACGCCAACCGTGCCCTCATGGGCGCGAACATGATGCGCCAGGCGGTTCCGCTCATCAAGAGCGAGGCCCCGCTGGTCGGCACCGGCATGGAGTACCGCTGCGCCACCGACGCCGGTGACGTGCTGAAGGCCGAGAAGGACGGTGTGGTCCAGGAGGTCTCCGCGGACTACATCACCGTGACGAACGACGACGGCACGTACACCACGTACCGCATCGCCAAGTTCATGCGCTCCAACCAGGGCACCTCGGTCAACCAGAAGGTCGTCGTCTCCGAGGGCGACCGGGTCATCGAGGGCCAGGTCCTCGCCGACGGTCCGGCCACCGAGTTCGGTGAGATGGCGCTCGGCAAGAACCTGCTCGTGGCGTTCATGCCGTGGGAGGGCCACAACTACGAGGACGCGATCATCCTGTCGCAGCGCCTCGTGCAGGACGACGTCCTCTCCTCGATCCACATCGAGGAGCACGAGGTCGACGCCCGTGACACCAAGCTCGGCCCCGAGGAGATCACCCGGGACATCCCGAACGTCTCCGAGGAGGTCCTCGCCGACCTCGACGAGCGCGGCATCATCCGCATCGGTGCCGAGGTCGTCGCCGGCGACATCCTCGTCGGCAAGGTCACGCCCAAGGGCGAGACCGAGCTGACCCCCGAGGAGCGCCTGCTCCGCGCGATCTTCGGTGAGAAGGCGCGCGAGGTCCGCGACACCTCGCTGAAGGTGCCGCACGGCGAGATCGGCAAGGTCATCGGCGTCCGCGTCTTCGACCGCGAAGAGGGCGACGAGCTGCCGCCGGGCGTGAACCAGCTGGTCCGCGTCTACGTCGCGCAGAAGCGCAAGATCACCGACGGTGACAAGCTCGCCGGCCGTCACGGCAACAAGGGCGTCATCTCGAAGATCCTCCCGATCGAGGACATGCCGTTCCTGGAGGACGGCACCCCGGTCGACATCATCCTCAACCCGCTGGGTGTCCCGTCCCGAATGAACCCGGGACAGGTCCTGGAGATCCACCTCGGCTGGCTCGCCAGCCGCGGCTGGGACGTCTCCGGCCTCGGTGACGAGTGGGCCAAGCGCCTGCAGGCCATCGGCGCCGACCAGGTCGCCCCCGGCACCAACGTCGCCACCCCCGTCTTCGACGGTGCGCGCGAGGACGAGATCTCCGGTCTCTTCGAGGCCACGATCCCCAACCGCGACGGCGACCGCCTGGTGCAGCCCTCCGGCAAGGCCAAGCTGTTCGACGGCCGCTCCGGCGAGCCGTTCCCGGACCCGGTCTCGGTCGGCTACATGTACATCCTCAAGCTGCACCACCTGGTCGACGACAAGCTCCACGCCCGTTCGACCGGCCCGTACTCGATGATCACGCAGCAGCCGCTGGGTGGTAAGGCGCAGTTCGGTGGTCAGCGATTCGGCGAGATGGAGGTGTGGGCCCTTGAGGCCTACGGCGCCGCGTACGCCCTCCAGGAGCTCCTGACGATCAAGTCCGACGACGTCACCGGCCGTGTGAAGGTCTACGAGGCGATCGTCAAGGGCGAGAACATCCCCGAGCCGGGCATTCCCGAGTCCTTCAAGGTGCTCATCAAGGAAATGCAGTCGCTCTGCCTCAATGTGGAGGTGCTGTCCTCGGACGGCATGTCCATCGAGATGCGCGACACGGACGAGGACGTCTTCCGCGCGGCGGAGGAGCTCGGTATCGACCTGTCCCGGCGCGAGCCGAGCAGCGTCGAAGAGGTCTGACGGGTTGGCCGGCCGGATCCCCGTGATCCGGCCGGCTCTCCCCGGACCCGTTCAGACCATTGCTGAAGTGCCCCGATTTCTCGCATGACGCGAGGGGGCTCGAACCCCCGAAAGAGGGATTGACGACAAGTGCTCGACGTCAACTTCTTCGACGAGCTGCGGATCGGCCTTGCCACCGCGGACGACATCCGGACCTGGTCCCACGGCGAGGTCAAGAAGCCGGAGACCATCAACTACCGCACCCTCAAGCCCGAAAAGGACGGACTCTTCTGCGAGAAGATCTTCGGTCCGACCCGGGACTGGGAGTGCTACTGCGGCAAGTACAAGCGTGTCCGCTTCAAGGGCATCATCTGTGAGCGCTGTGGCGTCGAGGTCACGCGCGCCAAGGTGCGCCGCGAGCGCATGGGCCACATCGAGCTCGCCGCTCCCGTCACCCACATCTGGTACTTCAAGGGCGTCCCGTCGCGTCTGGGCTACCTGCTGGACCTCGCGCCGAAGGACCTCGAGAAGGTCATCTACTTCGCCGCGTACATGATCACGTTCGTCGACGAGGAGCGCCGCACCCGCGACCTCCCGTCGCTGGAGGCGCACGTCTCCGTCGAGCGCCAGCAGATCGAGAACCGCCGCGACTCCGACCTGGAGAACCGCGCCAAGAAGCTGGAGTCCGACCTCGGCGAGCTGGAGGCCGAGGGCGCCAAGGCCGATGTGCGCCGCAAGGTGCGCGAGGGTGCCGAGCGCGAGATGAAGCAGCTCCGCGACCGCGCCCAGCGCGAGATCGACCGCCTCGACGAGGTGTGGAGCCGCTTCAAGAACCTCAAGGTCCAGGACCTGGAGGGCGACGAGCTGCTCTACCGCGAGCTGCGTGACCGCTTCGGCACGTACTTCGACGGCTGCATGGGCGCCGCCGCGCTGCAGAAGCGCCTGGAGTCCTTCGACCTCGACGAGGAGGCCGAGCGCCTCCGCGAGATCATCCGTACCGGCAAGGGCCAGAAGAAGACCCGTGCGCTCAAGCGCCTCAAGGTCGTCTCCGCGTTCCTGCAGACCAGCAACAAGCCCAAGGGCATGGTGCTCGACTGCGTGCCGGTCATCCCGCCGGACCTGCGTCCGATGGTGCAGCTGGACGGTGGCCGCTTCGCGACCTCCGACCTGAACGACCTGTACCGCCGCGTGATCAACCGCAACAACCGCCTGAAGCGGCTTCTCGACCTCGGCGCGCCCGAGATCATCGTGAACAACGAGAAGCGCATGCTCCAGGAGGCCGTGGACGCCCTCTTCGACAACGGTCGTCGCGGTCGCCCGGTCACCGGCCCCGGCAACCGTCCCCTGAAGTCCCTCAGCGACATGCTGAAGGGCAAGCAGGGTCGTTTCCGTCAGAACCTCCTCGGCAAGCGCGTGGACTACTCCGCGCGTTCCGTGATCGTCGTCGGCCCGCAGCTCAAGCTGCACCAGTGCGGTCTGCCGAAGGCGATGGCGCTGGAGCTGTTCAAGCCGTTCGTGATGAAGCGCCTGGTCGACCTGAACCACGCGCAGAACATCAAGTCGGCCAAGCGCATGGTCGAGCGCGGCCGCACCGTGGTGTACGACGTCCTCGAAGAGGTCATCGCCGAGCACCCGGTGCTGCTGAACCGTGCGCCCACCCTGCACCGCCTCGGCATCCAGGCCTTCGAGCCGCAGCTGGTCGAGGGCAAGGCCATCCAGATCCACCCGCTCGTCTGCACCGCGTTCAACGCGGACTTCGACGGTGACCAGATGGCCGTGCACCTGCCGCTCTCCGCGGAGGCGCAGGCCGAGGCCCGCATCCTGATGCTGTCCTCGAACAACATCCTGAAGCCGGCCGACGGCCGTCCCGTCACCATGCCGACGCAGGACATGGTGCTGGGTCTGTTCTTCCTCACCACCGACGGCGAGCTGCGTGACACCAAGGGCGAGGGCCGCGCGTTCGGCTCCACGGCCGAGGCGATCATGGCGTTCGACGCCGGCGAGCTGGCGCTGCAGTCGCCGGTCGACATCCGCTTCCCGGTGGGCACCATCCCGCCGCGTGGCTGGGTGCCGCCGGTCGCCGAGGAGGGCGAGCCCGAGTACCAGCCGGGTGACACCTTCCGGCTGCGCACCAGCCTGGGCCGCGCGCTCTTCAACGAGCTGCTGCCCGAGGACTACCCGTTCGTCGACTACTCCGTCGGCAAGAAGCAGCTCTCCGAGATCGTCAACGACCTCGCCGAGCGCTACCCCAAGGTCATCGTGGCGGCGACGCTCGACAACCTGAAGGCGGCCGGCTTCCACTGGGCGACGCGCTCCGGCGTCACCGTGGCCATCTCCGACGTCGTCGTGCCCGAGGCCAAGAAGGCCATCGTCAAGGGCTACGAGGAGCAGGACGAGAAGGTCCAGAAGCAGTACGAGCGCGGTCTGATCACCAAGGACGAGCGCACGCAGGAGCTCATCGCGATCTGGACCAAGGCGACCAACGAGGTCGCCGAGGCGATGAACGCGAACTTCCCCAAGACGAACCCCATCTTCATGATGGTTGACTCGGGTGCCCGAGGAAACATGATGCAGATGCGTCAGATCGCCGGTATGCGTGGTCTGGTGTCCAACGCCAAGAACGAGACGATCCCGCGTCCCATCAAGGCGTCCTTCCGCGAGGGCCTCACCGTTCTGGAGTACTTCATCTCCACGCACGGTGCCCGTAAGGGTCTGGCGGACACCGCCCTGCGTACCGCCGACTCGGGTTACCTGACCCGTCGTCTGGTGGACGTCTCGCAGGACGTGATCATCCGCGAGGAGGACTGCGGCACCGACCGCGGCCTCAAGCTGAAGATCGCGGTCAAGGGCGCCGACGGCGTCCTGCGCAAGACGGACGACGTCGAGACCTCGGTGTACGCCCGCATGCTGGCCGAGGACGTCGTCGTCGACGGCAAGGTCATCGCGCCGGCCAACGTCGACCTCGGTGACGTCCTGATCGACGCCCTGGTGGGCGCAGGCGTCGAGGAGGTCAAGACCCGCTCGGTCCTGACCTGCGAGTCCGCGGTCGGCACCTGTGCCTTCTGCTACGGACGCTCCCTCGCCACCGGCAAGCTGGTCGACATCGGTGAGGCGGTCGGCATCATCGCCGCCCAGTCCATCGGTGAGCCCGGCACCCAGCTGACGATGCGTACCTTCCACACCGGTGGTGTGGCCGGTGACGACATCACCCAGGGTCTGCCGCGTGTCGTCGAGCTCTTCGAGGCCCGTACGCCCAAGGGTGTCGCCCCGATCTCCGAGTCCGCGGGCCGTGTCCGCATCGAGGAGACCGAGAAGACCAAGAAGATCGTCGTCACCCCGGACGACGGCAGCGACGAGATCCCCTTCCCGATCTCCAAGCGCGCCCGTCTCCTGGTCGGCGAGGGAGACCACGTCGAGGTGGGCCAGAAGCTCACCGTGGGTGCCACCAACCCGCACGACGTGCTCCGGATCCTCGGTCAGCGCGCGGTCCAGGTCCACCTGGTCGGCGAGGTCCAGAAGGTCTACAACTCGCAGGGTGTGTCGATCCACGACAAGCACATCGAGATCATCATCCGGCAGATGCTCCGCCGCGTGACGATCATCGAGTCCGGCGACGCGGAACTGCTGCCGGGCGAGCTCGTCGAGCGCTCGAAGTTCGAGACCGAGAACCGTCGTGTGGTCACCGAGGGCGGTCACCCCGCCTCCGGCCGTCCGCAGCTGATGGGTATCACCAAGGCCTCGCTGGCGACGGAGTCGTGGCTGTCCGCGGCCTCCTTCCAGGAGACGACCAGGGTCCTGACGGACGCGGCGATCAACGCCAAGTCCGACTCCCTGATCGGCCTCAAGGAGAACGTCATCATCGGTAAGCTCATCCCGGCCGGTACGGGTCTGTCCCGCTACCGCAACATCCGGGTCGAGCCGACCGAGGAGGCCAAGGCCGCCATGTACTCGGCCGTCGGCTACGAGGACATCGACTACTCGCCGTTCGGCACGGGCTCCGGCCAGGCCGTTCCGCTGGAGGACTACGACTACGGTCCGTACAACCAGTAGGCAGTGAGCGAGAAGGGCGCCCATCCCGTCGGTGACGGGGTGGGCGCCCTTTCGTGCGCCGGTCGCCGCACGGGTCAGTACTGCGGAGGCAGGAAGGACCGGAGCCGGTGCAGCCGTGTCGTGTAGTCGGGGTGGCACGCGAGGAGACGGCCGCCCGGCCCCGGTCCGGCAGCGGTGCGCCCGGACACCGCGGATCCATGGGCGGGCGCGGGCCGCTCCCCGGCCTCCTCCATCGCGAGCAGCACCTCCTGGAGCATCGGAGCGAAGCCCAGCGAGGCCGCGTGGACGTCCGCGCGCAGCTCGGCGCGTCTGCTCAGCGCGGCCGTCGCGTAGGGCATGAGGAGCAGGACGAGCGGCACCCCGCCGAGCAGGAGGGCCGCCGGTCCGAGCAGCACGATGCCGGAGCCGGCGATCAGAACCACCGTGACCAGGAACGGGATCCGGGCCCTCGTGCCGCTCGTGCCGTTGAGCACCGCCTGCCCGGCGCGGAGCGCGGCCCGGCACGGCAGCGCGTACCAGCGCCCGGCCAAGGTGGACCAGCTGTGACCGCCGGTGTGATGCCCCAACTCGTGCGCGAGTACGGCGGCGAGCTGGGCGCTCGGCAGGTTCTCGACGGCGAACCGGGTGACACCGACGATATGACCGGCCGCCGCGTACGCGTTGAGGTTCCCGGAGTTCTCGACCCAGAGGCGGTAGCCGTCCCCGTCGACCCCGGCGCGTCCGGTCACCTCGCGCCAGACGGGCACGAGCCTGGCCTGTTCGTGGGGGAGCGGATGGCGCAGCCCCAGCACGTGGCGGGCGTAGAGGTCCTCCGTCGGCCGATGGAAGACCAGGAGTCCCGCGAGCAGCCAGAGCAGGGCGGGCAGCCACGGCGGAACACCCCAGGCGAGTGCCAGGAGCCGCCCGACGGCGAGCATCATTCCCAGGCTCACCACGAACCCGGGCAGACCGAGAACCAGCCGGCCCCACACCGTGGCATCGGTGTACCTCCGGCGGGCGGCGATGTGCAGCCGCCGGCCGGGCGCGTGCCGGTACTCCAAGCCCCCGTGCGCGTCCTCGTCCGCATCGTGCGACATGTTCACCTCCTTGGCCGGGGTCAGCCGATGACCACGGACGCGGGGAGCAGCAGGGCGCCCAGACCGAAGGCGGCCAGACCGGCCCGGATCCACTGGTGTTTGCGGGCGGCGATCCGGCTCGTCTCGGCCAGGGCGGTGAGAAGAGCGGCCATGGGCAGCTGGTCCGTCTCGGCCAGCGCCCGGGCCAACTGGCCGCGCCGTGAGGCGCGCCGGATGTCACCGAAGTACGTCAGCGGGGCCCCCGGTACCCAGTGGCTCGCGCGGTAGCGGGGAACCACGGCCATGAGGAGGAAGAGCAGCGCCGCGGCCAGGGCGCCGACCCCGGTCCACCACAGGGTGGCCGCAGGCTTCGACAGCTGGTCCGAGGGCCGGCCCCCGCCGGCCAGGAGCCCGCAGACAACGCCCGAGCTCATACCGAGGGCCGCGACCACCACGGCCGCCTTGCTGTCGGCCCGGGTGATCTCGGCGCGCAGCTCGGACAGCAGCCGCGTGGCCGCGGCCGCGCCGGGAACGAGCGGGGTTGCGGACGGCTCCGGCGGCACCGGGCCGCTCACCGGAGGTCCTGGGGAGCGGACTCGTACGCCTCGGGTGTGTACGGGCGGGGAACAGGCGGCACGGTGGGCCCCTGGGGCGGGGCTTCGTCGCCGGAGACCCCCGGACGCGGCATCGGCGGTGCCCCGCCCCCGCTCGGAGGCCACTCCGTGACGGGCAGACGCGGTGCGGGGGCGCCCCGCCCCGTCTCGTCGGCTGGCAGTTGCTGGTTCAGGATGTCGTGCATGGCGCGCAGCGCGAGCTTCTTCGGCGCCGCCAGCTCATACCCCTCCGCGCCGTCCTCGTTCAGCAACTGGGACACCATGTCCGCCTTGGCGCGGATCATGCCGAGCTGATCCTCGCGGAGGCTCTGCATGACCAGCCGGGAGTCCTCCGGGTGCTCGGCCAGGTGGAGGGCCCACGCCCGGACGCCGCCCTGTTCCAGCTGGGCATGGTAGAAGTCGATCTTCGCGAGATCCGCCTCGCGCAACTCCGCCCGCCACTTCTGCTGCTGGAGGAGCAGAGCCTGCTGCCGCTCCCCGTACACCAGCTGCCGGTCGGCCTGGAGCGCGTCGTGCTGTTTCGCCCGCAGAGTGGCTTCGACATCGCAGTCCATGGCCCGGCGTTCGCCGAGGATCCTCTCCCGCGCCGCGTGGTCGATCGCCTGCAGCCGGCGCTGGTGCTCCCGGTTGTCCTGGTCCTGGTGGAGCCGCATGGTCCAGGTGACGACGAGGCCCGCACGGGCGCCGAGCCGCCCTTCGACGCCCACCGTGCGGAGGACCTCGGCCTCGGCCCCGGCGCTGGCGGTGACGGCGAAGCGCCGCGTGACCGGGCGTGCCGCCTGTTCCAGCTCGCTCAGCAGCAGCCGGGGGACATCCCGGTGCCCCGAGGCGACGAACACCGCCGGGTCGCCCACCCGCCAGCTCAGTTCGACGTCGCCCTCGAAATGCAGCGCGTCATTGTCACTGGGCAGCCGCAAGGACACGGCAACGGGGTGCACGCCCATGTCCACCTCGTACACGGCGGTCCAGCGCCGGGCGATGATCTCGCGGCGCGACGGCCGGATGGGAGGCAACGACGGCACGTACGAGCCCGAAGGCGTCGCGAACACCAGGGCGTGGTCGATACGGGTGAACCGCCGGGGCACGAACCCCCACCGGGAGATCTGGCGCACGGTCAGGACCGGGTCCAGCAGCGCCGTATGACGTCCGGCAGGCTGTTCCCAGTCGGGTGCGAGGTGAAACGCGCTCATACCGAGATGTCTCCTGTACTCGTCGGGGCCGGGCGGTGGAGGCCCAGTGCTTCGATGAGGCGCCCCGCCACGGGCGGCACGGGGCCGTCGGCGCCGGGGACCGTACGCAGCAGATGGTCGATGCGGCGGTGGTCCACCTCGTCCACCACGAGCGCGGACAGCAGTCGGCCCAGCGTCCGCTCGGTCACGGGGTCCGCCTGGGCCGCCAGAACCCACCGGCGCAGCACGTCGAGGCCGCGGGAGCGGTGCCCCCGGTCGTTCAGCGCCGTGCGCAGGAGGACCGGGATGCCGACCGCCGCCGGCGTTCGCGCTCTCAGGGCCGTCGCGTACCAGTCGAGTACGAGCGGGCGGCCGGACTCCGCGTCGTCGTCGGCCCGCCCGCAGGCGTTGAGGAAGCCGTTGACGGCCAGAGTCCTGGTCTGCGTGTCCTGGTCGAGCGTTCTCAGGAGCTCGTCGAGCACCTGCTCGTTGGCCGCGGAGAGCAGCAGGAGTTCCACGGACCCGGCCAGTGCCTCGGCGAGCTGCTCCTCGTCCTCCTGACCCGCGTCCAGCGGATCCGCGGACTCGTCGCGCTCCATCCGCGCAGCGGTGCGCAGTGCCGTCAGGGTCTCGACCGGTCGCTCGGGGCCGATCTGCCCGTGGGTACGAATCGCCACCCAGCGCAGGTGCGGCGTCTTGCTGTCGCACCAGGCGTCGAGAATGCGCGGCACGTTCGGCGTTCCCACGTGATGGGCGAGGGTCAGGGCGTGGACGGCGACGGTCCGGGGGCCGTAGAGCGGGGACGCGGCCCAGGGTTCGATCACGAGCGCCATGGCCGAGGGCAGATCGGTGTGGGCGAGGACGGCCACCGCGGCGGAGGCCCGGGTGCGGACGAGAGGTCTGCGGTCCTCGGCAAGCTCCTTGAGCCACCGCACGAGCGCCGGCCGGGCCGATGGGTGGCCCGTCCACACCTCCCTGAGCAGCACCAGCGCGGTCCGGTCGTCCCGGAAAGCGGCGTTCACCTGGTGCACCGGCCCCCACTCCGTGGGCTGCTCCGCTTCGTAGCGACGGGCCCGCGCGAATTGGAGGCGTTTGCCGATGTGTGTCCCGAACACCGGTACGGCGGCGGCGCGTTGGGAATCGACGGTCTGCTGCAGATGCGTGTACAGGCGGTCGCTCACCTCCGCCGTCAACGCGTAGGGACCGTCGTCGAACGCGGCCAGTGCGATGAGGAATGCCTTCTCCCGCAGGTGCAGGACCTCGTCGTCCTCCTCGAACCATTCACGGATCTGGCCTTCGAGAGCGAGCAGCGAGAAGTCCTCCACCTGTCGCTCGTCGGCCTCTCCGGCCGCATGCCGCAGCAGGACGTCGGCGAAGGCCGAGACTTCCCGCGGCTGGTGTTCACGTGCCAGGAACTCCCTGACCACCGGCCTTTCCAGCAGTTCGACGCAGGCGCCCGGACCTGCCCCCGCCCGCACGTGCGCGGTCAGCACGTCCATGGGGGGCGGCGGGTACCAGATCTCCGGCACCACGTCCTCCACGTGCGCCCGGGGGCCGACGGTGATCACCAGATACCCGTCCTGCCGGGCGAGCCGGTCCCGCAGCGCCAGCAGGTCGACCTCCCGCAACGGCTTGTTCCGATCGGTCTCCAGGTCGCAGAGCAGGTGGCCGTGCGCCGTGGGCGGTTCCTCGGTCTCGGAAGCGAGCGAGCCCGGCGCCGTGTCGCGCGCCACGGAGTGCACCGGTGACGCCCCCAGCCGGTGCAGCATCATGAGCGCGGCGGTACGGCGTCCCGACGAGGGCGGACCGCTCAGCACGAGGACGCGCTCCGCGCGCAGGCGTGCGACGAGAGCCGCGAAACGGGGACCGGGGTCGGCGAAGCGCTGGGCCAGCGCGTCGAGCGTCGCCGTGCGGATCTCGCCCGACGACCGGGCCGCGGACAGACCACGGGACCCGTAGTGGATGTGGGTCGTGGTGCCGACGTGGACGGTGCCGTGGAACGACCCGCCGCCGATGCCGTGGTTGACCCCGCCGAGCACGCCACCCGCCAGGCGGGTACCCGTACCGAAGGCCATGGTCCGAGGGGTGTGGTGGCGCAGGTCCCGCTGCGCGGCCCACGCCTCCTGGGGCCGGTCGGTGGCCCTGGAGCCGGGGTTCTCGTCCGGCTGTCCCGCGGTCTCGCCGTCCGCGGCCCCCTCGCTTCCCTGCTGGGGGCCGGTCTCGTTCTCCCCGCTCACCTCCGCTCCCCGCCGTTGCCGAAGTGGATGTCCCCCTGGAAGGTCCCGCCGCCGATGCCGCTGTTCTCGCCGCCGAAGACGCCGCCGGTCACCGTGGCCCCGCCGAAATCGAAGGTGGAGGACGGGGGGGCGGCGGGGCGGTGCACGGGCTCCGGCGCGGTCCTGGCGCCGGCCTCCGGCGCGGCCGGACCGATCCCGTCGGGCAGCGTCCCGTGCAGCCACGCGGACAACGGCCCGTTCTTGCTGTCGACCGTCACCGCGTGGAACTCTTCCACGGGCACGCCGGGGTGCCCGTGCCTCACGACCCCCTGGTAGACGGACTCGGACACGCACAGGGCGAAGTCGCCCCGCTCCCTCCGCAGAGCCTGCCGCAGCACCTCGGCGTCGAGCAGGCGGCAGGCGTGGTTGAGGTCGGAACCGACCCAGCCCCCCTCGCCGTCGACCGCCACGTAGCCGGAGGCGACCACTCCGCGCAGCCGCATCTGCGCGGAGCTGGACGCCGTACGGTTCATGGCGCGGAGTTCCGCCGGAACGAAGGTGAGAAGGGTGCGGAGCAGCGTGGTCGACGACGCGTTGGAGTCGATGAGTTCCATGACGCTGTCGCCCCGGTCGGCGCGCCGGCGCAGCGTCATCTCGATCCCGGCGGCGAGCAGGGCCCGGTCGGTGAGTTCGAACAGCATGCGTCGCAGATATGCCTGTTCGACGTCGTCGCGCCGGCTGAACTTCTCGATGTCGAGAAGAAGGATGGTGCAGTTCACGGGGCCTGACATCGGTGCGCTGCCTCTCGCCGGAAACGGGTTCGGCAAGAGCCTTCCGTCCGTCCGGCCGCCGCGGTCAGGGCAGACGACCCACTCGTACTGTGACGGTGTGCACTGACATCAGGGCGTGAGGGTGCTGTGCTCGGACCGTGCGGTTGCCGGGCCGGCCGGAGAGCCGGCGATCCGGCGGAGCGCGCTCGGGCGTACCACCACCAGGGCTCTGCGGCCGGTCACCACGATGCCGCGCGCCCGCAGGTCCTTCAGCAGGCGCTGCACCATCTCCCGGGAAGCGCCGATCGCTCCGGCCAGCTCCTGTTTGCTGAGCGGTACGTCGATCTCGATGCCCTCCTCCGTGCGCCGCCCGTGCGAGCGGACGAGGTCGAGGAGCAGGATCGCGAACCGTTCCCGGACGCTCAGGGACGCGAACTCCAGCCGCCGCCGGTCGGCCGCCCGGGTCCGGTCGGACGTCAGTCCCAGCAGTTTCAGCGAGACGGCCGGGGAGCGGCTGACGAACTCACGGAACCGCTCGTGCCGGACGGCGACGGCACGCACGGGCGCCAGCGCGGTAACGGTCGCCGACCGGGGGCGGCCGGTGAGTGCCGCGGCCTCGCCGACGATGTCGCCGGGACCTCGGAGCGCGAGCAGGGCCTCGTACCCGTTCTCGGACGAGGCGATCACCTTGGTCCAGCCGTCCAGGATGAGCAGGACATGGGACGACGGCTCGTACTGCTGGAGGAGCGGGGCACGGGGCGCGAAACGCAGCTCCCGGCCGAGGCTGAGCAGGGCTTCCCGGTCCTCGCGTTCCAGCCGGGCGAGGAAGGGCACGCGGTCGTCGAGCCCTTCGTCCCCGGACACAGACGTGCCAGCGGTCATGCCGTCCCCCGTCCTCCCGGCGCGCCGTTCAATGTACTGACGGGGGCGGGTGCCCCGGACGGCGAATGGCGGGATTTCGGCCACGGAGTGTCGTCGCGCGGTCACGGGCGCCCCGGCGGGGTGCCGCCCCCGGGCTGGACACCATTTGTTTTGACCCAGCTCCGTGAGGTAGGTACGCTCAGACCTTGTGCCTGGGGTGTGCCTGGGCTCGTGTGCGTGTCCTCAACCGCATGGCGAGTCCGTCACTGGCCACCGCGATCTGTGCTTCCACTGCTCCCGGGGAGTGGCCCGCAGTATCCGACACACCCGACCGCGTGGGTCGGTGACGTTCCAGGTTAGTTTCACCGACGGCACACAGAAACCGGAGAAGTAGTGCCTACGATTCAGCAGCTGGTCCGGAAGGGCCGGCAGGACAAGGTCGAGAAGAACAAGACGCCCGCACTGGAGGGTTCGCCCCAGCGCCGCGGCGTCTGCACGCGTGTGTTCACGACCACCCCGAAGAAGCCGAACTCGGCGCTCCGGAAGGTCGCGCGTGTGCGTCTGACCTCCGGTATCGAGGTCACGGCCTACATCCCGGGTGAGGGACACAACCTGCAGGAGCACTCCATCGTGCTCGTGCGTGGTGGCCGTGTGAAGGACCTGCCGGGTGTTCGTTACAAGATCATCCGCGGCTCGCTCGACACCCAGGGTGTCAAGAACCGCAAGCAGGCCCGCAGCCGCTACGGCGCCAAGAAGGAGAAGTAAGAATGCCTCGTAAGGGCCCCGCCCCGAAGCGCCCGGTCATCATCGACCCGGTCTACAACTCTCCTCTTGTCACCTCGCTGATCAACAAGATCCTCCTGGACGGCAAGCGTTCCACCGCCGAGCGCATCGTGTACGGCGCCATGGAGGGTCTTCGCGAGAAGACCGGCGCCGACCCGGTCATCACGCTGAAGCGCGCGCTGGAGAACGTCAAGCCCTCGCTCGAGGTCAAGTCCCGTCGTGTCGGTGGCGCCACCTACCAGGTGCCGATCGAGGTCAAGCCCGGTCGTGCCGCCACCCTCTCGCTGCGCTGGATCGTGGGTTACTCCCGCGCCCGTCGTGAGAAGACGATGACCGAGCGCCTCATGAACGAGCTGCTCGACGCCTCCAACGGTCTTGGCGCTGCCGTCAAGAAGCGCGAGGACACCCACAAGATGGCCGAGTCCAACAAGGCCTTCGCGCACTACCGCTGGTAGTCGCTCACCCCATCGAGACCGAGAGAAGATTGAGCCTTATGGCCACCACTTCGCTTGACCTGGCCAAGGTCCGCAACATTGGGATCATGGCCCACATCGACGCGGGCAAGACGACCACCACTGAGCGGATCCTCTTCTACACCGGCGTTTCGTACAAGATCGGTGAAGTCCACGACGGCGCTGCCACGATGGACTGGATGGAGCAGGAGCAGGAGCGCGGCATCACGATCACGTCGGCCGCGACGACCTGCCACTGGCCGCTCAACGATGTTGACCACACCATCAACATCATCGACACGCCGGGTCACGTCGACTTCACCGTCGAGGTGGAGCGTTCGCTCCGCGTCCTCGACGGCGCCGTCACCGTGTTCGACGGTGTGGCGGGCGTCGAGCCGCAGTCCGAGACCGTGTGGCGTCAGGCGGACCGCTACGGCGTTCCGCGTATCTGCTTCGTCAACAAGCTCGACCGCACCGGTGCCGACTTCCTGCGCTGCGTCGGCATGATCGTGGACCGCCTCGGCGCCACCCCGATCGTCATGCAGCTGCCGATCGGTGCCGAGGCCGACTTCACGGGCGTCGTCGACCTCGTGTCGATGAAGGCCTTCGTGTACCCCGAAGAGGCCGCCAAGGGCGAGATGTACAACGTCCTGGACATCCCGGAGAACCTCCAGGAGCAGGCCGAGGAGTGGCGCGGCAAGCTGCTCGAGGCCGTGGCCGAGAACGACGACGCCATGATGGAGCTGTACCTGGAGGGCACCGAGCCCACCGAGGAGCAGCTGCACGAGGCGATCCGTCGCATCACCCTGGCCTCCAAGGGCGGCGCCGACTCCACCACCGTCACCCCGGTGTTCTGTGGCACCGCGTTCAAGAACAAGGGCGTCCAGCCCCTGCTCGACGCGGTCGTGCGCTACCTGCCCTCCCCCCTGGACGTCGAGGCCATCGAGGGCCACGACCCCAAGGACCCGGAGACGGTCGTCAAGCGCAAGCCCTCGGACGACGAGCCGCTGTCGGCTCTGGCGTTCAAGATCGCGAGCGACCCGCACCTCGGCAAGCTCACCTTCGTCCGGATCTACTCCGGTCGCCTGGACGCCGGCACCGCGGTGCTGAACTCCGTCAAGGGCAAGAAGGAGCGCATCGGCAAGATCTACCGCATGCACGCGAACAAGCGTGAGGAGATCGACTCGGTGGGCGCCGGCGACATCATCGCCGTCATGGGCCTGAAGCAGACCACCACCGGTGAGACGCTGTGCGACGACAAGAACCCGGTGATCCTGGAGTCCATGGACTTCCCGGCGCCGGTCATCCAGGTCGCCATCGAGCCCAAGTCCAAGGGTGACCAGGAGAAGCTGGGTGTCGCCATCCAGCGCCTCTCCGAGGAGGACCCGTCCTTCCAGGTGCACTCCGACGAGGAGACCGGCCAGACCATCATCGGTGGTATGGGCGAGCTTCACCTCGAAGTGCTCGTCGACCGCATGAAGCGCGAGTTCCGCGTCGAGGCGAACGTCGGCAAGCCGCAGGTCGCGTACCGCGAGACGATCCGCAAGGCCGTCGAGCGCATCGACTACACGCACAAGAAGCAGACTGGTGGTACCGGCCAGTTCGCGAAGGTGCAGATCGCCATCGAGCCCCTTGAGGGCGGCGACGCGTCCTACGAGTTCGTCAACAAGGTCACCGGTGGCCGCATCCCCCGGGAGTACATCCCCTCGGTGGACGCCGGTGCGCAGGAAGCCATGCAGTTCGGCATCCTGGCCGGCTACGAGATGGTGGGCGTCCGCGTCACCCTTCTCGACGGTGGCTACCACGAGGTCGACTCCTCGGAGCTGGCCTTCAAGATCGCCGGTTCGCAGGCGTTCAAGGAGGGTGCCCGCAAGGCGTCCCCCGTGCTCCTCGAGCCGATGATGGCCGTCGAGGTCACCACGCCCGAGGACTACATGGGCGATGTCATCGGCGACCTCAACTCCCGCCGTGGCCAGATCCAGGCCATGGAGGAGCGCAGCGGCGCTCGCGTCGTGAAGGGCCTCGTGCCCCTCTCGGAGATGTTCGGCTACGTCGGAGACCTCCGCAGCAAGACCTCGGGTCGCGCAAGCTACTCGATGCAGTTCGACTCCTACGCCGAGGTTCCGCGGAACGTCGCCGAGGAGATCATCGCGAAGGCCAAGGGCGAGTAACTCTCCCGAGCTCACGCTTTAGGCTTGTCACCGGAGCCCCGTGGGGCATTCGTCGCAGAGCGGAAGCATTGCGGAGAATGCCCCCGGGCACCGGCATCCCAGCAAAGATCACCTGGCGCCGATGAAGCAAGGCGTACAGAACCACTCCACAGGAGGACCCAGTGGCGAAGGCGAAGTTCGAGCGGACTAAGCCGCACGTCAACATCGGCACCATCGGTCACATCGACCACGGTAAGACGACCCTCACGGCCGCCATTACCAAGGTGCTGCACGACGCGTACCCGGACCTGAACGAGGCCTCGGCCTTCGACCAGATCGACAAGGCTCCCGAGGAGCGCCAGCGCGGTATCACCATCTCCATCGCGCACGTCGAGTACCAGACGGAGTCGCGTCACTACGCGCACGTCGACTGCCCGGGTCACGCGGACTACATCAAGAACATGATCACCGGTGCCGCGCAGATGGACGGTGCCATCCTCGTGGTCGCCGCCACCGACGGCCCGATGCCGCAGACCAAGGAGCACGTGCTCCTGGCCCGCCAGGTCGGCGTTCCGTACATCGTCGTCGCCCTGAACAAGGCCGACATGGTGGACGACGAGGAGATCCTGGAGCTCGTCGAGCTCGAGGTCCGCGAGCTGCTCTCCGAGTACGAGTTCCCGGGCGACGACCTGCCGGTCGTCAAGGTCTCGGCGCTCAAGGCCCTTGAGGGCGACAAGGAGTGGGGCAACACCGTCCTCGAGCTGATGAAGGCCGTGGACGAGTCCATCCCGCAGCCCGAGCGCGACGTCGACAAGCCGTTCCTGATGCCGATCGAGGACGTCTTCACGATCACCGGTCGTGGCACCGTCGTCACCGGTCGTATCGAGCGTGGTGTCCTCAAGGTCAACGAGACCGTCGACATCGTCGGTATCAAGAACGAGAAGACCACCACCACGGTCACCGGCATCGAGATGTTCCGCAAGCTGCTCGACGAGGGCCAGGCCGGTGAGAACGTCGGTCTGCTCCTCCGTGGCATCAAGCGCGAGGACGTCGAGCGCGGCCAGGTCATCATCAAGCCCGGTTCGGTCACGCCGCACACCGAGTTCGAGGCCCAGGCCTACATCCTGTCGAAGGACGAGGGTGGCCGTCACACCCCCTTCTTCAACAACTACCGCCCGCAGTTCTACTTCCGTACCACGGACGTGACCGGCGTCGTGACCCTCCCCGAGGGCACCGAGATGGTCATGCCGGGCGACAACACCGTCATGTCGGTCGCGCTGATCCAGCCGGTCGCCATGGAGGAGGGCCTGAAGTTCGCCATCCGTGAGGGTGGCCGGACCGTGGGCGCCGGCCAGGTCACCAAGATCAACAAGTAATCACTTGTTCGTCTGACCTGGTTGCTCCGCACAGAGCACCGAGAAGGGCCCCGTCCCACCGTTCACGCGGTGGGGCGGGGCCCTTCGCCTTACGCTCAGACCGCGGTCGGCCGCGGCCGGCGCACCATGAACACGTCCACCGGGTCCTCCCGCTCCAGCACGAACCCGTGCCGTTCGTACAGCCGCCGGGCCGCGCTGCCCTGGAGGACGGTGAGCCGGACGGTCAGCCGGTCCGCGTCGGCACGGGCCAGCAGGGTGCCCAGCACGTCCGAGCCGATGCCCCGCCCCTGCAGGCCCTCGTTGAGGAAGAAGCTCTCCAGGCACCGGCCGTCCCCGTCAGGCCGCAGCGTCACACAGCCGGCGAAGCGCCCGTCGACGACGATCACCGAGGTGTGCTCGGGGGCGTACGAGTCGCGCATCCGCGCGCGCACCCGGTGCTCGTCGAAGCGGCCGAGGCGGACCAGGTCGGGGCGCATGACGACGGCCCGCAGCTCGACGATGTCGTCCAGGTCGTCGGGGGTGGCCGGGCGAAGCGCCCAGTCCTGAGTGGTACGTACAGGCATGGGCGGGAGTCTGTCACCCCGGCCCGGTCCCGGGCGATGCCACCGGGGCCCCGGCCGGTGCGAGCGACGCGTCCCGGATGCCGCGCAGCACCTCCGCGCCGATCTCGGCCAGCCGCACGGCGTCCGGCGCGGCGGTGCCCAGCCCGATCGCGTACCCCGTACGGCCGCCGGACGTGACCGGGCGCGGCCAGACGCGGACGTCGGGCGCGCCCGCCGCGGCGAGCGCGGCCACGAGCGCCAGGAGCCTGCCCCGCAGCCGGCCCGCGTCCGTACTTTCGGAGGGGACGGAGGCGAGGGCCCAGGACGGGTGCGCGGCGGTGAGGAGCGGAGGGGCGCACAGCTCCGTACGGGTATCGGCGCCGTCCCCCGCGGCCTCCAGGAGTTCCCAGGCGCGGAACAGCTCCGCCGTGAGCAGATCGCGGCCCGCCGGGGAGACCTGGGTGGTGCAGGAGCGGACGGGCGCGCTCGGGGTGTACACGGTGACGGGGTCGCCGGTCGCCGGGCCCTCGCCCACCGGCTCGCGCCAGTCCCACGCGGCCCACGTCGCGAAGAAGTCGCGCAGGCCGCCCCCCTCGTGCGCGGTCCGGGCGGCCAGGACCGCCCAGGCCAGGCCCGGCAGGCCGCCGCACGGCGCGGCGTCCAGTCCCCGCGCGGCGGCCCACGCCTTGACGTCCCGGGCGAGCCCGGCGAACGCGGCCCGGTGCGGGTCCGCCGCCGAGAGGACCGCCCCGGCGTCGCTCACCGCGCTCAGCGCCACGGCCGCCTCCCCGCCCAGAGCGGTGCGGCGGTCCACCGCGTCGGCGGGGGAGAGGGACCCGGTCGCCACGGTGACGAGATCGACCCGGAGGCCGTCCACCGTCCAGCGCAGCCCCGGAACGCGGGCACCCGTCACCTCGGCCAGGTCCCGCGCCTCCGGGAAGGCCGCCGCCAGCCGGGCCCGCACCCCCGCCGGATCGGGGGCGCCGGGCAGCGCGGCCACCAGGTCCAGATCGGCGCCGGGTGCGGCGCAGCCCGTGCGGCGGGAGCCGACCACGTGGACGCGCGCCCCGGGGAGCGCGGCGACGACGCGGGCGGTCGCCGCCTCGGCCGTCCGCGTCGTCGCGTTCCCGGCCGTACGGTCCGTCGCGCCGGAAGTCCCGCCCGTCCCGGCCGCCGGGGCGCGCGGGGCCAGCTCGACGCGCACCCCGTAGTGGTCGGAGACGTACAGCCCGCCGGGGCCGGGGACGTCGCCGGTGAGCGTGGCGGAGCGGGGGCGCAGCCGGCGGGTGCGGAGCAGGACCCTGTCCAGGCGGGAGACCCGACCGGAGAGGGACGAGACGGCGGCCAGGGGGTTCACGGACGGGTCGAAGGTGGGGGTGGTGTCGGCGGGGCCGCACGCCTCGCTCCACGCGTCCGCCATGGCCAGCCGGGTCTGCGGATGGTCGCCGCCGTCGTTGAAGTCGCCCACCAGCACCAGTTCGCCCTCCACCCCGGCCAGGCCCGAGGCCAGATCGGCGAGTTCGCCGTCGCGGCGGGCCGCGCCGTCGGGGGAGTGGTCACTGCTGAGGTGGGTGACGGCGACCGTGACGGGGCCGTCCGCCGTCGCGACGACGGCCGCGCTCACGGCCTTGTGCGGGCCGAGCGCGTGCACCCCCGCCTCGCGGACAGGGAGCCGGCTGAGCAGCAGCAGTCCGTGGTCGGCCACGTCACGACGAGACGGTTCCGTCGCGACGGTGTAGTTCTTTCGCACCCAGTCACAGGAAAGAACGAGCGAAAGCAGCGCGGGCTCCACCTCCTGGAGCGCTATCACGTCCGCGTCCGCCGCGCGCAGCGCGTCGAGCAGCAGGGGGCGGCGCCGTGCCGTGTCGATGCGGTCGCTGTCGTAGCGGTCCCAGAGGGTGTTCCAGGTCAGGACCGTCAGCCCGGGGGCGGAGGGGGCCGGAGCGCCCGGCGACGCCGGTTCCCAGGCGCCCGTGGCCGGGGAGAAGGCGTGCGGCGTACGCGAGACGAAGTACGGGGCGGGGAGCGCGCGCGGGGTGCGGATGCGGCCGGCGTCGGTGGCGTCGATCCGGTCGGTGCCGGTGGCACGGTCCCAGACGACCTCGCCGTCCGCCTCGACGAACAGCACCCGGTGCCAGGGGATGTCGCCGCCCGGGGTGAAGTGGTCGAGACGGATCCGCTGGGGCTCCCGGCCGCGCTGGGCCACCCCCAGCACGAAGCGCGCCGGATCGAAACGGGCGTCCCAGCGGACCCGGTGGTAGAGCTGCTCACTGGTGCGCATCAGGCCCGGTCCTCCACGGTTCCGCTGCTGCCGATGTACCAGGTGCGGTGCGCCTGGCCGGGGTACGGGGGGACGAAGCGGCGCAGTTGGGCGGCGAGCACCTCCGGGGGCACCGGATGCGCCCGCCGGCGGTTGCGCGCGGTCAGCTCCTCCTCGCCGACCCACACCACCGCGTGGGTAAGCAGCGCGTCCCTCCGGCGGGCGACCGCGTGGACCAGGGAGCGCTGGTGCGCGTTGAGCGAGGTGGCGTCCCAGACCGCGGTGGCGCCCGGCACCAGCGCGGCGTCCAGCCGGCGCAGCCCCTCGCGCAGCACCTCCCCGTTGGCGCCCTGGTCGGTGCGCGCCCCCCGGGCGTCCCGCAGATCGTCCAGCGAGACGTACGCGGCGACCCCCGGCAGCCCCCGGCCGAAGGTGCTCTTGCCGCTGCCGGAGGGGCCGACCAACTGGATCAGGCGCGGGAAGTCCCCGGACCGGTGGCTCCAGGTCGCGGCGACGGCCTCCTCGGCGGTGGTGAGGCGCCCGGCCGCGTACGCCTCGCGGGCGTGGGCCAGACAGCGGGCGGCGGTCTCCGGGTCCAGGCCGGCGAAGGCGTCGGCCAGCCCTTCCGGCTCGGCCACCTCCTGGGCGTGCAGCGCCGACCACTCCACCTGCTCCGCCGCCTCCGCCGTTCCCGCCAGCGCCCCGGCCACCGCGTGCAGCACGGGCAGATCGGCCGCCGACGCCATCCGGGCCAGCCCGGCGCGCCGCTCCTCGTCCGGGTAGGGGCGGTGCAGCGCGGGGGCCAGCCCGACGAGGTCGGCGACGCGGCGGGCGAGCGGCATCCCGAGCGGACCGGCGAGCGCCGGGGCGAGCGCGGTGCGGCCGGTGCCGTGGTGGAGGGCGGCGAGGACCCCGGCCAGCCGGTCGTCGCCCGTGCGGCCCAGCGCGTCGAGCGCGTCGGCGGCGGTCAGGGCGGCCCCGGCGTCGCCCCGGCCCCGACCGGTGGCCGCCGCCAGGGCGGCGGGGTCGACGGGGGCGCCGGAGCGCACGGCCCAGAGCGCGGCGGCCGGGCCGAGTCCGTTCTCCACGACCTCGGCGTGCATCCAGTGGGTGCCCGTCGTCACGTGGTGCGGCCGGACCCACTTGGCGACCAGCCGCCCGAACGCGTCGGCCGGGAACGATCCGGCGGGCCGGACCACGTACCCCTCCTGGCGCGCGGTGTCCGGGCGCAGCCCCCGCAGCGCCTTCTCGGCGCGGGCGTCGAGGACCCCCCGCCAGAGCACGGGCGGCGTCGGGATGCCCAGCCCGCGCAGGAAGTCCACGGTCCGGTCCCACTCCAGACAGCGGTCGCCGTCCCAGACCGAGAAGCCGTAGAAGTGGCTCGCCAGGTCCTCGTACGCGATCGAGTGGCGGGCGAACATGTTCTCGCCGCAGATCCGCCACCCCTCCGGGATACGGGCGGCGACGCGGCTCTGGAGGGCCTTGACCCGGGTCCGGGACGGATGGTGCGCGGAGTCCGGCGAGCGGGCGTGCACTCCGTCGGCGTACAGGGTGGTGTTCTCGCCGTCGAGCTTCTCGGTGACGACGACCTCGGTGCCGGCCAGCGCGGCCGTTCCGCCGAGCCGTACGTCGTCCGGGGTGGCGCCGGGGGACCAGGGCAGATGGGGTGTCCGCGGATAGTGCGTACGCATGATTCGGGCCCCCGTGAGTCGCCGTTCCGGCCGGTCACTGTAGGGGTGTTCGCACGTCCTGTTCGACCGGTTTTCCCGGGTGCGGCGGGGGCGGGGAGCGCCGTGCGGACGCCGCCGCGTTTGACGCGGCGGGCGCGGGGGGTAAGATCCTCGGCCCGATTGGCCAGGCTCACGGCCCGTGTGGCACACTAGCCAGGTTGCTCGGTTGAGTGTCAATGCTGCGCGCCTCCCGCCGGGAGGACCGGAAGCGAGTCCCACAGTACTCGTCGGCCCCTGGGGCCGGACGTACGGGAATCTTTCGGGAAGCGTATGTGTGGCACCGGCCAGGCGCCCGGTGGGTTTCACCCCCGGCACCGCGGACCTGGGCCCGCACCCCCTTGGTTGGGAAATCCTTCGGGAGATCTTCGTAGAGGGGATGCGACACGCCCGACCGCGTGGGTCGGAGGTGGGGTTATCAGAACACCGGGTCCCAGAGCGTTAAACGAGAGACAGGACTACTAGTAGCCATGGCGGGACAGAAGATCCGCATCCGGCTCAAGGCCTACGACCACGAGGTCATCGACTCCTCGGCGAAGAAGATCGTCGAGACGGTGACCCGCACTGGTGCGTCGGTCGCGGGCCCGGTGCCGCTGCCCACTGAGAAGAACGTGTACTGCGTCATCAAGTCGCCGCACAAGTACAAGGACTCGCGCGAGCACTTCGAGATGCGCACGCACAAGCGCCTCATCGACATCCTCGACCCCACGCCGAAGACGGTTGACTCGCTCATGCGTCTCGACCTGCCGGCGGGCGTCGACATCGAGATCAAGCTCTGAGGTGACGCGCGAGATGGCTAAGAACATTAAGGGCGTCCTGGGCGAGAAGCTCGGCATGACCCAGGTCTGGGACGAGAACAACCGGGTCGTCCCGGTGACCGTCGTCAAGGCCGGGCCCTGCGTCGTCACCCAGGTCCGCACCAACGACAGCGACGGCTACGAGTCGGTCCAGATCGCCTTCGGCGAGATCGACCCGCGCAAGGTGAACAAGCCCCTCAAGGGCCACTTCGCCAAGGCCGACGTCACCCCGCGCCGCCACCTGGTGGAGATCCGCACCCCGGACGCGTCCGAGTACACGCTCGGCCAGGAGATCACCGCCCAGGTGTTCGAGTCTGGTGTGAAGGTCGACGTCACCGGCAAGAGCAAGGGCAAGGGCTTCGCCGGTGTCATGAAGCGTCACAACTTCAGGGGCCTCGGCGCCGGCCACGGCGTCCAGCGCAAGCACCGTTCCCCCGGTTCGATCGGTGGCTGCGCCACCCCTGGGCGTGTCTTCAAGGGCATGCGCATGGCCGGTCGGATGGGTAACGAGCGCGTCACCACCCAGAACCTGACCATCCACGCGGTTGACGCGGAGAAGGGCCTGCTGCTCATCAAGGGCGCGGTCCCCGGTCCGAACGGCGGCCTCGTCCTGGTCCGTACCGCGGCCAAGGGGGCTTGAGGTAATGAGCACCATTGACATCCTTTCGCCGGCAGGCGACAAGGCCGGTACCGTCGAGCTCCCCGCGGAGATCTTCGACGCGAAGACCAGCGTTCCGCTGATCCACCAGGTCGTCGTCGCCCAGCTGGCAGCTGCCCGTCAGGGCACGCACAAGACCAAGACCCGCGGCGAGGTCCGTGGTGGTGGGCGCAAGCCGTACCGCCAGAAGGGCACCGGCCGCGCGCGTCAGGGCTCGACCCGCGCACCGCAGTTCGTCGGCGGTGGCGTCGTCCACGGCCCGCAGCCGCGTGACTACTCGCAGCGCACCCCCAAGAAGATGAAGGCCGCCGCCCTGCGCGGTGCCCTCTCCGACCGGGCGCGTCACTCCCGCATCCACGTCGTCACCGGCGTGGTCGAGGGTGGGATCTCCACGAAGGCCGCCAAGACGCTGCTCGGCAAGATCTCGGAGCGCAAGAACCTGCTCCTGGTCGTCGACCGCGCCGACGAGGCCGCGTGGCTCTCCGCACGCAACCTGCCCCAGGTGCACATCCTGGAGCCGGGCCAGCTGAACACGTACGACGTGATCGTCTCTGACGACGTGGTCTTCACCCAGGCCGCCTTCGAGTCCTTCGTGTCTGGCCCCCAGACCGCTGAGACCGAAGGGAGCGACGCCTGATGAGCGAGGCGACCGTTACCAGCAAGACCTACTCCGACCCGCGCGACGTTCTCGTCAAGCCGGTGGTCTCGGAGAAGAGCTACGCGCTGCTCGACGAGAACAAGTACACGTTCATCGTCGCGCCCGGCTCCAACAAGACCCAGATCAAGCAGGCCGTGGAAGCGGTCTTCTCGGTCAAGGTCACCGGGGTCAACACGATCAACCGCCAGGGCAAGCGCAAGCGCACCCGCACCGGTTTCGGCAAGCGTGCCGACACCAAGCGCGCCATCGTGACCCTCGCTGAGGGCGACCGTATCGACATCTTCGGCGGCCCGACCTCCTGACGGAGCGTCGAGTCGTCCGGAATCGGACGAGGACTGAGAAATGGGTATCCGCAAGTACAAGCCGACGACCCCGGGCCGTCGTGGCTCCAGCGTCGCCGACTTTGTCGAGATCACGCGGTCCACGCCGGAGAAGTCGCTGGTCCGCCCTCTGCACAGCAAGGGCGGCCGTAACAACACCGGTCGTGTGACCGTTCGCCACCAGGGTGGTGGCCACAAGCGCGCCTACCGCGTGATCGACTTCCGTCGTCACGACAAGGACGGCGTGCCGGCCAAGGTCGCGCACATCGAGTACGACCCCAACCGCACCGCGCGCATCGCGCTCCTGCACTACGCGGACGGCGAGAAGCGCTACATCATCGCCCCGCGCGGCCTGGTGCAGGGCGACCGTGTCGAGAACGGCCCGACCGCCGACATCAAGCCCGGCAACAACCTGGCGCTGCGCAACATCCCGGTCGGTACGACCATCCACGCCATCGAGCTGCGGCCCGGCGGCGGCGCGAAGTTCGCCCGCTCCGCGGGTGCCTCCGTGCAGCTGCTGGCGAAGGAGGGCACCATGGCCCACCTTCGTATGCCGTCGGGTGAGATCCGCCTGGTCGACGCCCGCTGCCGCGCCACCATCGGCGAGGTCGGCAACGCCGAGCAGTCGAACATCAACTGGGGCAAGGCCGGCCGCATGCGGTGGAAGGGCGTCCGCCCGACCGTCCGTGGTGTCGTCATGAACCCGGTCGACCACCCGCACGGTGGTGGTGAGGGCAAGACCTCCGGTGGCCGTCACCCGGTTTCGCCGTGGGGTAAGAAGGAAGGTCGTACGCGTTCGCCCAAGAAGGCGTCGAACAAGTACATCGTCCGCCGCCGCAAGACGAACAAGAAGCGCTAGGAGCGGGTTTAGATGCCGCGCAGTCTCAAGAAGGGGCCCTTCGTCGACGGCCACCTCATCAAGAAGGTGGAAGTTCAGAACGAGGCAGGCACCAAGAACGTCATCAAGACCTGGTCCCGTCGCTCGATGATCGTCCCGGCCATGCTGGGTCACACCATCGCGGTGCACAACGGCAAGATCCACGTCCCGGTGTTCGTCACCGAGTCGATGGTCGGCCACAAGCTCGGCGAGTTCTCGCCGACTCGCACCTTCCGCGGCCACGTCAAGGACGACCGGAAGTCGAAGCGCCGCTAACCGCGGAGTGGAACGACTATGACTTACACCGAAGGGACAACCATGGAAGCCAGGGCCCAGGCGCGGTACATCCGCGTCACGCCCATGAAGGCCCGCCGCGTGGTGGACCTCATCCGTGGCATGGATGCCACGGAGGCTCAGGCGGTCCTGCGTTTCGCCCCGCAGGCCGCGAGCGTGCCGGTTGGCAAGGTGCTGGACAGCGCCATCGCCAACGCTGCACACAACTACGACCACACGGACGCCTCTTCGCTGGTCATCAGCGAGGCGTACGTGGACGAGGGCCCGACCCTGAAGCGGTTCCGTCCGCGTGCTCAGGGCCGTGCCTACCGGATCCGTAAGCGGACCAGCCACATCACCGTGGTCGTCAGCAGCAAGGAAGGAACCCGGTAATGGGCCAGAAGGTAAACCCGCACGGGTTCCGGCTCGGCATTACCACGGACTTCAAGTCCCGTTGGTACGCCGACAAGCTGTACAAGGACTACGTCAAGGAAGACGTCGCCATTCGTCGCATGATGACGAAGGGCATGGAGCGGGCCGGCATCTCCAAGGTGGAGATCGAGCGCACCCGCGACCGCGTCCGCGTTGACATCCACACCGCGCGTCCGGGCATCGTCATCGGCCGCCGCGGCGCCGAGGCCGACCGCATCCGCGGCGAGCTGGAGAAGCTGACCGGCAAGCAGGTCCAGCTGAACATCCTCGAGGTCAAGAACCCCGAGGTGGACGCTCAGCTGGTGGCCCAGGCCGTCGCCGAGCAGCTCTCCTCCCGCGTCTCCTTCCGTCGGGCCATGCGCAAGAGCATGCAGAGCTCGATGAAGGCCGGCGCCAAGGGCATCAAGATCCAGTGCGGTGGCCGCCTCGGCGGCGCCGAGATGTCCCGCTCGGAGTTCTACCGCGAGGGCCGTGTGCCCCTGCACACCCTCCGCGCGAACGTGGACTACGGCTTCTTCGAGGCCAAGACGACCTTCGGCCGCATCGGTGTGAAGGTCTGGATCTACAAGGGCGACGTCAAGAACATCGCCGAGGTCCGCGCCGAGAACGCTGCTGCCCGTGCGGGCAACCGCCCGGCCCGTGGCGGCGCTGACCGTCCGGCCGGTCGCGGTGGCCGCGGTGGCGAGCGTGGCGGTCGCGGCCGCAAGCCGCAGCAGTCGGCTCCGGCCGCCGAGGCCCCCAAGGCCGAGGCGTCCGCCGCTGCTCCGGCTGCTGAGAGCACCGGAACGGAGGCCTGACCGAAATGCTGATCCCCCGTAGGGTCAAGCACCGCAAGCAGCACCACCCGAAGCGCAGCGGTATGTCCAAGGGTGGCACGCAGGTTGCGTTCGGCGAGTACGGCATCCAGGCGCTGACCCCGGCGTACGTGACGAACCGTCAGATCGAGTCCGCTCGTATCGCCATGACGCGTCACATCAAGCGTGGCGGCAAGGTCTGGATCAACATCTACCCGGACCGTCCCCTCACCAAGAAGCCTGCCGAGACCCGCATGGGTTCCGGTAAGGGTTCCCCGGAGTGGTGGATCGCCAACGTCAAGCCCGGACGCGTCATGTTCGAGCTGTCGTACCCCAACGAGAAGATCGCCCGTGAGGCGCTGACCCGTGCGGCCCACAAGCTGCCGATGAAGTGCCGGATCGTCAAGCGCGAGGCAGGTGAAGCGTGATGTCGGCCGGTACCAAGGCGTCCGAGCTGCGCGAGCTGGGCAACGAGGAGCTCCTCAACAAGCTCCGCGAGGCCAAGGAAGAGCTGTTCAACCTCCGCTTCCAGGCGGCGACCGGGCAGCTCGAGAACCACGGTCGGCTCAAGTCCGTCCGTAAGGACATCGCCCGGATCTACACCCTGATGCGTGAGCGCGAGCTCGGCATCGAGACGGTGGAGAGCGTCTGATGAGCGAGAACACTGTGACTGAGACCAAGACCGAGCGCGGCTTCCGCAAGACCCGCGAGGGCCTCGTCGTCAGCGACAAGATGGACAAGACCGTCGTCGTCGCCGTCGAGGACCGCGTCAAGCACGCGCTGTACGGCAAGGTCATCCGCCGTACGAACAAGCTCAAGGCCCACGACGAGCAGAACGCCGCCGGCGTCGGCGACCGCGTCCTCCTGATGGAGACCCGGCCGCTGTCCGCCACGAAGCGGTGGCGCATCGTCGAGATCCTCGAGAAGGCCAAGTAATTTCCTGAGGGGTTTCCCTCAGGTCAGTTCCGCCAGGCTCGGCGCGGGAGCCTCGTAACACGCTTACGGGGCTCCCCGCCGGGAACCGGCAGACGATCAGGAGATAGACGTGATCCAGCAGGAGTCGCGACTGCGTGTCGCCGACAACACGGGTGCGAAGGAAATTCTCACCATCCGTGTTCTCGGTGGCTCGGGTCGCCGCTACGCGGGCATCGGTGACGTCATCGTCGCCACCGTGAAGGACGCGATCCCCGGTGGCAACGTGAAGAAGGGTGACGTCGTCAAGGCCGTCATCGTTCGCACCGTCAAGGAGCGTCGTCGTCAGGATGGCTCGTACATCCGCTTCGACGAGAACGCCGCCGTCATTCTGAAGAACGACGGCGACCCCCGCGGCACCCGTATCTTCGGCCCGGTCGGCCGTGAGCTGCGCGAGAAGAAGTTCATGAAGATCATCTCGCTCGCGCCGGAGGTGCTGTAAGCATGAAGATCAAGAAGGGCGACCTGGTTCAGGTCATCACCGGCAAGGACAAGGGCAAGCAGGGCAAGGTCATCGTGGCCTACCCCGCTCAGGACCGCGTCCTCGTCGAGGGTGTCAACCGGGTCAAGAAGCACACCAAGGCCGGTCAGACCGCTCGCGGTTCGCAGACCGGTGGCATTGTGACGACCGAGGCGCCCGTCCACGTCAGCAACGTGCAGCTGGTTGTCGAGAAGGACGGCAAGAAGGTCGTCACTCGCGTCGGCTACCGTTTCGACGACGAGGGCAACAAGATCCGCGTTGCCAAGCGCACCGGTGAGGACATCTGATGACTACCACCACTGCGCCGCGTCTCAAGACGCGCTACCGCGAGGAAATCGCCGGCAAGCTGCGTGAGGAGTTCTCCTACGAGAACGTCATGCAGATTCCCGGTCTGGTCAAGATCGTGGTCAACATGGGTGTGGGCGACGCCGCCCGCGACTCCAAGCTGATCGACGGCGCCGTGCGCGACCTCACCACGATCACCGGTCAGAAGCCGGCCGTCACCAAGGCCCGCAAGTCGATCGCGCAGTTCAAGCTGCGCGAGGGGCAGCCGATCGGCTGCCACGTCACCCTTCGCGGTGACCGCATGTGGGAGTTCCTGGACCGTACGCTGTCGCTCGCGCTTCCGCGTATCCGTGACTTCCGCGGCCTGTCGCCGAAGCAGTTCGACGGCCGTGGCAACTACACCTTCGGTCTCACGGAGCAGGTCATGTTCCACGAGATCGACCAGGACAAGATCGACCGGGTCCGGGGCATGGACATCACCGTGGTCACCACGGCGACCAACGACGACGAGGGTCGTGCCCTCCTTCGTCACCTCGGCTTCCCGTTCAAGGAGAACTGACCGTGGCGAAGAAGGCTCTGATCGCTAAGGCCGCCCGTAAGCCGAAGTTCGGCGTCCGCGGGTACACCCGCTGCCAGCGCTGCGGCCGGCCCCACTCCGTCTACCGCAAGTTCGGCCTGTGCCGTGTGTGCCTTCGTGAGATGGCTCACCGCGGCGAGCTGCCGGGCGTGACCAAGAGCTCCTGGTAATTCTCCTTCGCCCGTTGGGCGTTGGGAATCACCGGAGACTCTCGGTAAGCATCTGGTCGGCAGGAGCCCACCCCCGCATGCCGTAGGCTTGCAGGGTTGGGCGCCTGCCGCCCAAGACCGACTTACTACGCCGTAGGTCCCCGCGCCGCACCCGTCCCGCCTCTGAGTGGGGAGAGGGATGGCGCATACAGGAAACCCCGGCGAGAGAGGCCGAAGGCCAATTCATGACCATGACTGATCCGATCGCAGACATGCTCACGCGTCTGCGTAACGCGAACTCGGCGTACCACGACTCCGTCGTGATGCCGCACAGCAAGATCAAGTCGCACATCGCGGAGATCCTCCAGCAGGAGGGCTTCATCACCGGCTGGAAGGTCGAGGACGCCGAGGTCGGCAAGAACCTCGTCCTCGAGCTGAAGTTCGGCCCGAACCGCGAGCGCTCGATCGCCGGCATCAAGCGCATCTCGAAGCCGGGTCTGCGTGTGTACGCAAAGTCCACCAACCTGCCGAAGGTCCTCGGCGGCCTGGGCGTGGCGATCATCTCCACGTCCCACGGTCTCCTGACCGGCCAGCAGGCTCAGAAGAAGGGCGTAGGTGGGGAAGTCCTCGCCTACGTCTGGTAGTCGGGAACGGAGGAATAGCTCATGTCGCGTATCGGCAAGCTCCCCATCCAGGTTCCCGCCGGTGTGGACGTCACCATCGAGGGCCGCACGGTCGCGGTGAAGGGTCCCAAGGGCACCCTCACGCACACCGTCGCCGCGCCCATCGAGGTCACCAAGGGTGAGGACGGCGTCCTGAACGTCGTCCGCCCGAACGACGAGCGTCAGAACAAGGCCCTTCACGGCCTGTCCCGCACGCTGGTGGCGAACATGATCACCGGTGTGACCCAGGGATACATCAAGGCGCTCGAGATCAGCGGTGTCGGTTACCGCGTCCAGGCGAAGGGCTCCAACCTGGAGTTCGCCCTGGGCTACAGCCACCCGATCCTGATCGAGGCCCCGGAGGGCATCACCTTCAAGGTGGAGTCCCCCACGAAGTTCACCGTCGAGGGCATCGACAAGCAGAAGGTCGGCGAGACCGCGGCCAAGATCCGCAAGCTGCGGAAGCCTGACCCGTACAAGGCCAAGGGCGTCAAGTACGCCGGCGAGGTCATCCGCCGCAAGGTCGGAAAGGCTGGTAAGTAGCCATGGCATACGGCGTGAAGATCGCCAAGGGCGACGCCTACAAGCGTGCCGCCCGCAAGCGTCGCCACATCCGTGTCCGCAAGCACATCTCCGGTTCGCCGGAGCGTCCGCGCTTGGTCGTGACGCGGTCCAACCGCCACATGGTGGCTCAGGTCATCGACGACATCGCGGGCCACACGCTCGCGTCGGCGTCGACCCTGGACGTCTCCATCCGTGGTGGCGAGGGCGACAAGAGCAGCCAGGCCAAGCAGGTCGGCGCCCTGGTCGCCGAGCGTGCCAAGGCCGCAGGCGTCGAGGCCGTCGTGTTTGACCGCGGTGGTAACCAGTACGCCGGGCGGATTGCCGCTCTGGCTGACGCCGCCCGTGAAGCCGGGCTGAAGTTCTAGCCCCGGTTCCTACGCACAGCGGACGTAACAGAGAGAGGTAAATCCAATGGCTGGACCCCAGCGCCGCGGAAGCGGTGCCGGTGGCGGCGAGCGGCGGGACCGGAAGGGCCGTGACGGCGGCGCTGCCGCCGCCGAGAAGACCGCGTACGTCGAGCGCGTCGTCGCGATCAACCGTGTCGCCAAGGTTGTGAAGGGTGGTCGTCGCTTCAGCTTCACCGCGCTGGTCGTGGTGGGCGATGGTGACGGCACCGTCGGTGTCGGTTACGGCAAGGCCAAGGAAGTTCCCGCGGCCATCGCCAAGGGCGTGGAAGAGGCCAAGAAGAACTTCTTCAAGGTCCCGCGCATCCAGGGCACCATCCCTCACCCGATCCAGGGTGAGAAGGCCGCGGGCGTCGTCCTGCTCAAGCCGGCTTCCCCCGGTACCGGTGTGATCGCCGGTGGCCCGGTGCGCGCCGTCCTGGAGTGCGCCGGCGTCCACGACATCCTGTCGAAGTCGCTCGGGTCCTCGAACCCGATCAACATCGTGCACGCGACCGTGGCGGCCCTCCAGGGCCTGCAGCGTCCCGAGGAGATCGCGGCCCGCCGCGGTCTGCCCCTCGAGGACGTCGCCCCCGCGGCCCTGCTTCGTGCGCGTGCGGGAGCGGGTGCGTAATGGCTCGCCTCAAGATCACGCAGACGAAGTCGTACATCGGCAGCAAGCAGAACCACCGCGACACCCTGCGTTCGCTCGGGCTCAAGCGCCTGAACGACTCGGTTGTCAAGGAGGACCGCCCCGAGTTCCGCGGCATGGTGCACACCGTCCGCCACCTCGTGACGGTTGAGGAGGTCGACTGACATGGCGGAGAACAAGCCGCTGAAGGCCCATGACCTCCGGCCTGCCCCGGGTGCCAAGACCGCCAAGACCCGTGTGGGTCGTGGTGAGGCGTCCAAGGGTAAGACCGCTGGTCGTGGTACCAAGGGCACCAAGGCCCGTTACCAGGTTCCGGAGCGCTTCGAGGGTGGCCAGATGCCCCTCCACATGCGTCTCCCGAAGCTCAAGGGCTTCAAGAACCCGTTCCGCACCGAGTACCAGGTCGTGAACCTGGACAAGCTCGCGACGCTCTACCCCGAGGGTGGAGAGGTCACGGTGGCCGATCTGGTCGCCAAGGGCGCGGTGCGCAACAACCACCTCGTCAAGGTCCTCGGACAGGGCGAGATCTCCGTGGCGCTGCAGGTGACGGTCGACGCCGTCTCCGGCTCCGCCAAGGAGAAGATCGCCGCCGCCGGCGGCTCCGTCACCGAGCTCGTCTGAGACAACTCGGACCATTCGGTGGCCTGAACATCCGACCGGGGATGCCCTCTCAAATGGGGCATCCCCGGTTGGTCGTTCCTAGGGGGGCATGTACGCCGGTAAGGTGGCGTCCGTTGCTGTGGTAACCCCTGGGCGCGTGCGTTCAGGGGCCTTTGGCTGTTACTCATTCGTCGAACCTCAAGACCGTCACCTCTACGCATCGCGCGGGGGTCGCAGGAGGCACCGTGCTCACCGCGTTCGCCCGGGCGTTCAAGACGCCCGACCTGCGCAAGAAGCTGCTCTTCACGCTCGGCATCATCGTGCTCTACCGGCTCGGGGCGCACATCCCCGTGCCCGGAGTGAGCTACGAAAACGTTCAGACCTGTGTTGACCAGGCAAGCAAGGGCAACAACAGCCTGTTCGGCCTGGTGAACATGTTCAGCGGTGGTGCACTGCTGCAGATCACGATCTTCGCGCTCGGCATCATGCCGTACATCACCGCCAGCATCATCCTTCAGCTGCTCACCGTGGTCATTCCGCGACTCGAGGCGCTCAAGAAGGAGGGCCAGTCCGGCCAGGCCAAGATCACGCAGTACACGCGTTATCTGACGGTCGCGCTCGCCATCCTCCAGGGCACCGGCCTGGTGGCCACCGCGCGCAGCGGTGCGCTGTTCAGCGGCTGCCCGGTCGCGGACCAGATCGTTCCGAACCAGTCGCTGTTCACGACCATCACGATGGTCATCACGATGACCGCCGGCACCGCCGCCGTCATGTGGCTCGGTGAGCTCATCACCGACCGCGGCATCGGCAACGGCATGTCGATCCTGATGTTCATCTCGATCGCCGCCAGCTTCCCCGGCGCCCTGTGGGCCATCAAGACGAGCGGCAAGCTCGCGGACGGCTGGATCGAGTTCGGCACGGTCATCCTCATCGGATTCGTGATGGTGGGCCTCGTCGTCTTCGTCGAGCAGGCCCAGCGCCGCATCCCGGTGCAGTACGCGAAGCGCATGATCGGCCGCAGGTCGTACGGTGGCACGTCCACGTACATCCCGCTGAAGGTGAACCAGGCGGGTGTGATCCCCGTCATCTTCGCTTCTTCGCTGCTCTACATCCCGGCCCTGATCGTCCAGTTCTCCAACTCCAACGCGGGCTGGGCGACCTGGATCAAGGACAACTTCGTCAAGGGCGACCACCCCTACTACATCGCCACGTACTTCCTGTTGATCGTGTTCTTCGCCTTCTTCTATGTGGCGATCTCGTTCAACCCCGAGGAAGTCGCCGACAACATGAAGAAGTATGGTGGGTTCATCCCGGGTATCCGGGCAGGTCGACCTACTGCCGAGTACCTGAGCTACGTGCTCAACAGGATCACTTGGCCGGGCTCGCTGTATCTGGGTCTGATCGCTCTTGTGCCGACGATGGCGTTGGCAGGCTTCGGTGGAGCCAACCAGAACTTCCCGTTCGGCGGGACGAGCATCCTCATCATCGTGGGTGTGGGTCTGGAGACCGTGAAGCAGATCGAGAGTCAGCTCCAGCAGCGCAATTACGAAGGGTTCCTCCGCTGATGCGAATCGTCCTCGTCGGCCCGCCGGGTGCCGGCAAGGGAACGCAGGCCGCGTACCTTGCCAAGAACCTGTCGATTCCGCACATCTCCACGGGCGACCTCTTCCGCGCCAACATCAGCCAGGGCACGGACCTTGGCAAGCAGGCCCGCGCCTACATGGACGCGGGGCAGCTGGTGCCGGACGAGGTCACGATCGGGATGGCCAAGGACCGCATGTCCCAGCCGGACGCGGTCAACGGCTTCCTGCTCGACGGCTTCCCGCGCAACGTGGGCCAGGCCGAAGCCCTTGATGTGATGCTCAAGGACGAGGGCGTCAAGCTGGACGCGGTGCTCGACCTCGAAGTTCCCGAGGACGAGGTCGTGAAGCGGATCGCGGGCCGCCGCATCTGCCGCAACGAGAGCGCGCACGTCTTCCACGTGACGTACAACCCGCCGAAGACCGAGGGCGTCTGCGACCTCTGCGGCGGCGAGCTGTACCAGCGTGACGACGACAGCGAGGAGACGGTCCGTACCCGGCTGGAGGTCTACCACACGCAGACCGAGCCGATCATCGACTACTACCGGTCCCAGGACCTGGTGGTCACCATCTCCGCGCTCGGCAAGGTCACCGATGTGACCGAGAGGGCCATGGAGGCGCTCAAGGCCGACCAGGGCTGAGCGCACCCGCAGGACACCCAGCAACGCAGTCGGGGGCGGGGGCGCCGGGGGCGCGGCCCCCCCGGGCGCCGGCGGACCGGGTCACCAGCACGAGCCGGGACGAGGCGTACGCCGGTTCCGCCAGCCACCGCCGCACGGCGGCGAGGGCGGTGTCCACGGCGGTACGGGTCCCGGCGGGCACCGCGTCCTCCGTGCCGGCCCCGGCCGCGTCCGCGAGGACCGGCAGCAGCACCGCGTCGGGCGCACCGGCACCGGAATCCGCGAGCGCGTCGAGGCCGGCGACGACCGGCACCCCGGCCACGACCAGGCCGGGCCCGGCGACCGCCCAGTCACCGCGCGGCCCGCCGCCGCCGACGGGCTGCCAGTCGACGGCCAGCAGCGCGTCGCGGAACCCGCCGCCGCCCAGGTGCTCGGCGGCGACCGGCCGCAGCTGGAGCGCGGCGACGGTGGCGACGGGCGCCCCGGCCGGGTCGGCCAGGTCGAGCCGGACGGCGTTGCGCTGCCCCTCGACGGGGGCGAGCCGGACCCGTACGGAGGTCGCGGCGGCGGCGTGCAGGGTGACACCGCTCCAGGAGAAGGGGAGCAGCGCCCGCCCCTCGTCCTCGTCCGCGCCGAGCCCGCCGAAGCCGAGCGCGTGCATGGCGGCGTCGAGCAGCGCGGGGTGGAGGCCGAAGCGCGCCGCGTCCTCGTGGGCCTGCTCGGGCAGGGCGATCTCCGCGTACAGCGCGTCGCCGTGCCGCCAGGCCGCGGTGAGGCCGCGGAAGACCGGTCCGTAGCCGAATCCGCGTTCCTGGAGGCCGTCGTAGAGCCCGTCGGCGTCCAGTTCCTCCGCCCCGGCGGGCGGCCAGTCGGCGAGGCCGTCGCCGGCCTTGTCCGTGGCGGGGGCGAGGAGGCCGTCGGCGTGCCGGGTCCACGGCTCTTCGGGGTGGTTCTCGGGCCGGGAGTACACCCGCACCGTGCGCCGGGCCTCGGCGTCGGGCTCCGAGACGACGACCTGGAGCAGGACCCCGCCACGCTCGGGCAGCACCAGCGGCGCGTACAGCGTCAGTTCCTCCACGAGGGCGCAGCCGACGTGGTCGGCGGCGCGCAGGGCGAGTTCGACGAAGCCCGTGCCGGGCAGGAGCACGCTCCCGTGCACGGCATGGTCGGCCACCCAGGGCTGGGTGTCGAGGGAGACCCGGGCCGTGAAGGTCACCGAGTCGGTGTCGGGCGAGGCGACGACGGCCGCCAGCAGCGGGTGGTCGAGGGCGTCCTGGCCCACGGCGAAGGCATCGGTGGCGGGCTTGGCCGCGTCCACCCAGTAGCGGGTCCGCTGGAACGGGTACGTCGGCAGGTCGACCGTGCGGGCGCCCGTGCCGGCGTAGAAGGCCGCCCAGTCGACCCGGGCCCCGTCCGCGTACAGCCGTCCCAGGGCCGTGACCAGTGCTTCGGCCTCCGGCCTGTTCCGGCGCACCGCCGGCACGACGACCGTCTCGCCGTCCGTGGCGTCCCGGTCCAGGATCTGCTGGGCGAGGCCGGTCAGGATGCCGTCCGGGCCGATCTCCAGGAAGCGGGTCGCCCCCTGCCCCGCCAGCGCGGCGACGGCGTCGGTGAAGCGGACGGCCTGGCGGACCTGGCCGACCCAGTACTCGGGCGACTGCCAATCGGTGCTCGGTTCACCCGTCACGGTCGAGACGGCCGGGATGCGCGGTTCGGCGTACGTCAGCGACGCGGCCACCGTGCGGAACTCGTCCAGCATCGGGTCCATCAGCGAGGAGTGGAACGCGTGCGAGACGGAGAGGCGGCTCGTCTTGCGCCCGGCGGCGGCGACGTGCTCGCCCACCGCCAGGGCCTCGGCCTCCACACCCGACACGACCACGGACTGCGGGCCGTTGACCGCCGCGATGCCCACACCGTCGGTGAGGAGCGGAAGAACTTCCTCCTCGGTGGCCTGGACGGCGACCATCGCGCCCCCGGCGGGCAGCGCCTGCATCAGACGCCCGCGCGCGACCACGAGCCGGGCCGCGTCGGCCAGGGACAGCACCCCCGAGACATGCGCGGCGGCCAGCTCACCGATCGAGTGACCGGCGACGACGTCCGGGGTCACGCCCCACGACTCCACCAGCCGGTACAGCGCGACCTCGAAGGCGAAGAGGGCGGGCTGGGTGATCCCGGTCGCGTTCAGCGCGTCCGCGTCCTCGCCCCACACCACCTCCCGCAGCGACGCCCCGAGATGAGCGTCGACCTCCGCGCAGACCGCGTCCCACGCCTCCGCGAACGCCGGGAACGTGTCGTACAGGTCGCGGCCCATGCCGAGGCGCTGCGCGCCCTGCCCGGTGAACAGGAACGCCGACTTCCCGCTGCGGCGTGCCTGTCCGGCGGCCACGGCGGGGGCGTTCCGGCCCTGGGCCAGGGCGGTGAGGCCGCGCAGCAGTTCCTCGGTGCCGGAGCCGACGACGACGGCGCGGTGCGGGAACGCGGTGCGGGTCGAGACGAGGGAGAGGCCGAGATCGACGGGGTCGGGCGCGGGGCCGTCCGTCAGGCGGTCGATCAGTTGCTCGGCGCGGGCGGCGAGCGCCTGCGGGCTCTTGCCGGAGAGGACCCACGGCACGACGGGAAGGGGTGCGGCCCCGCCCCGTACGGCATCGGACGCCGGGGCCTCCTCCACGATCACGTGGGCGTTCGTCCCGCTGATCCCGAAGGAGGAGACGCCCGCGCGGCGCGGACGGTCGGCCCGCTCCCACTCCCGGGCCTCGGTGAGCAGGGAGACGTGTCCGGCCTCCCAGTCCACCTGGTCGGAGGGGGCGTCCACGTGCAGGGTCCTGGGGAGGACGCCGTGGCGCATCGCCATGACCATCTTGATCACCCCGGCGACGCCCGAAGACGCCTGGGTGTGGCCCACGTTGGACTTGATGGAGCCCAGCCACAGCGGCCGGTCCTCCTCGCGCCCCTGGCCGTACGTGGCCAGCAGCGCCTGCGCCTCGATGGGGTCGCCGAGCGTGGTGCCGGTGCCGTGGGCCTCGACCGCGTCGACCTCGGTGGCGGAGAGGCCCGCGTTGGCGAGGGCCTGGCGGATGACGCGCTGCTGGGACGGGCCGTTGGGGGCGGTCATTCCGTTGCTGGCACCGTCCTGGTTGAGGGCGGAGCCGCGCAGGACGCCGACGACCGGGTGGCCGTTGCGGCGGGCGTCGGAGAGCCGTTCCAGGAGCAGCACCCCGGCGCCCTCGCCCCAGGCGACCCCGTCGGCGGAGGCGGCGAAGGACTTGGAGCGGCCGTCGGGGGCGAGTCCGCGCTGCCGGCTGAACTCGATGAACATGCCCGGGGTGCCCATGACGGCGACGCCTCCGGCCAGGGCGAGGGCGCATTCGCCGGAGCGGAGCGCCTGGGCCGCCATGTGCAGGGCGACGAGCGAGGACGAGCACGCGGTGTCGACGGTGACGGCGGGGCCCTCCAGGCCCAGGGTGTAGGCGGTGCGGCCGGAGACGAGGCTGCCGCCGCTGCTGGCCGCGGCCTCCACGCCGAGCGCGTAGTCGTGGTACATCACTCCGGCGAACACCCCGGTCGACGAGCCCTTGAGCGTCGTCGGGTCGATCCCGGCGCGCTCGATCGCCTCCCAGGACACTTCGAGGAGGAGCCGCTGCTGCGGGTCCATCATCAGCGCCTCGTTGGGGCTGATCCCGAAGAAGACCGGGTCGAAGTCCGCCGCGTCGTAGAGGAATCCGCCCTCGCGGGCGTAGGTGCGTCCGGGGGTGCCGGGCTCGGGGTCGTACACCTCCGCGTCCCAGCCCCGGTCCTCGGGGAAGCCGCCGATGGCGTCGGTGCCGTCCGCGACGAGCGTCCACAGCTCCTCGGGGGTGGTGACGCCTCCCGGGTAGCGGCAGCCCATGCCGACGATGACCACCGGGTCGTCGCCGGTGTCCGCGCCACCGCCCGTGGGCAGGGCGCGGGCGGGCGCGGGCGGCGCGTGGTCCGGTCCGGTCACCTCGGTGCCGATGTAGGCGGCGACGGCGTCGGCGGTCGGGTAGTCGAAGATCAGCGTGGCGGGCAGCCGGAGGCCGGTCGCGGAGCCGAGCCGGTTGCGCAGTTCGACGGCGGCGAGCGAGTCGAAGCCCAGCTCGCTGAAGGCCCGTTCGGGTTCGATCGCGTCGGCGGAGGCGTGGCCGAGGACCCCGGCGACATGTGTCCGGACGAGGTCGAGGAGCGCGTCGGCACGGGCGGGCGCGTCGAGCCCCGCCAGCCGGGCGAGCAGCCCGTCGCCGCCGTCCGTGGACCGCGCGGTCCGGCGTACGGGGACGCGGACCAGGCCCCGGAGAAGGGGAGGGAGTTCGGCTCCCCGGTTGCGCAGGACGCCGGTGTCGACGCGGAGCGGCACGGTGGCCGGGAGGCCGGAGGCGAGTGCCGCGTCGAAGAGGGCCAGGCCCTCCGCCTCGGAGAGCGCGGGCAGCCCCTGGGCCGCCATCCGCTCCTCGGCCAGGCCGAGCATGGCGACGCTGGTCATGCCGGTGTCGACGCCCCAGAGCCCGAAGGCCATCGCGGTGGCCGCCCGGCCCTCGGCCCGGCGCTGAGCGGCCAGGGCGTCCAGGAAGACGTTGGCGGCGGCGTAGTTGCCCTGTCCGGCGGCCAGGACGAGCCCGCCCGCCGAGGAGAACATCACGAACGCCGACAGCTCCAGGTCCCGCGTCAGCTCGTGCAGATGCCAGGCCGCGTCCACCTTCGGCCGCAGCACCGCGTCGACCCGCTCGGGCGTCAGCGCCCCGACGACCCCGTTGTCCACGACACCCGCGACGTGCACGACCCCGGTGAGGGGGCAGTCCGGGCCGACCGAGGCGAGGAGCGCGGCGAGGGCGTCCCGGTCGGCGGCGTCGCAGGCGGCGACCTCGACCGTGGCGCCGAGCGCGGTGAGTTCCGTGACGAGTTCGGCGACCCCGGGGGTGTCCGCGCCCCGGCGGCCGGCCAGCAGCAGTCCGCGTACGCCGTGCTCGGTGACCAGGTGCCGGGCGACGCGCGCACCGAGACCGCTGGTGCCGCCCGTGATCAGCACGGTCCCGCCGGCGTCCCACACCGGTCCGGCGTCCTCGTCGGGAGCCGGAGCCGGGGCCAGGGCCAGCCTCGGGACACGGATCTCCCCGTCGCGCACGGCCAGCTCCGGTTCACCCAGGGCCACCAGCCGCTCCCAGGGCACGGAACCGTCGGTGTCGATCAGGACGAACCTGCCCGGGTTCTCGGCCTGCGCGGCGCGCACCAGCCCCCACACCGGGGCGTGGCGCACGTCCACCGGCTCTCCGTCCGCCACGGCGACGGCGTCCCGGGTGACGACGGCCAGGACCGCGCCCTCGGGACGGTCCTCGGACAGCCACTCCTGTACGGCGCCGAGGACCTGGCCCACCAGGTCGTGCACGGCGCCCGGGACGTCCTCGACGTCCAGGTCACGGGCCCCGCAGTCGAAGACGGCGGAAAGAGCAGCCTCGGGCGGGGTCTGGCCGGCGGGGGCCGGCAGCGGGTTCCACCCGATCCGGAACAGGCAGTCGCTGCCGTGCGTGGCCAACTGCTCGCTGGAGACGGGCCGGCCGACGACCGCGCCGACCGTGGCCACGGGGGCGCCGGTGACGTCAGCGACCTGGAGGGAGAGGCTTTCCGGGGTGGGCTGGGTGATGCGGACGCGGACGGCGGAGGCCCCCGTGGCGTGCAGGGTCACCTCCCGCCAGACGAATGGGAGGACGGTCTCGTCGCCGCCCGTCCCGTTGACGAGCGCCGCGTGCATCGCCGCGTCCAGCAGCGCCGGGTGCAGCCCGAACGCCTCGGCCTCCGCGTGCGCCTGCTCGGGCAGCGCGACCTCCGCGTACAGCACGCCGTCCGCGCGCCAGGCCGCCTTCAGGCCCTGGAACACCGGCCCGTACCCGAAGCCGCGCTCGCGCAGCCCCGCGTAGGCACCGTCCAGGGGCAGTTCCTCGGCCCCGGCGGGCGGCCAGGCCGAGAGGTCGAACGCGGCGGGGGCGGCGCCCGGGGCGAGCACCCCGTCGGCGTGCAGGGTCCACGCCAGGTCCGGGCGGTCCTCGGCACGTGAGTACACGCTCACCGAACGGCGGGCCGTCGCGTCGGCGGCACCGACGACCATCTGCACGATCACCGCACCACGGCCCGGAAGGATCAGCGGCGCCTGAAGGGCCAGTTCCTCCAGCACCCCGCAGCCGACCTGGTCCCCGGCCCGCACGGCCAGCTCCACGAAGCCCGTGCCCGGAAGCAGCACGCTGCCCAGCACGTCGTGGTCCGCGATCCAGCCGTGCGTCGCGGCGGACAGCCGGCCCGTGAACGTCACCATGTCCGTGTCCGGCGACGGCACGACCGCCCCCAGCAGCGGATGCCCGGCATCGGTGAGACCGGCCGTCGCCATGCTGCTCCCGCCGCCCCCGATCCAGGAGTTGGCGAGGTATTCGTCCATGCCGATCCAGTAGCGCGTGCACTGGAACGCGTACGTCGGCAGCTCCACGCGCCGCGCCCCCGCCCCGGCCCAGAACGCCTCCCAGCCGACCCGGACCCCGTCCGCGTACAACCGGCCCACACCCGCGACCAGCGACTCCGCCTCCTCACGGTTCCGGCGCACGAGCGGCACGAAGACGCTGTTCTCGTCCTCGGCGGAGCCGGCTCCGAGCGCGGTGAGCACCGCGTCCGGGCCGATCTCCACGAAGGTGCGTGCCCCGAAGGACTCGGCAGCGCGTACGGCATCCGCGAACCGGACGGTCTCGCGGACCTGGCCGACCCAGTACTCCGGCGACTGCCAGTCCGAGGCGAGCGTTCCCGTCACGGACGAGACGGCGGGGATACGCGGCTCGGCGTACGACAGAGACGCGGCGACCTCCCGGAACGCGTCCAGCATCGGGTCCATCAGGGAGGAGTGGAACGCGTGCGAGACCGACAGACGGCTCGTCTTGCGGCCCAGGGAGGCGAAGTGCTCGCCCACAGCCAGGGCTTCACCCTCCTCACCCGACACGACCACGGACTGCGGCCCGTTGACCGCCGCGATCGAGACACCCTCGGTGAGAACGGGCAGGACTTCTTCTTCGGTCGCCTGGACGGCGACCATCGCGCCCCCGGACGGCAATGCCTGCATCAACCGGCCCCGGGCCACCACCAGCCGCGCCGCGTCGGCCAGGGACAGCACCCCCGAGACATGCGCGGCGGCCACCTCACCGATCGAGTGACCGACGACCACGTCCGGCGTCACGCCCCACGACTCCACCAGCCGGAACAACGCGACCTCGAACGCGAACAACGCGGGCTGGGTGATCCCCGTCGCGTTCAGCGCGTCCGCGTCCTCGCCCCACACCACGTCCGCGAGCGACGCCCCCAGATGGGCATCGACCTCAACGCAGACCGCGTCCCAGGCTGCCGCGAACACCGGGAAGGCAGCGTGCAGTTCACGTCCCATGCCCAGCCGCTGCGCGCCCTGCCCGGTGAACAGGAACGCCGACTTCCCGGCCGTTCGGGCGGTGCCCCGCACCAGGCCAGGGTGGTCCTCGCCCGTCGCGAGGGCGGTGAGGGCGGCCGTGCGGTCGGGGCCGAGGACCACCGCGCGGTGCTCGAAGGCGGGTCTGGCGGTGGCGAGGGAGTAGCCGATGTCCTCGGGGCGCGGGTCGGCGGCGTCGGCCAGGGGGAGCAGAGCTTGGGCCTGGCCCGCCAGGGCCTGGGGGCTCTTGGCGGAGACGATCCAGGGGGCGGCGGGCAGCTCCGTGCGGCGCTCCGGATCGGACGCGGGGAGCGAGGGGGGCTCTTCCACGATCACGTGGGCGTTGGTGCCGCTGATCCCGAAGGAGGAGATACCGGCCCGGCGCGGGTGGTCCCCCGGCGCCCAGTCCCGGGCCTCGGTGAGCAGGTGGACGTCCCCGGCCGACCAGTCGATCTGGTCGGAGCGCTCCTCGGCGTGCAGGGTCGGGGGCAGAACGCCGTGGCGCATCGCCATGACCATCTTGATGATGCCCGCGACACCCGCCGCCGCCTGCGTGTGGCCCATGTTGGACTTGATGGAGCCCAGCCACAGCGGCCGGTCCGCCTCCCGCCCCTGGCCGTACGTGGCGAGCAGCGCCTGCGCCTCGATCGGGTCGCCCAGGACCGTGCCGGTGCCGTGGGCCTCCACGGCGTCGACCTCGGCGGCGGTGAGGCCCGCGTTGGCGAGAGCCTGGCGGATGACGCGCTGCTGGGACGGGCCGTTGGGGGCGGTGAGGCCGTTGGACGCGCCGTCCTGGTTGAGGGCGGAGCCCTTGACGACGGCGAGCACCGGGTGGCCGTTGCGGCGGGCGTCGGAGAGCCGCTCCAGGAGGAGCATGCCCGCGCCCTCGCCCCAGCCGGTGCCGTTGGCTCCGGCGCCGAAGGACTTGCACCGGCCGTCCGGGGCGAGGCCGCGCTGCCGGCTGAACTCCACGAACACCTCGGGGGTCGCCATGACGGCGACGCCGCCCGCGAGGGCCAGGGAGCACTCGCCGGAGCGCAGGGCCTGGGCGGCGAAGTGCAGGGAGACGAGCGAGGAGGAGCACGCGGTGTCGACGGTGACGGCCGGGCCCTCCAGGCCGAACACGTAGGAGACGCGGCCCGAGGCGATGGCGCCCGTGCTGTTGTTGGCCGCGTAGTCGTGGTACATCATCCCGGCCCAGCAGCCGGTCATGCTGCCGCGCAGCGTCTCCGGGTCGATCCCGGCCCGCTCGAACGCCTCCCACGCCGTCTCCAGCAGCAGGAACTGCTGCGGGTCCATGACGGCGGCCTCATTGGGGCTGATCCCGAAGAACGCCGGGTCGAACTCGCCCGCCTCGTGCAGGAATCCGCCCTGATTGGCGTAGGTGGTGTGCGGGCGCTCCGCGCTCGGGTCGTACACCCGGTCCAGGTCCCAGCCACGGTTGCCGGGGAAGTCCGAGACCGCGTCCACGCCGTCCGCGACGAGCCGCCACAGCTGCTCGGGGCTGCGGACGCCGCCCGGGTAGCGGCAGGCCATGGAGACGATCACGACCGGGTCGTCGTCGTGTCCGGCGGCGGTGGCGGGGCCGGTGGGGGCGGCCTGGACGAGGGTGCCGTCGAGTTCGGCGAGCAGGTGCCGGGCCAGGGCGCGGGGGCTCGGGTAGTCGAAGGCCAGGGTCGCGGGCAGCCGGACCTCGGCGGCGGCGCTGACGGCGTTGCGGAACTCGACGGCCGTCAGCGAGTCGAAGCCCAGTTCGCTGAAGGCGCGCGTCTCGTCGACGGCCTCCGGTCCCGGGTAGCCGAGCGCCGCCGCGACCTGGGTGCGCACCAGGTCGAGCAGGGCGGCCTCGCGGTCCTCGGGGGCCAGGGCGGCCAGCCGGCCGCGCAGCGCGCCCGCCGCCTCGGCCGTGGCGGCGGCGGCCCGCCGGGGCCGTATCCGCACCAGCTTCCGGAAGAGCGGCGGCAGCGCCTCGCCCGCCTCGGCGAGGGTGCGCACGTCGAGCCGGATCGGCAGGACGACGGGGGTGTCCACGGTCAGCGCCCGGTCGAACAGCTCCACGCCGTACGTTGAGGTCAGGGCGCCGATGCCGGTACGGCTCAGGCGCTGGAGGTCGGCGTCCGTCAGGGTGCCGGACATGCCGCTCGCCCACAGGCCCCAGGCCAGGGAGCGGGCGGGCAGGCCGTGGGCGGTGCGGTGGGCGGCGAGGGCGTCCAGGACGGCGTTCGCGGCGCCGTAGTTGGCCTGGCCGGGGACGCCGAGGACCCCGGTGGCGGAGGAGAACAGGACGAACGCCGACAGCGCCCGGTCCCGGGTGAGGTCGTGGAGGTGGAGCGCGGCGTCGGCCTTGGCCCGCAGGACGGTGTCCAGGCTCTCCGGGGTGAGCGAGGCGATCAGGGTGTCGTCGAGGACACCGGCGAGGTGGACGACGCCCGTCAGCGGCACGCCGTCGAGCGCGGCGGCCAGCGCCTCGCGGTCCGCGGCGTCGCAGGCGGCGAAGGCCACCTCGGCGCCGAGCGCGCGCAGTTCGTGGCCCAGCTCGGCGGCGCCGGGGGCGTCCGCCCCGCGCCGGGAGAGCAGCAGCAGGCTCCGCACGCCGTGCGCGCCCACGAGCTGCCTGGCCACCAGCGTGCCGAGCGCGCCGGTCGCCCCGGTCACCAGGACCGTGCCGTCGCCGAAGTCGGGCGCGGTCCGGGTCTCCGGGTCGTCGGTGAGACGGACGAGCCGGGCGCCGTACACGGCCCCGCCCCGCACCAGGGTCTGGGACTCGCCGGTCGCGAGGGCGGCGGCGGCCTGGGCCTCGTCGGCCGGGTCGTCCAGGTCCGCGAGGAGGAACCGTCCGGGGTGCTCGGCCTGCGCGGAGCGCACCAGGCCCCAGACGGCGGCGCCGGCCAGGTCCGTGACGTCCTCGCGGGGTCCGCCGGTCCGGGCGACCGCGCCGCTCGTCGCGACGAGCAGCCGGGAGCCCGCGTACCGCTCGTCCGCCAGCCAGTGCTGGAGCGCGGCCAGCACCTCGGCGGTGGCCGCGCGCACGGACGCGGGGTCGGCGCCCGTGGCGGAGGGGCGCAGGACGACGTCCCCGTTCCCGGGCACGGGCCCGTCGGAGGGCAGCGCGGCCCAGTCGAGCGGCGCCGACTGGGGTTCGGCGGCGGGGAGTTCGGCCCAGTCCAGGCCGAACAGTGATTCATGGGCGACGGTACGGGCGGCGGCCAGCTGCTCGGCGGAGACCTCGCGCAGGACGAGCGCGTCCACGGACAGCACGGGCCGGCCCGTCTCGTCGGCGACGGACAGGGCGACGGCCCCGGCCCCGTCGGGGGCGATCCGGACCCGCAGGCGGCCGGCGCCGGAGGCGTGCAGCCGCACGCCCGTCCAGACGAACGGCAGCACGGGCCCGGTGGCCCCGTCGTAGAGGTCCGTGAAGACGGACCCGTGCAGCGAGGCGTCCAGCAGCGCCGGGTGCAGCCCGAAGGCAGCGGCCCGGGCACGAGCCCCCTCCGGCAGCGCCACCTCGGCACAGATCGCCGTCCCGGACCGCCAGGCGGCCGTCAGCCCCCGGAACGCGGGCCCGTAGGCGAGACCGGCCTCGGCCAGGCCCGCGTACACCCCGTCCGTGTCGAGCGGCGTCGCCCCGGCGGGCGGCCAGGCGGCCAGGTCGAAGGGGGCGGTGTCCGCCGTGGTGGCGGCGAGGACCCCGGCCGCGTGGAGCGTCCACGGCTGGTCCGGCTGGTCGTCGCGGCGGGAGTGGACGCTGACCGGGCGCCGCCCGGAGGCGTCCGCCGCACCGACCTCGACCTGGAGGGCGACCGCGCCCCGGGCGGGCAGCACCAGCGGTGCCTGGAGCATCAGTTCGTCGAGCGTCTCGCAGCCGACCTGGTCCCCGGCCCGCACGGCCAGTTCCACGAAGCCGGTGCCGGGGAAGACCACGGAGTCCCCGACGACATGGTCCGCGAGCCACGGCTGCGCCGAGACGGAGACCCGGCCGGTCAGCACGACACCGCCGGAGTCCGCGAGCGAGACGACCGCGCCCAGCAGCGGATGCCCGGCGGCGGCGAGACCGGCGGCGGTCACGTCTCCGGGGGCGCCACCGCCCTCGACCCAGTAGCGGCTGCGCTGGAAGGCGTACGTGGGCAGCGCGACGCGGCGGACGCCCGTACCGGCGTAGAACGCCTCCCAGTCCACGGAGGTGCCGGTGGTGTACAGCCGGCCGAGCCCCGTGACCAGGGCCGCCGGTTCGGACAGGTCCTTGCGCAGCAGCGGCACCAGACCGGTGGACGCGTCGGTGACGGACGCGGCCCCCAGGGCGGTGAGGACGGCGTCCGGCCCGATCTCGACAAAGGTGCGGACGCCGGTCGCCTCGGCCGCCCGTACGGCGTCCGCGAAGCGCACGGCCTGGCGGACCTGATCGACCCAGTACTCCGGCGACCGCCAGTCCGAGGTCAGCTCACCCGTCACGGTCGAGACCGCCGGGATGCGCGGCTCGGCGTACGCCAGCGAGGCGGCCACCTCCCGGAACGCGTCCAGCATCGGGTCCATCAGGGAGGAATGGAACGCGTGCGAAACCGACAGACGGCTCGTCTTGCGGCCCAGCGCGGCGAAGTGCTCGCCCACGGCCAGGGACTCGCTCTCGGCCCCGGAGACGACGACCGCCTGCGGGCCGTTGACCGCCGCGATCGACACCCCGTCGGTGAGCAGCGGCAGGACTTCTTCCTCACCCGCCTGGACGGCGACCATCGCGCCCCCGGTCGGCAGGGCCTGCATCAACCGGCCCCGGGCCACGACCAGACGGGCCGCGTCGGCCAGGGACAGCACACCCGAGACATGCGCGGCGGCCACCTCACCGATCGAGTGACCGACGACCACGTCCGGCGTCACGCCCCACGACTCCACCAGCCGGAACAACGCGACCTCGAACGCGAACAACGCGGGCTGGGTGATCCCCGTCGCGTTCAGCGCGTCCGCGTCCTCGCCCCACACCACATCCGCGAGCGACGCCCCCAGATGGGCATCGACCTCAACGCAGACCGCATCCCACGCCCCCGCGAACACCGGGAAGGAGCCGTACAGTTCACGCCCCATCCCCAACCGCTGCGCGCCCTGCCCCGTGAACAGGAACGCGGTCGTGCCCTTGGTGGCGGCGCCGCGGAAGAGCGCCGGGTGGGTCTCGCCCGAGGCCAGGGCGGCGAGGCCGTCCCGGGCCGTGTCGGGGGTGCCGGCCAGGACGACCGCCCGGTGGTCGAGGGCGGCGCGAGTGGTGGCCAGGGAGTACGTGAGGTCGCCGGGGGTCTGGGGGGCGGCTTCCCCGGTGAGGTGGGCGTGCATCCGGCCGGCCTGGGCGGCCAGGGCCTGGCGGTCGCGGGCGGAGAGCAGCCACGGCAGTACGGCGGGAAGCGTGGCGGCGGGGGCTTCGGAGACGGCGGGGGCTTCGGAGGCCGCGGGGGCTTCGGAGGCCGCGGGGGCTTCGGCGTTCTCCCGGGCCTCCCGAGACGCGGGGGCCCCCGGGGACGCAGGGGCCCGACCGGCCTCCGGGGACGCGGGGGTCTCGGCCGTCCCGGGCGCTTCGGCCGCCGGGTCGGGGGCCTCCTCCAGGATGACGTGGGCGTTCGTCCCGCTCACCCCGAACGCGGAGACACCGGCCCGCCTGGGCCGGTCCTCGGTGCGTTCCCAGACACGGCTCTCGGTCAGCAGCCGAACCCGGCCCGCCGACCAGTCGACGTGGCTCGACGGCTCGTCCACGTGGAGGGTCTTGGGCAGGACGCCGTGGCGCAGCGCCTCGACCATCTTGATGACGGAGCCGACTCCGGCCGCGGCCTGGGCGTGGCCCATGTTGGACTTGATGGAGCCGAGCCACAGCGGGCGGTCCTCGTCGCGGCCCTGGCCGTAGGTGGCCAGCAGCGCCTGCGCCTCGATGGGGTCGCCGAGGGTGGTGCCGGTGCCGTGGCCCTCGACGGCGTCGACATGGGTGGCGGAGAGCTTGGCGTTGGCGAGGGCCTGGCGGATGACGCGCTGCTGGGCGCGGCCGTTGGGAGCGGTGAGGCCGTTGCTGGCGCCGTCCTGGTTGACCGCGCTGCCGCGCACGACGGCGAGGACGGGGTGGCCGTTGCGGCGGGCGTCCGCGAGGCGTTCGAGGACGAGCATGCCGGCGCCCTCGGACCAGCCGGTGCCGTCGGCGGCCTCCGCGAACGCCTTGCAGCGGCCGTCGGGGGCCAGTCCGCGCTGGCGGCTGAACGCGATGAACGGGGACGGGGTCGACATCACCATGACGCCGCCCGCCAGGGCCAGCGTGCACTCGCGCTGCCGCAGCGCCTGGGCGGCCAGGTGCAGCGAGACGAGCGAGGACGAGCAGGCGGTGTCGACGGTGACGGCGGGGCCCTCCAGGCCCAGGGTGTAGGAGATCCGGCCGGAGATGACGGCGGCGGCGTTGCCCGTCGTCATGTACGCCTCCGCGACCTCGCCCGCCGCGCCGACGATGTACTCGTAGTCCTGGATGCCGGAGCCCGCGAACACGCCGACGGGCTTGCCGCGCAGCGACGCCGGGTCGATCCCGGCCCGCTCGATGGCTTCCCAGGACACCTCCAGGAGCAGCCGCTGCTGCGGGTCCATGGTCAGGGCCTCGTTGGGGCTGATCCCGAAGAAGCCGGCGTCGAAGTCCGCGACGTCCCGGACGAATCCGCCCTCGTTGACGTAGCTGCCGCCCGTGGCGGCGGCGTCGTCGCCGCGCAGCGCGTCCAGGTCCCAGCCCCGGTCCGTGGGGAAGGTGGAGACGGCGTCCCGGCCCTCGGAGACGAGCCGCCACAGCTCCTCGGGGGTGGTGACGCCCCCCGGGTAGCGGCAGCTCATCGCCACGACGGCGATGGGCTCGTGGTTCTGGCCCTCGGCTTCCTGGAGCCTGCGCCGCGTCTGGTGCAGATCCGCCGTGACCCGCTTGAGGTAGTCGAGAAGCCGTGCGTCGTCATTGGACATGTTGGGTCCCACCGAGTCCTTGTTCATGCCGGTTCATGCCGTGAGGTCGAGTCGGGGTGCGGATGCGGCCGTGCGCGGCCGGTGCCGGGTCAGGTGAGGCCGAGTTCGTTGTCGATGAAGGCGAAGATGTCGTCGGCCGACGCGGATTCGAGCTGGTCCCCGACGTTCGGGCCGGTGTCGCCGGAGCGGGCGTCGAGCGTGCCGGTCAGCGTGGCCAGGAGGGCCTGGAGCCGGGCCGTGATCCTGGTCGCCTCGATGTCCTCGGCGGCGAGCCCCGACGCCGCCTCCTCCAGGCGGTCGAGCTGGGCCAGCACCGGGAACTCGCCGCCCCCCTCGCCCTCGCACAGCTCGGACCAGAGGTGGGCGGCGAGCGCCCCGGGGCTGGGGTGGTCGTAGACCATGCTGGTGGGCAGCGGGCGGCCGGTCGCCGCGACGAGCTTGGTCCGCAGGTCGACGGCGGCCACGGAGTCGAAGCCGAGGTCGGTGAAGCCCCGTTCGGGCGCGACCTCGGACGGGTCCTCGTAGCCGAGCAGGGCCGCCACATGGGTGCGGACCAGGTCGAGCAGGACGGCCCGCTGTTCGGTGGGGGACTGCGCGGCCAGCCGGTCCGCGAGGGCCGTGTCGCCCCCGGTGGACTCCGGGGTGCCGTCGGCGCCGAGCGCGGCCCGCACCTCCGGCAGGGCGTCCAGGAGCGGGCGCGGCCGGGCCAGGACGTAGGTGGGGGCGAACCGCTCCCAGTCGAAGTCGGCGACGACCGCGTGCGACCCGCCCCCGGCGAGGACGCGGCGCAGCGCGGCGACGGCGAGGGCGGGGTCCATCGCGGGGGCGCCCATCCGGCGCATGACGGCGGCGAGTTCGGCGTCCACCATGCCGCCGTCCCAGGAGCCCCAGGCCACGGAGGTCGCGGCGAGGCCCCGGGCGCGCCTGCTGTGGGCGAGGCCGTCGAGATGGGCGTTGGCGCTGCCGTACGCGGCCTGCCCGGCGCTGCCCCAGACGGCGGCGCCGGACGAGAACAGGACGAACGCGTCGAGCGGGGTGTCCCCGAGGAGGGCGTCGAGGTGGCGGGCGCCGAGCACCTTGGCCCCGGCGACCTCCGCCAGTTCGTCGGCGGTCAGTTCGGTGAGCGGGGCGATGCGCTGCGGGAGCCCGGCCGCGTGGAAGACGGCGGTGAGCCCGGTCAGCCCGTCGAGCAGCGTGCGGACGGCGTCCCGGTCCGCCATGTCGCAGGCGGCGACGGAGACCCGGGCCCCGCTCGCTTCCAGCTCCTCCACGAGACCCGCGACGCCCGGCGCGTCGGCGCCCCGGCGGCCGGCCAGGACGATGTGCTCGGCCCCGTCGGCGGCGAGCATCCGCGCCACGTGCGCGCCGATCCCGCCGGTTCCGCCGGTCACCAGGACGGTGCCCCGGGCCCGCCAGGGGCCGGCCGGGTCCGGCTGGGCCGGGCGGACCAGCCGGCGGGCGAAGACCCCTTCGGTCCGGACCGCGATCTGGTCCTCTCCGGTGGCCCCGGCGAGGCTGTCGCAGAGCCGGAGCAGGGCCGCCGGGCCGGGGACCGCGTCCCCGGCCGGGAGGTCGGCGAGGCCGCCCCAGGTGTCCGGGGCCTCCAGGGCGAGGGCCGCGCCGAGTCCCCAGACGGCGGACTGCGCGGGCCGCACCGGGCGGGCCGCCGCGTCCGCGTCGTCGGTGGCGACGGCACCCCGCGTCAGGCACCACACGGGCGCCGCCCACGCCCGTGCGGCGGTCTGCCGCAGCAGTTCGGCGGTGTCCGCGAGCCCCTGGGAGAGGGCGGGGCGGGCGGGGTCGTCGGTGTCGTCGAGGGCGAGCAGGCTGAGGATCCCGGACGGGTCGGCCGCCGCGTCGGGCAGCACGCCGCCCGCGACCGGGACGGCGGTGGCGCCCCGGGCGGTCAGGGCCTCCGCGAGGGCGTTGGCGAGGGGGCGTTCGCCCTCGGGGTGGACGATCAGCCACTCCCCGGTGAGCGGGGCGGCCGGGACGGGTTCGGTGACCGGTGTCCAGGAGACCCGGTAGCGCAGCGCGTCCACGGCGGCGGCCTCGCGCCGGCCGGCGCGCCAGGTGGTGAGGGCGGGCAGGACGGGGGCGAGGTCGGCCGGGTCGATGCCGAGCCGTTCGGCGAGGCCGGTCGCGTCCTCGCGCTCCACGGCCTCCCAGAAGCGGGCCTCGCCCGGATCGGCCGCCGTGTCCGCCGCCGGGGTGCCGGCCGCCGGCGGGGCGGCCCAGTAGGTGCGGTGCTGGAAGGCGTACGTCGGCAGGTCCACCCGCTGGGGGCGGTGGCCGTTCGCCGTGAAGCAGGCGGTCCAGTCGACGGGGACGCCACGGGTGTGGGCGAGCGCGACGGCCTCGGTCAGGACCCGGGCCTCGTCGCGGCCCCGGCGCAGCGCGGCCGTGAACACCGGGGGCTCGGCGCCCTCCACCTCTTCGTCCGTCCCGGCCAGGCAGTCCGGGCCGAGGGGGGTCAGCGCGGCGTCCGGGCCCAGCTCCAGGAAGGTGTGGACGCCCTTGGCCGCGAGCGTGCGGACCGCGTCGGCGAAGCGGACGCTCGCCCGCACGTGGCGGACCCAGTAGTCGGCGCAGCCGAGTTCGTCGTCCCCGGCCAGTTCACCGGTGACGGTGGAGACGACCGGGATGCGGGCGGTGCCGTAGGCGACGGACTCGGCCTCGGCGCGGAACGCGTCGAGCATCGGTTCCATCAGCGGCGAGTGGAAGGCGTGCGACACGGCGAGCCGCTTGGTGCGGCGGCCCAGGGCGGTGAAGTGCGCGGCGACGGCCAGCGCGTCGCTCTCCTCGCCGGACACGATGACCGCGCGCGGCCCGTTGAGCGCGGCGATCCCGGTGTCCTGGGTGAGCAGCGGCACCACCTCGTCCTCGGACGCCTCGACGGCGATCATCGCGCCGCCCGCCGGAAGGGCCCGCATCAGCCGGCCGCGCGCCGCGACCAGCCGGGCCGCGTCCGCCAGCGTGAGCACCCCGGCGACGTGGGCGACGGCGAACTCCCCGACCGAGTGCCCGGCCAGGAAGTCCGGGCGCACCCCCCAGGACTCCACGAGCCGGTACAGCGCCACCTCGCAGGCGAACAGCGCGGGCTGCGCCAGCGCCGTACCGTCGAGCGCCTCCCGGTCCTCGCCCCACATCGCCGCGCGCAGCGGGGTGTCCAGGTGCGCGTCCAGCGCCTCGACCGCCTCGTCGAAGGCGCGCGCGAACACCGGGTAGGCGGCGTGCAGTTCGCGGCCCATGCCCAGCCGCTGCGCGCCCTGCCCGGTGAACAGGACCGCGCTCAGGGCATCGGGCCGGGCGTCCCCGACGACCGCTCCCGCGGCCTCGGCGGAGCCGTCCGCGAGGGCCCGGAGCCGCCGGACCAGCTCACCGGTCCCGGCCCCGGTGTCCGCGACGAGCACGGCCCGGTGCTCCAGGGCGGCGCGGGTGGTGGCCAGCGACCAGGCGGTGTCGGTGACCGTGCGGTCCGGGTGGGCCTCCAGGTGGTCCGCGAGCCGGGTGGCCTGCGCGGCCAGCGCCTCGGGGCGGCGCGCGGAGAGCGGGACGGGCACGAACCGGGGGGCCTCGGCGGCGTCCCCGTCCGGCTCCGGGGCCCCGTCCTGGGCGGCCGGGGCCTCTTCCACGATCACGTGCACGTTGGTGCCGCTCAGCCCGAACGACGACACCCCGGCGCGCTTGGCGCGGCCGAGGTCCGGCCAGGCGACGGGCTCGGTGAGGAGCCGTACGCCGCCGGCGCTCCAGTCCACGTGGTGGCTGGGCTCGTCCACGTGCAGGGTGCGCGGCAGCACCCCGGCCTTCATGGCCTGCACCATCTTGATGACCCCGCCGACCCCGGCGGCGGCCTGGGCGTGGCCGATGTTCGACTTGAACGACCCGAGCCACAGCGGCTGTCCGGGCGCGCGGCCCTGGCCGTAGGCGGCGATGAGGGCCTGTGCCTCGATGGGGTCGCCGAGGACGGTGCCGGTGCCGTGCGCCTCGACGGCGTCCACGTCGGCGGGGGCGAGCCCGCCGGAGGCCAGGGCCTGCTGGATGACCCGCTGCTGGGAGGGGCCGTTGGGGGCGGTGAGTCCGTTGGACGCACCGTCGGAGTTCATGGCGGAGCCGCGGATGACGGCGAGGACGGGGTGGCCATTGCGGCGGGCGTCGGACAGCCGCTCCAGGAGGAGCATGCCCGCGCCCTCGGACCAGGTCGTGCCGTCGGCGGCGTCCGCGAAGGACTTGCACCGGCCGTCGGGGGCGAGGCCCCGGTCCTGGCTGAAGCCCACGAAGGAGTCCGGGCTCGCCATCACGGTGACCCCGCCCGCGAGCGCGAGCGCGCACTCACCGCCGCGCACGGACTGGACGGCGAGGTGGAGGGCGACGAGCGAGGACGAGCAGGCGGTGTCGACGGTGACGGCCGGACCCTCCAGGCCCAGGGTGTACGCCACCCGTCCGGACGCGACGCTGGCCAGGCCGCCGGTGCCGCCGCCGCCCGGGTAGTCGTGGTAGACGACCCCGGCGAACACCCCGGTCCTGCTGCCCTTCAGCGAGGTCGGATCGATCCCGGCCCGCTCGACGACCTCCCAGGACACCTCCAGGAGCAGCCGCTGCTGCGGGTCGGTGTCCCGGGCCTCGCGCGGGCTGATCCGGAAGAAGTCCGCGTCGAACTCCCCCGCGTCGTGCAGGAATCCGCCCTCTCGGCAGTACGTCCTGCCGGGCGTGGACGGCTCGGGGTCGTACAGCGCGTCCATGTCCCAGCCCCGGCCGTCCGGGAAGAGCGAGACGGCGTCCCGGCCGGCGTCCACCAGCTGCCACAGCTCCTCGGGCGAGGTGATGCCGCCGGGGAACCGGCAGCCCATCGCCACGATCGCGACCGGCTCACTGCTCCGCGCCTCGGCCTCCGACAACTGGCGTCGCGTGCGCTGGAGTTCGGCGGTGGCGCGCTTCAGATAGTCCCGGAGCTTGTCGTCGTTGCTCATCGAACCTCAACCAATCTGCAGCTGATCGCTGGCTAGGAGATGCCGAATTCGCTGTCGAGCACGTCGAACAGCTCCTCGTCGGTGACCGTGTCGAAGTCGGGCCCGTCCCCGGCCGGGACCGGGTCGCCCTGGGCGTCGCGCCAGCGCCGCACGATGCCCTCCAGCCGGGCGGTGATCGCGTCCGCGCGGGCGCTGACCGCCTCGGCGTCCCCGCCGGCGGCCGGGAAGCCGCCGAGCACGTCCTCGATCCGGTCCAGTTCGGCCAGCAGCTCGGCTGCCCGGTCGCCCCCTCCGGTCTCGGACTCCAGCCGCTCCGCGAGGAACGCGGCGACGGCGCGCGGGGTGGGGTAGTCGAAGATCAGCGTGGCGGGCAGGGCGCAGCCGGCGGCCGCGGTGAGCCGCTTGCGCAGCTCCACGGCGGCCAGCGAGTCGAAGCCCATGTCCCGGAAGGCGAGGTCGGTCTCCACGACCGCGACGGAGTCATGGCCGAGGACGGCCGCCACATGCGTCCGCACCAGCCCCAGCAGCACCCGTCCCCGCTCGGCCGCCCCGGCCCCGTCGAGCCGTGCCCGCAGCCCGGCGGCGGCCCGCTCCGACTCCTCGGCGGTCGGCTCGTCGTGGACGGTGACGGGGGCGGCGGCCCCACTGGCTGCGCCGCCCTCCACCCAGAAGCGGCTGCGCCGGAAGGCGTACGTGGGCAGCTCGACCGTGTGCGCGCCCGAACCGGCGAAGTACGCAGCCCAGTCCACCCGCACCCCGTGCACATACAGCTGTCCTACACCTCCGACCAGGGACTCCACCTCGTTCCGGTTCCGGCGTTGCAGGGGGACGAGGACGGCGTCCTCGTCGGTGACGGCGCCGGCGGCGAGCGCGGCGAGGACGGCGTCGGGCCCGATCTCCACGAAGGTGCGGGCGCCCAGCTCCTCGGCGGCCCGTACGGCGTCAGCGAAGCGCACGGCCTGGCGGACCTGGCCGACCCAGTACTCCGGCGACCGCCAGTCCTGAGTCGGCGCACCCGTCACGGTCGAGACCGCCGGGATGCGCGGTTCGGCGTACGTCAGCGAGGCGGCCACCTCCCGGAACGCGTCCAGCATCGGGTCCATCAGGGAGGAGTGGAAGGCGTGCGAGACGGACAGACGGCTCGTCTTACGGCCCAGCGCGGCGAAGTGCTCGCCCACGGCCAGGGCCTCCGTCTCCCCGCCGGAGACGACGACGGACTCGGGTCCGTTGACGGCGGCGACCGAGACACCGCCGGTGAGCAGCGGCAGGACTTCCTCCTCGCCCGCCTGGACGGCGACCATCGCCCCGCCGGCGGGCAGGGCCTGCATCAGCCGCCCCCGGGCCACGACGAGCCGGGCCGCGTCGCCCAGGGACAGCACCCCGGACACATGCGCGGCGGCCAGCTCACCGATCGAGTGACCGACGACCACGTCCGGGACGATCCCCCACGACTCCACCAGCCGGAACAACGCGACCTCGAAGGCGAACAACGCGGGCTGCGCGAGCGCGGTCGCGTTCAGCGCCTCCGCGTCCTCACCCCACACCACATCCGCGAGCGACGCCCCGAGATGGGCATCGACCTCAACGCAGACCGCGTCCCACGCCTCCGCGAACACCGGGAAGGAGTCGTACAGTTCACGGCCCATGCCGAGCCGCTGCGCGCCCTGCCCGGTGAACAGGAAGGCGGCCTTGCCGACGCGGCCGGTGCGGCCGGTGACGACCGCGGGATGGTCCTCGCCGGCCGCGAGCGCGGCGAGCGCGTCCCCATGGTGGCCGAGGACGACGGCGCGGTGGGTGAAGGCGGTCCGGGTGGTGGCCAGGGAGAGCCCGATGTCCGCCGCATCGGCACCGGGCTCCCCCATGACCTGTTCCCGCAGGCGGGCGGCCTGGGCACTGAGGGAATGCCCCGACTTCGCCGACACAACCCAAGGAACCACGGGGAGCGCGGCCCGCACGGCCGTCTCCCCCGTCCTTTCCGGCGCCTCCTCGACGATCACATGGGCGTTCGTCCCGCTGATCCCGAAGGAGGACACCCCGGCCCTCCGCACGGCGCCGCCCGGCACCCAGGGGCGGGACTCCGCCAGCAGCTCCACCGCGCCGTCCGCCCAGTCGACCTGGTCCGACGGCCGGTCCGCGTACAGCGACTTCGGCAGGGTGCCGTGGCGCATCGCCATGACCATCTTGATGACCCCGGCGACACCGGCCGCGGCCTGGCTGTGGCCCATGTTCGACTTGATGGAGCCCAGCCACAGGGGCCGGTCCTCGGGCCGCTGCCGGCCGTAGGTCTCCAGGAGGGCCTGCGCCTCGATCGGGTCGCCGAGGGTCGTGCCGGTGCCGTGCGCCTCGACCGCGTCCACTTCGGCCGCCGTGAGCCCCGCGTCCTCCAGGGCGCGGCGGATGACGCGCTGCTGAGCGGGGCCGTTGGGGGCGGTGAGGCCGTTGGAGGCACCGTCCTGGTTGAGGGCGGAACCGCGGATCACGGCGAGGACCGGGTGGCCGTTGCGGCGGGCGTCGGAGAGCCGCTCCAGGAGCAGCACCCCCGCCCCCTCCGAGCAGGCGACGCCGTCGGCGGCGGCGGAGAAGGACTTGGAGCGCCCGTCGGGGGCCAGACCCTGCTGGGTGCTGAAGTACACGAACATGTCGGGGGTCGACATGACGGTCACCCCGCCCGCCAGGGCCAGCGAGCATTCCCCGTCGCGCAGTGCCCGCACCGCCAGGTGCAGGGAGACCAGGGAGGACGAGCACGCGGTGTCGACGCTGACCGCGGGCCCCTCCAGGCCCAGGGTGTACGCGACGCGGCCGGAGACCACACTGCCGGCGGTGGTGCTGCCGGGCTCCGCGCCGAGCGCGTAGTCGTGGTACATCACCCCGGCGAAGACCCCGGTGTCGGTGCCCTTGAGCGTGGTCGGGTCGATTCCGGCGCGCTCGATCGCCTCCCAGGACACTTCGAGGAGGAGTCGCTGCTGCGGGTCGGTGACCAGGGCCTCGTTGGGGCTGATCCCGAAGAAGACCGGGTCGAAGTCGGGGGCGTCGTAGAGGAATCCGCCCTCGCGGGCGTAGGTGCGTCCGGGGGTGCCGGGCTCGGGGTCGTACACCTCGGGGTCCCAGCCCCGGTCCTCCGGGAACGCTCCGATGGCGTCGGTGCCGTCCGCGACGAGCCGCCACAGTTCCTCGGGGGTGGTGACCCCGCCGGGGTAGCGGCAGCCCATGCCGACCACGACGACCGGGTCCCCGTGGTGGGCGGTGCGGCCGGACGGGCCGGCCGCCGCCAGGCGGCGCTCGGCGTCCGCCAGTTGGCGGCGCACCTCCCGCAGGTCGGTCGTGGCCCGCTTCAGGTAATCGAGAAGTCGCTCCTCGTTGCTCACCGAGACCTACTCCCTCTGGTCGACGATCCGTGGCGACTCACTCACGCGGCGTCCAACGCTGATCGGATGTGAACGCTACTGAGCGCTCCGAGGGGCGGCCTACCCTTAGCCCACCCCTGCCGCGGACCCCGGTCCGGCAGGGGAAAACAGGGGAAAACGGTGGCCGGAACGGGCTCCCGAACACGCGGAGGGCCGGGGTGCGCGGCGGCTGTGGTCCAGCTGCCGCGCACCCCGGCCCGGGGCCGTGGGTACGGGGGCCTGTCAGGGGGTCGCGGAGGTGCCGAGCTCGTTGTCGAGGATGTCGAACAGCTCGTCCGCGGTGACCTCTCCGAGGTCCCGGCCGGGCTCCGGGATCTCCGGTCCGGCATACCCCTCTTCCGCGCCGAAGAGCGGTGCGTCGAGCCGGCCGGCCAGCTCCCGGAGGCGCTGGACGAACCGGGCACGTCCGGGCCCCGGCGCCGGGGCGTCGGTCGTCAGCAGGGCCTCCAGCCTTTCGAGGTCCGCCTCCGCCCGGGACACGGTCACGGCGGGTGCCAGCCGCGCCGCGAGATACGCGGCGACCTCCGCCGCGCTCGGGTAGTCGAAGATCAGCGTGGCCGGGAGCCGCACCCCGCTGACCGCCGTGAGCCGGTTGCGCAGCTCCACCGAGCCGAGCGAGTCGAAGCCCAGCTCGCCGAAGGCCCGGTCCGGTTCGATCGCCTCGCCGGAGGCGTGGCCGAGGACGGCCGCCGCCTGGTTCCGTACGGCCTCCAGGACGAGCGCGGTCCGCTCCTCCTCGTCGCACCCGGCGATCCGGGCGGCCAGCCAGGCGCCCTTCGCCCCGCCCCCCGTACCGCGCTTGCGGGCGGGCGGGGCGAAGGCCCGCAGCAGCGCGGGGATTTCGTCGGTCCGGGAGCGCAGCGCGTGCGCGTCCACGCGCAGCGGCACGGTGGCCGCCGGGCCGGAGGAGAGCGCCGCGTCGAACAGCGCCAGCCCCTCCGCCTCGGAGAGCGCGGGCAGCCCGGACCTGCGCATCCGGTCCAGATCGGCCTCGCCCAGGTCGGCGGCCATCCCGGTGTCGACGCCCCACAGCCCGAAGGCCATCGCGGAGGCCGGAAGCCCTTCGGCCCGGCGGTGGGCCGCGAGGGCGTCGAGGAAGACGTTGGCGGCGGCGTAGTTGCCCTGCCCGGCGGCCAGGACGAGCCCGCCCGCCGAGGAGAACATCACGAACGCCGACAGGTCCAACTCCCGCGTCAGCTCGTGCAGATACCAGGCCGCGTCCGCCTTCGGCCGCAGGACGGCGTCGACGCGCTCGGGCGTCAGCGCTCCGACGACCCCGTTGTCCGCGACCCCGGCGACATGCACGACACCGGTCAGCGGATGCTCCGGACCGACCCCGCCGACCACGGCGGCCAGGGCTTCCCGGTCACCGACATCGCAAGCGGCCACCTCGACGGCCGCACCGAGCCCGGTCAGCTCCGCGACCAGCTCGCCCACCCCGGGGGCGGAAGCGCCCCGGCGCCCGACGAGCAGCAGGTGCCGCACCCCGCGCTCGGCGACGAGGTGCCGGGCGACCCGGGCACCGAGCCCGCCCGTCCCGCCGGTGATCAGTACGGTTCCGTCGGCGTCCCACACCGGTTCGGCCGCCGCCTCCGGGGCCGCCACCGGAACCAGCCGGGGGACGCGCACCTCCCCGTCCCGGACCCGCACCTCCGGCTCGCCCAGCGCGGCCAGACGCTCCCAGGGCACCGAACCGTCCGAATCGATCAGGACGAACCTGCCCGGGTTCTCGGCCTGCGCGGCACGCACCAGCCCCCACACCGGGGCGTGGCGCACGTCCACCGGCTCCCCGTCCGCCACGGCGACGGCATCGCGGGTGACGACGGCCAGGACCGCGCCCTCGGGACGCTCCTCGGCAAGCCACTCCCGCACGGCGGCCAGGGCGTCCCCGACCGTGCCGCGCACCGCGCCCGGCACCTCCTGGTCCGGGTCCCGGGCCTCGCTGACGAACACGGCGGACTCCGCGGCGCACTCGGACGCCTCACCCGCCGCGACGGGCTGCCACTCCACCCGGAACAGCGCGTCCGACGCGGACGGCTCGTCCCACACGGGCCGCGAGAGCAGCGACTCGACCGACAGGACCGAGCGGCCGTGCTCGTCGGCCACGGTCAGCGCGAGGCCGTCCTGCTGAGCGACGGGCGTGATCCGCACCCGGAGCGAGGACGCGCCGGAGGAGTGCGCGGCGACACCGTTCCACGCGAAGGGGAGCAGCGTCTGCCCGCCGTCCTCGCGGTCCGGAATCGCGAGCAGGCCGACGTGCATGGCCGCGTCCAGCAGCGCCGGGTGCAGCACGAAACGGGCCGCGTCCGCGTGCGCCGACTCCGGAAGCCGGACCTCCGCGTACAGCTCCTCGCCGCGCCGCCAGGCCGCCGTCAGCCCCTGGAACACCGGCCCGTAGTGATAGCCGGCGGCGGCCAGGCCCTCGTAGGCCCCGTCGACCGCAAGCTCCTCGGCCCCGGCCGGCGGCCACTCCATGAGCGCGTCGGCCGGTCCGGCGTCCGCCCCGGGCGCCAGCACACCGTCCGCGTGGCGGGTCCACGGCAGGCCCGGGTGGTCATCGGCGCGCGAGTGGACGGAGACGGTACGCCGCCCGGTCTCGTCCGCCTCCCCCACGGCGACCTGGACCGCGATGCCGCCGAGCGGCTGGAGGACGAGCGGCGCCTGAAGGGTCAGTTCCTCCAGCAGCCCGCAGCCGAGCAGTTCGCCCGCGCGGAGGGCCAGTTCGACGAAACCGGTGCCCGGGAGCAGCACACTGCCGAGCACGGTGTGATCCACGATCCAGCCGTGCGTCCCGGCGGACACCCGCCCGGTCAGCACGGCCCCGCCCTCGTCGGGCAGCACGACCGCCGCCCGCAGCACCGGGTGGTCGAGCGCGACCTGCCCGGACGCGGCGACCCCGCCGCCCTCGGACGCGGGCGCCTCCATCCAGTACCGGGACCGCTGGAACGGATAGGTCGGCAGATCGACCCGCCGCGCCCCCGCACGGGCGTAGAACGCCTCCCAGTCCATCCGGCCCCCGCACACGAACACCCGCCCCACGCCCCCGACCAGCGACGACGCCTCGGGACGGCTCCTGCGGAGCAGCGGCACGAAGACACTGCCCTCGTCCTCGGCCGAGCCCGCTCCGAGCGCGGTGAGGACGGCGTCCGGCCCGATCTCGATGAACGTGCGGGCCCCGAAGGATTCGGCAGCACATACGGCGTCGGCGAACCGGACGGCCTGACGGACCTGATCGACCCAGTACTCCGGGGACTGCCAGTCCGAGGTCAGCTCACCCGTCACGGTCGAGACCGCCGGAATACGCGGCTCGGCGTACGTCAGAGACGCGGCCACCGCGCGGAACTCGTCCAGCATCGGATCCATCAGCGAGGAGTGGAACGCGTGCGAGACGGAGAGGCGGTTGGTCTTGCGTCCGGCGGCGGCGAAGTGCTCGCCCAGAGCCAGGGCTTCCCCTTCCTCACCCGACACGACCACGGACTGCGGTCCGTTGACGGCCGCGATCGAGACACCCTCGGTGAGAACGGGCAGGACTTCTTCTTCGGTCGCCTGGACGGCGACCATCGCGCCCCCGGCGGGCAGCGCTTGCATCAACCGGCCCCGGGCCACCACCAACCGCGCCGCATCGGCCAGGGAAAACACCCCCGACACATGCGCGGCGGCCACCTCACCGATCGAATGACCCACCACGACATCCGGCGTCACACCCCACGACTCCACCAGCCGGTACAACGCGACCTCGAAGGCGAACAACGCGGGCTGGGTGATCCCGGTCGCGTTCAGCGCGTCCGCGTCGTCCCCCCACACCACATCCGCGAGCGACGCCCCGAGATGCGCATCGATCTCCGCACACACGGCGTCCCAGGCTGTCGCGAACACCGGGAAGGCAGCGTGCAGTTCACGACCCATGCCCAGCCGCTGCGCGCCCTGCCCCGTGAACAGGAACGCCGTCCTGCCCTTGGTCACGGCACCGCGCAGCAGTTCCGGGTGGTCCGCTCCGGTGGCCAGGGCGGTCAGCGCCTCGGCCGGGTCTGCGAGGACGACGGCCCGGTGCTCGAAGAGGGAGCGGGTCGTGGCGAGGGAGTGGCCGACATCGGCGGGGTGGTGGCCGTCGGAGAGGGAGAGGAGCCGACGAGCCTGCTCGGCCAGCGCGTCGGGGCTCTTCGCGGCCAGCACCCAGGGGGTGACGGGGAGGTCGTCGGCGCGCTCCGGCGTACTGACCGACGTGGGCGGGGCCTCCTCCACGATCACATGGGCGTTCGTGCCGCTCAGACCGAAGGAGGAGATGCCGGCCCGGCGCGGATGCCCGGACTGCTGCCACTGCCGGGCCTCGGTGAGCAGATGCACGTCCCCGGCCGACCAGTCGATCTGGTCGGAGCGCTCCTCGGCGTGCAGGGTCGGGGGCAGAACGCCGTGGCGCATCGCCATGACCATCTTGATGATGCCCGCGACACCCGCCGCCGCCTGCGTGTGGCCCATGTTGGACTTGATGGAACCCAGCCACAGCGGCCGGTCCGCCTCCCGCCCCTGGCCGTACGTGGCGAGCAGCGCCTGCGCCTCGATCGGGTCACCGAGCCGCGTGCCCGTGCCGTGGGCCTCCACGGCGTCGACCTCGGCGGCCGACAGGCCCGCGTCGGCCAGGGCCTGGCGGATGACGCGCTGCTGGGACGGGCCGTTGGGGGCGGTCAGCCCGTTGCTGGCGCCGTCCTGGTTGAGGGCGGAGCCCTTGACCACGGCCAGCACCGGGTGGCCGTTGCGGCGGGCGTCGGACAGCCGCTCCAGCAGGAGGACGCCCGCGCCCTCGCCCCAGCCCGTGCCGTCCGCCCCGGCACCGAAGGACTTGCACCGGCCGTCGGGCGACAGGCCGCGCTGCTCGCTGAAGTAGACGAGCATGTCGGGCGTCGCCATGACCGTGACACCGGCCGCGAGGGCCAGGGAGCATTCGCCGGAGCGCAGGGCCTGGGCGGCCGAGTGCAGGGCGACGAGCGAGGACGAGCAGGCCGTGTCGACGGTGACGGCCGGGCCTTCGAGGCCGAGCGTGTACGCGACGCGGCCGGAGACGAGACTGCCCGCCGTTCCGCCCGCGTAGTCGTGGTACATCACCCCGGCGTAAACCCCGGTCCGGCTGCCCTTCAGCGTCAGCGGATCGACCCCGGCCCGTTCGATCGCCTCCCAGGAGACTTCGAGGAGCAGCCGCTGCTGCGGGTCCATCGTCAGGGCCTCGCGCGGGCTGATCCCGAAGAACGCCGGGTCGAACTCCGCCGCGTCGTACAGGAATCCGCCGTCCCGGGCGTACGACTTCCCCGGCGTTCCCGGCTCGGGGTCGTACACATCCGGGTCCCACCCCCGGTCGTCCGGAAGCGGGGCGATGGCGTCCACACCGTCCGCGACGAGCGTCCACAGCTCTTCGGGCGTGGTCACCCCGCCCGGGTAGCGGCAGGCCATGCCCACGATCACGACCGGGTCGTCGTCGGCCCGGACTGCGGCGGCGGGCCGGTCCCGGTCGGTGTCCGGGGCCCCGTCGAGCAGGGTCAGGACGAACGCGGCGACGGCCTCGGCCGTCGGGTGGTCGAAGATCAGCGTGGCCGGGAGCCGCAGCCCGGTCTCGGCGTCGAGCCGGTTGCGGAGTTCGACGGCGGTCAGCGAGTCGAAGCCCAGCTCGTCGAAGGCGCGGCCCGGTTCGATCGCGTCACCGGAGGCGTGGCCGAGGACGGCGGCGATCTTCGTCCGGACCAGCTCCAGGACGGCCGCCGCCCGGTCGGGGCCGGTCAGACCCGCGAGGCGGGTGCGCAGCACCGGGGAGCCGCCGCGCGCGGTCCGGCGGCCGGGGCCGCGCACGAGACCGCGCAGCAGGGCCGGGACCTCGTCGGCGTGGGCGCGGAGCACCCCGAGGTCGAGGCGGACGGGCACCGAGGCGGCCACGTCCGCGCGCAGCGCCGCGTCGAAGAGGGCGAGCCCCCGGTCGGCGGTGATCGCGGGGGTTCCGGCCTCGCGCATGCGGTCCAGCTCGGAGGCGCCGAGCCGCGTGCCCATGCCTCCCGGGGTGTCCCAGAGCCCGAAGGCGAGGGACGAGGCGGTGAGGCCGGCGGAGCGGCGGTGGGCGGCGAGGCCGTCCAGGAAGGCGTTCGCGGCGGCGTAGTTGGCCTGGCCGGTGGAGCCGAGGGTGCCCGCGACGGAGGAGAACAGGACGAACGCGGTGAGGTCCAGCTCCCGGCTCAGTTCGTGCAGATGCCAGGCGGCGTCCGCCTTCGGGGCGAGGACGCCGTGGAGGCGTGCCGGGGTGAGCGAGGTGATCACGGCGTCGTCGAGGACACCGGCCACGTGGACGATCCCGCGCAGCGGGTGGGCCGGGTCCACTCCGGCGAGCAGCGCGGCCACGGCGTCGCGGTCGGCGACATCGCAGGCGGCGAAGGTGACCCGGGCCCCCGACTCGACCAGTTCCGCGCCGAGTTCGGTGGCCCCGGGGGCCTCCGCGCCGCGCCGGCCGGCGAGCAGCAGATGCCGTACGCCGTGCTCGGTGACCAGGTGGCGGGCGACGAGCGCGCCGAGCCCTCCGGTGCCGCCGGTGATGAGGACGGTCCCGTCGGCGTCCCAGACCGGATCGGGTCCGGCGGGCACGGTGGTCCGGGCCAGCCGGGGGGTCAGCAGCCGCCCGTCGCGCACGGCCGCCTCCGGTTCGCCGGCGGGAGCGACGGCCCCCGGAGCATCCGTGTCGAGCAGGGCGAACCGGCCCGGGTTCTCCGCCTGCGCGGCCCGCACCAGCCCCCACACCGGGGCCTGCCGTACGTCAACGGGGTCGCCGTCCGCCACGGCCACCGCGCCGCGCGTGACGACGAGGAGGGTGGCGGCGGCGAAGCGCCGGTCGCCCAGCCACCGCTGGACCACGTCCAGGACGTGCGCGGCGACCGCGTGGGCGGCGCCCGTCACGTCCTGCGGCGACGCGTCCGCGACGGCGGCGCAGTCGAGCAGGACGGTCCCGGTCACCGGGCCGCCCCCGACGGGCAGTTCCTCCCACCGGATGACCTCGCCCGGAGCGGACGGCGGGACGGGACCGGCCGCCTGCCACACGACCCGGTACAGCGGGTCGGCGGCGGCCCCGCCCCCGGCGGGTGCCGCGTCCATCGCCCGGCCGACGACCCCGCCGACCGACGCGACCGGCGCACCGGAGGCGTCCGCGATGTCCAGGGCCAGGCTCTCCGGGGTCGGCCGGGTGATCCGGACCCTGGCCGCGCCCGTACCGTCCGCGAACAGCCGCACGTCCTTCCAGACGAACGGCAGCACCGTGCCCCCGCCGTCCCCGCCCCCGGCACCGTCCACCAGCGCGGCGTGCATCGCCGCGTCCAGCAGGGCCGGGTGCAGCCCGTACTCCTCGGCACCGACGTCCTCCCCGAGGACCACATCGGCGTAGAGCGCCCCGTCGTGCCGCCAGGCGGCCGTCAGGCCCTGGAACGCGGGTCCGTAGGCCAGACCCTGATCGCGCAGCGTCTCGTAGGCCCCGTCCAGCGCGAGCGGTTCGGCCCCCGCAGGCGGCCAGACCGCCAGGTCGAAGCCGGGTTCCTCCGCGTCCTCGGCCAGGACGCCTTCGGCGTGCAGCACCCAGTCGGCATCCGGCAGGCTCTCGTCCCGCGCGTACACCCCGACCGACCGCCGGGCCGTCTCGTCGGCCGCGCCCACGACGACCTGCACGGCGGCGGCCCCGGCGGCGGGGAGCACGAGGGGCGCGTGCAGGGCCAGCTCCTCCAGCGTCCGGCAACCCACGTGGTCGCCCGCGCGCACGGCCAGCTCGACGAAGCCCGCGCCCGGGAAGAGCACGGTGTCCCGCACCACGTGGTCACCGAGCCACGGCCGCGCGGCCACGGCCAGCCGTCCGGTCAGCACCGCGCCACCGGAGTCGGCCAGCGTCACCACGGACCCGAGCAGCGGATGAACGGGCCCCGCGCCCCCGGGCCGCACCGCGTCCAGCCAGAAGCGGCTGCGCTGGAACGGATACGTCGGCAGATCGACCCGCCGCGCCCCCGCCCCGGCCCAGAACGCCTCCCGGCCGACCCGGACCCCGTCCGCGTACAGCCGGCCCACACCCGCGACCAGCGACTCCGCCTCCTCACGGTTCCGGCGCACGAGCGGCACGAAGGCACTGCCCTCGTCCTCTGCGGAGCCGGCTCCGAGCGCGGTGAGGACGGCGTCCGGCCCGATCTCGATGAACGTGCGTGCCCCGAAGGACTCGGCAGCGCGTACGGCGTCGGCGAAGCGCACGGCCTGACGGACCTGGCCGACCCAGTACTCCGGCGACCGCCAGTCCGAGGTCAGCTCACCCGTCACGGTCGAGACCGCCGGGATGCGCGGCTCGGCGTACGTCAGAGACGCGGCCACCGCGCGGAACGCGTCCAGCATCGGCTCCATCAGCGAGGAATGGAACGCGTGCGAAACCGACAGACGGCTCGTCTTACGGCCCAGCGCGGCGACGTGCTCACCCACCGCCAGGGCTTCCGCTTCGATGCCCGACACGACCACGGACTGCGGTCCGTTGACCGCCGCGATGGCAACCCCGTCCGTGAGGACAGGCAGGACTTCCTCCTCGGTCGCCTGGACGGCGACCATCGCCCCGCCGGCGGGCAGGGCCTGCATCAGCCGCCCCCGGGCCACGACCAGACGGGCCGCGTCGCCCAGGGACAGCACCCCGGACACATGCGCGGCGGCCAGCTCACCGATCGAGTGACCGACGACCACGTCCGGGACGATCCCCCACGACTCCACCAGCCGGAACAACGCGACCTCGAAGGCGAACAGCGCGGGCTGGGTGATCCCGGTCGCGTTCAACGCGTCCGCGTCCTCCCCCCACACCACATCGCGCAGCGACGCCCCAAGCCGCGTATCGATCTCCGCACACGCGGAGTCGAAAGCCTCCGCGAACACCGGGAAGGCAGCGTGCAGTTCGCGTCCCATCCCCAGCCGCTGCGCACCCTGCCCCGTGAACAGGAACGCCGACTTCCCGAGGGAGCGCGTGGTGCCCCGGATCAGGCCGGGGTGGTCCTCGCCCGTCGCGAGGGCGGTGAGGGCGGCCGTACGGTCGGGGCCCAGGATCACCGCGCGGTGGGGGAAGGCGGTGCGGGCGGTGGCGAGGGTGTGGGCCACGTCCTCGGGGCGGTGGTCGGCGGCGACGGCCAGCAGGCGTTCGGCCTGGGCGGCGAGCGCGTCGGGGGTCTTGGCGGTGACTGGCCAGGGGGCGGCCGGGAACACGGTGGCGGGGGCCTCCTCGGTCGCCGGGGCCCCGGGGGCCTCCTCGACGATGACGTGGGCGTTCGTCCCGCTCAGCCCGAAGGAGGAGATGCCCGCGCGTCTCGGGCGGCCCGGGGACTTCCAGGGGCGGGACTCGGTGAGGAGTTCCACGCGGCCGGCCGACCAGTCGACCTGGTCCGAAGGGGCGTCCACGTGCAGGGACTTGGGCAGGACGCCGTGGCGCATCGCCATGACCATCTTGATGATGCCCGCGACACCGGCCGCCGCCTGCGTGTGGCCGAAGTTGGACTTCACCGAGCCGAGCCAGAGGGGCCGGTCCTCGGGGCGGCCCCGGCCGTAGGTGGCGAGGAGGGCCTGCGCCTCGATCGGGTCGCCGAGGCGGGTCCCGGTGCCGTGGGCCTCGACGGCGTCGACCTCGGCCGCCGACAGGCCCGCGTCCGCGAGGGCGTGCCGGATGACGCGCTGCTGGGCGGGGCCGTTGGGGACGGTCATGGCGCTGGAGGCACCGTCCTGGTTGACGGCCGAGCCGCTGACCAGGGCCAGGACGGGGTGGCCGTTGCGGCGGGCGTCGGACAGCCGCTCCAGAAGCAGGACGCCCGCGCCCTCGCCCCAGCCCGTGCCGTCCGCCCCGGCCGCGAAGGGCTTGCAGCGGCCGTCGGGGGCGAGGCCCCGCTGTCCGCTGAAGTACACCAGCATGTCCGGCGTCGACATGACGGTCACCCCGCCCGCGAGGGCGAGCGAGCACTCGCCGGAGCGCAGCGCCTGGGCCGCCGTGTGCAGGGCGACCAGGGACGAGGAGCAGGCCGTGTCGATGGTGACCGCCGGGCCCTCCAGGCCCAGGGTGTAGGCGACGCGGCCGGAGACGAAGCTGCCGGCGGCCCCGTCCGCGTAGTCGTGGTACATCACCCCGGCGTAGACCCCGGTCCGGCTGCCCTTGAGGGTCGTCGGGTCGACGCCGGCCCGCTCGATGGCCTCCCAGGACACCTCCAGGAGCAGCCGCTGCTGCGGGTCCATGGCCAGGGCCTCGCGCGGGCTGATCCCGAAGAAGTCCGGGTCGAACTCCGCCGCGTCGTACAGGAACGCCCCGTCCCGGGCGTACGACTTGCCCGGGGCGCCCGGCTCGGGGTCGTACACGTCCGGGTCCCAGCCCCGGTCCGCCGGGAAGCCGGACACCGTGTCGACGCCCCCGGCGACCAGCCGCCACAGGTCCTCCGGTGTGGTGGCGCCGCCGGGATAGCGGCAGGCCATGGCCACGATCGCGATCGGGTCGTCGCGCTCGGAGGTGAGACGGGCGTTCTCCTCGCGCAGCCGCTCGTTGTCCGTGAGCGACTTGCGGAGCGCCGCCACGACCTGTTCCATCGATGTGCTGGTCACGTCATCCTCATCATCCGGCGTCGTCGGGGTCAGCTGAGTTCGCCGCCGGCCAGGGCGGCCCGTACGAGGTCGTCGACGGCCATCTCCTCGATGGCCGGAGCCGCGGCCTCCGTGGCGGCGGGACCGGGGTCCCCGGCCGGTTCGGTGCGGGCGAGTCCGAGGAGCGTGTCGAGCAGTCCGGACTCGCGCAGCCGCGCGGCCGGGATCGACAGCAGGGCCCGGCGCACGGCCTCGTCGTCCAGGGCGTCCCCGTCCGTGGACTCGGCCGCCGGCTCGGGGAGCAGTTCCTCGCCCAGGAATCCGGCCAGGGAGGCGGAGTTGGGGTAGTCGAACATCAGGGTGGCGGGCAGGCGGAGGCCGGTGGCCTTCTGGAGCCGGTTGCGGAGTTCGATCGCCCCGAGCGAGTCCAGGCCCAGTTCGGTGAAGCCCCGGTCGGCGGGGACCCCGGACGGGTCGCCGTGGCCGAGGACGGCGGCGGCGTGGCCCCGGACCAGCTCCTCCAGATAGCGGTCCCGCTCCGGGCCGGTGCGCAGCCCGGCCAGCTTGGCGCGGACCAGGGAGCCGTCCGTGTCGCCCGCGCCCGTGGACGGGACGGCGGCGGGCTTGGGGCCGGTGCGGACCGGCGGTCCGGCCAGGTCCCGGAGCAGGGCCGGGATCTCGTCGGCGCGTTCGCGCAGGGCCGCACGGTCGAGCCGGACCGGGGCGAGCAGGGCGGCGTCCTGGGCCATGGCCCGGTCGAACAGCGCGGTCCCGTCCGCGAAGGACAGCTCCAGCACCCCCGAGCGGCCCATGCGGCGCAGATCGGCGTCGGTCAGCTCGGGGCCCTCCCCGACCGTGCCCTCCCACAGGCCCCAGGCCAGGGAGGTGGCGGCGAGCCCGGCGGCCCGGCGTTCGGCGGCCAGGGCGTCGAGGAAGACGTTGGCCGCCGCGTACGTGGCCTGGCCCGCCGGAAGGATCTGCCCGCCGGCCGAGGAGTAGAGGACGAACGCGGCCAGGCCGAGGTTCCGGGTCAGTTCGTGCAGGTGCCAGGCGGCATCGACCTTGGGCCGCAGCACCGCGCCGACCTGTTCCGGGGTGACCGCCCCGACGAGCGCGTTGTCCATGACACCGGCCGCGTGCACGACCCCGGTCAGCGGATGCGCGTCCGGGATCTCGTCGAGCAGGGCGGCGAGCGCGTACCGGTCGGCCGCGTCCACCGCGACGATCCGGACCGACTCCGCTCCGGCGCCGACGAGTTCGGCGTGCAGCTCGGCGGCGCCCGGGGCGTCCTCGCCCCGGCGGCTGGTGAGCACCAGATGGCGGACGCCCTGTTCGGCGACGAGGTGCCGGGCGAGCACCGCACCCAGCAGTCCGGTGCCTCCGGTGATCAGGACGGTGCCGTCCGCCGCCCACTCCAAGGGGGTTCCCTGCGCGTCGGCGGGGGCGTAGCGGGGCACCAGGACCCTGCCCTCCCGTACGGCGATCTCCGTCTCGCCCGAGGCCAGGGCGGTGGGCAGGGCGGCGGCCGACGCGGGTGCGGCGTCGAGGTCCACGACGGTGAAGCGGCCCGGGTTCTCGGCCTGGGCCGCCCGCACCACGCCCCACAGCGGGGCCTGGACGCAGTCGACCTGGTCGGCGTCGTCGGCCACCACGGCGTTCCGGGTGACGAGCACCAGCCGGGAGTCCGCGAAGGCGGGCTCGGCCAGCCACTGGCCAAGGGTGTCGAGGAGCCGCCCCACGCAGGTGCGGACCCGCTCGGGGACCCCGCCCGTGGCCCCGAAGAGATCGGACACGTCCGGCGCGGTCAGCAGCACCGTGTCCGGTACGCGGTCCAGGGCGGCGGCCTCCGCGAGCGTGGTCACCGCGCGGAGGCCCGGCAGCGGCGGCCCCACGACGAGCCAGCCGTCGGCGGACGCGGCCGGGGCCTGCGGGGCGCCCGGCCGGGGGGCGGACCAGTCGACACGGAAGAGGTCGGCACCGCTTCCCGTGCCCGGGGCGGCGAGCTGGGCCGGGGAGACCTCGCGCACCACCAGCGATGCGACCGTGGCGACGGGCTCGCCGGTCGGCGCGGTGATCCGCAGCGCGACCGCGTCCGGGCCCGGCTTCGTCAGCCGCACCCGCAGGGCGGTGGCCCCGGTCGCGTGCAGGGTGACCCCGTTCCAGGCGAACGGCAGGGCGGCCCGGACGGGCCCCTCGTGGTCCGCGTCGAAGATCCGCTCCGCGTGCAGGGCGGCATCGAGCAGGGCCGGGTGCAGGGCGAAGGCGGCGGCCTCGGTCCGGGCGTGCTCCGGAAGCCCGATCTCCGCGAACAGTTCGTCCCCGCGCCGCCACGCCGCCGTGAGGCCCTGGAAGACCGGCCCGTACCCGTAGCCGAGCCCGGCCAGGTCCTCGTACATCCCGCTCACGTCCACGGGCCGCGCCCCGGCCGGCGGCCAGACCTCCAGGTCCGGCACCACGGGCGCCGGCTCGGCGGCCAGCACCCCGCGCGCGTTGCGGGTCCACGGCGCGCCCTCGGGCAGGTCCTCGGCCCGCGAGTACACGACGACGTCCCGCCGCCCCGACGCGTCCGCGTCGCCCACCGTCACCTGCACGGCCACCCCGGCCTTCGCCGGCAGCAGCAGCGGCGCCTCCTGCGTCAGCTCCTCCAGCCGCGCGCAGCCCGCCTCGTGCCCGGCGCGCAGCGCCATCTCGATGTACGCGGTGCCCGGCAGCAGCACGCTCCCGTGCACGGCGTGGTCCGCGAGCCACGGATGCGTGGCCACGGAGAGCCGCCCGGTCAGGACCGGCGCCCCGCTCTCCGGCGACACGACCACGGCGCTGAGCAGCGGGTGCCCGGCGGGCACCTGCCCCAGCCCGGCCGCGTCCCCGACGGCGGCGGGGGCGTCCAGCCAGTACCGGGTGCGCTGGAAGGCGTACGTCGGCAGCGCGACCCGCCGCGCCCCGCTCCCCTCCAGGAACGCGCCCCAGCCGACCCCGGCCCCGCGCGCCCACACCGCCCCGGCCCCGGCCATCGCCGCCCCGACTTCGCCCCGGTCGCGCCGCACGAGCGGCACGAAGGCACTGCCCTCGTCCCCGGCCGAGCCGGCTCCGAGTGCGGTGAGGACGGCGTCCGGCCCGATCTCGATGAACGTACGGGCCCCGAAGGATTCGGCAGCACGTACGGCATCCGCGAAGCGGACGGCCTGACGGACCTGATCGACCCAGTACTCGGGCGACTGCCAGTCCGAGGTCAGCTCACCCGTCACGGTCGAGACCGCCGGAATGCGGGGCTCGGCGTACGTCAACGAGGCCGCCACCGCGCGGAACTCGTCCAGCATCGGATCCATCAGCGAGGAGTGGAACGCGTGCGAGACGGAGAGGCGGTTCGTCTTGCGACCGGCGGCGGCGAAGTGCTCGCCCACCGCCAGGGCTTCCGCTTCGATGCCCGACACGACCACGGACCGGGGCCCGTTCACCGCAGCGATGGAGACACCGTCCGTCAGAAGGGGCAGGACTTCTTCTTCGGTGGCCTGGACGGCGACCATCGCGCCCCCGGCGGGGAGCGTCTGCATCAGCCGGCCCCGGGCCACCACCAACCGCGCCGCATCGGCCAGGGAAAACACCCCCGACACATGCGCGGCGGCCAGCTCACCGATCGAATGACCCACCACGACATCCGGCGTCACACCCCACGACTCCACCAGCCGGAACAACGCGACCTCGAAGGCGAAGAGAGCAGGCTGAGTGATCCCGGTCGCGTTCAGCGCCTCCGCGTCCTCACCCCACACCACATCCGCGAGCGACGCCCCAAGCTGCGTATCGACCTCCGCACACACGGCGTCGAAAGCCTCCGCGAACACCGGGAAGGAGTCGTACAGTTCACGCCCCATCCCCAATCGCTGCGCGCCCTGCCCCGTGAACAGGAACGCGGTCCTTCCGCTGGTGACGCTTCCCCGCGTGCCCTCGCCGTTCTCGAAGGCGGCGAGTTCGCGCAGGGCGCTGTCGGTGTCCGTGGCGAGGACGAGACCGCGGTGTTCCAGGGCGGCCCGGCCGGTGGCCAGGGTGTGGGCGACATCGCGGAGGTCGGTACCGGGGGCCGTGAGCAGATGGGCGCGCAGCGCGGCGGCCTGGCGGGCCGGGGCCTCGGGGTCGGCGCCGGAGAGGAGCAGGGGCACCGGGCGGACGAGGTCCGGACGGTCCTGCGGTTCGCCGGCGGCCGGGGAGACCGGCTGCGGGGCCTCCTCCACGATCAGATGGGCGTTCGTCCCGCTGAGGCCGAAGGAGGAGACCGTCGCGCGGCGCGGCCGGTCCTCGCGGCGCGGCCAGGGACGCGCTTCGGTGAGGAGGCGGACGTGTCCGGCCTCCCAGTCGACCTCGGGCGAGGGCTCGTCCACGTGCAGGGTCTTGGGCATCAGGCCGTGGCGCAGGGCCATGACGGACTTGATGACGCCGCTGACGCCGGCCGCCGCCTGGGCGTGGCCGATGTTGGACTTGATGGAGCCGAGCCAGACCGGGTCCTCGGCGGTGCGGCCCTGTCCGTAGGTGGCGAGGAGGGCCTGCGCCTCGATCGGGTCGCCGAGGCGGGTGCCGGTGCCGTGGCCCTCCACGAGGTCCACGTCGGAGGTGGTCAGTCCGCTCACGGCCAGGGCGCGCTGGATGACGCGTTGCTGGGAGGGGCCGTTGGGGGCGGTGAGGCCGTTGGAGGCGCCGTCCTGGTTGATGGCGGTGCCCCGGATGACGGCGAGGACGTCGTGGCCGAGGCGTTCGGCGTCGGAGAGCCGTTCGACCAGGAGCAGGCCGACGCCCTCCGCCCAGCCGGTGCCGTCCGCCCCGGCCGCGAACGCCTTGCAGCGGCCGTCGGCGGAGAGTCCGCGCTGCTGGGCGAACTCCACGTAGATCTCGGGCGTCGACATCACCGTGACCCCGCCGGCCAGCGCCATGCCGACCTCGCCGCGCCGCAGGGCCTGGCAGGCCATGTGGAGGGCGACCAGGGAGGAGGAGCAGGCGGTGTCGACGCTGACGGCCGGGCCCTCCAGGCCCAGGGTGTAGGCGACGCGGCCGGTGAGGATGGAGGCGGCGGTGCCGTTGCCGAGGTAGCCGGCGACGTCGTCGGGGATGTGCGGGAGGCGGGAGGCGTAGTCGTGGTACATCACGCCCGCGTACACACCGGTCTGGCTGCCGCGCATGGCCGTCGGATCGATGCCCGCGTGCTCGAACGCCTCCCAGGCCGACTGGAGGAGCAGCCGCTGCTGCGGGTCCATGGCCACGGCCTCGCGCGGGCTGATCCCGAAGAACGCCGGGTCGAACTCCGCCGCGTCGTAAAGGAATCCGCCGTCCCGGGCGTACGTCTTGCCGTGCAGTCCGGGCTCCGGGTCGTAGATGCCCTCGGTGTCCCAGCCCCGGTCCGTGGGGAATCCGGCGACGGCGTCGCGGCCCTCGGCGACCAGCTCCCACAGGTCGTCGGCGGAGCGCACCCCGCCGGGGAACCGGCAGCTGATGCCGACGATCGCGATGGGCTCGTCGTCGGAGATGCCCGTCGCGGGTGCGGGGGCCTCGGCGGGCGCCTCGTCCCGCGCACCGCCGAACTCGGTGTCCAGGTAGTCCGCGACGGCCCGGGTGTTCGGGTAGTCGAAGACGAGGGTGACGGGGAGCCGCAGCCCGGTGGCGGCGTTGAGCGCGTTGCGCAGTTCCACGGCGGCCAGCGAGTCGAAACCCAGCTCCTTGAACGCGCGGTCCACACCGATGGAATCGGCCGACGCGTGCCCGAGGACGGCGGCGACCTGTCCGGCGACCAGCTCGCGCAGGGTCCTGGTCCGGTCGGCCGCGCCGAGGGAGGCCAGCCGGCGGGCCAGGGTGTCGCCGCCCGGCGCGGCGGACGCGGTCCGGCGCCGCGCCGGTCGGGCGGCAGCGGCGGTGGCGCGCAGCAGCGGCGGTACGTCGGCGCCCCGGGCGTGCAGGGCGGCCGGGTCCACGAGGAGCGGGGCGACCAGGGCGTGCCGGGTGCGCAGCGCCTCGTCGAAGAGGGCGATGCCCCGTTCGGCGGGCAGGGCGGGGAGGCCGAGCCGGTTCATCTTCTCGACGTCGGCGTCGGTGAGTTCGCCGCCGAGCCCGGTGTTGACGGCCCACAGCCCGTACGCCAGCGCGGTGGCCGGCAGGCCGAGGGAGTGGCGGTGGGCGGCGAGGGCGTCGAGGAAGACGTTGGCGGCGGCGTAGTTGCCCTGTCCGGCGGGGAGCACGAGCCCGCCGGCCGAGGAGAACATCACGAACGCCGACAGGTCCAGGTCGCGGGTGAGTTCGTGCAGGTGCCAGGCGGCGTCCGCCTTGGGCCGCAGCACGGTGTCGAGCCGTTCGGCGGTCAGCGCGCCGATCAGCCCGGGGTCGACCACCCCCGCCGCGTGCACGACACCGCCCAGCGGGTGCGCCTGCGGTACGGCGTCGAGGACGGCGGCCAGGGCGTCCCGGTCGGCGGCGTCGCAGGCCGTGATCCGCACGTCCACGGCACCGGCCGCGAGGAGCCGGTCCCGCAGTCCGGCCGCGCCCGGGGCGTCGGGGCCCCGGCGGCTGGTGAGCACCAGATGCCGCACCCCGTGCCGCTGGACGAGGTGATGGGCGACGCGGGCGCCGAGGCCGCCGGTGCCTCCGGTGACCAGGACGGTCCGTTCGCCGTCCCAGGGCGCGGCGGCCTCGGGCACGGCGGCCCGCACGAGCCGGGGGACGAGGAACCGGCCGTCGCGCAGCGCCAGTTCGGGTTCGTCCTGGGCGAGGGCCGCCGCCACGGCGTCCGGGAGTCCGGCCGTGTCGATCCCGGCGGCGGGATCGGCGTCCAGCAGGACGATCCGGCCCGGGTTCTCGGCCTGCGCGGCCCGGACGATGCCCCAGACGGGCGCCTGGGCCAGGTCGGGGGACTCGGCCCCGTCGGTGGTGACGGCGCCCCGGGTGACGACGACCAGGGGGGTGGCGTCGAAGCGTTCGTCCGTCAGCCAGGTCTGTATCTGGTCGAGGACGTACGCCGTGGTCGTGCGGACCGCCTCGGGCACCGGCCAGCCGCCCGGCACCGGGCAGCAGGCCAGGACGGCCGCCGACGGGTCGGAGAGGATCGCCAGCCCGTACTCGTCCAGCACCGCCGGGGAGGACGGCAGCGGCTCGGCCGGCTGCCGGAGCGGTGACCATGCGATGTGGTGCAGCGCGTCGGAGACGGGTCCCTCGGCCACCGCGAGCTGGTCGGGCGAGACCGGGCGGCAGATCAGCGAGGACACCGTCATCACCGGGCTGCCGGTCTCGTCGGCGACGACCATCGCCGACTCCTCCGCGCCCCGGATGCGCCGGACGTACACCCGCAGCGCGGACGCGCCCGCGGCGTGCAGCGCGACCCCGCTCCAGGCGAACGGCAGCAGCGCCTCGGTGCCGCCCTCGCCCTGGTCCACCACCACGTCCACGTGCATGGCAATGTCCAGGAGCGCCGGGTGCAGCCCGTAGTCGGCGGCCTCGGCCCGCACGGTCTCCGGCAGGGCGACCTCGGCGAACAGCTCGTCGCCGCGCCGCCAGGCCGCCGTCAGCCCCTGGAACGCCGGGCCGTAGCCGTAGCCGCGCTCCCGCAGCCGCTCGTACGCGCCGTCGACCTCCACCGGGGCAGCCCCGCGCGGCGGCCACGTCGTCAGGTCGGCCCCCGGGACCTCCGGCGGGGCGCCGGTGGCGAGGAAGCCGGTGGCGTGCCGGGTCCAGGCGTCCTCGGGTGCCCCGTCGAGCCGGGAGTGGATGTGCAGCGGGCGGCGCCCCGAGGCGTCCGGGGCCCCGGCGGCGACGCGCAGGGACGCGCCCCCGTGCTCGGGCAGGACGAGGGGTGCCTCCAGGGTCAGTTCCTCCAGCACCTCGCAGCCGACCTGGTCCCCGAGCCGCACGGCCAGCTCCACGAACCCGGTGCCGGGGAGCAGGACCGCCCCGTGCACCCCGTGGTCCGCGACCCAGGGCTGCCCGGCGGCCGACAGCCGGCCGGTGAGCACGACCGCCCCGGACTCCGGCGCCACCACGGCCGCGCTGAGCACCGGGTGCTCGACGGCGTCCAGCCCGGCCGAGCCCACATCGCCCGTCTTCGCGGTGACGTCGAGCCAGTAGCGCGAGCGCTGGAACGCATACGTCGGCAGGTCCACCAGCGGCCCGCCGGTCCCGAGCACGGCGACCCAGTCCACGTCCGCCCCGCGCGCCCAGGCCGCACCGGCCCCGGCCACCACGTCCCGGACCTCGCCCCGGTCGCGCCGCACGAGCGGCACGAAGGCACTGCCCTCGTCCTCGGCGGTACCCGCTCCGAGCGCGGTGAGGACGGCGTCCGGCCCGATCTCGATGAACGTGCGTGCCCCGAAGGACTCGGCAGCGCGTACGGCATCCGCGAAGCGCACTGCTTCCCGCACCTGACCGACCCAGTACTCGGGCGACTTCCAGTCCGAGGTCAGCTCACCCGTCACGGTCGAGACCGCCGGAATGCGGGGCTCGGCGTACGTCAACGAGGCCGCCACCTCCCGGAACGCGTCCAGCATCGGATCCATCAGCGAGGAGTGGAACGCGTGCGAGACGGAGAGGCGGTTCGTCTTGCGACCGGCGGCGAAGTGCTCACCCACCGCCAGGGCTTCCGCTTCGATGCCCGACACGACCACGGACCGGGGCCCGTTCACCGCAGCGATCGAGACACCCTCCGTGAGGACAGGCAGGACTTCCTCCTCGGTCGCCTGGACGGCGACCATCGCGCCCCCAGCCGGGAGCGCCTGCATCAACCGGCCCCGGGCCACGACCAGACGGGCCGCATCGGCCAGGGACAGCACCCCCGACACATGCGCGGCGGCCACCTCACCGATCGAATGACCCACCACGACATCCGGCGTCACACCCCACGACTCCACCAGCCGGAACAACGCGACCTCGAAGGCGAACAACGCGGGCTGAGTGATCCCGGTCGCGTTCAACGCGTCCGCGTCGTCCCCCCACACCACATCCGCGAGCGACGCCCCGAGATGCGCATCGATCTCCGCACATACGGCGTCGAAAGCCTCCGCGAACACCGGGAAGGCAGCGTGCAGTTCACGACCCATCCCCAGCCGCTGCGCACCCTGCCCCGTGAACAGGAACGCCGACTTGCCTTCCTGGACCGCGTCGGCGCCCGTGAGCTGGTCGAGGGCGGTGACGAGGTCGTCGCGGTCGGTGCCGAGGGCGAGGGCGCGGTGTTCGAGGGCGGCGCGGCCGGTGGCGAGGGTGTGGGCGGCGGGGGCCAGTTCGGCGTCGGTGAGGAGGGGAAGGTGGTCGCGGAGGCGGCCGGCCTGGGCGTGCAGGGCCTCGGCGGTGGCGCCGGAGACGGGCCAGGCGAGGAGGTCGGGGAGTGCGGGGACCGGGGCGGGGGCCGTCGGGGCCGGTTCCTCGGCCTGCTCGATGATCACGTGGGCGTTGGTGCCGCTGATGCCGAAGGAGGAGATGCCGGCCCGGCGCGGATGCCCGGCCCGCTGCCACTCCCGGGCCTCGGTGAGGAGTTCGACGTCACCGGCCGACCAGTCGACCTGGTCCGAAGGGGTCTCCGCGTACAGGGACTTGGGCAGGACGCCGTGGCGCATCGCCATGACCATCTTGATGATGCCCGCGACACCGGCCGCCGCCTGCGTGTGGCCCATGTTCGACTTGATGGAGCCCAGCCACAGCGGCCGGCCCTCGGGCCGCTCCTGGCCGTAGGTCTCCAGGAGGGCCTGCGCCTCGATCGGGTCGCCGAGGCGGGTTCCGGTGCCGTGCGCCTCGACGACGTCGACCTCGGCGGCGGAGAGGCCCGCGTTGGCGAGGGCGCCCCGGATGACGCGCTGCTGCGCGGGGCCGTTGGGGGCGGTGAGGCCGTTGGAGGCACCGTCCTGGTTGAGGGCCGAGCCCTTGACGACGGCCAGGACGCGGTGGCCGTTGCGGCGGGCGTCGGACAGCCGCTCCAGGAGCAGCACGCCGGCGCCCTCGCCCCAGCCCGTGCCGTCCGCACCGGCGCCGAAGGACTTGCAGCGGCCGTCGGAGGACAGGCCGCGCTGGCGGGCCATGTCGAGGAAGGTGTCCGGGGTGGACATGATCGTGACACCGCCGGCCAGGGCCAGCGAGCACTCACCCGCCCGCAGGGCGCGGGCCGCCATGTGCAGGGCGACCAGGGACGACGAGCACGCCGTGTCGACGCTGACCGCCGGGCCCTCCAGGCCCAGGGTGTAGGCGACGCGCCCCGAGACGACGCTCGCGAGGCTGCCGTTGCCGTGGTAGCCCGCCACGTCGTCGGGGAGCGGGCCCAGGCGCAGCCCCCAGTCGTGGTACATCACCCCGGCGAAGACCCCGGTGTCCGTGCCCTTGACCGAGCGGGGGTCGATGCCCGCGCGCTCGAAGGTCTCCCAGGCGACCTCCAGCAGGAGCCGCTGCTGCGGGTCCATGGCCTGGGCCTCGCGCGGGCTGATCCCGAAGAACGCCGGGTCGAAGTGGGCGGCGTCGTAGAGGAAGGCACCCTCGGTGGAGTACGTGCGGCCGGGCTTGCCGATCTCCGGGTCGTACAGGCCGGTGTCCCAGCCCCGGTCCGTGGGGAACGGCCCGATCGCGTCGGAGCCCTCCGCGACGAGCCGCCACAGCTCCTCGGGCGAGGTCACCCCGCCCGGGTAGCGGCAGGCCATGGAGACGATCACGACCGGGTCGTCGACGGTGGCTCCGATGCGGGGTGCCGGGGCCTGCGGTCCGGCCGCCGTGGCCTCCCCGGCGAGCTTGGTGACCAGGTATTCCGCCAGGACCGTCGCCGTGGGGTAGTCGAAGGTCAGGGTGGCGCTGAGCCGGAGACCGGTGGCGGTGGCGAGGCGGTTGCGGAGTTCGACGGCGGCGAGCGAGTCGAAGCCCGTCTCCATGAAGGCGCGGGTGGCGCTGACCTCGTCGGCGCCGGCGTGGCCGAGGACGGCGGCGGTCTCGGTGCGGACCAGGCGCAGCATGTGCGCCAGCCGGTCGGCGGCGCTCATCCCCGCCAGGAGCGCGGCGAGCGGGGCGGTGCCGGTCACCGGCGCCGGGCCGCCCGCGGCGCGGGCGGCGGCCGGGGCGGTGCGGGGCCGGACGAGGGCGCGCAGCAGCGTGGGCGTGCCGTCCGTACGGGCGCGTACGGCGCGGGGGTTGACGCGTACGGGGACGACGGCCGGTTCGTCCGTGCGCAGCGCCTTGTCGAGCTGGGCCAGGTTCTCGGCGAAGGACAGCGAGTCCAGGCCGAGGCGTTCGATACGGGTCAGCGCGGCGGCGTCCAGCGAGGCGCCCATGCCGCCGCCGCCGGCCCACAGGCCCCAGGCCAGCGAGGTGACGACCTGCCCGGCCGCCGCCCGGCGGGCGGCCAGCGCGTCCAGGAACAGGTTGGCGGCGGCGTAGTTGCCCTGGCCCGCGCCGTCGAGGACGGTGGAGGCGGAGGAGAACAGGACGAACGCGGCGAGCCCGAGGTCCGCCGTCAGCTCGTGGAGGTGCCAGGAGGCGTCCACCTTGGGCCGCAGCACCGTGTCGAGCCGGGCCGGGGTGAGGCCGCCGACGAGACCGTCGTCGATGACGCCCGCCGCGTGCACCACGGCGCGCAGCGGGTGCGCGTCCGGGACGGCGGCGAGCAGGGCGGCCAGCGCGTCCCGGTCCGCGACATCGGTGGCCGAGACGGTGACCTCGGCGCCGTGCTCCGCGAGTTCGGCGACGAGTTCGCGGGCCCCGGGGGCGTCGGCGCCGCGCCGGCTGGTGAGGATCAGGCGGCGGACTCCGTGCTCGTGCACGAGGTGGCGGGCGAGTGCGGCGCCGACGCCTCCGGTGCCGCCGGTCAGCAGCACGGTTCCGGTCGCGTCCCAGGGCGCCGGGCGCTCCTCCTCGGGCTCGGGCACGGCGGTGAGCCGGGGGACGTACACGCGGTCGCCGCGCAGGGCGAGTTCGGGCTCGCCCGTGGCGGCCAGCGCCCGGCCGAGATGGGCGGCACCGGCCTCGTCGGTGTCGACCAGGACGAACCGGCCCGGGTTCTCCGCCTCGGCGGAGCGCACCAGCCCCCAGACGGGTGCCTGGCCCAGGTCGACATCGGTGCCGGGGACGGCGGCGCCTCCCCGGGTGACGACGGCGAGCCGCGCCCCGGCGTTCCGCTCGTCGGCCAGCCAGCTCTGGACGGCGGCCAGCGCGTCGGCGGCGACCGCGCGGACGGCGGCGGGCACATCGCCGTCCGGGGTGGCCGGGACGCGGTAGACGACGAGGTCCGGGACGCCGTCCCCCGCCACGTCACCGAGCGCATCGAACTCCGCGAACTCCACGGACTCCGCGGCGAGTTCAGCGTCGTGCCAGCGGACGGCGAGCAGCGGGTCGGTGCGGTCGGCGGCGAGCTGGGCGGCGGTGACGGCGCGCAGCAGCAGCGATTCGACGCGGGCGACGGGGGCGCCGGCGGCGTCCGCGACGGTCACGTCCAGTTCGTCGGAGCCGTTGGCGGTGATGCGGACGCGGACGGCCGGCGCGCCCGCCGCGTACAGGGTGGCCCGGTTCCAGGAGAACGGGACCCAGGTGCCCTCCGGCCGCTCGCCCCGCGCGGCGAGAGCGTGGTCGGCGGGGTGCAGGGCGGCGTCCAGGAGCGCCGGGTGCAGGCCGTAGCCGGCCGCGTCGGCGCGTACGTGCTCCGGGAGTTCGACGTCGGCGTAGACCGCGCCGTCCAGCAGCCAGGCGGCCCGCACACCGTGGAAGGCGGGCCCGTAGCCGTAGCCCTCTCCGGCCATGTCGGTGTACAGGGTGCTGACGTCGAGGGGAGCGGCTCCGGCCGGGGGCCAGGCCCCGGCGAGGGCTCCGGTGTCCGGCTCCGGGGCCGTGGGGGCGAGGACGCCCGTGGCGTGGCGGGTCCAGGGGTCCTCCGCGTCCTCGGCGGCCTCGGCTCCGTCCGGGCGGGAGAAGCACTCGACGGTGCGGCGGCCGGAGGCGTCGGCGGGGGCCACGACGATCTGGAGGTCGACGCCGCCGGACGCGGGCAGCACCAGCGGGGCCTGGAGCGTCAGTTCCTCCACCGAGCCGCAGCCGGTCTCCGTCGCGGCGCGCAGGGCCAGTTCGACGAAGGCCGTGCCCGGCAGCAGGGTGACGCCCGCGATGGTGTGGTCGGCGGTCCAGCGGTGGGTGCGCGGCGCCACCCGTCCGGTGAGGACGGTGGTGCCGGTGCCGGCGAGGTCGCCCGCCGAGCCGAGGACGGGGTGGAGCGTGGCGAGCCGGCCGAGACCGGTGGAGGCGGACGGCTGGGGCGCCAGCCAGTAGCGGCGGGTGCGGAACGCGTACGTGGGCAGCTCGACGGGCCGGGTGCGGCGGCCCGCGTACAGCGCGTCCCAGTCGATCCGCGCCCCGCGCACCTGGGCGAGGGCCACGGCCCCCAGCACCTCGCGGACCTCGTCCTTCCCGGCGCGCAGCAGCGGGGCGAAGACGGTGTCGGCCTCGCGCTCCTCGGGCAGGCAGTGCTGGCCGAGGGCGCTGAGGACGCCGTCCGGGCCGAGCTCCAGGAAGGTGCGGGCGCCGCCCTCGGTGAGGAGCCAGTCCATGGCGTCGGAGAAGCGCACGGCGTTGCGGACGTGACCGGTCCAGTAGTCCGGGGAGCACAGCTCGGCGGCGGTCGCCGGCCGCCCGGTGACGGTGGAGACGACGGGCACGGTGGGCGCGGAGTAGCTGAGCACCCCGGCGACGCGGCGGAACTCCTCCAGCATCGGTTCCATCAGCGGCGAGTGGAAGGCGTGGGACACCTGGAGCCGCTTGGTCTTCCTGCCCTGCGCGGCGAAGCGCGCGGCCAGGGCGAGCGTGGCGTCCTCCTCGCCGGAGAGCACCACGGAGTCCGGCCCGTTGAGCGCGGCCACGGCGACGTGCTCGGAGAGGAACGGAAGGACTTCCTCCTCGGTCGCCCGGACGGCGATCATGGCGCCGCCGGAGGGCAGTTCCTGCATCAGCCGGCCGCGCGCGCCGACGAGGATCGCCGCGTCCTCCAGGTTCAGGACCCCGGCGGCGTGGGCTGCCGCGATCTCCCCGATGGAGTGCCCGGCCAGGAAGTCCGGCCGCACCCCCCACGACTCGACCAGCCGGAACAGCGCCACCTCGACGGCGAACAGCGCGGTCTGCGCGTACCGCGTCTCGTTGAGCAGCGCCGCCTCCGGCGAGCCCTCCCGCGCGAACAGCACGTCCCACAGCGAGACGTCGAGCTGGAGGTCCAGCCAGCCGATCGCGTCCGCGAGGGCGTCCGCGAAGACCGGGTGGGCGTCATGGAGGCGGCGGCCCATGGCGAGGCGCTGGCTGCCCTGCCCGGTGAAGAGGAACGCGAGGCGCCCGGCGGGCAGCGTGCCCGTCCGGGTGTCGGCGGTGTCCGTCCCCTCCGCCAGGGCGCGCAGCCCGGCGAGGAGTCCGTCGCGGTCGGCGGCGACGACCGCGCCCCGGTGCTCCAGGGCGGCCCGGCCGGTGCCCAGCGCGTGCCCCAGGTCGGCCGGGGTGAGGTCGGGGCGCTCGTCCAGGAAGGCGGCGAGGCGGGCGGCCTGGGCGCGCAGCCCGTCGTCGGAACGCGCCCCGACGGGGACGAGCGCGGGAGCGGAGTCGGCGCCGGCGTCACCACCGGGGGTGCCGTCACTTCCGTCGCCGTCCTCGGCGGGCGGCTCCTCCACGATCACATGGGCGTTGGTGCCGCTGATGCCGAATCCGGAGACGCCGGCCCGGCGCGGCCGGTCCTCGGTCGCGGGCCACGGCACGGGCTCGGTGAGCAGCCGTACGGTCCCGGCGGACCAGTCGACGTTGCCGGTGGGGGCGTCGACGTTCAGGGTGCGGGGCAGCACCCCGTTCCGCATCGCCATGATCATCTTCATGAGTCCGGCGACCCCGGCGGCGGCCTGGGTGTGCCCGAGGTTGGACTTCACCGAGCCCAGCCACAGCGGCCGGTCCGCGGGCCGGTCCTTGCCGTAGGTGGCGATGAGCGCGCGGGCCTCGATCGGGTCGCCGAGGGTGGTGCCGGTGCCGTGCGCCTCGACCGCGTCGACCTCGCCGGGGGTGAGCCCGGCGTCGGCGAGGGCCTGGGTGATGACGCGCTGCTGGGCGGTGCCGCTGGGGGCGGTGAGCCCGTTGCTGGCCCCGTCCTGGTTGACGGCCGAACCGCGGATGACGGCGAGGACCCGGTGGCCGTTGCGGCGGGCGTCGGAGAGCCGTTCCACGACGAGCAGGCCGACACCCTCCGCGAAGGAGGTGCCGTCGGCGCCCGCCGCGAACGCCTTGATGCGGCCGTCCGGGGCGAGCCCGCGCTGCCGGCTGAACTCCGTGAACAGCCCCGGGGTGCTCAGCACGGTCACCCCGCCGGCCAGCGCCATCGCGCACTCGCCCCGGCGCAGCGACTGGACGGCCAGGTGGAGCGAGACCAGCGAACCGGAGCAGGCGGTGTCGACGGTCAGCGCGGGCCCCTCCAGCCCGAGCGCGTAGGCGACCCGCCCCGAGGTGACGCTGAGCGCGCCTCCGGTGACGAGGTATCCGGTCAGGTTCTCCGGGGCGTCCTGGACGCGCGGTCCGTACTCGGAGGGCCCGGCGCCGATGAACACGCCCGTACGGCTGCCGCGCAGCGAGGTCGGGTCGATCCCCGTCCGCTCCAGCGCCTCCCAGGCGGTCTCCAGGAGGAGCCGCTGCTGCGGGTCCATCGCCAGCGCTTCGCGCGGCCCGATCCCGAAGAACTCGGCGTCGAAGTCCGGGGCGTCGTGCAGGAATCCGCCGGTCCGGGTCGCGCAGGTGCCGGGCACGGACGGGTCGTCGCCGAAGAGCGCGTCGAGGTCCCAGCCCCGGTTCTCGGGGAACGGCCCGACCGCGCTCGCACCGCCGTCGACCAGGTCCCACAGCTCCTCGGCGGAGCGGATGCCGCCGGGGAACCGGCCGCTGATGCCGACGACCGCGATGGGCTCGCCGTCGAAGGCCGGGGCCGCCTGCTCGGCGGCCTGCTCCCGGCGGGCGTCGGGGGCGCCGAGCAGTTCCGTACGGACACAGGCGGCGAGCAGTTCGGGGCTCGGGTGGTCGAAGGCGGCGGTCACCGGCAGGGCCAGCCCGGTCGCCGCGTTCAGACGGGCGTGCAGGTCGACCAGGGCGATGGAGTCCAGCCCCAGTTCCCGGAACGAGGTGCGGGCGACGACCACCGGCTCGGCGTCCGGGCGGACCTTGCGCAGGCACGCCGCGGTGTGCTCGCAGACCAGATCCGTGAGGAGCCTGGTCTGCTCGCTCAGCGGCAGCCCGGCCAGCCGGCCGGCCGGCGCGGCGGTGCCGGAGACCTGTTCCGGGCCGGGAATCGCCTCCGTACCCGCCGGAGCGGCGGCCCCGGAAGTCTCCCCCGCACCACCCGGAGCGGCGGCACCGGCCGCCTGTTCCGGGCCGTGGGTCTTCTGCGGAGCGGCGGCGGCAGCGGCCTCCCCCGGGCCCGACGGCCGGCCGGCCTCCGAGCGTCCCCCCGGGCGGACCTCCGCGCCGGACATGTCATCAGCGACAGGATCGAAGCCCGCGGACATCTGCACGCTCCCAGCTCGTATCGAATGCCCCGCACCGTTCCAGCCACGGGGTGTCCGCACGCTAGGTCGGCCCCGAAGGGCGGCGACACCCCTATCCCCCCAGGTGTTGACCCTGCTCGCGGCCGGTCCGCACCCACCGGAACCGGCCGTTCACCGCCGCGCCGTACCGCGAGATGCCTGCTGGGCCCGGGTGGCGGCGGACCGGGGCGCGGTCAGGGGGGTGGTCGGTGTTCTCCGCGCGCGCCCCCGGACCCTTCAATGGCACGCACTGCCCAGGGCGCCGCCCACGGCGGGCCCGATGGCCGAGAGACGGGTGGAGCATGACCGTTGCCGATGTCAGTGTCCGAGTCGCCGAACGAGGAGCGATCAAGGAGGCCGTGGAGCTGGGCCCTTCGCCGAGTGCCACCGAGGCGCAGCGCGCACGGGGCAAGCTGACCGTACGCGAACGGCTGGACCTGCTGTTCGACCCCGGGACCTTCCGGGAGATCGAGCAACTGCGCCGCCACCGCGCCTCCGGGTTCGGGCTGGAGGACCGCAGACCGCACACCGATGGCGTCGTGACCGGCTGGGGCCAGGTCGAGGGCCGGAAGGTGTTCGTGTACGCGCACGACTTCCGGATCTTCGGCGGCTCGCTGGGCGAGGCGCACGCGCAGAAGATCCACAAGGTGATGGACCTCGCCCTGGCGGCGGGCGCACCCCTGGTGTCGCTCAGCGACGGCGCGGGCGCCCGCATCCAGGAGGGCGTCACCGCGCTCGCCGGCTACGGCGGCATCTTCCGCCGCAATGTGGCGGCGTCCGGGGTGATCCCGCAGATCAGCGTGATGCTCGGCCCGTGCGCGGGCGGCGCCACGTACTCACCGGCGCTCACCGACTACGTCTTCATGGTCCGCGACATCGCGCAGATGTACATCACCGGACCCGACGTCGTGCAGGCCGTCACCGGCGAGAAGATCAGCCACAACGACCTGGGCGGGGCCCAGGTGCACTCGACGGTCTCGGGCGCGAGCGCCTTCCTGTACGACACCGAGGAGGAGTGCCTGGAGGAGGTGCGCCACCTCCTCACGCTGCTCCCCTCCAACAACCGCGAACTGCCTCCGGTCCAGCCGTGCGACGACCCGGTCGACCGCCTCGGCGACGCCCTGTGCCGTCTGGTCCCGGCCGACCCGAACGTCGCGTACGACATGCGGGCGGTCATCGAGGAGATCGTCGACGACGGCGACCTCTTCGAGGTCCACGCGCACTGGGCGACCAACATCATCTGCGGGCTGGCCCGTCTGGACGGCCATGTCGTCGGCATCGTCGCCAACCAGCCGGCCTCCCTCGCCGGCGTCCTCGACATCCACGCCTCCGAGAAGGCCGCGCGCTTCGTCCAGACCTGCGACGCATTCTCGATCCCGCTCGTCACCCTGGTCGACGTCCCCGGTTTCCTCCCGGGCAGCGACCAGGAGCACAACGGCGTGATCCGCCACGGCGCGAAACTGCTGTACGCGTACTGCAACGCCACCGTGCCCCGCGTCCAGGTCATCCTGCGCAAGGCGTACGGCGGCGCGTACATCGTCATGGACTCCCGCTCCATCGGCGCCGACCTCTCCTTCGCCTGGCCCACCAACGAGATCGCCGTCATGGGCGCGGAGGGCGCCGCCAACGTCGTCTTCCGCCGCGAGATCGCCGCCGCCGACGACCCGGAGGCGGCCCGCGCCCAGCGCGTGAAGCAGTACCGCCAGGAGCTGATGCACCCCTACTACGCCGCCGAACGCGGCCTGGTGGACGACGTCATCGACCCGGCGGCCACCCGCCGCGTCCTCGCCGACGCCCTCGACGTCCTGCGCGCCAAACACGTCCCCCTGCCCGAACGCAAGCACGGCAACCCGCCGTTCTGACATGACCGCCGATCCGTACGTACGCGCGGAGGCCGGCCCCGGCCCCCACCTCCGCATCGAGCGCGGCACCCCGGACGCGGACGAACTGGCCGCCGTCCTCCTCGTCCTCCTCACCGCGACCCGCACCGTGGAGGCGTCCACCGGGGACACGCTCACCCCCCACCCCCGCTCCCGCTGGGGCCCGTCCCGCGGCTGGCGCCCCCCGGGGGCATGGCCCACGACACCGTGACGCCGCACACCCGGCGCACACCGCGAGCGCCCGGACCGCACCGTGACCGACCCAGCACCCGGCACTCCGCACCCCGTACTCCGCACCGCGCATCGCGCACACCACAGCCCGTACTCCGTGAGGACACACCCCGCCCATGACCACGACGACACCGACCACCACCCCCTGGCTCCGCCGCTTCCACCCGGCCGAACGGGCCCCGGTGCGGCTGTTCTGCCTCCCCCACGCGGGCGGCGCGGCCAGCTACTACTTCCCCGTCTCGCGCGCGCTGGCGCCGGCCGCCGATGTGGTGGCCGTCCAGTACCCCGGCCGCCAGGACCGCCGCCACGAGACCTGCGTGGACGACGTACGCCAACTCGCGGACCTCGTCACGGCCGAGATGCTGCCGTGGTGCGACCGCCCGGTGGCCCTCTTCGGCCACAGCCTCGGCGCCACGCTCGGCTTCGAGGTGGCCCTGCGCCTGGAGGCGGCCGGCACGGTCCCCGTCGCCCTGTTCGCCTCGGGCCGCCGCGCCCCGTCCCGGCCGCGTGAGAACGAGCGCGTCCACCAGGCCCCGGACGCCCGGCTCCTCCAGACCATCCGCCGCATGAGCGGCACCGACCCGGCGGTCCTGGCCGACGAGGAACTCCTGCGGTCGGTCCTCCCGGCGATCCGCGCCGACTACCGCGCCGCCGAAACGTACCGCTACCACCCCGGCCCGCCCCTGACCTGCCCGATCGACGTACTGAACGGCACCGAGGACCCCGAGGTCACCGAGGACGAGGCGGCGGCCTGGACGACCCACACCACGGCGGCCACGACCTTCCACTCCTACGAGGGCGGCCACTTCTACCTGAACGACCACGCCCCGGCGGTCATCGCCCACATCCGCGCCCGCCTGGCGGAACTGGCGTAACGAGAGGTGTGAGGAGGGGGCGCGACACCCCCTCCTCACACCCCTGTCGGTCCGACCCGTCCCGCCCCAGTCCCGGCCCAGGGCGGCGACAACCCGTAACCCTCGTCCGCCGGCTTCGTCCATATCCGCCCGGCGGAGCACCGGCCGGAGCCGTGACCGGTCGGAGACGGCAAGGCGTACGGTGCGTTCGGCGGTGCGCTCGACCACGACACGGATCGGGCCGCGCCGGGCATGCCGAACCGCGTTGGTGACCAGTTCGCTGACGATCAGATCACCGTCCCCGGCCAGCTCCTCCAGATCCCCGCAGGCAAGGGCGGTGCGCGTGAGGCGCCGCGCGGCGGCGGGGCTCTCCGGGAGGCGCGGCAGGGTCTCGCTGTAGCCGGGATGCCCGGTGGGGCGGACCCTGGTGGCGGATGGTGGCATGGCTGTCCGTTCTCCCGGATCGGGTGGCCCCCGGACACCGGTCGAACGGCAGCCGCGGGCGTTGTGCCCTCATGCAAGCGCCAGGCCCAGCAGGCCGACAGGGGCGCAACGTCCCACTTTCACCACGTTAGGGAGTGACCCCCAGGAACTCGGCCAACGGGCGAAGTCCCGGCGGATGGTTGGGGAGCGCCCAGAGGTCGCGGACGATCGCCACGGCAAGGGTGTGGTGCCGCATCCACGTCGGGGCCACGCGACGCAGGGACTCCAGGGTCTTCACCGCACCGGCCGCGTCCCCGATGTCCGTATGGGCCCGTGCCACGTCGAGCAGCAGCCAGGTGCGCCACGACGGGGGTGTGTCCTTGCTCAGCCGCATCCCCTTTGCCAGGGCGAGGGCGTCCCGGGGACGCCCGTACTGCACGGCCAGCCGCACGCGCTCGATACGCACCGACGAGGGGCTGAAGACGCTGGTCATGCGGGTGTCACCGCCCTCGGGCAGCCCTCCAGGGAGAACTCCGGCCCCGGCGGTCCGGGCTCCGGCCCCCACAACGCCGGCATGACCGCCCGCCGCACCGCCACGATTCGCGGCCCCCGGCCCCCGGCCCCGGCCCGGGGCACCTCCACCCCCTCCGCCCGCAGGTGGCGGGCGGAGGGGACGTCGGCCACGATGGGCAGGTGGGGCCGCGCGAGGAAGGGGTCCGCATGTCAAGGGATCGTTTCGGCTCCGCCACGTCCCGGACCTCGCCGTCGGCCCGGCCCCTTTCCGGCCCTGCCCCGCACCCGGCTCCGCCCCCTTCCGGCCCTACTCCGCACGGCTCCGCCCCGCCCCCGCTCTTCCCACCCCCGCGACAGGAGCGACGACCCATGCCCAGCGTGGATGAACTGCTTGAGGCGCACCCGTCCGCCCCCGCGTCATCGCGGCGCCAGGCCCTCGCACGCGCGGTGCGGGCGGCGCTGGACTGCGCGGCCGCCTGTACGGCCTGCGCGGACGGCTGCCTCGCCGAGGACGACACCGCCTCCCTGGCCAGAGCGGCGGCAGCCGCCGAGCACTGTGCGCCGGTCTGCCTGCTCACGGCCACGACGCTGCTGCGGCAGAGTGCTCACGAGGACCGCGCGGCCCTCATCGCCCTGGTGCAGGCATGTACGAGCGCCTGTCTGCGCTGCGAGCGGGAATGCCGGGAACACGAGCTGATGCACGCCCACTGCCGCCTCTGCACCGAAGCGTGCACGGCCTGCGCCGAAGCCTGCGAACACCTCCTCGAGGTGCTGTGAACACCTCCTTCGGCGGCCCCACGGACGCCGTCCTCGGCGGCCCCGCGAACGCCGCCCTCTCCAGAGGTGCCGCACACGCTTCCTTGAGAGGGTGCGGTGAGGGCCGACCACGGAGACCCATGGCCCGGCCCAACCGGGGCCGCCAGGGCCCGGAACAGAACACCCACGTCGGAGGGCGACATGAACGACCGGACCGAGAAGGCCGTACTGGCCGGAGGCTGCTTCTGGGGCATGCAGGAGCTCATCCGCCACCAGCCCGGTGTCCTCGCCACGCGCGTGGGCTACACGGGCGGCGACACGCCGAACGCCACGTACCGCGCACACGGCGACCACGCCGAGGCCATCGAGATCCTCTACGACCCCACCCGCACCACCTACCGCGACCTGCTGGAGTTCTTCTTCCAGATCCATGACCCCAGCACCCGTGACCGCCAGGGCAACGACATCGGCCGCAGCTACCGGTCGGCGATCTACTACACCGACGACGACCAGCGCCGGACGGCGCTGGACACGCTCGCGGACGTCGATGCCAGCGGCCTGTGGCCGGGGCCCGCCGTCACCGAGGTCCAGCCCCTGGGCGACTTCTGGGAGGCCGAGCCCGAACACCAGGACTACCTCCAGCACTACCCCAACGGCTACACCTGCCACTTCCCCCGCCCCGGCTGGAAGCTCCCCGCGCGCGACGCCCGTACCGACCCGTGACCACACGCACGGCACGGGAAAGCCGTCGCCCACCGCCGCCGGGCCCCACAGCCGTACCCGCACGTGAGGAGGCGCCCCGATGACCGGACTCTCACCCGGCTTCCACGGCCGGAGCGACCGGAGTGGCCGGAACGGCCAAAGCAGCCCGACGGGCCCGAGCGGCCCGAGCACCCGGAGCCTCGTGGAACGGCTGCCCCCGGGCCAGTACCCCACGGAGTCCTTCCCGGTGCTCTCCGCCGGACCGACCCCGCAGGTGCCCACGGACCGCTGGTCCTTCACCGTCACCAGCGAGACCGGTGAGAGCCGGAGCTGGACGTGGGAGGAGATGACGGCGTTGCCGCAGGAGCACCCCGTGGTGGACATCCACTGCGTGACCCGCTGGTCGAAGTTCGACACCCGGTGGCAGGGCGTCTCCCTCGACGTCCTCACCGACGCCGTGGAGACCTCCGCGGACTTCGTCGTCGCGGAATCCTTCGACGGGTACACGACCAACCTGCCGCGCGCCGACGTCACGGGCGGCAAGGCGTGGCTCGTCCACAGCTTCGACGGCTTCGCCCTGTCGCCGGACCACGGCGGTCCGGCCCGCCTGCTGGTCCCGCACCTCTACTTCTGGAAGTCCGCGAAGTGGGTCAGGGGCCTGCGCTTCACGACCGGCAACGAGCCGGGATTCTGGGAGCGGGCCGGCTATCACGACTACGGCGACCCCTGGCGCGAGCAGCGCTACCGGAGCGACGGGTGAGTACCGCCCCGGCCGACCGGGTCCCGGCCACGGGCGGCTGGCGGCGGGCGCGGCTCACCGCGCGGGAGCCCCAGACGGCGACCGGCCGCACCCTCCGCTTCGAGGTGCCCGGCTGGCCGGGCCACCGTCCCGGCCAGCACGTCGACGTCCGCCTGACCGCCGACGACGGATATCAGGCGGTCCGCAGCTACTCCCTCGCGGCCCCCGCCGACGGCGACACGGTCGAGCTGGGGGTCCAGTCGGCGCCCGACGGCGAGGTCTCCCCGTATCTGACCGACGTCCTGCCCGTCGGCGCCGAGGTCGAGCTCATGGGGCCGCTCGGCGGATGGTTCGTGTGGACACCGCGCGACCGCGGCCCCCTCCTCCTCGTCGCCGGCGGCTGTGGCATCGTCCCCCTCATGGCCATGCTCCGGGCCCGCCGCGCCGCGGAGCCCTCCGGGGACCCCTGCGCCCTGCTCTGCTCCGTACGCGGCCCGGACGAGCTCTGGTACACGAAGGACCTCACCGATCCGACCGGGTCCGAGGACATCCGCATCGTCTACACCCGCCGGACGGGCCCCGGGGTGAGCCGGCCGGCGGGCCGCGTCACCCGTGACGACTTCGGGGGACTGCCCGCCTCACCGGACACCCGCTGCTACGTCTGCGGGCCCACCGGCTTCGTCGAACGCGCCGCCGATCTCCTCCAGTCCCTCGGCCATCCGCCGCAGACCATCCGGACCGAACGGTTCGGCTGACCGCGCTCGCCCGCGCGACCGCGCCTCCACCCGCACCACGAGGGGACACCATCGTGAACCAGCGCCCTCCGCTCCACCTCGACGGCAACTGCCTCGCGGGACCGCTCTCCCAGGTCTTCGCCCTCGACCCCACCACGGCCCGGTGGACCTGCCCGGCCTGCCGCACCCCGCACACGGTCGGCGCCCTGCACGTCTACGGCCCCGACCCCGGCCTCACCGGCCGCTGTCCGCACTGCGCGCAGCTCGCCCTCCGGGTCGTCACCCAGCCCGGCGGCCTCTGGCTGCAGCTCGGCACCGGCCAGGGCGCCTTCCGGTTCGCGCTGCCCCCGTCCGCGCCGTAGCGCTGCCCCCGTCCGCGCGTAGCGCGGGGCCCGGGCCGGCGCGTCGCCGCACCCGACCATCCTGTTCGATTTGTCCTATACGTCACATATACCGCACACTCGATATGCGGGGCGCGAGGCGGAGAGCCCAAGAGCCCGCGCCTTCCGCACGGTGGCGCGCACCCCCCTTTCGCACAGTCGTGCGCACCAAGGCGCGTCATTCACCCGACATTTCGGAAGGAAGTCGTCATGCCCGTTTGCACGACACGCGACGGAGTCGAAATCTTCTACAAGGACTGGGGCCAGGGCCGCCCGGTCGTCTTCATCCACGGCTGGCCGCTCAACGGCGACGCCTGGCAGGACCAGCTCAAGGCCGTCGCCGACGCCGGCTACCGGGGCATCGCCCACGACCGCCGGGGCCACGGCCGCTCCACGCCGGTCTTCGACGGCTACGACTTCGACACCTTCGCCGACGACCTCAACGACCTCCTCACCCACCTCGACCTCCGCGACGTCACCCTCGTCGCCCACTCCATGGGCGGTGGCGAACTCGCCCGCTACATCGGCCGCCACGGCACCGACCGCATCCGCTCGGCGGTCCTCCTCTCCGCCATCCCGCCCCTGATGCTCCAGGGACCGGACAACCCCGAAGGCGTCCCCCAGAACGTCTTCGACGGCATCAAGAGCGGCATCCTCGCCGAACGCTCCCAGTTCTGGAAGGACACCGCCGTCGGCTTCTTCGGCGCCAACCGGGACGGCAACAAGGTCACCCAGGGCAACAAGGACGCCTTCTGGTACATGGCCATGCAGGAGACGATCGAGGGCGGAGTCGCCTGCGTCGACGCCTTCGCGGCCACGGACTTCCACGACGACCTCAAGAAGTTCGACGTCCCCACCCTCGTCGTCCACGGCGACGACGACCAGGTCGTCCCCATCGACGCCACCGGCCGCAAGACCGCCGAACTCGTCCGGGACGCCGAACTCAAGGTCTACGAGGGCGGGTCGCACGGCATCGCCCTCGTCCCCGGCGACAAGGAGAAGTTCAACAAGGACCTCCTCGACTTCCTCAAGAAGTGAGGCAGACGCCCGAACGGAAACACTGAGCACATCGCTTGCGGGAGCCGGGACGACACCCCGGCTCCCGCAAGCGCCACGCTCACCGGTCGCCCCTGAGGGGAACGTACGGCGACACCGGCCCCCACCTGAACTGCGGCAAAGCCCCGCCCTCTCCCAACGGCAGCCCACCGCCCGTACCATGACCACACATCAGTGCGCGTCGATCGGCACATAAGACGCCCCTTCCCCCCCCCTGCCGCTTCTCCCGGAGGAACCATGCTCAAAGGCATGACGGCCGTCGTCACCGGTGGTTCCCGGGGCATCGGTCGGGCCGTCGTCGAGCGCCTGTGCCGGGACGGCGCGGACGTGGTCTTCTCCTACGCCGCGAACGAGGAAGCCGCGGCCGACGTCGTCAGGGCGGTCCGTACCGACGGCGGAAAGGCCCGCGCCGTACGCACGGACCTCTCCGAACCGGACGGCGCGGAAGAGCTGATGCGGACCGCCGACGACCACCTGGGCGGTCTGGACATCCTCGTCAACAACGCGGCGGTCGCCTTCACCCCGACCCCCCTCGCGGAGACCGACGTGGAGGTCTTCGACCACGTCATGGCGGGCAACGCCAGAGCCGCCTTCCTCACCATGCGCTACGCGGCCCGACACCTGCGCGACGGCGGCCGGATCGTGAACATCTCCACCCTGAACACCCTCCGGGCCGCCCCCGGCATCACCCCCTACGCCGCGAGCAAGGGGGCCCTCGAACAGCTCACCGCCGTCGCCGCCCGCGAGCTCGGCCCCCGGGGCATCACGGTCAACACCGTCTCCCCCGGCGCGACCGACACCGACCTCCTCCGCGGCACCAACCCCGCGGAGGCCCTCCAGGCCGTGGTCGGCATGACCCCCCTGGGCCGTCTCGGCGAACCCTCCGACATCGCCGACGCCGTCGCCTTCCTCGTCAGCCATGAAGGCCGCTGGATCACCGGCCAGAACCTCAGGGCGACGGGCGGCCTGACCTGAGCACGTCCGTGCTCACTGCGCGATCTCCCACACGTGACCTCCCGGATCAGCGAAGCTCGCCGTCCGAATCCCCCAGGGCCGGTCCATCGGGCCGTTCAGCAACGTCACCCCCCGCGCCACCAGTTCCTCGCACATCTTGTCCACGTCGTCCACGGGCAACGTCAGCTGCACCCGCGCGCCGGCCTTCGGGTCGGCCACCCGCGCCGGCGCGATCAGGTCGTGCGCCGCGTCGGCCCGCAGCAGATTGACGATCGTGTTCCCGAAGTCGAACACGGCCGAGTTGTCGTTGTCGTACGTCACCGGCAGGCCGAACACCTCACGGTAGAACCGCTTCGTCGCGTCCAGATCCTCCGTGAAGAGGGTGAGGGCACTGATCTTCCCGGGCCACGCGTTCTCGCTCGTCGTCTGAGTCACGATCGTCAACGATCAACGAACGCACGCAACGTGTACAGAGGCAGCGCGCCCTCAGGCACCCGTGGGTTCCTCCTGGCGTACGGGGGCGGCCGGGGGCGCGAAGTAGCGGCGCGCGTACAGGGCGACGTGGACGAGACCGATGAGTACCGGCACTTCGATCAGCGGACCGACCACCCCCGCCCCCGCCTGCTGTCCCCGACCCCGACCCCCACGACGACGCCGCGCGCCCACACCTGACCCCCTCCGCCCCACGTTGGCACTCGGCCCGTCGCCCGGCAGAGAACCCCCATGCCACGTCAGGAAAGTCATCCGCTCACTCCTTGCCGACGCGGCGCGAGGCGCCCAACGATCGGCAAGCTGTCCGACGCCATGGGCGGTACGGGCTGACGCGGTTGCTGTACTTCGCTGCTGTACGGGCAACGCGAGAGGCCCCCGGGATTTCTCCCGGGGGCCTCTGGCCTGCTGTGCACTCGGCAGGATTCGAACCTGCAACCTTCTGATCCGTAGTCAGATGCTCTATCCGTTAAGCTACGAGTGCTTGTGCTTCTTGGGCTTTTCTGCCCCGTCGGCGTTGCGAGAACAACATTACATGACCTGCGCCGGGACGCGAAATCCATTACCCACACCCGGCCTGAGCTGGGCAGACACCCGGGCGCGCCCACCCGGCGGACCCGGGGGACGGCCAGGGAACGACCGAAGCCCCGGCCGGGTGGGCTCGGGGCTTCGGTGGTGGGGCGGAGGCGGAGGGATTTGAACCCTCGATGGGCTTTAAGACCCAAACCGCATTAGCAGTGCGGCGCCATAGACCGGACTAGGCGACGCCTCCAGCACACCCACGCGAGCGCGGGTGGTGCGTGCAGATGATGACACAGCTGAGTGTTGCGTCACCAATCGACGCCTACGGTACTAGGCAGTCGGCCGCGAGGGCAAAGCGCCCGGGGTGCGCAACGCCGGGGCGTGCGGAGCGTTAGGAGGGGCGGGGCGTCCGCCCCCGTCGTTCCGTGCCGCCGGGAGTGCCGGGGGCGCGCCCGATCACAGGAGCCCGCAATGATGCGTCGTCTCGCTCTCACCGCCGTCGTGTCGCTGGCCGCGCTGTCGGCCGCCGCGCCCGGGGCGGTCGCGGCGACCGGTCCGCTGCCGTTGCCGCTGTCGCTGCCCGTTCTGCGGGGGGACGACGGGGGCACGCGGTTGACGGTGGTCGTGTCGGGGTCGGGGGACCCGGCGGCCGACGGCCGGTACGAGCTGGAGTGCGAGCCGGCCGGCGGCAGCCATCCGGTGGCGCGGCAGGCCTGCGAGCGGCTGGGGCAGCTGGCGGAGGAGGGCGCCGACCCGTTCGCGCCCGTGCCGAAGGGGGCGATGTGCACCCAGCAGTACGGCGGATCCGCCACCGCGCGGGTCACCGGTACGTGGCGGGGGCGAAGCGTCGACTCCGCGTTCGACCGGACGAACGGGTGCGAGATGGGGCGCTGGAACGCCCTGCGGCCGGTGCTGCCGAACGTGCGCTGAGCTGCGGCGGAGCCCGTTGCGGGGCGGCCGGGCGGGGGTGGCGGGGGCCGGGCCGTACACCGTACGCACAGAACCTTGGTGAGAGCTCCCCCTCATCCGCCGCCTCTTGCGCCTCCCCTGCCTTTAGACTCCTCCAGTGACAGTGTGCGGCCCGAGGGGCAAGATGGGGCCCGCTGTCCGCAAGGTGCAGTAATCAGGGAGGAAGCGTCGTCGTGAGCAGCAGGCCATCCCGAGGCGCTGCTCGCCTCGCCGCCATACTCGATGCACTCCCCGACGGGCTGCTGCTCGTCAACTGCAACGGCACGGTCGTCAACGCCAACACCATCGCCCTCGAAATGTTCGAGACGCCGGGCACCGCCCTCGTCGGGCGCGGCCTGCTCGACCTGCTGCCGGAGTTCGACTCCAAGCTGATCCCCGGGTCCATGCGGCGGCCCGACGCGGCGGACGAGCGGGGCCGTACGAAGCCCACGCGGATGACGGCGCGGCGCACCGACGGCCACGAGTACCCGGTCGAGGTGACGAGCGCCAGCCTGGAGGACGGGCAGGCGGCGTACAACGACGTCCAGGGTGCCCAGGGCCCGTACGGGGGCGGCGGCAGCTACACCGGTGACGAGCTGCTGATGCTGGTCGTACGCGACCTCTCCGGCACCGTCGACACCGAGGCCGAGCTGGCCCGCTCGCAGCGACAGACCGAGATGATCCTGCGGGCCGCGGCCGAGGGCGTCGTCGGTACGGACACGGACGGCCGGGTCGTCCTGGTCAATCCCGCCGCCGCGCAGATCCTCGGCTTCCGCGCCAGCGACCTCGGCGGCCAGGAGCTGCACCCGCTGATCCTGCACTCGCGTGCGGAGGGCGAGCCCTTCCCGTACGAGGAGTCGCCGCTCGCCGACACGCTCCGGTCCGGGCGCAAGCACCGGGTGCGCGGGCAGGTCCTGTGGTCCAAGAGCGGCACGCAGGTGCCCGTCGACCTCACCACCGCGCCCGTCCGCGACGGCGACCAGCTCGTCGGCGCCGTCATGACGTTCACCGACCGGCGGCCGTACGAAGAACTCGACGCGCGTCACACGGCCGAGGTCGCCGAGCTGACCGCCGGCCACACTGCGGAGATCACCGAGCTCACGGAGGCGCACGCCGCCGAGATCGCCTCCCTGACCGAGGCGCACACCACCGAACTCGCCGACCGCACCGAGCGCCACTCCGCCGAGCGCGAGGAGCTGACCGAGCGGCTGACGGACCTGACCGCCCGCCACGCCCAGCTCACCGCCGTCCTCGGCGAATCGCTGCGCGGCCCGCTGGAGGAGCTGCGCGGCGAGCTGTCCACGCTCGCCGCCGACCCGGCCGGCCAGCTCTGGCCCGAGGCCAACCAGATCCTGCACCACCTCGCCGCCGGCTACGCCCGGATGACGACCCTCATCGACAACGTCCTCGGCTACCAGCGCCTGGACAGCGGCACCGAAACCCTCGTCAAGACGAACGTGCTGCTCGACGGCGTCGTGACAGCCGGCATCGACGCCGCCGTCGAGCTGATCGGGCCCGGCCGGGCCCAGTTCGCCGTGCACGCGCCGCCGATCGAGGCCGAGGTCGACCCGGCCCGGCTGGTGACCGCGCTCGCGCACCTCGTCGCGGATGTCGCCGGCGTCGACTCGACCGGCAAGACCCGGCTCCTCCCGGGCGGCGGCTACGTGGACATGACCATCGTCGTCGCCGCCGCGCAGCGCGGTGACGTCGTCCGCATCGAGGTACGCGGCCCGTTCCCGGGCGGCGACCCCGTGCACGTCCCGATCGTGAGCGGCATCGTGCGGGCGCACGGCGGTGTGCTCCAGACGCACGAGATGCCGGGGATGAGCGGCAGCGCGTACGTCCTCGAAGTACCGCTCGGCGCCGGCACGGGCACGGTCCCGCCGCCCGTTCCCGCCGAGCAGCCCGTCCTCCCGCAGACCCCCGACGCCGGGGCGCACCCCGGCGCACCCGGCGCACCCGACGAGACCCCCGCGCCCGAGCCCGGTCGGGGGCGCCGCCGCGCACGCCGGTCCTCCACCGACGCCTTCCTGGACAGCCCCCTGGGCGGTTCCGACGGTACGGGCGAGCCGGGCGCGGCCGAGCCCACCGGGCGCCGGCGCGCGCGCCGTGCGGCAGCCGACGGAGACACGAACGAGGGCGTACCCGGAACCGATGCTGCCGGTGCGGTTGCCGCCGTCGGTCCCGACGGGGGCCGTCCCTCCGACACAGGGCCGCAGACCCTCCCGGCACCGCACGAACTCATCCCGGCCCAGCAGGGACCGGGCCAGGGGCAGGGTCAGGGAGCTGGTCAGGGCCAGGGGCCGAACCGGGGCTCCGGTCGTCGGCGTGGCCGGCCCAGCCCGGCGGAGACGGGTGAACAGCCCGTGGGCGCGCCCGCCCAGGGCCAGGCCCTCGCGCTGCCCGCCGCCCTGCCTTCCTCCTCGGAGAGCGGCGAGGGGGAACCGACACCCCGGACCGCCGGTGCCGCCGCCGGCCGCCCGCAGCTCGGCCCCGCGGTCCCTCCGCACGGCGTCACCGGCCAGGGCACGCCGGGGCAGGGCGTCCCCGGCCAGGGCACGCCCCCGCAAGGCCCGACCGGCGACCACGTGCCCCCGCACGGGGCGACCGCCCAGAACACTCCCGCGCAGGGCCTGCCCGGCCAGGACGTCCCGCCTGATGGCACTCCCGGCCGGCACACCCCCTTCCCGGGCGGCCCGGCCGTCCCCAACGCGCCGGCGCACCGTGCCCCGGCCGCCCACCACACCCCCGCCGGCCACAACTCCCCCTCCCAGAGCGCCCCTTCCCAGGGCGCCTCCGACCACGGCGTGCCCGACATCGGTCAGGGCGTCCCGGCGCACGCGGTGCCCGGCCTCGGACAGGGCGGCGCCCCGGCGCACGCGGTGCCCGAGCTGGGTCCGGTGGTGCCGCAGCAGGGCGCGTCCGCCGAGGCTCCGGTGCCGGTCTCCGCAGGGGCGCACCGGGGGATGGAGGGCCAGCTGGCGCTGCCCGCCGCCTCGCACGCGCCCACGGGGCCGCAGCCCGTGGGACCCCAGGGGCTCACCGGAGCCCCCGGCCGGCCGATGCGTGCTCCGGCGCCCTCGCAGGCGCCCCGGCAGGACGGGGCATCCCCGGCTCACGCCCCGGCGCTCGGGGACACCTCCGCTCCGGGGAACGCGGCGCACGCGCCGTCCGCGCCGCAGCCGACCGGGCGGCGGGCCCGGCGGGCGCTCGCGGCAGCTCAGGACCGGGCCGCGCAGGCGGAGGCGGGGCCCCGGGTCCCGTTCGCGCTGCCGCCGGCGGACGCGGACCGGACGCCGGACGCCGCCGGGGCGGACGCCTCGCCGGCCGGCCGCCACGACGCGGTGACCGGTGCGCCGGATCTGGACCACACCCCGCCGCAGGCCCATCCGCTCCCGACCGGAACCGGGCGGCGCCGTGCGCGCGCCGCCGAGGCGCCCCACCAGGACGCCCCGTTCGCGCTGCCCGCGCCGGGACGGCAGGACGGCCTCTTCACCGACGACCTCACGGACGACCGCACCAGCGACTTCACCGAAGACTTCACCGAAGACTTCACCAGCGATGGCGACGGTGACACCGAGGGCGACGTCTACGGTGGCCTCGACGGAGTCGGTCGGCCGCTCCCGGTCACCGGGCCCGGCGGGTGGGACGCGGACGACGCCCCGGGCGCGGCGGACGGGCCCGGGAACGGACCGGTGCCGCCCGTAACCGGCCCGACCACGCACACCACCGGCACGACATCCGCGGGCACTCCGGCCGAGACCGCCGCGACCACCGAGACCACAGGGACGGCAGGGACCGCGGGGCCCGGCGCGCCCCGCGTGCGCCGGCTCGCACCGGGGCCGGACCCGCGACGGCAGCCGCTGCCCGCCGAGGCCCCGATGCCCGGGTCGTCCGACTCGACGCAGGGGCGGGCGTTCAGCGTGCGCACCCTGGGCCAGGGCGTCCCGTTCGCCCAGCACATCGGGCACCAGCAGAACCACACGCTCGGCGGCGGCAGCGCCGGAGGGGCCGGGCGGCGCCGCAAGCTCGCCGCACCGCCCGAGGGCGACCGGGTCGCGCTGCCCCCGGCGGCCACCCCTGCCCCGCCCACCCCGTCGGCACCGCCCGCACCGCCCGCCCCGCAGCCGGGCGCCCCCGGGGCCGCCGGTGGCACGGTCCACGGACCCGGTTCCGGCCAGTTGCTCGCCACGTCCTCGCCCGAGGGGCGCGCGTACGCGATCGGTGCGCCCGACGAGGGTGCCGCCGAGGGCCCCGAGCCGCTGGACGGCCCCGGTGGCGCCGTCGAGGTCGCCAACCGGCCGCTGCCGCAGCCCGTGGACGACGAACTGCCCCCGGAGCCGCTCGACAACCCGCGCCGGCTGCTCGTCTGGCCCGCGCCCGACGTCTCCACCCAGCAGGCACTGAGCGACCGGGGCTACCGGCCGGTGATCGTCCACTCCCGCGAGGAGGTGGACGCCCAGATCGCGGCGTTCCCGGCCGCGCTCTTCGTGGACCCGCTGACCGGCCCCATCACCCGCAAGGCGCTCCAGTCGCTGCGCCAGGCCGCGGTGGCCGCCGAGGTGCCCGTCCTGGTGACGGCCGGTCTCGGCCAGGCGTCGCGGGACGCGGCGTACGGCGCCGACCCCGCCGTCCTCCTCAAGGCCCTCGCCCCGCGCGACAGCGAGCAGCACCCGCCCCGCGTCCTGCTGATCGAGGAGCACGCGGACATCGCGCTCGCCCTGACGCAGACCCTGGAACGCCGGGGCATGCAGGTCGCCTGCGCGGCGACGGACAGCGAGGCGGTCTCGCTCGCCACCCGGATGCGGCCGAACCTGGTGGTGATGGACCTCATGCAGGTGCGCCGCCGCCGGGCCGGAATCGTGGACTGGCTGCGCGCCAACGGCCGGCTCAACCGCACCCCGCTGGTCGTCTACACCTCGGCCGACATGAACCAGGCCGAACTGGCCGGGCTGGGTTCCGGCGAGTCCGTCCTCTTCCTCGCGGAACGCTCGACGAGCGACGAGGTGCAGTCCCGCATCGTCGATCTGCTCGCGAAGATCGGCACGAACTGACCGGCGGATCGACACAGACCGACCAGCGGATCGACACGGACCGACCAGCGGATCGACACGGACCGACACAGACCAACCAGCAGCTCGGCACGAACGAACGGCCGACGGACCGGCACGAACGGACCGGCGCCCCGTGCGGGGCTGCCGCAACGCACGAGGGCGGTACGGGAGTTCCCGTACCGCCCTCGTCGTCCGCGTACGTAGGCGCGTCCGCGTACGGACGCGCGTACGCGCCGTGGCTCAGAGCTGGGTGACGTCCAGCTCGCCCGCCGCGTACTGCTTGCGGATCACCTTCTTGTCGAACTTGCCGACGCTCGTCTTGGGGACGGAGGGGATGACCGACCAGCGCTCGGGAAGCTGCCACTTGGCGATGCCGGACTCGGCGAGGAACGCCTTCAGCGCCTCGTAGTCGGCGCTCGCGCCGTCCTTGAGCACGACGGTGGCCAGCGGGCGCTCGCCCCACTTCTCGTCCGGAACGGCGACGACGGCGGCCTCGGCCACGTCCGGGTGCGCCATCAGGGCGTTCTCCAGCTCGACGCTGGAGATCCATTCGCCGCCGGACTTGATGACGTCCTTGGCCCGGTCGGTCAGGGTGAGGAAGCCGTCCGCGCTGATGACGCCGACGTCACCGGTCTTCAGCCAGCCGTCCTCGCTGAACTTGTCCTCGGGGCGCAGCGCCTCGCCGTCGGCCCCGCCGTAGTAGGCACCCGCGATCCAGGGGCCGCGCACCTCCAGCTCACCGGCCGACTCGCCGTCCCACGGCAGGTGCTCGCCCCCCGGACCGACCAGCCGCGCCTCGACACCGGCCGGGAAGCGGCCCTGCGTGATGCGGTACGGCCACTCCTCCTCCGCGCTCAGACCGGCCGGCGGGTTGGCCATCGTGCCCAGCGGGGACGTCTCCGTCATGCCCCAGGCGTGGCAGAGGCGGACGCCCAGCTTGTCGTACGCCTCCATGAGCGAGGGCGGACAGGCCGCGCCGCCGATGGTGACGTTGGCCATCGAGGTGAGGTCGCGGGGGCGGGCGGTGACCTCGGCGAGCAGCCCCTGCCAGATCGTCGGGACGGCCGCGGCGTGGGTGGGGCGCTCGCTCTCGATCATGTCGGCGAGCGGGGCGGGCTGGAGGAAACGGTCCGGCATGAGCATGTTGACGCCGGACATGAACGTGGCGTGCGGCAGACCCCACGCGTTCACGTGGAACTGCGGGACGACGACCAGGGTCGTGTCCTTGTCCGTCAGGCCCATGGACTCGCTCATGTTGACCTGCATGGAGTGCAGGTAGATGGAGCGGTGGGAGTAGACGACGCCCTTGGGGTCGCCGGTGGTGCCGGAGGTGTAGCACATGGCCGCGGCCCGGCGCTCGTCCAGCTCGGGCCAGTCGAACTCGGTGGGCCGGCCGGCGATCAGTTCCTCGTACTCGTGCACCCGCAGCGGCGCGCCGTTCAGGACGGAGCGGTCGCCGGGACCCGCCACGACCAGGTGCTCCAACGAGGTCAGCTGGGGGAGCAGCGGCGCGACGAGCGGCAGCAGGGAGCCGTTGACGATGACGGCCTTGTCGTCGGCGTGGTTGACCACCCAGACGAGCTGCTCGGCCGGGAGCCGGAGGTTCAGGGTGTGGAGCACCGCGCCCATGGACGGGATGGCGAGGTACGCCTCCACGTGTTCCGCGTTGTTCCACATCAGGGTCGCGACCCTCTGGTCGCCGTCGATGCCGAGTTCGTCGCGCAGGGCGTGGGCGAGCTGCGTCGCCCGCCGGCCGATCTCGGCGAAGCTGCGGCGCTGCGGCTCGGGCTCGCCGGTCCAGGTCGTGACCTGCGACTTCCCGTGGATCGTCATCCCGTGCTTCAGGATGCGGGTGACAGTCAGCGGTACGTCCTGCATGGTGCTGAGCACGGCGTCCTCCCGGTGGGCGCTACGCGGCAGTAGGGTTCCGCTGATTCTGCGCACATACCGAGCGGTATGTCACTACTCCCGGGCCTACGAATCGGTCTCGCCCGACGAATTCCCCTCGTCCGGACACCCGGGCGGCTCTCCCCCGGCACACATGGTGACCAGCGACGACGTGATCAACGGACCGGCCGCGCGGAAGGGCGCGGACGCCGGACGGCCCCTCCGGGCGCCGCTCAGCGGACCGGGGTCAGCTCCGGGTCCTGCCGCAGCTTGCCCAGCGCCCGGGAGACCGCGCTCTTGACCGTGCCGATGGAGACCCCGAGCACCTCGGCGGTCTGCGCCTCGCTCAGGTCCTCGTAGTACCGCAGGACGACCATGGCCCGCTGGCGGTCGGGCAGCTTCAGCACGGCCCGCCACATGGCGTCGTGCAGCGACTGCTGCTCGGCGGGGTCCGGCCCCGGCACCGGCTCCTGCTCGGGCAGCTCGTCGCAGGCGAACTCGTCGACCTTCCGCTTGCGCCACTGCGAGGTCCGGGTGTTCAGCAGGGCACGGCGCACATACCCGTCGAGCGCCCGGTGGTCCTCGATCCGCTCCCAGGCGACGTACGTCTTCGTGAGCGCGGTCTGCAGCAGGTCCTCGGCGTCGCTGGCGTTGGCGGTCAGCGAGCGCGCGGCCCGCAGCAGCACCGGTCCGCGCGCCTTCACGAAGGACGTGAACGACGGATACGGAACGTACGGGGCACGCGGGGCGGCTGGGGTACGGGAGACGACGGCAGGGGTACGGGAGACGGCCGCGGCCCGAGAGACGGCCTGGGTGTGCGAGGTGGCCTGGGCGTGGGGAGCGGCCTGAGTGTGGGGCGTGGCCGGGGCGCGGGAGACGGCCTGGCTGTGGGAGACGGCCTGGGCGCGGGTGGCCGGGGTGCGGGAGGCCGGGGTGCGGGAGGCCGCCGGGGCGCGCGGCACGGCGTGCGGCGCGCGGGAGGCGCGTCCGGCGTGCGACGGCGCACCCGGCCCGGACGTCGTGTCCGGAGCGGTGGCGGCGGCTCCCCTGGCGGCGCCCGTGCAGACTGGCGTGGTCATGGCTCCACGCTAGGAGCGGACGCGGCCCGGGGGATCGGCCCCAGGTCCCGAAACCGCGTCCGCCTCAGGGTGTAGAGCCGCCTCCGCCTCCACCTCCTGTAGGTGGAGGGGCCGTTCCGGGGTCCTCGGGGTCGGACCCGGGCCCCGGTCCGCGCCCGCGCACAGGCCGCCCGGCGCGCAGGACGCGTCAGACGCGCCCCAGGACGAGACCCGAGGTCGGCACCCCCGTACCGGCCGTGACCAGGGAGGTCGCGGCCCCGGCAATCTGGTTGACGGAGGTGCCGCGGATCTGTCGCACGGCTTCCGCGATGCCGTTCATCCCGTGCAGATACGCCTCTCCGAGCTGCCCTCCGTGCGTGTTCAGCGGCACCGCGTCGGCGGCCACGAAGTCCGCGGCCTCCCCCGGCCCGCAGAAGCCGAATTCCTCCAGCTGCATGAGGACGAACGGGGTGAAGTGGTCGTACAGGATCGCCACGTCGATGTCGGCGGGCCCCAGCCCCGAGGTCCGCCACAACTGCCGGGCGACGACGCCCATCTCCGGCAGCCCGGTCAGACCGTCCCGGTAGAAGCTCGTCATCTGCTCCTGGGCCCGCCCCGCCCCCTGCGCCGCCGCGACGATCAGGGCGGGCGGCTGCCGCAGGTCCCGTGCCCGTTCGGCGCTGGTGACGACGATCGCCTGACCGCCGTCGGTCTCCTGGCAGCAGTCGAGCAGCCGCAGCGGCTCGACGATCCAGCGGGAGGCGGCGTGGTCGGCGAGGGTGATCGGCTTCCCGTGGAAGTACGCCGCCGGATTGGTCGCCGCGTACCGCCGGTCGGTGACCGCGACATGGCCGAAGGCCTCCGGCGTCAGCCCGTACGCGTGCAGATAGCGCTGGGCCGCCATGGCCACCCAGGAGGCGGGCGTGAGCAGTCCGAAGGGCAGGTTCCAGCCGAGGGCCGTGCCCTCGGCCGTGGGCTCGCGCCGCTGTACCCCGGAGCCGAAGCGGCGCCCGGAGCGCTCGTTGAACGCGCGGTAGCAGACCACGACGTCGGCCACCCCGCAGGCGACCGCGAGGGCCGCCTGCTGGACGGTGGCGCAGGCCGCGCCGCCGCCGTAGTGGACGCGCGAGAAGAACGACAGCTCACCGATGCCGGCCGCCTGCGCGACGGTGATCTCGGGGCTCGTGTCCATCGTGAAGGTGACCAGCCCGTCGACGTCGGCGGGCGCCAGACCCGCGTCGTCGAGCGCCGCGTGCACCGCCTCGACGGCCAGTTTCAGCTCGCTGCGCCCGGAGTCCTTCGAGAACTCCGTCGCCCCGATCCCGACCACCGCCGCCCGCCCGCCCAGAGAGTCGGCCCTGCGCACGCTCATGCCGATCCCTCCGGGTCGCCCACGCTCACCGTCACCGTTCCGGTGACGTGCCGGCCGATCCCGTTGACGCCGACGACCGCCACCCGGGCCGTCGTCCCGGCGTCGTCCACCTCGGTGACCGTGCCGCTGAGCACCATGGTGTCGCCGGGGTAGTTGGGGGCGCCCAGCCGGATGGCGACCTTGCGGAGGACCGCCGAGGCGCCGAAGTGGTCGGTGACGTACCGGCCGACCAGCCCGTTCGTCGTCAGGATGTTCATGAAGATGTCCGGCGAGCCCTTCTCCCGGGCCAGTTCGGCATCGTGGTGCACGTCCTGGTAGTCGCGGGAGGCGAGCGCCCCCGCCACGATCAGGGTGCGCGTCACCTCGATCTCCAGCGGGGCGAGTACGTCACCGGCCTTCACTCCGGTCCCTCCTTCACCAGCAGTTCGCCGAGTTCCTGAAGCACTTCGCTGCCGCAGCCCAGATGGGCGTCGAGCTGGCGCCCCCAGAGGAAGTGCCGGTGCACGGGGTGGTCGAGGTCGGCGCCCGTGCCGCCGTGCAGATGCTGGCCCGCGTGGACGACCCGCTTGCCCGCCTCGGAGGCCCACCACGCGGCGGTCAGCGCCTGCGCCGCGTACGGCAGCCCCTCGTCCCGGCGCCAGGCCGCCTCGTACGCCGTGACGCGGATCGCCTCGGTGTCCATGTACGCGTCGGCCGCCCGGAGCAGGACCGCCTGCCGGTGGTCGAGGGGGCGCCCGAACTGCTGCCGGCCGGCGGTGTGCGCGATCGCACGCGCCAACGACCCGGCGCACACGCCCACCTGGAGCCCCGCGAACGCCGTGCGCGCGGTGGCCAGGACGTCGTCGTACGCCCCCGACCCCTCGGCGCGCCCGCCGACCCCGTCCTCGTACGCCCCCGACCCATCGGCGCGCCCGCCGGCCCCGCCCTCGTACGCCCCCGGTCCCCCCACCTGTTCCGCCGGAGCCCCGGACAGCACGAGCCGGCCGGCCGACCAGGGGGCGGTGGTCTCGACGGGTTCGATCAGCACGCCGGGGTCCGCCGTCGTGACGAACCACAGCGCCCGGTCCGCGTCCGCGACCAGGACGTGCGTGGCGTCCCGCAGCCACGGCACCACGGCGACGGTGCCGCTCAGCCGGGCGTCCCCCTCCGCGCGCACGGTGCCCCGGTTGGGGAGCGCGCCCGCCGCCACCGCCGTACCGTCGCGGAACGCCGGCAGGAGGCGGTCGCGCTGTTCCTCCGTACCGTGCCGGGCGACGGCGAGCAGCCCGTACACCCCGCTCGACGCCAGCGGCACCTGGGCGGTGGTCCGGCCCTGTTCCTCCAGCATCAGCACCAGGCCGAGGAGTCCGGTCTCCTCGACGGCGGCGGGCAGTCCGGCCGCGCAGAGCTCCTTCCACAGCCCGGCGTCCGTACCTGTGCCGGCCGCGACGAGCCGGTCGTGCGTCGACAGATCACCGAGGATCCGGGCCGCGAGCCCCTGCGCCTCGGTCTGCTCCTCGCTCGGTGTGAAATCCATGTCAGCCCTCGCTCCCCCGGAAGAAATCCATGTCAGCCCTCGCTTCCCCGGAAGACCGGAAGCACCAGTTCGGGGTCCGTGCGCAGGAACTCCAGGCGCACCGCCATCCCCACCCGCACCTTGTCGAACGGCACCCCCACCACATTGCTGACGATCCGGACGCCCTCGGCCAGTTCGATCAGCGCCACGGCGTACGGTCCGCCCTCACCGTTCTCGCTGAACGCGGGAAACGGCGGATGGTGCATGACGACATGGCTGAAGACGGTCCCCTCGCCCGAGGCGTCGACCGTGTCCCAGTCCGCCCCGCCACAGGCGTTGCACCCCGGCAGCCAGGGAAAACGGAGCGTTTCGCAGGCCGTGCAGCGCTGGATCAGCAGCCGGTGCGCGGCGACGCCCTCCCAGAAACCGGCGTTGTCGCGATTGATCACGGGGCGCGAGCGTTGCGGGACCGTCTTCGGGGCGGCCGTGGCGCCGGGCCGGGGATTCCGGTGCGCCGGGCGGTACTTGAGGATGCGGAAGCGGTGCGTCCCGGCGGGCTCGCCCTCGGCCCGGACGTCCATGCGCGTGGTGACGAAATACCCCGTGCCGAGCTTCGTCGTCTTGCGCTCCGAGACCGATTCGATCACCGCGTCGAAGGTGATCAGGTCGCCGGGGCGCAGCGGGCGCAGATACTCCTGCTCGCAGTCGGTCGCGACCACCGAGGTGTAGCCCGCGCCGTCGAGGAGCCCGAAGAGCGCGTCGTACGCCCCGCTCCGGTCGGTGTGCCCCGAGAGCCCGCCCATGGTCCACGCCTGGAGCATGGCGGGCGGGGCGACGGCGTCCGGCCCGGTGTACGCGGGGTGCGCGTCCCCCATCGCCTCGCACCAGTGCCGGATCATCGGTTCGTTGACCCGGTCCTTGCCGACACCGGCCTCGGCGGCCGGCCGCCCCTCGTACGCCTTGAGCCGTACGTACAACGCGTCCGTGTCCCCGGGCCGGGGCCCACCGGCCGCGGGAATCCCCTCCGCACCGTCCGTCACCGCTTTCCCCCCTTCATCCCGAGCCGCATCGTGGCGACGAGTTCGCGCTGGACCTCGCTGACCCCGCCGCCGAAGGTGTTGATCTGCGCCGCCCGGTTCATCCGCTCCAGCTCCCCGTCCCCGAAGACGCCGGGCGAACCGGCCCGGACGAGACCGGCGTCGCCGGTGATCTCCTGGCACATCCGGTAGACCTCGACGGCGCTCTCGGTCCCGGCGAACTTCACCCCGCTCGCGTCACCGGGGGCCAGCGCGCCCGCGCCCACCGCGCCGACGAGCCGCCAGTTGAGCAGCCGGGTCGCCGCGAGCCGGGCGTGCGCCTCGGCCAGCCGGGAGCGCACCCACGGTTCGTCGGCGGGGCGGCGTCCGGTCACCGGGTCGGGGGTGCGGGCGAAGGCGAGGGCGGCGGCGTAGACGTCCTCGGCCTGCATCCCGATCGCGGCGAGCGCGACGCGCTCGTGGTTCAACTGGTTGGTGATCAGCCCCCAGCCGCCGTTCTCGGCCCCGACCAGCGCGGTGGCCGGGACGCGGACGCCGTCGTAGTAGGTGGCGGTGGTGGTGAGCCCGCCCACGGTCTCGATGGGGGTCCAGGAGAACCCGGGCGCGTCGGTCGGTACGAGCAGGATCGAGATGCCCCGGTGCTTGGGGGCCTCGGGGTCGGTGCGGCAGGCGAGCCAGATCCAGTCCGCGTTCTGCGCGTTGCTGGTGAAGATCTTCTGCCCGTCGATGGTCCAGGAGTCGCCGTCGCGTACGGCCCTGGTGCGCAGCGCGGCGAGGTCGGTACCGGCCTCCGGCTCGCTGTAGCCGATGGCGAAGACGGTCTCACCGGCCAGGATGCGCGGCAGGAAGTACGCCTTCTGCTCCTCGGTGCCGTATTTCATGAGCGTGGGGCCGACGGTGTTGAGGGTGACCATGGAGACGGGGGCGCCGGCCCGGTACGCCTCGTCGAAGAACACGAACTGCTCGTCCGCGCCCCGGCCCTGCCCGCCGTACTCCACGGGCCAGCCGAGCCCCAGCATCCCGTCGGAACCGATCCTCCGCAGCAGCAGCCGCTGGGCCTCGGGGTCCTGGTCGGGGACGGCGCGGCCACCGGGGGCGCCCCCCGGGCCGGGCATCACCTCGCGGAAGTACGCGCGGAGTTCGGCGCGGAGCGCCTGCTGGCGTGCGGTCGGGGCCAGGTGCACGTCGACTGCCTCCCGGGAACGGACGCGAGAATCAGGGTTTCTGACTGTCCGTCAGATTGCCGTCGACGTCAAGACGGAACGCACACGAGGCGGAATCCGCAACCCGGGCCCGGCTCCGGGCCCAGCACCTGGAGCCCCGAACGCAGACCCACACCCACAATCCGGAACCCCGAACACAGACCCACACCCACGATCCGGAACCCCGAACGCAGATCCGCGACCAGGTTCGGGAGCCCAGGGACACGGACCCACACCCACAACCCGGAACCTCGGACGCGGCTCCACACCCAGGACCTGGACCCCCGGGACGCGATCCGGAGCCCTGACACAGGTCCGCGCACCGCCACCGAAGCGGCGATGCGCAGACCCGACCCCGCTTCCCCCCGGCCGCGGTCCGGCCCCCCGACCGGGCCGCGCCAGGCGGTGGCTCACCAGAGAGGCGTGAAGTTCACCGTCACGCTGTGGTCGGACTGGTCGATCCAGGTGAACGCGGAGCCGTTCACCTGCGCGGAGTTGCTCGTGTTCGAGGCGCCCAGGCCGATGGCCTGCTGCTGCGAGGTGGACGCGTTCCCGAAGTTGTCGCCGCTGCTGCCGATCGTGGCCACCCCCGCGTTGGATCCGTCGTTCGCGATCGCGCCGGTGTCGGCCTGGGCCACACCGCCGAGCAGCACGGCGGCGAGCGGCAGAGCGGCCGCGGCGGCGAAAACGCGAGCGGTACGGATGCGTGCCATGTTTTTCCTCCAGAAACCGGAAGTAAGGCTGGCCCCGGGCCGGTTGGCCGACCGCCCCGGGTGAGTCGCGACGTCGCGCCAACAGTGCTGCCCAGGGCCGCCCCGGCGAACCACCCGCCTTCCGCGATTCCCCCGCAAGCGTGACGAAGAACCGCCAAACCCTCAGGCGTCACAACCTTCCGGACACCCGGATCCCCCGCCCAGACCCCGTACCCCCCAAGCGAAGAAGCGTTAGGCCACCGGCGCGGCCCCACCCCCCGAATGCCTCGGCACCCCTCCCCCCTTCCCATACTCGAACGCACGTACGAAAATGAATCCATGGCCACCTTCGACCGGCGAACCGCCACCCTGGCCCTGGCCCACGCGCTCTCCGCCGCCGAGCACGGGCTCCCCGTCATCCCGCTGTCCGCGAACAAACTCCCCGCCCTGCGCTCCCCGCACCGCGACCGGACCGGTCCCGCCACCTGCCGCGGCGCCTGCGGCCGCCCCGGGCACGGCGTCCACGACGCGACCACCGACCCCGCGGCGGTCCGCGCCCTGTTCGCCGCCGCCCCCTGGGCCACGGGCTACGGCATCGCCTGCGGACGGGCGCCGCACCATCTCATCGGCATCGACCTCGACATCGACGCCACCGGCCGGCACGACTCCGCCGCCGCCCTGCGCCACCTCGCCCTGGAGCACCTGTTCACCCTGCCCCCGACCGTCACGGTGCTCACGCCCAGCGGCGGCCGGCACCTCTGGCTCTCCGGCCCGCCGGACGTCACGGTGCCCAACTCGGCCGGCCGGCTGGCCCCCGGCATCGACGTCCGCGGCTCCGGCGGCTACCTCGTCGGCCCCGGCTCCCTGACCGCCCGCGGCGCCTACCGCCTGGTCCCCGGCACCGGCACCCTCCCGCCGACCCCCTGCCCCGACGCCCTCCTCCAGCTCCTCACGCCGCCACCCCGCCCGCGCACCGCCACGACGGATCACCCCGACCAGGGCCGGGGCCTCGTCCGCTTCGTCCTCGCCGCCCACCGCGGCCAGCGCAACACCCGGCTCTTCTGGGCCGCCTGCCGCGCCTACGAACACGGCTTCGGCGACGCCCTCGCCGACGCCCTCACCCGTGCCGCCGTCCGCACCGGCCTCCCGGAACCCGAGGCCCGCGCCACCATCGCCTCCGCCGCCCGCCTCACCACCCCCCGCTGCGCGCCCCCGACCTGACGGCCCACGGCACACGAACGAACGGCCCCCGACCGATTCCCCGGTCAGGGGCCGCTCCAGGCGATTCCGACCGGATTCGAACCGGCGTCCTCACGGTTTTGGAGACCGCGCGCGACGACCTCTGCGCTACGACTCCGCCCACCCCATCCTAAAAACCCCCACCCACCCCGCAAACGCCCCCGCCCGGCCCGCCCCGACCGTTCACGAAAGCACCGCGCCCACCAACAACGCGCCGTAGTGCACCCACTGGTGCCGCCGCTTGCAGTACCGCTTCGCCCGCCACATCGAACGCCGCGTAAACGACTTCTCGCACCACACACACGCCCGACTCCTCACATCCCCCATGTCCACGACCCTATCGGCCCCCCATCAACCACCCCGGCTCCCAAGGGAGACGCCCGCACCGGGAAACCAGCGAGACCAGCGGCGCCCGCCAGGGACCGGGCACGGCAACGGCCCCCGACCATACGTCCTGGTCGGGGGCCGTTCGCCTGCGGTGGGTGTGGGATTTGAACCCACGGTGACATCGCTGCCACGACGGTTTTCAAGACCTTTTGGCGGACGGATGATCGGCGGCTTCCGCCGCAGCTCAGAGGGGCCATAGCGCAGCGCCGGAGCCCTCGTCATTTTCACCGTGCCCCCTGCGTGCCCCCTACGCATGACAAGCACGTCCGGCAGCTTCTCCGCGTCCCAACCGAGACCGTCCAGCTGATCGGCTCTGTCCAACCGATGATGCGGTCGGTAGCTTCCTGATGTGCCAAGAACGAGCGTGGGTAACGAGACGGACAGCCTGTTGTGCGTATGGGTTGAGCCATGGGGAACGGATCATTGGATGCGCCCTGGCGAGGTGTTCACCGTTGTGACCGAGGCGGATGCTGAGGAAGCGCCGTTCAACGTCGTGATTCATGACCAAGGCATCAGCGTGTGGGTGAATGCCGGCTTCAGCGCCGAGGTCATCGACCAGGAAGGGCGCACGGCGGCCTGTGGTCACCAGCGTCCCGACGGTTTCGACGCGGACTCGCGCTGGCTCACGGCTTGGGGAAAGGGCCGCACGACAGAGCTGGAGACCAAAGAGGAGTAGGGGCGCCTCTTCACGAGACACCCCTACAAACCCGTCGACGTTCAGACAGAAGTGGATCCGTCACCGTCCTCGGGCCCTCTGTCTGTCCGCTTGTGATCGTGCCCGTTGAGCCAGAAGTCCGACGCTTCCGCTACTTGCTCATCCCGACCGGCGACCGGCCGGGCGTAGTGGCGAGTGGTCACGCTCGCGTTCGAGTGTCCGAGCCGGTGGGCGGCGGTCATAACGCCGTACCGATCGGCCACCCATGTGCCGTGTGAGGCGCGGAGATCGTGCGGCGTGACGTCAGTGAGCCCCGCCGCCGCCACGGCGGGATCGAAGTACGCCTTGCGCCACTGGTTGTAGCGCAGAGGCTTACCGCCGGGCGTGACGAAGAGGAGAGCGTCCTCCCCGCCGGGCACCTTCTCCAGGTGCCGGCCGATCCGCGCCGCGAGTGACGGTCCGATCCGCAGGACACGTTTCTGATGGGACTTGGGGGTGTCGAAGACGAGGGTGCCGTTCGCTTCGGCCAGGTTCTCATCGACGAGGACCAGGCCGCCGGACACATCGATGTCCGCCCGCCGCAGCGCGAACGCCTCCCCGACCCGCAGCCCCGCGTAGGCGAGCAAGGAAATCAGCAGGTCATGCGGTTTCGTCGCGCTCCGCACGATCCGTGAGGCTTCCATCGGGGTGAGGATGTGCGGCTCGGTCTGCGGCATGCGAGGCAGCTTCACACCCCTGCACGGCGTCTGCCCGATCATCTCGTTGTCGACAGCCGCTCGCATGATCTGCGAGAGCACTCGGTACGCCTGCCTGATCCGCGAGGCGCTGAGACCACGGGTCTTCATCGCACCGACCCACTCGACGACAGTGATCGACCGGAGGCTGGACAGCTCACGATCACCGAGCGCCGGAACGATCAGCGAGTTGATCAGGGACCGGTACGACGCCTGTGTCTTGTGTTTGAGCTGTGGGGAGACCGCGGCGAGCCATCGTGCCGACCAATCGCGCACAGTGGTCTGTCCCTCGGCGGGGTCGAGCCAGCGGCCCTCCTCCATCTCGATGCGCTTCCGTACCAGCCAGCGATCGGCGTCCGTGGTCGTCGCGAACGTCTGATCAGCGGGCCGCAGCACGCCGTCAGGCCCCGGATACCGAGCCTGGAACCGGCCGGACGGCAGCTTCCGGATCCGGCCGAAGGCGCGGCGGGACTTGCGTTTGGCGGCCATCAGGCGGCCCTCCGGTACGAGTACGCCGAGGCGGGCCGCAGGACGACCGGCGCCACCGTGTGGGCACTGATGTAATCCTCCACGGCGCTCTCGGGGATGCGGACGTGTCGACCGACCTTGACGAACGTGATGCGGCGTTCCTCGATGAGCCGGCGAGGGAAGCGGAGGCCGGTGCCGAGGCGTTCGGCGACCTGATTCACGGTGAGCAGTCGATCCGCCACGGTCACCGCTCCCCCTCGTTGGCGGTGAGCCCCTTCAGCGCGTCGCGTGCGGTCTCGCGGTTGGTCTGGAGGTCACGGGCGATGGTGGCGGCTAGAGCCCCTTCACCAGGGGTGTGCCCGTGGCCGAGGTACTGCCAGTCCGTCATGACGAGGACGGTGTCCGGTTCACGGTCTGCCAGGCCGAGGACGGTCGCTTCCTGCGCTGCGCGGTAGTCGGCACGTTCCTGGCGAAGGGCGCCGAGGGTGGTCGAGTAGGTGCGGGACTTGGACGAGAAGTGTCCGCGAAAACCGAGCATGTGCGCCCAGGCCCAGAGGCGCCGGTCCGGATAGATGCTGTCGAGTTCACGGCATGCGGTGATGAGCCGACGGGTGTGATCAGGAACGCGGTGGCGGTCGAGTTCGGCAAGTTCTCCGATGCGGCGGTCCAGGGTGCCGGTGTTCTCCGCGGCTTTGGTCGCGTACTTGGCTACGTACGACGCGACTGCCTGTTCGGTGACATCTGAACCTTCGCCGAAGGCCTTGATCGGGCGAACGTCAAGCTGTCGGCCCCATCGGAACGTCCGGGACGGTTCTCCACCGGCAGCCGGGACCGATACCGACGTGTACGAGTGCGCGGCTGCGGCGCGTATCGAGTCGGTGAGGAGATCGGCCGTGGCCCAAGAGGGCGGCGGCGTACGAGGTCCCTCCGGACCGTCGAGGCGTACGACGGCGTGGAAGTGAAGAGCTCCGCGCTTCTGGAATTCGGCAACCTTGCCGAAGGAGACGCGGAGATGGTCGCCCAGCTCGCGGCGCCGGATGCCCGCACGGACGCCGAGTTCGCGGCGGAGTCGGGTGGTGAAACGCTGCCAGAGCTCCCCGGCATGGTTGTTGAAGAGCACGGCGCCCGCGTAGTCGTAGGTCTCCGGATCAAGGGCGGTGCCCAGGTCACCGGAGTCCGAGGGGTGCGCGGCGCCACACCGGCAAGTGCCCCGGTCGGGGCGGTTGTGGACGGGGCCGAAGGACGGCGCGGTGAGGGTGGCGAAGACGCGCGGGTGGTCGCGGACAGCGGCGGTGATGTCGCGGCGGTCGTCTCCGGCGAGGCCGGCGCGGATCAGGTGGTAGGTGTCGCCCGCGTACGTCCAGGCGCAGGAGGGACAGCGGGAGGCTCGGCGGTTGCCGCAGGCGATACGGAGGCGCCCGCCGGGCTCGTACGCGGTCGAGTAGCGGTGCAGGGTCTCGCCGGTGGTCTTGTCCTTGTGGGTTACCCAGCCGCTCAGGTGGACGGGGTCGGCGCAGCCGCCGGTGCGGCGGATCTGGTCCTCCCAGCGGATGTAGTCGGAGGCCGAGGCCACCCGGAGGACGTCCCCGAGGACGGCCGGGTCGAGTCGTGGGGCGGGCATGGACGGCTTCTGTGTCGTGGGTGAGGCCCGGTGGGCCATGCTGGGGGTTCCTTCCGGTTGCGAGATCGATCGGTGGGGACGGCTCCCGGGCGGCGGATGCTTGGCGGTATCGAGGCCGCCCGGGGCCGGTCAGCGGCGCTTGGCGTCGGACGCGATCAGCGAGCGCAGGACGACCGCGCAGACGGCGACCGAGGCGCTGGTGACGGCGACCGCCAGGAGCAGCGAGACCAGGACGGTGCCGACGATCAGGACCACGGCGATGCCGGCGCCGACGAGTGCGAGCGCGGTGCCCGGGGTGAGCTGGACGACCGGACGGGACGGCGCAGGGGCGGCGGCGGGTGCCGGAGCAGCCGTGCCCGGCGTGATGGTGGTCGGCTGGACGACAGCGGGCGGGGTGACCAGGCCCGAGGGCTGCGGCATGGTCGGGATCTTGGGCTGGAACATGGGTGGTTCTCCTTCCCGGGCGCGGGCTACTTGACGGCGGTGTCGATGACGGAAGCGAAGAGGCTGTCGGCGAGGAGGTAGCCGCCGAGGAGGAGCACGCAGATCAGCCACACCGGCGGACGGAAAAGCTTGATGCCGAGGTAGCCGACGACCAGCAGGGCGATCCAGAGGGGGACGTCCATGGACGCTTTCTCCTAACGGACGGTGCAGCGGTGGGTACGGGCGGCGAGTTGAGCGGCGGTCCGGCTGGAGTAGTCGGCGGACCAGCCGCAGCGGTCGGCAGTGCAGACGGCGGCGTGGGCGGTGCGGCCGGCGCGGTCGCGGTGGGTGCCGATCTGCACGGGACCGATACGCATCACGGAGTGGAAGCTGTGGCGGGCGGGCATGCCGATCAGCCCCTGTCGGTCGTCGGGTCGGTGTACTGGGCTCGGATGCTGCGGGCGGTGGCCGGGTCGTCGACGCGCCGTGCGGCTTCCTCGGCAAGCAGGTGGGCGAGCAAGGGGCGTCCGGCCACCGCCATCTCACGTGCTCCGTCGAGGTAGTCGTCCACGGTCAGATCGGCGGGATCGTGGGTCATCTCGGTTCTCCTTTGCGGTCAGCTGAGGCGGGCGGCGATGGCGTCCGCGAGGTGGGGCGGAACGCCGAGGCGGGAGCGGAGGGTGTCGGTGTCGATCGGCGATCCGGTGCGGGTGCGGTACTCGTCGGCGACCTTGCGGGCGTGTTCGATCAGCACGGCTGGAACGGGCGGATCCGGGGACGGGACCGGGGGCGAGGACAGGGCCGTAATCGCAGGGGGTTCGTCGGGTGACGATGGGACCGGGACGGCCTCAGGCGTACGCACCGACTCGGCGTCCTCGGTCTTCGTGACGTCGGCTGACGGAACCTGCTCCGGCTCCCCCGACGAATGGGCGAGGAGAGTGCCACCGAGAAAGGCGAGTGCAGGCCATCCGGCGATGCCGAGCCGGAGCGGGGCCGGCGGGTCGGCCAGGTCGAGGAACCCGGCGGTGGCGACGTTGGCACCGAGCGAGGCGAACAGGGCGACCAGGAACCAGCACCAGGCCAGCCGGGACGGACCCTCACTGCGCAGCCGACGCCAGGCGGCGACAAGGAGCAGGTCGACGCTGACCGGGTAGGCCCACGCCTTCCAGCCGTCCTGTCCAGCAGCAGCGGCCAGGTCGTGCAGGTGAGCGAAGGACAGGGCTCCGGCGATGACCGCCTGGATCAACACCGCGTCGACCCGGAGACCGTGCCGGGCGCCCATCAGGAGTCCTCAGCGGAGTCGGAGTCATCCGGGAACAGGTCAGGCGGCGGCTCCGGCAGCGACACGGCGAGGGACGGGCTGACGACGTCCACGAAGTCGAGGTCGGCACCGCCCATCTCGGCGTACAGGGCGAGTTGGCCGAGCAGAAGGACGGTCCGGGCGAAGTCCTCGCAGTCGGGGCACATAGCGGTTCTCCCTTCTCTGGGCATGGCGGTGGTAGGGACCTGGCGCGAAGACGGTCGCGCCTACCGGGTGGGTGTGGGAGAGATCAGGCGGTGGCCGATGAGGCCGTCGCCGGTGGCACAAGCTCGGTTGCGGTACCGGCCGTGGCAGGCCGGAAGGAAGCCAGCTCGGGAAGGTCCGGGGTCCTGTCGGCGTACCGGTTGCAGAGGTTCACGGCCTGGCGGAGCGAGGTGTGCGGAGCGCGGATGCGGTGCCAACCGCCGGAGGCGTCTCCGGCGATGGCGAGCCCTCGCCGGTCGGCGGGAATCTGGATGGCGGCGAGGACTGCGTCCGGGGCGATGTCGCCGAAGGCCATGTTGGCGGAGGTCTCATCGTTGAGACGGTGGGCGGTGCGGCCGGTGAGTTGGGCGCGGAGCATCGTGATGCCCTTGCCGAGTTCGGAGCCGAAGCGCTGTCCGCAGATTTCGAGGTAGATGCCGGCCGCGCGGCCGAGCTGCGCGAGACGGACCAGGGCGGTGATGATGCGGTCCCGCCGCCTCTCCTCCTCCTTCGTTGCGTACAGAGCGAGTTCGGCTACTTCATCGACCAGAACGACCACCGGTGTCGGGCGGAGCTCATCAGGCAGGTCCCAGATGTCGGCGGCGATCTCCGCGTCCGGCACATCGACGGTGATGCGCTGCTGGGTACGGATGAGGCGGTAGACGTCCGCCATCCGCGCCACGAGTGCATCGAGGAGTTCGGCAGCCGCGTCCGGGCTGTCGGCCAGCGCGGAGAACCGGCGGGCCAGCGGGAAGAGTTCGACCCCCTGCTTGCAGTCGATGCCCACGAGGGCGACGTCCATGGGAGCGAGGCCGGCGACCAGGTTGCGTTGGTAGACGGACTTGCCGGACTCCGTGGCACCGAGGGTGAGGGCGTGAGGTATCGCCCGGTAGTCGCGGTAGTGCACCGCCCCGTCCTCCCGCAGGGCGACCGGCACCCGCATCGTCCGAGTCTCCGTCTCAGCAGGCATCTGCACCCGCTTGAGCACGTCGTATCCGGTCATCCGTACTTCGACGACACCGGAGCGCACCTCCCGCGAGGTGACGCCGAACATCGAGAACGAATGCCGAAGCCGGTCCGAGGCCGCCGCGATATCGAAGACGTCCTGCCCGGGACGGAGCTTGAGCCGCAGGACCAGGCCGGTGCGAGTGGGGCGCAGTCGTCGTATGCGCGGCGGGCGGGGCTCAGGAATCGGCCGACTGGTGGCCCGAGCCAGGGCTAACCGCCACCGCGCCGGCGGCACGGTCAACCCGCACGCGTCCATGACCGAGCGGTACCGGACCAGGACCCGCAGCGCGGCCAGAGTGACCCCGAAGGCCAGCCAGTACCAGGCGGGGCGTCGCCATCGCAGGAGCCCCACGGCGGCGACGACCAGCGCCAGAGCGGCCGTGACCATGAATACGGTCATGATCAGGCCGCCTTCGCCCCTGCGGCGGCGACGTCCGCGAGCGAGGTGACCGCGACCGCGCGGAACGCGATGCCGTGCCGCCGCTGGCCGTTGAAGTCGTTCTCCCAGGGGCGGGCGACCAGGCCGGTGAGCGCGACCGGTGTGCCCATGGACAGCTCACCGCTGATCCCGGGCTCCGGAACGGTGACGGACAGGATCTCCACCTCCTCGTTCGCCGCGAACATCACGTCCACCGTCATGAGCTGGGCACCGGTCTCCATGTCGGTGGCGACCTCACCGGTACGGCGGTCACGCACCTTGACCTGCGGAGTCTTGGCGACCATCACGACCGCGCCGGAGGTGTCGACGGGAATCTGACGCACAGCAGATCACTCCTCTATAGATGCCAAACTTTGCCACTCATGTATATGAGTGACATGAAGAAGAGTGCATCACTCCTGTACATGAGTCAACCCGCCGCGAAGAAGAACTTACGACGGGTTGCGGGAAGTTGAGCGGGCGTCAGTCGCCGGCCGGGATCCGATACTCGAAAACGAACTGGTCAGCAGCCATGAGCGTGTCGCACACCTCGACCACCCGCCCCGCAGTCGTACGGGCCTCCCGGATCAGGTGAACCACGGGCGCACCCGGGCTGAGCGCCAGTTCCGACGCCTCCGACTTCGAGGCCGGGCGCGCTTGCAGTGTCTCGACGAACTCCGCGAACTCATGCCCATGGTCTTCGAGTCGGGCGTAGATGCCACCGCCCCCGGGGTTCTCGGCGAACAGCTCCGGGATCTCCTTCACCACGTCCCAGGGCAGATAGGACGAGGCGGTCTCCACCGGGGTGCCGTTACGGAAGTAGAGGCGTCGACGGGCCAGCACCTGCGTACCAGCAGGGACGCCCAGGCGCTCGGCGGCGTCCTCGGGCGCGTCCATGGGCCCGATGTAGAGGACGCTGACCTTTGCTGTGGCGCCGGACTGCGCGGATTCCGCGAGATAGGCAGCCTGCCCACCCTGCCGGAGCGAACGCCGGAAGCGATCGGAGGAGCGGTGCCTTACGGGGGGCCGGTTCTTCACGATCGAGCCCTTGCCGTGCCGGGTCTCGACGAGCCCACTCGCCCGTACTTCGACCATGGCCTTACGGATCGTCCCGCCGGAGACTCCATAGCGGTCCACCAGCTCGGATTCGCTCGGCACCATGTCGCCGGCCTTGAGAACCCCCGCCCGGATCTGCTGCACGAGCTCATCAGCGATCTGCACATACCGAGGACCGGAACCGGCCCCTCCCGCCGCAGTTCCCATAGTCCTTCCCTGCCTCCTATGCTCCTCTACATGAGTCAACCACAGGAAGCGACGCCCCCTCCCCTGCACTCCGTCTCCGTAGCCGGAGTAGTGGTGCGCGAGGACGGCCGCCTCCTGGCGATCCGCCGAGCCGACAACGGCACCTGGGAGCTCCCCGGCGGCATTCTCGAACTCAACGAGACCCCCGAGGCCGGCGTCGCCCGCGAGGTCTGGGAAGAGACAGGCATCCACGTCGAGGTGGACCAGCTCACCGGCGTCTACAAGAACACGACCCGAGGCATCGTCGCCCTGGTCTTCCGCTGCAAGCCCTCCGGCGGCACCGAGCGCACATCAAGCGAGACGACAGCCGTCTCCTGGCTCACATCCAACGAGGTCAGCGCCCGCATGTCCGAGGTCTACGCGATCCGCCTCCTGGACGCCTTGGACGGCAACGGCCCCCACGTGCGAAGCCACGACGGCAAGCAGCTCATCCCAGCGGGATAAAACTTTCTCTACTTCATCAAGGCACCCGGCTACGCTCCGCTCCGCCGGGCGCGCTTCCCGGCTCTGGCTGCGCCCGCGCTCCTGCCTTCGGCCCGCTCGGCGCTGCCGCCGCCGACGCGCGCCCACAACTGGATAGGCCCGGGGGCATGAGACGAGAACCCAAGCCCGCGGCTTCAACACATGCCTCCGGCGGGGGCGCTCAGACTCCGGGATGGGAGAGGCGCCGTTCGCGAGTGCCGGCCGGAGCGTGGCGAGCGTCGTGGAGCTCCCATCCCGACCACCTTCGACCCAGGCAAAGCCGAGCAGTCGCGGCCCAGGGCGTCAAGGTCGTTCGTACAGTGGCGCGCTCCACCTTGACGCCCTGAACCACGCCCGCTCCACGGTGTGTGGGTCGAAGGCGGACGGGATGGGAGCCGGGGGGAGTGGTGGGTGAGGTTCGTCGGATGCGGCGCCCAATAATCATGTGAGCCTGATCACGCGACAAATGCGCCATCATGGGGACATAAGGCCAGGAGACACTGGGTTTGCAGGGATGATGGCACGTCAGTTGCCATACCCGTGTGATATGGCGTCGAGGTGCCCGTGTATCGCGGCTGGTCAGGGCCTCGCGTGATGTCGCAACGGAATCTGGGTCCGCGCCCGACTTCGAGGTGAACGACATCTCCGACGTCGAGAACGACAACTCGGTCGGCGTCACAGTTTGTCGGTGCCGTGCCATAGCGTAGGAGGACCAAACCGAAGGGCACGCCCGCCTCTTGGGGAAGATGCTTCGGGCGTGCCCTTCAAGAACCGGAGGAAACATGTTCATCCCGGATCTCGGTGGGGCGGCACTTAATGGCGCCCACCTTCTCCGTACTGTCGCACGCCACACTGACAGCCGCAAAGAACCGCTGTTCGCAGCGGCCTTCGTTTTGGCCTGCGTCATCAATGGCGACAGCCTGACGAGCGTGCTGCGGCAGGCCACGTGGTTCATCGTGGCCCTGATTGTGCTCATCCTCGTGCTGGTGATCAGCGAACGATTCACGACGACGTACACCAGCATCTCCGCGGGTGTCCAGCGTCGGACGATTGAGTGACATCAACTGCTGACACCAACAGCTACGACTCCACGCGGTGGGTCGCGGACTCTCGAACCGGCGCTGTCTGGTCGCACTCCATGTTGATCAGGTCCAGCGCGAGGGTCGAACCGACCTGATGAGGATGAGGCTCGAACCTGTCCCAGGCAGGGCGCCACCCTCGATCGATGGGTGGCGCCCCGCGAGCTTGACTCGACCATTGAGACTCCGTCGACCTGACGTCGTTCTCCGACAGCACGAAGGCCCTGCACGCCTCAAAGACGTCAGGGCCTTGATTCGTCAGCTCAGGCGAGGAGCAGCAGCCCAGCTGCAGATTCCTCGGCGACCGTCGCGGCCACTTGCAATACGGCCAAAACAGACTTTCGCGCGTTACTCATGGTTGTTCTCCCCTCGACTCGAAGCGGACCCTTGCGTTCCTGGCGTTGTAGTTCCTAGGACCAGAATCATGAACCGGGCAACTGCTGCGACCGAGACGAGCACGAGGAGGGCTGCAAGGGGAATCGAACCCCAAGCTCCCGCCCCTAGCCTCAACCGACGACGCGGACAGACTACAGCGCCACTCACGCGCTGGGACCGCCTCGGGGCCGTCTGAGGGTGCCCAACGGGGACCAACGCTGACAACCACCGACGACTAAGTCGCAGGTCGCGACGTTGATCGATTACACAGCCACAGGTCAGACACCCGCCCTGTCACTTCCAGCCAATCCGAGCCGTTTACCCGTTGTAGATCTGGGTGGTTCCATTGCGCGGTGATGGCGCAATCGGCCTCGCCAAGATGACCTCGGGATCAACTTAGCGACTACGCAGGGTGACAGCGTCAAGTGGCTTTACATCCGAGAGTGATTGCAGGGCCTCTAGCCCTCGCCGCGTGCCGGCTAGCATTCCTCAGGTCACGAAGAGGCCCACCTAACCGCGCATGCTGGCAGGCCGAGCGGCAGGTGGGCAACCGAACCCGGAGGTTCAACATGAGTTTGCCCCTTCCCGAGCGCTGCGTGTCAAACCCGCGTCAGCAACTTGTAGTGATCACGGTCATCGTCGTGATCGTGCTCGTTTCGCCGACGTCGGCCAAGGTCGTTGGTGCTTATAAGGACGCGGCGACCCTTCTCGCGTTCTGTCTCACAGCCAGCGGTACAGCAGCGAGGTACCGCAACTACAGCAGCCGGCCCCGCCCGCTAACGTCCATCTAGGACCTCGTAGCAGCCGGTATGGCCGTCGCTGACCGATCCGGCTAGAGCTACGGACCAGAAGGCATAGTCTGCTCAGCGGTGAGGTCGTCCGCACGGTAAAGGCATGGACCCGGGGTGCGACACGGGCCGGCTGCCTCGCCACTCAGAGCAGGTCGGGCCGGGCAAACTGAGTGCCTAACAGCGTGACTACCGCGACGCACAGCAGCGGACAATTTTGGGGGCCACCTGAGTTGCTTCGGGACGAAGCAGTCCTCAGGCCGCCCAAGGTTGGTGGAATTCAGTCGGCACGGCCAGAGGCCCGTAGCACCTGACCTTGTCAGAGCCATGGGCCTCTCTTTGCTGCGCAGTTCGGCAGGGCCGTAGGTCAGCGGGCGGGCTCACTCGGCTCGCCAGTTGCCCGGAGGCGGCCACGGCTCGTTGCAACGCGGAGAATGTCCCGCAGCGCCCCAGTCATTTCCCCGACCAGGCACTGCATATCGTCGAGGGACATGTCCTGATCGCCGAGGGCTTCTGATGCCTCGTCCAACAGCTCACGTGCCGCCCCAAGTTGGATCGCTTCGATGTTGTCCGCAAGGCGGGACATGTAGCTGTCCGGGTCGTCGGTGCTCAGGTAGCAGGGTTTGCCCCCCGAACCCGACCACGGGAGGAGCCGAAGTTCGTTCGTCGTCATCCTTGAATGGGCCTCTCATTGATCACGTGGTGGGCGGTGAAGACGGCGTCGACCCGGTCTCCCGGAAAGGCCAGGAGTGCGGCTTCAACGACGCGGCCGGTGACGTCGGTGGCGATGCGCGTGATCGCGAGAACGGCCATGGTGTTTCCGATCCGGAGGACCGACGCTTCGTCTGGGGTGGGAGAGCGGGCGCAGACCGTCTCTCGGACGGTGGCCGGCGGCGGGCCGAGGATGGCGAATCGCGTGGCTGCCTCCCGGCACATGGGGTTGTCGTCGAGGACTCCGTTCGGGGCCAGGTCGCGCGGGATGTAGATGCGGGCCAGGCCATGCGGCGAGCCCTGTTCGAGGCTGAGGCAGGTGTATTCGGCGAGAGGGCTGCCCACGGGGACCTTCAGCAACGTCGCCAGGGGCGCGGAGGCCGGAACCGTGGTGCTGCGGACCGTGATGCGCAACGTTGGCTCAGCGGCGGTCCAGGGGTCGAGCGTGCCCCAGCCACCGACGTACATGGTCTTGCGGCGGGGGTGACGGACGTAGTTGCCCTTGCCGTGGATCTTCTCGACGAGTCCTTCGCCCTGGAGCACGGCGAGAGCGCGTCGCAGGGTGACCGTGCTGACCCTGTACCGGGCGGCAAGACCCGCTTCGGACGAGAGGCGTTCGCCGGGCTTGATGCTGCCCGTCGTGATCTGGTGGCGTAGGTCGTCTGCGATGTCGTGATGGCGTCGGGGCACGGAGCCGGTCACCGCCTTCTCAGCAGTCGCAGGGCGTCGAGCCGCGTACGCGCGTGTATGGCCAGCAGTTCGCCCGACTCGAAGACAAGTTGCTTGGCCCCGTGGGAGAGCTGGACGAGGTCACTCACCCGGCAAGCCTGCCCGCCGAGTTGGATGATGTCGCCGCGCTGCACGGTGGCCGCAGTGACCTTGATGGGGGAAGCCAGTGCACCACCCGAGGCGTGGACCCTCATGCCATCACCTTCACGGGCACGATCGGGCCGGGGGTCGAGTGGCACGGGCAGATGCACACCTCGTAGATCACCGGTACGTCGTCCATCGCCGAAGGCGGGAACGGCTCGATGCAGGAGAGGTGCGTACCGATCCGGCACGCGGTCGAGCGGTAGGGGACGGAAGCCGCGTTCGCTGGGTGCGGTTGTCGGCGAGGAGGCATCAGTGGGCCCCCGCGAGGGCCGACCGGGCATCAGCCGGCAGGTGCGGAGCGACGAGCACCGTGCGCGTCCGTGCACGCCGCTCTTCCCATGCCAGCAGGTACGGACGGACAAGCGCGATGTCCTCTCCCCTCAGCGGATACCGGTGGACCGTGCCGACCGGAGCCCGCCCAAGGGTGATGGTGGAAGCGTCAACGGGCGCGGGGCGGGTGAGAGGGGCCGGCGGCCGGGAGGGCGTTAAGGGGCGGCGATGCCGGCCGTTGGGGAAGCACCGCGCTCTGGTGCGCGAGATGGCATGTCGAATACGGTTGAGCATGCTGTTCAGCTCCTATCGCTGATAGCCCGGTCCCCCGACGTCGCCTGTCGTGGGGACCGTTTTTCGTACGACCGCCCATAAGGTGCGGCCGTTCAAGCTGGTGGCCAGGAGGCCGAATCGATCGGCTTCGGCCACCGCCTCCAGGACCTCCCGCCATGAATCGGCGGAGAGCGTGTCCGGTACTTCTGCTTCGACCCTCGTGAAGCGCGTGTGCTCCTCCACGCGCGGGCGCAGGCCAGCGGCGGACAAGCGGGCGGCAAGAACCGCCGCGGTCACTCCCGAAGCGGACACAGCGCACCCTTCGCTACCGACAATCACGTTCAGTGAAGCTAGTTAACTAGATTAGAGCTAGTGGACTAGATTTTCCATATGTCTGAGCAACCGCCGTACCTCCGCATCGCCGACGAACTCCGGCGGCGCATCGCGGAGCACGTCTGGGAACCGGGTGACCGCCTCCCCTCGCGCGCCCAGATCGGCCAGGAGTGCGGCGTGGGCGAGAACGTGGTGCGCAGGGCACAGGAGTTGCTGATCTCCCAAGGAGTGCTGGAAGGCCGGGCGGGATCGGGGACCTATGTCGCCGAGCCTCGGCAGCGCGTGAGAGTCGTCCGGTCGTCGGCTCGTGAGCAGTCCAGCGGATCCCCGTTCCGCCAGGACATGAAGGCCCTTCACCGACAGAGCGACTGGGAGAGCCGGACCGATGCGAAGGTGCCGGCCCCGGCGGAGATCGCGACGCGGCTCGGGATCGACGAAGGCGAGCTGTGCGTCCGTACGACGTACGAGTTCTTGGCGGACGGCAGGCCGGTGCAGCTGTCGACGAGTTGGGAGCCGTACGCCGTCACCGGCGGCACCCTCGTCGTTCTCCCCGAAGGAGGACCGCACGCGGGGGCCGGGGTCGTGAACCGTATGGCCGCGATCGGAGTCACCGTCAGCCATGCGGTGGAGCAGCCCGAACCGAGGCATGCGACCGCCGAGGAGGCATCGCTACTCGGCATCCAGAAGGCCGCGCTCGTGACGCACATCCGGCGGACGTACTACAGCGACGAGGGCCGGCCCGTGGAAACGGCGGACATTGTGGTGCCCGCAGCGCACTGCGAGATCGTCTACGAGATCCCGATCAGCCGCTGACCGGCGGACCCCAGCGGCGACAGAAAGCAGTGCCCAGCCGTGCCCCCCGCGTGCCCCTTCCGTGCCCGATGGACCGGGAAACCAGGGGAAAGAGCGGTGGCCGGCAGGGACTGGGCATGGCAACGGCCCCCGACCATACGTACTGGTCGGGGGCCTCTCGCCTGCGGTGGGTGTGGGATTTGAACCCACGGTGACATCGCTGCCACGACGGTTTTCAAGACCGTTCCCTTAGGCCGCTCGGGCAACCCACCCATGCCCCGTGCGCCCGTCTGCCCGGCGCGGAACGGGCTACAGCCTACCGGCTGCGGGCCGGGCGCACGGTTGGCGCCCGGGGGTTGGGGCGGAGCCCCCGGGGAGGGGTCAGCTGTCGCCCTTGCGTTCGCCGAGGGTGACCTGGGCGGTGTGGGTCTTGCCGTCGCGCTTGTAGGTGAGGGTGACGGTGTCTCCGGGCTTGTGGGTCCAGATCTCGCCGATCAGGGTGGGGCCGCTGTCGACGACGGTGTCGTTGAACTTGGTGATGACGTCCCCGGCGCGCAGACCGGCCTTGGCGGCGGGGCCGTCCTTGGTGACGGCGTCCGTGCCGCCGGCGCCCTGGTCGGAGATGACGGCGCCGCCGGACTTCTCCTCCATCGTGACGGTGGCGCCGATGACCGGGTAGACCGGCTGGCCGGTCTTGATGAGCTGCTCGGCGACGTTCTTCGCCTGGTTGATCGGGATGGCGAAGCCGAGGCCGATGGAGCCGGCCTGGCTCTGACCGGTGCTGCCGGTGGACTGGATCGCGGAGTTGATGCCGATGACGGCGCCGCCGGCGCTCAGGAGGGGGCCGCCTGAGTTTCCCGGGTTGATGGAGGCGTCGGTCTGGAGAGCGCTCATGTACGAGTTGCTGCCGCCGGAGCCGTCGCCGGAGGCGACCGGGCGGTTCTTGGCGCTGATGATGCCCGTGGTGACGGTGTTGGAGAGACCGAACGGGGCGCCGATCGCGATCGTCGAGTCGCCGACCGCCACCTGGTCGGAGTTGCCCAGCGGCAGCGGGGTGAGGGACTGCGGAGGGTTCTTGAGCTTGAGAACGGCGACGTCGTAGCCCTGGGCCCGGCCGACCACCTCGGCGTCGTACTTCTTGCCGTTGGAGAACGTCGCCGTGAGCTGACCGCTGTCCGCCGCGGAGGCCACCACGTGGTTGTTCGTGAGGATGTGGCCCTCCTTGTCGTACACGAAGCCGGTACCCGTGCCGCCCTCGCCGTCGCCGCCCTGGGCGTCGATCGTGACGACGCTGGGGAGCGCCTTGGCGGCGACGCCCGCGACCGTGCCGGGGTCGCGCTTGAGGTCCTGCGGGGTGCCCGTGGCGGAGACCGTCGTCGACCCGGTGTCGTCGGAGCGGTTGTCCGCCGCCCAGAAGCCGAGCGCGCCGCCGATGCCGCCGGCGACGAGCGCCGCCACGACCACGGCGGCCACCAGACCGCCCGCGCCCCGCTTGCGCGGAGCGTGCGCCGCGTGCGGCTGCCCGGGCGGGCCCCATACGGGACCGCCGCCCTGCGCGGACTGGGCATACGCCGGAACGGCCGGCGGGGGCGGCGGCCAGTTGGCGTCGGCCGCGGACTGCGGCGCGTGCGGTGCCGGATACGGGGGCACGGCGCCGGGGACCGGGGCCGTGGGCGCGGTTCCCGGGTCCGGAACGGGGGCCGCGGGCTGCCCGGGGGAGGGGTCGGGCCGCGCCGCGGAGTGCGGGGCCGTCGGGGCGTCCGACGGCGGAACAGGAGGCTGCTGCGCCGTCGGAGGCTCAGACGGCGTGGGGGAGGGCTGCCGCTCGGCCGGCGCGTCCGGCCGCGGGGAGGCGGCGGGCGCGTCGTCGGCGGCGGCCCGGGGAGCGTCGGCTGGCACGGGAGGTACGGACGGGGCGGCCTCGGCCGCGGTGCCCTCGTTGCCCTCGTTCTCTGTGCTCACAGCTCTTTACTCCTCGGTTCCACGTCATGATTCGGCAAGAGATCCGCTGTGTACGTGTCTGGGAACAGCTTTTCCCACAGCACGTCAGGCCACTGTAAGCAGGACCTGTGCATCCGCGCACGAGCCTTTACATCGGACAAAACGGCCCCACCCCTCAAGGTGTCCCCACGCGCCGCCTCCCGGTGACACCATGGCGCGGGTGATCCCAGCACGGCAGCAGCGCCCCAGTCGGCATCCCATCCAGGTCATCGCCCACCGGGGCGCGTCGGACGACGCCCCCGAGCACACCCTGGCCGCGTACCGGAAAGCGATCGAGGACGGTGCCGACGCCCTGGAGTGCGATGTGCGGCTGACGGCGGACGGTCAGCTGGTGTGCGTGCACGACCGCCGGGTGAACCGTACGTCCAACGGGCGCGGCGCGGTCTCCGCGCTGGAGCTGAGCGAGCTCGCGGCGCTCGACTTCGGCTCGTGGAAGGACCGGGACGAGACGGAGTCCCCGGACTGGGACCCCGTTCCGGGCGAACTCACCTCCGTACTCACCCTGGAGCGGCTGCTCGAACTCCTCGTGGAGACCCGCGCCGCCGGACGCCCCCTCCAGCTGGCCGTCGAGACCAAGCACCCGACCCGCTGGGCCGGGCAGGTCGAGGAGCGGCTGCTGCACCTCCTCAAGCGGTTCGGGCTCGACCGGCCACCGGCTGAAGGGCCCTCCCCGATCCGGGTCATGAGCTTCTCGGCCCGCTCGCTGCACCGGATCCAGGCCGCCGCCCCGGACCTGCCCACCGTCTATCTCATGCAGTTCGTCTCCCCGCGCCTGCGGGACGGGCGGCTGCCCGCCGGGGCCCGGGTGGCCGGACCGAGCATGCGGATCGTCCGCAGCCACCCCGGCTACATCGAGCGCCTGCACCGCGCCGGCCACCGCGCCCATGTCTGGACGGTGAACGAACCCGCGGACGTCGAACTCTGCGTACGCCTCGGTGTCGAGGCAATCATCACCAATCGCCCGAAACAGGTCCTGTCACATCTGGGACGCTCGTAACATCAGTTACAGGGAGTACACCGGCGCATTCGGGCCGTACCCAATCGTTGCGAGTGCGTCACCAGCATGCCTTTGGCCGGTTTCCGGTCCAGTCCGGGAGGGCATCCACACCGTGGCGTGGGGCAAAGGAGGTCTCGGGGGTGGCGTTGGTGGTGGCACAGGAAGTGCCCACGTCGTCGAGCATGGCCGTTGCCCATGGCCCTGCGGGCGTGGGGCAGGCACGGCGCCGGATGCGTGAGCAGTTGCGCAGTCACGGGGTGTCGGACACGGTCGTCGACGATGCCGTATTGATCCTTTCCGAACTGCTGAGCAATGCCTGTCGGCACGGCAGGCCGCTGGGACGGCAGACCGAGGCGGGCGACGGCGATGTGCGCGTGGCCTGGTGCGTCGACAGGTCCGGCGGACTGACCGTCGAGGTCACGGACGGAGGCGGTCCCACCAGGCCGATTCCGGCCACCCCTTCGGTGACCGCGCGCGGCGGCCGGGGACTGAACATCATCAGCGCCCTGGCCGAGGAGTGGGGCGTACGGGACGACGCCCCCGGTGAGGTCACCGTCTGGGTGCTGGTCAACGAAGGACACGGCGGCCACGGCCGCGCCGGCGCGCAACGGGGCGCGCGCGGCGAAGGACGCGGTCGGGGCGCGGGGGTGCGCCACAGCGCCGGATCCGGGGCGGCCGGTCCGCACGGGACCCGCTCCGTCCACGCGATGAACAACGGCGTCAACGCCGTGGATCCGGTGGGTGTGGCCGGTCTGGACGGGCTCGACCTCGCCGCCCTCCTCGACGACGCGGGCTGAGCCGGCACCCCAGGATCCGGCGATCGGGGACCGGGTGGACCCCGCCCCGGGCACAAACGCGGCTGCACCCCGGGAGCGCGGACAGGAACCCCATAGACTCGCGGCCCAGACCGCACTGTCGCATTCGGGAGAAAGCCCACATGGCGAAGAAGCGCCCTCAGACCAAGGCCGGGAAGCAGCAGCTCAAGGACGGCGAGATCCCGGTGGTCGGGGCCCGTGAGCCCTGCCCGTGCGGTTCTGGCCGCCGCTACAAGGCCTGCCACGGGCGGGCCGCCGCCCAGGCCGTCACCGAGCTGGTCCAGCGCCCCTTCGAGGGCCTGACCGGCGAATGCGACTGGGTCGCCCTGCGCGAGCTGGTCCCGGCCGCCACGGTCGAGCTGTCCCTCAAGGGCGGGCTGCCCGACGGCGTTCCGTCGGTGACGCTCGCGACGGTCCTGCCGATGGCGTGGCCGGCGCTGCGCCGCGACGACGGCTCCGTGCTGCTCGCGCTGCAGAACGACACCTCGTCCGGCGACCTCAGCCGCGACCTCGCCGACACCCTCCAGCGCGCGCTGGAGGCCGAGCCGGGCTCGCCCGTGCCGGCGCGTCGCGTGACGGAGGAGGGCCCGCGCCTCCAGGACCTGCTGGACGCCGACGCGCCGTTCGCGCCGGTGGTGCACGAGGGCTTCGAGTTCTGGGTGCCGGACGCGGAGAACGCCACGGCGGAGGTGACCGCCTCCCTGGAGCGGGCCAACGACGCGGCGATCCCGACCGCGCTGCTCTCCGGCGTGGACGCGGCCTACTGGTGCGAGACCCCCGAGAAGAACCACCTGCGCTGGGTCATGCCGCACCCCGAGGAGCAGTTGCTCGACGCGCTCGCCCGGCTGCACGCGGCGGGCGGCTCCTCGCTCGGCGAGGGCACCCGGCTCGTCGGTTCCTTCCGCGCGCACGGCCTGATGGTCCCGGTGTGGGACCTGCCGAGCGCGATGGGTGCCGAGGAGTGCGAGAAGCCGGCCGCCGCGTTCGCGGAGCGGCTGGCCGGGGCGCTCGCCTCGGACGCGCCGCTCACCGCGGAGGAGCGCCGGGCACGCGGCGGGCTCACCAACCGTCAGGTGACCCTCAGCTGACAGTGACCCCCGCCGGACGCACTCGGTGACTCGCGTCACAGTCGCCCGTACCGACCGGTAAATCGCTGTCCGAATACACGAGATCGAATTTGCGAACGGCAGATCTCTTGTTACCGTTCTAGAAGCCCGGTCGCTGGTGCATCCCCCGTCGCCAGCGATCGGGCATCCTCATGCCCGGACCCGGCGCACACACGGCGCACCGGGCGGCGCGCGAGCCGCGCACAGGCCGGGAGCACGCTGTCCGCGCAGCCCCCGCTCGCACCCGGGGCGCGCCGCCCCCTCATCTCCGCTCCTCGCACTCTTCCGGCTGCCCCGGACGCCCTACGACCACCTCGGGACGTCAACCCGCCGCTCCCGAAGCACTGTTGGACTCGGCGTCGACACCCCGCCCGATCGGCGACAGGACCGCTCGGAATCGGACAGAAAGCACCGGGAGCCCCTGCGGCCGGAATGTCCCGGGGACGGGAACCGAAGAGACCTTCGACAGCAATGCGAACGCCCTGCGGAAGAGGCGTCAGAAATCGGAGCACCGGCGGACTTTGCACCGGCAGACTTTGCATGCCCGATTCGTCCGGCCCGGTTCACCCGTTCCCGTCGCGGCGTACACGAGATCCGACCGCGTTCGGTAAGGAAAACGCCTCAAGAAGAAGCGGACCGAGAAGACGCCACTCAAGAACCGCTTCAAGAAGAACAGAAAGAGATCAGAAGCGGCCCCGTCCGCTGCTCAATTTCCCGGTCGCGGTGGTCTGCCGGAGGGAGGCCGTTCCTGACGGGGCCGTTCCTGACGGGGGGCCGTTCCTGACGGGGGGCCGTTCCTGACGGTACGACGGAATTCGGCGCGGTCCGCTCCGGTCAGTACGACAGCCGGCTGCCGCCGTCCGGGGCTCCGGTACCGGCTTCGACGAGCGCGTCCAGCACCGTGCCCACGTCCGGGAGCCAGGGCGCCGCCCCGGCCGGCCGCGCACCGCCACGGGCGCCCCGCCGGTCCTCCCGCTCCGGCGCCCGCTCCCAGCGCACCTGCCCCGTCCCGATCACCGAGGCCGGGAGGACCAGATAGCCGCCCTCCCCGTGGAACCGCAGCGAGCTGGGCACCCAGTCCTGCGCGTACAGCAGCTCACCGAGCCGTTCCAGGCTGTACGGGGCGACGAGCAGCGCCCAGCGGGTGGGGGTGGCCACGACCGGCCCCAGCCGCACGCCCATCCGGTCCAGCTCGGCCAGGGCCCGGGCGCCGGCGACGGCCGGCAGGCTCAGGGCGCACGGCGCCCGGCCGCCGGTGGCCAGCAGGACCGGCGCGGCCGGCCGCTTCGTCCACCACCAGCGCACCATCCGGGCGTCGGTCGTCGCGGCGAGGAGTTCGGGGTCGAAGGGGTGCGCGCCGGGCACGGCGCATTCGGGATCCGGGCAGGCGCAGGCCCGGCCGCGCTCGTCACGGCCGGAGGTCTGCCAGAGCCCCGCACCGGGGAGCACGGGCCACTGCCAAGCGGTGGCACAGGTCAGGGCCGCGTCGAGCCGGGCCGGCCCGCTTCCGCGTCCGGGCCGGAGCCTGCGTCGCCTTCCGAGGATCTCGCGCATGAGCGCTCGTTCCTTTCCGTTGAACGCCGATGAACGCCGTGGTTCCACATCACACCACGCGCCCGTGACGTCACGTGCGCGTGTCTTCACTGTCCGTGCATGCTCATCGAGCTTTGGGTACGGGTCGGTCGTGGGTACCGCGCGTGAGCTGTGCTGAGCCGAATCGAGCCGGTTCCGGGTCGGGATCGTGGCGAGGTGCAGGGCGTGTGCCGCGCCTGCCGTCCGTGGTGCGACCTCGCCACTCGGGGGTGGGGCGTGGCCGTCACAGGAGAGGACGTCCGGGCCCGCCGCCAGGTTCCGGAGGTGATCACCACCACCTCTGGCCGTCCAACGAAGAACGTACCCAGCACACCCGGAATGACGCTCCCCAGGTCTTCACCCCACGGGCAACCCCCGTCGAGCAGAGTCAGTCGACCGCAAATACCTGTCGCGGGGTGCATTTTTTGGCCAACTTACTTGCCACGTGGACACCAGCAATCCCGCAGGGACAATGCTGGACATCGCCTTACTTGTACGTGTACATGTGGATGCATTGATAGCGGCGCAGAATGACATGGGGGTTTGCGATGCTATTCGACGAATCACACCAGTCGGAAAGCCGGCGACCATGAGCGCCCCACACCTGCCGAAAGTGGCTGGAATCGATCCCACAGTTCCGGTTTCGACGCACACTGCCGGGCCGCTGTCAGAAGTGCCCGCCGCCCCCGGCGCCTTCATCCAGGACCGCCTGGCGGGCTGGGTCTCCGACCTCACCACCCTCCACGAACTCACCGAGCGGCTGGCCAGAACCAGCACCCTCGACAGCGCCCTGCGCGAAACGCTCGAAGCCGGGGCCGCCCTCGTCGGCGCCCGGCGCGGACTGATCGCCTTCGAGCCGTCCGACCGCCGGGGTCCCGTCTCCACCGTCGGTCTCGGACTGGCCCACGCCGAGCTCGGCCAGATCGAGACGGTGCCGCGCGCCGCCACCTCGTACGGCCGGATCCTCGACGGCCTGCCGGACGCCGACACCGCGTCCGCCGCCCCCGATCTGCTCGGCGACCCCTCCCTGGACCCCCTCAGACGCGAGGTCGCCTCCCGGCTCGGCTACGCCGCCAGCTACACCCAGCCGCTCACCACCGAACGGACCGGCGCCCTCGCCGCCGCCGTCTGGCTCTACGACGAGCCGGCCGAACCGCTGGAGCGCCAGCGCCACCTCGTCGGCCTCTACGCCGGTTACGCCTCCGAGCACCTTGCCCGGCTGCTGGAGCTGGAACGGGCCAGGGCCGACGTCGCCACCGTCACCGAGGAACTGCTGCCCAGCCGGCTGCCCCGGGTGCCGGGCGTCCAGTTGGCCGTACGCCATCACGCGGCGGCGCAGAGCGGCAGCGACTGGTACGACGCGCTGGCCCTGCCGGAGGGGGCGCTCGGTCTGGCCGTCGGATCCGCCGGCGGCTCCGGTCCCAGCGCCCTGGCCGCCATGGGCCGGCTGCGCGCCGGCCTGCGGGCGTACGCGGTGATGGAGGGCGAGGACCCGGTCGCCGTCCTGTCCGACCTCGAACTGCTGATGCGGCTGACCGAACCGGCCCGCTCCGCCACCGCGCTCTTCGCCTACTGCGAGCCCACCCGCCGCAAGATCCTGCTGGCCGGGGCCGGGCACACCCCGCCGCTGATCGTCGGTGAGCGGCGCACCGAGTTCGTCGAGACCACGCTCTCCGCCCCGCTGGGCATGCTGTCCTGCTGGGAGGCGCCGAGCGTGGAGATCACCCCGGCCCCCGGCGAGACCGTGCTGCTGTACACCGACGGGCTGCTGCGCCGCAGCGGCGGCTCGACCGACCGGGCCTTCGCCCGGCTGCACTCGGCGGCGGCGAGCGTTCCGAGGGCGCTGCGCCACGACGCCGCGTCGGTCGCGGACCACGTGGTGCGCGCCGTGCTGCCCGACGGGATCGACCGGGGCGACGAGACCGAGGACGTGGTCCTGCTCGCCGCCCGTTTCGACTGACGCCCCACCCGCCCCCGGGCCCGCCGCCGCCTCCGCGTGTAAGAGGTCTTCCGGCCCTGGGCCCCCTTCCGTACGCCCGTACGATGGAGGGGGTCCAGCGTCGTATCAAGGAGAGACAGAGTCGTGTCTGAGGAGCTCATCCCGGAGAACCCGGAGAACCCGGAATCCGAAGAGACCGAACCGGTCAAGCAGCGGAAGAACGGCCTGTACCCGGGCGTCTCCGACGAGCTCGCCGCGAGCATGAAGTCCGGCTGGGCCGACACCGAGCTGCACGGCCTGGAGCCGATCGCCCAGGCCGGTCACACCGCCGACCGCCGCGCCGCCCTGTCGGCCCGCTTCCCCGGCGAGCGGCTGGTCGTCCCGGCCGGCCGGCTGAAGACCCGGTCCAACGACACGGAGTACGCCTTCCGCGCCTCGACCGAGTACGCGTACCTCACCGGCGACCAGACGCAGGACGGCGTCCTCGTCCTGGAGCCGACGGGCGACGGCCACGAGGCGACCGTCTATCTGCTGCCCCGCTCGAACCGGGAGAACGGCGAGTTCTGGCTCGACGGCCAGGGCGAGCTGTGGGTCGGCCGCCGGCACTCCCTCGCCGAGGCCGAGCAGCTGCTGGGCATCCCCGCGAAGGACGTCCGCGAACTGCCCGCCGCGCTCACCGAGGCCACCGGCCCGGTCCGCGTCGTCCGGGGCCACGACGCCGTCATCGAGTCCGCGCTGACGGACAAGGTCACCGCCGAGCGCGACGAGGAGCTGCGGGTCTTCCTCTCCGAGGCCCGCCTGGTCAAGGACGCTTTCGAGATCGCCGAGCTGGAGAAGGCCTGCGCGAGCACCGCGCGCGGCTTCGAGGACGTCGTCAAGGTCCTCGACAAGGCCGAGGCGACCAGCGAGCGCTACATCGAGGGCACGTTCTTCCTGCGCGCCCGCATCGAGGGCAACGACATCGGCTACGGCTCGATCTGCGCCGCCGGACCGCACGCCACCACCCTGCACTGGGTGCGCAACGACGGCGCGGTGCGGGCGGGCGAGCTGCTGCTGCTGGACGCCGGTGTGGAGACCAACGACCTCTACACCGCCGACGTCACCCGGACCCTGCCGATCAACGGCACGTTCACGCCGCTCCAGCGCAAGATCTACGACGCGGTGTACGAGGCGCAGGAGGCCGGGATCGCCGCGGTGAAGCCGGGCGCCGACTACCGCGACTTCCACGACGCCGCGCAGCGCGTGCTCACCGAGAAGCTCGTCGCGTGGGGCCTGCTGGGCGATCTGACCGTGGAGAAGGTCCTGGAGCTGGGCCTCCAGCGCCGCTGGACGTTGCACGGCACCGGTCACATGCTGGGCATGGACGTCCACGACTGCGCCGCCGCGCGCACCGAGTCGTACGTCAACGGGACGCTGGAGCCGGGCATGTGCCTGACGGTCGAGCCCGGTCTCTACTTCCAGGCCGACGACCTGACCGTCCCCGAGGAGTACCGCGGCATCGGCGTCCGGATCGAGGACGACATCCTCGTCACCGAGGACGGCAACCGGAACCTCTCGGACCAGCTGCCGCGGCAGGCCGACGAGGTCGAGGCGTGGATGGCCGCGCTCAAGGGCTGACGTCACCGCGCCGGAGGGCGCCCCGCTCAGGACACCATGAGCAGGGCGCCCTCCCGCCATTTCAGGACCTTGTCGAAGCTGACCACGGCGCCGCCGTGCCCCGGCCGGTTGCCGAAGTGGACGTGGTCGGCGAGCTGCTCGATGAGACAGAGCCCCCGGCCGTCCTCGGCGGTGAGCGAGGCGTGGTCGGCGCACTGCGCCCCGCACGTACCGGCGCCCCGGGAGCCGGCGCCGCGCGCCCGCGCGCGCCGGGCGGGAAAACCCGGTCCGGAGTCCGCGACCTCGATCCGGCACATCTCGCCGTCCAGATAGGCGGTGACCCGGTACTGCCCGCAGGCGGTGGCGGAAGGTTCCTCCCAGCCGTCCCGGCCGTCCTCGCCGCCGTCCGCGTCCCGGCGGGCCCCGCCGTGCTCGACGGCGTTGGCGCAGGCCTCGCTCAGGGCGAGCGACAGATCGAAGGAGACGTCCGGGTCCACGCCCGCCGACTCCATCGTGCCGAGCAGGAACCGGCGGGCGAGCGGGACGCTCGCGGCCTCGCGCCGCAAATGGAGTGACCACCAGATGCTCATGCTCCAGCCTCCTGGCTGCGGCTCGACATACCGATACGTATTGCCGCGCCGTGCCGTTGATAAGCACGGGCGGGGTGTGAGACCGCTCATTCGGCGGATACCCGGACATGCCACACGTGTGCATTCCCGGCCCACGGAACCTCTTCTGCCCCGTCCGTATGCGGTCCGAACGGTCCGGCCCGCACCCTTTCGGGCGGAAGGCGACCTTCCGGACCTGCCCTCCGGAGGCGGGGGGCCGGGTGCGATGATGGCCCGGCCATGTCTAGTCGTGTGGGACGCGCCGGAGCCGGTATGCGGCTGCTGAGGGCCGCGGTGTTCGCCGCGGTCTGCGTCGCGTTGTCCGCCGCCGGACATGCGCTGGCCGCCTGTGCGCTCGTCCCGTGGTGGACGCTGCTCGCCGGGTTCCTCGGGATCCTCGCGGTGGCCGTCCCCCTCGCCGGACGGGAACGCGCGCTGCCGTCCATCGCCACGGCCCTGGCGGGCGGACAGATCGCCCTCCACACGCTGTTCGGACTGGGGACGCACACCGCGTCGCCCCGCACCGCGTCCGGTGAGGACCCGCTGATCCGGCTCGCGGCGAGCATCGTCTGCGGAGCCGGGCCCGCGCAGCTGACCGCCGCCGACGCCCGCCGCATCGTCACCACCGCGGGCGTCGACCCGCTGTCGGTGGCCGCCCAGGCCCACCAGCACACGGCGGGCGCCGGCGGCTCCGCAGCCGGTTCCACCGTGGCCGGCCTCGCCGGAATCCTGCCGAGCCTGCCCATGCTGCTCGGCCATCTGCTGGCCGCGCTGGCCACCGGCTGGCTGCTGCGGCGGGGCGAGATCGCCCTCTTCCGGCTGGCCCGGCTCTCCGCCCAGGGCGCCCAGCAGATGGCGGCCGGGGCCCGGCTGCGCGCCCTGCGCGCCGCGCTCTTCCTGGTGTCGGCGCTCCGCGCCGGCCTGCCCGGCTGCCCGACGACCGGGCCGCGCACCCCCCGTACCGCCACGGACGCCCCGCCCCCGGCGGCCGGGGATCCGCTCCAGCATCTGGTGATCAGGCGCGGGCCGCCCACGGCGTTCGCCCTCGCCGCCTGACGCGACACCCGCCCCACGACGCACGCGCCCCGCCCGCACCTCCGGTGCCGGACGGCCCGGCCCGTAGCACCGCTCGTGCGGAAGAGGTGTCGCGATACCGGCGCGCACCCGCGCGCCGGCGCACCCTTCCTACGTGCCTCAGTGGAGTGATCCCTGCCATGAAGCTCTCCCGCATCGCCCTCTCCGGCGGCGTCGCCGCGACCACCGTGCTGCTGCTCGCCGGTACGGCCTCGGCCCACGTCGGCGTCCAGCCGCAGGGCGAGGCCGCCAAGGGCGGTTACGCCGTCATCAACTTCAAGGTCCCCAACGAGCGCGACGACGCCTCGACGGTCAAGGTCGAGGTCAACTTCCCGACCGACCACCCGCTGGCCTCCGTGATGCCGCAGCCCGTGCCGGGCTGGAAGATCGACGTCACCAAGAGCAAGCTCGCCAAGCCGCTGGAGATGCACGGCAAGACGATCAACGAGGCCGTCTCCAAGGTCACCTGGACCGCGTCCGCCGACGGCAAGATCGGCGCGGGCCGCTTCCAGCAGTTCCCGCTCTCCGTCGGCCCGCTGCCGGAGGACGTCGACCAGCTGGTGTTCAAGGCGATCCAGACGTACGACAACAAGGAGGTCGTGCGCTGGATCGAGGCCCCGAAGGCCGACGGCGAGGAGCCGGAGAGCCCCGCGCCGGTCCTTCGGCTGAGCGCGCCCGCCGACGAGGCGAAGGGCGCCACCGCCGCGTCCGGCTCCCACGCGGACACCTCGGCCAAGGACGCCAAGAGCGAGCAGACCACCGCGTCGTCGGGCTCCTCCAGCGACACCACGGCCCGGGTGCTCGGCATCGTCGGCATCGTCATCGGTGTCGCGGGCGTCGCCTTCGGCGTCCTGGCCGGCCGTCGCCGCAGCGCCTGATCACTCGCGGGGCCCGTCCGGCCCGTTGGACCGGACGGGCCCCGTGCCCCACCCCCGTACCACCGACCCACCAGGAAACAGTGCTCCATGGTTAAGAAGTCTGTGTTCGCCGCGGCGCTCGTCGCCGTGGCGGCCCTCACCCTGTCCGCCTGCGGCGGCAGCGACGACGAGAGCAAGAAGCCGGTCGCCGATGTCTCGGTGGAGGCGAAGACGAAGGCCGCGACGGTGCTCGACCAGCCGTTCACCAAGCCGAACCTCGTCCTCACCGACACCCACGGCAAGACGTACGACCTGCGCGAGCGGACCAAGGGCAAGCCGACGCTCATCTACTTCGGCTACACCAACTGCCCCGACGTCTGCCCGCTCATCATGAGCAACATCGCGATCGCCAAGAAGTCGCTGCCCCAGGCCGACCAGGACAAGCTCCAGGTCGTCTTCGTCACCACCGACCCGGAGCGGGACACCCCGACATCGCTGGGCACCTGGCTCAAGGCCCAGGACCCGTCCTTCATCGGCCTGACCGGCGACTTCCCCACCATCCAGGCGGGCGCCCGGCAGATCGGCATCGGCATCGACGCGCCGAAGAAGGAGAAGGACGGCACCGTCGTCTCGATGCACGGTTCGCAGGTCATCGCGTTCTCCCCGAAGACCGACAAGGGATACGTCCTCTACAGCGAGGACACCACGCCCGACGACTACACCAAGGACCTCCCCAAGCTCGTCGTGGGGGAGAACCCGTGACCCGCCGTACCGTCCTCGCCGGGGTCCTGGCCCTCTCCACCGGCCTGACCATGGCGGGGTGTTCGGCCACGGACGGCACGCCGGACCTGAAGGTCACCGGCGCGTTCATGCCCCAGCCCGTCAGCGACATGGCGGCCGGCTTCCTCGTCGTCCGCAACAGCGGCGGCGCGGCCGACCGGCTCACCTCCGTGACCAGCCCGCTCTCGGACGACGTGACCATCCACGAGACGAAGAACCAGGTCATGCGGATGGTGACGTCCTTCGACGTGCCCGCGGGCGGGGAACTCGACCTCGAACGCGGCGGGAACCACATCATGTTCGCCAAGCTCAAGGAACAGCCCAAGCAGGGCGACACCGTGCCCGTGGAACTGCACTTCGAGAAGGCCGGCCCCCTCAAGGTCGACCTTCCCGTGAAGGAGACCACCCACAACCCGAAGAAGCAGTGAGGGACCGACGACCATGACAGCCACCGCCCCGCCCTTCGGGCCGTCCACGCCGCCGCGGCACCGGCCGCTCGCCCTCACCGGGCTCGTCGCCGCCCTGGCCGGCGCCGTGTTCGCACTGCTGCTGGCCTTCGCGGGCCCCGCGTCGGCGCACGCCGCCCTGACCGGAAGCGACCCGCAGGACGGGGCCGTGGTCGCCACCGCGCCCAAAGAGATCACGCTGACCTTCTCCGAGCAGGTCGCCATGGGCAAGGACTCCATCAGGATCCTGGACCCCGACGGCAAGCGGGCCGACACCGAGGCCGCCCCGCGCGACCTGTCGGCCGGCTCCACCGTGACGTACGGCGTCGCGCTGCACGCCGGGCTCCCCGACGGCACGTACACCGTGGCCTGGCAGGCGGTCTCCGCCGACAGCCACCCGGTCTCCGGCGCCTTCACCTTCTCCATCGGAGCCCCCTCCGAGACCACCGTCGCCCTTCCGGACACCGAGGCCGGCGGCGGCCTCGTCGGCACGCTCTACGGCATCGCCCGCTACGCCGCCTACGCCGGGTTCATCCTGCTCGCGGGCGGCGCCGCGTTCGTCCTGGCGTGCTGGCAGCGCGGGGCCGGTTCGCGACCACTCCAGCGCCTCGTCGTGCGCGGCTGGCTGACCCTCACCGCGGCCACCCTCGTGATGCTGATGCTGCGCAACCCGTACACCGGCTCCGGAAAGCTCGGCGACGCCTTCGACCTCGACGGACTGAAGGCCGTCCTCGACACCAAGCCCGGCGCGGCGCTCGTCTCGCGGCTGCTGCTGCTCGGCGCGAGCGCGCTGTTCGTCGCGGTGCTGTTCGGCGCGTACGCCAAGCGCGAGGACGCACGCGAGAAGAAGGACCTCACCTTCGGGCTCGCCATCGGCGGCACGGTCGTCGCCGCCGGCATCGCGGGCACCTGGGCGCTCGCCGAACACGCCTCGGCCGGTCTCCAGCCGGGCATCGCCATGCCCGTCGACGTGCTGCACCTGCTCGCCGTCGCCGCCTGGCTGGGCGGACTCACGGCCCTGCTGGTCGCGCTGTACCGCGCCCCGGACCTGCCGGCCTCCGCCGTACGGCGCTTCTCCGGCATCGCGTTCGGCAGCGTGCTCGTGCTCACCGCCACCGGGATCTACCAGTCCTGGCGCCAGGTCGGCTCCTGGTCCGCGCTGACCGGCACGGGGTACGGGCAACTGCTGATGGTCAAGGTCGGGCTCGTCGCCGTCCTGGTCGGCGTCGCCTGGATCTCCCGCCGGTGGACCGGGCGGCTGATCACGGGGGCGGATTCCGGTCCTGACGTGCGTACGGAGACCGCGGCGGACGCGGAGACCCCGGCGCAGGCCCACCCGGACGCGTCGCAGGCGGACCCGGGCACCGCGGCCGATTCCGGCGCGCGGGCGGACGCGCCGTCCGGGCAGGGCCCGGCCGCCGTCACGGAAGGCGCATCGGTCCCCGAGGATCCCGCCGCGTCCGCCTCCGACGACCCCGCGCGGGCCGCTCAGCTCGCCCGGCAGCAGGCCGCCGTGGCGACCGCCGAGAAGAAGCGGATACGCGACGCCGACCCGGACCGGTCCGGGCTGCGGCGCTCGGTCCTGGCGGAGGTCGGTGTGGCCGTGGCCCTGTTGGCGGTGACCACCGTCCTGACCTCGACCGAGCCCGGCCGCACCGAGGAGGAGGCCCGTGCCTCGGCGCCGGCCGCCAGCGCCCCCGCCGCGAGCGAGCCGGTCGCCCTCTCCCTGCCCTTCGACACGGGCGGCCGGAACGGCAAGGGCACCGTCCGCCTGGAAGTGGACCCCGGACGCACCGGCACCAACTCGGTCCACCTCTGGATCGAGGACACCGACAAGAAGGCCATGGACGTCCCCGAGGTGAAACTGGCCTTCACCCTGACGTCCAAGGACATCGGCCCGCTCCCGGCCGCCCCCGTCCGACTGGCCGAGGGCCACTGGACCTCCAGCGGCGTCCAGCTCCCCATGGCGGGCGACTGGAACGTCTCGGTCACCGTCCGCACCTCGGAGATCGACCAGGTCACGGTCGACAAGAACGTGAAGATCGGCTGAGCACCACCGTGAACCCACAGAACGGAAAGACCCGCACCGGCGGGCCGCGCGGCACGGACAGCGGCACCCCCGCGTCGAACGGCGCCGGCGAGACGACCGGCGCGCTCTCCCGGCGTCGGCTGCTCGGCACCGCCGGGGCGGCAGGCGCGGCCGGGCTCGTCCTCGGGGCGGCCGGCGGCGCCACCGGGCACGCCCTGACCCAGGACGAGGAGCCGACCGCCCTCACCTCCGTCGGCTCCACCGAGGTGATGTTTCACGGGAAACATCAACCGGGGATCACCACCCCACTTCAGGCCCGGGGCCATCTCATCGCCTTCGATCTGGCCCCCGGAGCCGGGCGCAAGGAGGCCGCCGCGCTGATGCGCCGCTGGTCGGCGACCGCCCAGCGGCTGATGGCGGGCGAACCTGCCACGGGGGCGGCGGCCGACGGCACCGGCCACGACACGGGGATCGCGCTGGACGCCGGGCCCTCCTCGCTGACCGTCACCTTCGGCTTCGGCGCCACCTTCTTCGAACGCACGGGCCTGACGGACCGCCGTCCGCCGGGACTCGACCCGCTGCCGCCCTTCTCCTCCGACCACCTCGACAGCGCCCGCTCGAACGGCGACCTCTGGGTGCAGATCGGTGCCGATGACGCGCTCGTCGCCTTCCACGCGCTGCGCGCCGTGCAGAAGGAGGCCGGTTCGACGGCCACCGTGCGCTGGCAGATGAACGGCTTCAACCGCACCCCCGGTGCCACCGCCACCCCCATGACCGCGCGCAACCTCATGGGCCAGATCGACGGCACCGGCAACCCGAAGCCCTCCGACAGCGACTTCGACCGGCGGATCTTCGTCCCCGCACAGACCGCCGACACCCGGTACGCCTGGCTGGCGGGCGGCTCCTACGCGGTGGTCCGCCGCATCAGGATGCTGCTCGACGACTGGGAGAAGCTGTCGGTGGAACGGCAGGAGCGGATCATCGGACGGCGCAAGTCGGACGGCGCACCGCTCAGCGGAGGCACCGAGACCACCCCGATGGACCTGGACCGGACGGGCCCCGACGGGAAGCTCCTGATCCCGGACAACGCGCACGCCCGGATCTCCTCGCCGGAGCGCAACAGCGGCGCGGCCATGCTGCGCCGACCGTTCTCGTACCACGACGGGGTGGCCACGGACGGCACCCCGGACGCGGGGCTGCTGTTCATCTGCTGGCAGGCGGATCCGCTGCGCGGATTCGTCACCGTGCAGCGGAAACTCGACCGGGGCGACGCGCTGTCGCCCTTCCTCCGCCATGAGGCGAGCGGTCTCTTCGCGGTGCCGGGCGGCGCGGCGGAGGGGGAGTACGTGGGGCAGCGGCTCCTGGAGTCCTGAGCGGCGCGGGCGTGCGGCGTTCCGGATCCCGGAGGTACCGGCGCGCATTAGGGTGACGGTATGTCCGCCACGCGCTACGTCTATCTCGGCCCCGAAGGCACCTTCACCGAGGTCGCCCTCCGTACGCTCCCGGAGGCCGCCACCCGCGAGCTCGTCCCGATGGTGTCCGTGCCGGCGGCCCTGGACGCGGTGCGCAACGGCACGGCCGCCGCCGCCCTCGTACCGATCGAGAACTCCGTCGAGGGCGGCATCACCACCACCCTCGACCAGCTCACCAGCGGGGAACCGCTGATGATCTACCGCGAGGTGCTGCTGTCCATCACGTTCGCGCTGCTGGTGCGGCCGGGGACCAAGCTGTCGGACATCAAGACGGTCACCGCGCACCCGGCCGCGCAGCCGCAGGTGCGCAACTGGCTGGCGGCCCATCTCCCCCAGGCCGTCTGGGAGTCGGCCGCGTCCAACGCGGACGGGGCGCGGCTGGTGCAGGAGGGGCGGTACGACGCCGCCTTCGCGGGTGAGTTCGCGGCGGCGACGTACGGCCTGGAACCGCTGGTGACCGAGATCCATGACGCGGAGAACGCGCAGACCCGCTTCGTCCTGGTGGGCCGCCCGGCGCGCCCCTCGGCGCCCACGGGCGCGGACAAGACGTCGGTCGTGATCTGGCTCGGGGACGACCACCCGGGCGCCCTGCTCGAACTGCTCCAGGAGTTCGCGGTGCGCGGGGTGAACCTGATGCTGATCCAGTCCCGGCCGACGGGCGCGGGCATCGGCAACTACTGCTTCGCGGTGGACGCCGAGGGACACATCTCCGACCGGCGGGTCGGGGAGGCGCTGATGGGGCTGAAGCGGATCTGCCCGAACGTGCGGTTCCTCGGCTCCTATCCCCGGGCCGGAGTGAGCCCGGAGGATGTCCGTCCGCTCCGCGCGGGCACCTCGGACGCGGAGTTCACCGAGGCATCCGACTGGCTGCTGCGCAACCAGGACGGCCGGGCCTGATCTCTCCCCGCAGGCGGCGCGCTGCTGCGCGTACGCCTGCGGAACGCCGGCCCCCGCAGCCGATGCGATCACCCGATGACCCGATGGGGAAAGTTATCCACAGGCCCGGGGTTCGACCTGGGGACAAGTCGACACCGCAAGGCGACATGGTCGACAAATCCGCCCAGTCCGTCTGGACCGGCCCACAGGGCGACGGGTCACCTCTTGTCAGCGGAATTCCCTTGATCAACTCTTTAGGGCGAGCAATTCCCACCCGAACGAGTGCGCGATCGGGGTTTGAATCGTGAATCCATGGCACCTGACCCCCTTTTCGGAATGATCTCCTCCATGTCCACAGACCTTGCTCACAGCCTGTGGATAACCCCCACCCACCTTCCACCCCTGTGGACAAGCGGCGGCCAACTGCCCCTTCACTCAAGGCCGGTACGTCAAGACACTCGGCCTTTCTGCCCCATTTAGGGGAAATGGATCTCTTTCTTGACGGGATCACGCGCACCCTCGACGGGATCACACGCGCCGCACCGCAGAATCCATCCCCAGCATTACCAATACCGGCAATTCGGGCAAAGTGACACGCTTGGAGATATCGGTTCGAGTGGGGGAAGCCGACACCGGTAGCCTGGAGGGGTGATTGACCTTCGCCTGCTTCGTGAGGACCCCGACCGTGTTCGCGCCTCCCAGCGCGCCCGTGGAGAGGACGTCGGCCTCGTCGACGCCCTTCTCTCCGCCGACGAACGGCGCAGGTCGTCCGGGGTCCGGTTCGACGAACTCCGTTCCGAGCAGAAATCGCTCGGCAAACTCGTCTCCAAGGCCACTCCCGAGGAGCGCGCCGAGCTCCTGAAGCGGGCCGAGCAGCTCAAGGCCGACGTCAAGGCGGCCGACGCCGCCCAGAACGAGGCCGACGAGGAGACCAAGAGCCTGCTGCTGCGGCTCGGCAACATCGTCCACGCGGACGTGCCGGTCGGCGGCGAGGAGGACTTCGTCGTCCTGGAGACGCACGGCACCATCCGCGACTTCGGCGCCGAGGGCTTCGAGCCCAAGGACCACCTGGAGCTCGGCGAGGCGCTCGGCGCGATCGACATGGAGCGCGGCGCCAAGGTGTCCGGCTCCCGCTTCTACTACCTCACGGGCGTGGGCGCGCTGCTGGAGCTCGCCCTCGTCAACGCGGCGATCGCCCAGGCCACCGAGGCCGGCTTCATTCCGATGCTCACCCCCGCGCTGGTCCGCCCGCGCGCCATGGAGGGCACCGGCTTCCTCGGTCAGGCCGCGGAGAACGTGTACCACCTGGAGAAGGACGACTACTACCTGGTCGGTACCTCCGAGGTCCCGCTCGCCGCGTACCACATGGACGAGATCATCGAGGCGGACAGGCTGCCGCTGCGCTACGCCGGCTTCTCCCCCTGCTTCCGCCGCGAGGCCGGCACGTACGGCAAGGACACCCGCGGCATCTTCCGGGTCCACCAGTTCGACAAGGTCGAGATGTTCTCGTACGTCGACCCGGCGGACGCCGAGGCCGAGCACCAGCGCCTCCTGGACTGGGAGAAGCAGTGGCTCACCGCGCTGGGCCTGCCCTTCCAGGTCATCGACGTCGCCACCGGCGACCTGGGCGCCTCGGCGTCCAGGAAGTTCGACTGCGAGGCGTGGATCCCGACCCAGGGCAAGTACCGCGAGCTGACCTCCGCGTCCAACTGCGACGGCTTCCAGGCCCGCCGGCTCTCCGTGCGGATGCGGGACAACCGCGACGGCAAGAAGGTCCTCCAGCCGCTGGCCACGCTGAACGGCACGCTCTGCGCCGTCCCGCGCACGATCGTGGCGATCCTGGAGAACCACCAGCTCGCCGATGGTTCGGTGCGGGTGCCCGAGGTGCTGCGGCCGTATCTGGGCGGGCGCGAGCTGCTGGAGCCGGTCGCCAAGTGACCTTCCCGTACAAGCTCGTCGCGACCGACCTCGACGGCACGCTGCTGCGTGGCGACGACACGGTCTCCGGGCGCACGCGCGCCGCACTGGCCGCGGTGACCGCGGCCGGTGCGGCGCACATCATCGTCACCGGCCGGGCCGTCCCGTGGACCCGGCACATCCTGGACGACCTGGGCTACGAGGGCCTCGCGGTCTGCGGCCAGGGCGCGCAGGTCTACCACGCGGGCGAGCACCGGCTGCTGACCTCGCTGACGCTGGACCGCCAGCTCGCCGGGCTCGCCCTGTCCAAGGTCGAGGCCGAGGTCGGCCCGCTGGCCCTGGCCGCGAGCCGCGACGGGCTCGACGGCGAGGTGCTGGTCGGTCCCGGATACCGCGTCCAGGAGGGACCGCTGCCCGCCGTCCCCGTCAAGGACGCCTCCGAGATGTGGTCCGCCCCGCTGAACAAGGTGTACATACAGCATCCGGAACTGGACGACGACGCACTGGCGAAGGCCGCGCGGGCCGCGGTCGGCAATCTGGTGGACGTGGTCATGGCGGGTCCGGGCGTCGTGGAGATCCTGCCGCTCGGCCTCAGCAAGGCGACCGGTCTGTCGCTGGCCGCACGCCGGCTGGGCGTGAAGGCGGCGGACACCATCGCCTTCGGCGACATGCCGAACGACATCCCGATGTTCGCCTGGGCCCGGCACGGCGTGGCCATGGCCAACGCCCACCACGATCTGAAGGCCGTGGCTCACGAGGTCACCGCGTCCAACGAGGACGACGGCATCGCGGTCGCCCTGGAGCAGTTGCTGTAGGTACCGGCGGCCGGCGGGCCTTCGGCGGAGGATGCGCGGATCGAACGCGCGCGGGGTTCACGGCCCCGACGACGGCTTAGCAAGCCGCTGCCTTACCACTCGGCCAATCCTCCGGGAGGGCGGCCGCGCGCACCGCGCGGAACGGCCGCCCCGGGCGTGCTGCTCGGAGCGGCGCGGCGGAGCAGTCGCTGACTACTCCGGTGCCGGCTCGGGCATGCCCTGTGGGGAGCTCGACGGACTCGGACTCTCGGTCATCGTCGCGCTCCTCTCCCGGTCTGTGGTGCCGCACCCGGCGGACGCCGGTCCGGCGTATGCCGTCTCCGTTCACTGTGCCCGGTGCCCGGCGGCCGGTGCCACCCATATTCGGCGAGCGCGCGATGAGCGCCCGGTGAACACGCGTCGGGACAGCACCGGCCACCGGGGTGTTTCAGCGGTTCCTGTTCCGGCGGTTGAGGTCCTTCAGGCCGCGGGCCAGCGCGTCCATCCGCCCGTCGAGCCGGGCGATGTCGTCGGACACCCCGGTCAGCCGGACGCTCATGGCGCCGACCACCTGATGAGTGACCTCAAGCCTCCGGTCGAGGCTGTCCAGCCGGTGCGACATCCGCCCGAGGACCGGCCCGAGCTCCTGCAGAGCGGCACCCACACCGGCCAGGCAGCTTTCGACCCGGGTGACCCGGTGTTCGAGCGAGGCGTATCCCGCGCGCGCGTCCTGTTCGACGTCGAGGAGATACGTACGCACGCATCGGGCGATGTCGCTGTCGCGAAGCAGCATGGCGACGTTGAGGACGGTCCTGCGGGTGAAGAGGCGCAGCTGAGTGGCTGCCTGTGGATAACTTTCCCCCTCCCCGCCACCCCATAGCGACATCATGTCGCTATGGAAGGACCGCAGCTCAGAGCCTCGGAGCACCCGCATGCCGTTCTCCGTGAACTCCTCCTGATGGCGGTCGGTCAGCCTCCTGACGGCGCCTGTGGATACTTCGAAGTACCGCGCCACGTCCTCGGTGCGAACGTGAACTCCGTCCGGGAGCATGACAAGACTCTTCACCTTGTCGAGGGCGTCGACACGCCCCATCTGTTCGATGCGCAGCGCGCGTGATTCGAGCAGGGCCACTTCCGTGGGCATGGGTGGATCTTCCTTCGTGAGGGAACGAACGGGCGGCCCACTCCCCGGGCTTCAGGGGCGGAGGACGCTCACGGTTGCCACTCACTCATGGACCGACCGACGGGGCCACGGCCCCGCCGCATCGGCCTTCCTCGATTTCACGAAAGCCACGACGCCACGGATTCCAGGTGCCTCCACGCAACTGGAACAACGAGCCGATATCCGTACAGTCACGCGTAGGACTGTCCGATATGCGGAAACCCCCGTTCCGGAAGGAACGGGGGTTTCACAGGACCCGCGGTCTCACTCCTCGCCGGCGAGCTTCAGCGTGCGCAGCTTCTGGCCCGCGTACCAGGTCGCCACGACCGTGACCACGATCAGCAGCACGGTCGCGGCCGGGAGACCGACGTCCGAGGTGATGGTGCCGCCCCCGCCGGTCTTCTCGGCCAGGGCCAGGGACCACTGCTGGACGCTGAGCGTGCGCGCGCCGGGCACCAGGCTGCCGAACAGGGCCTCCCACACCAGCGCGTACACGAGCCCGAGGACGACCGCGTGCCGGCTGACCGTGCCCAGCAGCAGGAAGAGCGCGCTGTACGCGATCGACGCGACCAGCGCCGCGATCGTGTACGCCACCGCGATCTGCTGGCCGTTGCCGTTGAGGACCAGTCCGGCGATCATCGTCGGCACCGCCGAGAACACCATGGTCACCGCGACGGCCACGATCAGCTTGGTGAAGATGATCGTGGGACGTTTCACCGGCTTCGACAGCAGATAGACGATCGATCCGTCGTCGATCTCCGGACCGATGGCACCCGTACCGGCGATCACGCCGATCAGCGGCACCATGGTGGCGATGGCGAATCCGCCCAGGACGTCCGAGGCCACCTGGTCGTCCGCGCCCGCGAACATCCGTACCGCGATCGCGATGACGATCAGCAGGGCGGGCAGGACGAAGAGGATGGCGGCCCGGCGCCGACCGAGCAGGGCCCGGTAGGTGAGCCGGGCGACGGTGGGGTCGTACATGACGTCACCGCTCCTTTCAGGCCACTACTCAGGCCGCTACGAGATACGAGAAGACCGATTCGAGGGACTCGTCGGACGGGGATACGGTCAGCAGGCGGATGCCCTGCTCGCGCGCCACCCTGGGCAGCAGCGTGGTGAAGCGGCCGAAGTCGACGGCCTGGATCCGCAGGGCGTTCTCCCCGAGGTCGACCTCGATCCCGGCGGTCGACGGATCGGCGATGAGCGCGGCGGCCAGGGCGCGGTCGTCGCTGGAGCGCACGAGATAGCGGTGCGGACGGTCCGTCATCAGCCGGCGGATCCTGCGGAAGTCGCCGGACGCGGCATGGCGGCCGGCCACGATCACCTCGATGTGCGAGGCGAGCTGCTCGACCTCTTCGAGGATGTGGGAGGAGAAGAGGACCGTACGGCCCTCCGCCCCCATCTGCCGCAGCAGGTCCATGAGCTGCATCCGCTGACGCGGGTCCATACCGTTGAAGGGCTCGTCGAGCAAGAGCACCGAAGGGTTGTGCACGAGCGCCGAGGCCATCTTCACGCGCTGGCGCATGCCCTTGCTGTACGTCGAGATCTTGCGGTCCTGCGCGTACTCCATCTGGACCGTGGCCAGGGCGGCCGCCGCCTCGGCGTCACCCAGACCATGCAGTTCGGCGTTGGCCACCACGAACTCGCGCCCGGTGAGGAAGTCGTACATCCCCTCGCGCTCCGGCACGATCCCGATCTGCCGGTACACCGCCTCGTTGCGCCAGATCGGCTGCCCGTCGAGCGTGACCGCGCCCGTCGAGGGGGCGAGGAACCCGGCCATCATGTTGATCAGCGTGGACTTGCCGGCGCCGTTCGGGCCGAGCAGACCGGTCACGCCCGGACCCACGGTCATGCTCACGTCGTTGACGGCGACCACATTGCCGAACCAGCGGGACGTGTGGTCGATCTCGATGGTGGTCACAGCCCGACCCTCCGGTAGCGGCGCATCAGCACGGCGTAGGAGCCGGTGACGAGCGCGAGAACAACGATCAGGTAGACCACTCCGGCCCCGGCCCCCGGGCCTTCCCCTCCGGGGAAGGCGGACGTCGCGCCGAGGAACGCGGTCTGCACCCCGTCGACGAGCGTGATCGGTGAGAACAGTCCCAGCCACGGCACCGCGCCGGTGGATCCGGTGGACCAGGCGATGCCCTGGAGGGTGCTGACCGCTCCGTAGGTGATGGTCAGCACCGCGATGACGGCGGCGACGCCGAAACCGCGGCGCGGGGTGAGCGCGGCCATGACCAGGCCGAGACCGGCGAAGAGCACGGAGAGCAGGGCCACCGAGACCATCCCCTGGGCGAACCACGTGGTCTGGTCCGCGAAGTCGAACTTCCCCAGCAGCGCGCCCACGTACAGCACGACGAGCGGCGCGCCGGTGAGCACCAGCAGCGCCGTGACCATCGCGGCGAACTTGGCCAGCACGTAGTCGGCCCGCTCGATCGGCCGCGAGAAGTACAGCGGCACGGTCTTGAACCGCAGGTCCCTGGAGACCGACTGCGGTGCCTGCGCGGCCAGGAACAGGCCGATGACGGCCTGGAGGTAGATCGCGAACGAGGTGTACTTGATCGGCAGCTTCGTCGAGTTCGGGGTCGCGATGGCGACCGCCACGAGGATCGCCGCGACCAGGCACATCACGCCGAACAGCAGCATGGGCAGCACCTTGGACTTGGTCGAGCGGCCGAGTCCGAAGGAGCCGCGCAGCGACTGCGAGTAGAGCGACCGTCGTGCGTAGGCGCGGCCGAGGCGCGGGCCGTCGTAGGCGCGGTAGCCGATGTTGTGGATCCGGGAGGTCTCGCTCCCGGTCGCGGCGCCGGTCTCAGTGCTCATCGCGACCGCTCCCCTTCTGCGGTACGGCCCCGGCCGGCACGGCCGGGGCGGGGGCCTGGGCGTGTGCCGCCGGTTCCCCCTCGGTACGGAAGACCTCGGCGATGTGGTGACGGCGCTGTTCCATCCGGACGAGGCCGAGCCCGAGGTCCGCCACGCTGTCGCGCACGAGGTCGTAGGTCTCCTCGCCGGTCGCCTCGACGAGCAGGATGTGGCCGGCCCCGGGCAGACCCTGGGTGTCCAGCCCGTCGAGGCCGAGCAGGGTGACGCCCGCGCCGGTGAGGACGCGCCGCAGCGCGTCGGTGCCGTCGGGGTGGGTGTCGCTGTCGGTGACCTCGACCGCGAGGGTCGTGGTGGTCTGGGTGAAGTCGCTGGTGGAGCTGGAACGCAGCAGCGATCCGCCGTCGATCACGACGACGTGGTCGCAGGTGCGCTCCAGTTCGCCCAGGAGGTGGGACGTCACCAGGACCGAGATCCCGAAGTCGGTGTGGATCCGGCGGATCAGGCCGAGCATCTCGTCCCGGCCGACCGGGTCGAGGCCGTTGGTCGGCTCGTCGAGAAGGACCAGCTGCGGATCGTGGACCAGGGCCTGGGCCAGTTTCACGCGCTGCTTCATGCCGGTCGAGTAGCCGCCGATGGGGCGGTAGCGCTCCTCGTAGAGCCCGACGTGGCGCAGCGTGTCCGCGGTCCGTTCGCGGGCCGCCGTGGGTGGCAGACCGGACATCCGCGCCATGTGCACGACGAACTCGGTGGCCGAGACGTCGGGCGGCAGGCAGTCGTGCTCCGGCATGTAGCCGACCCGTTCCCGGATCGCGGCGCCGCTGGTGGCGACATCGAGGCCGAGCACCTCGGCACGGCCCTCGGTCGCGGGGGACAGACCCAGAAGGATCTTGATCAACGTGGACTTGCCGGCCCCGTTGGAGCCCACCAGCCCGGTCACACCCGGGCCGATGTCCAAGGAGAGCCGGTCAAGCGCGGTCACCCGGGGGAACCGCTTGCTCAGGCCTTCAGCCGCAATGACATTCACGTCATCGACGGTAGTGGCGCGCGCCACACCGGTCGTCAGACCTGACGGCTGGATTCCCGTCAGCCTCCAGACGTACGGCCCCGTAGGGGCACCCCACGAAGGACGACGCGGGCCGGACCGGTGGAGCCGGCCGGACGGGTACGCCGCGGGGTTGTCCACAGGCCCGGCACGACCCCTTGACGCAGCCGCCGGACATTGTCACATTCATCAGTGTCACGTTACGGGCACGTACCGCACACGGCAGGGAACGGACGGTGGCATGACTTCGCGCGTCTCGACCGAACAGGCCTCGGAGCTCCGGGGGTTCAGGGAAGTGCAGCGGCTCGCGTACGCCTGCGCGGAAGCGGTCGCGGCCCGGCTGCGGCCGGGGGTGACGGAGCGCGAGGCGGCGCGGATGCAGCGGACCTGGCTGCGCGAGCGCGGGGTGCGCGACTGGTTCCATCTGCCGTTCGCCTGGTTCGGCGACCGTACGGCGTTCACCGGCTTCAGGGTGCCGTTGCAGTTCTTCCCCACCGACCGCCGGCTGGAGCCGGGGATGCCGTTCATCCTCGACATGGCCCCGGTCCACAGGGGATTCACCGCGGACATCGGCTACTCGGGCTGCCTGGGCCCGAATCCGCTGCACGACCGGATGCTCGACGATCTGGCCGACCACCGGGCACTGATCCTGCGCGAGGTGCGCGAAAGACGCCCGTTGCGCGAGATCTACGAGGACGTGGAGCGCCTGATGATCCGGCAGGGGTACGCCAACCGGCACCGCGCCTACCCCTTCGGCGTCATCGCCCACAAGGTCGACCGGGTGCGTGAACGCCGTTGGTCGCCGCAGGTGTTCGGGTTCGGCACGCAGTCGCTGAAGGGGCTGCTGAGCGACGCGATGCACGGGCACCGGGAGGGCTGGTCGCCGCTCTGGAGTCCGTACCGATTCTCCGACCATCCGCCCCGGCCGGGGCTGTGGGCGGTGGAACCGCACCTCGGATTCCGGGGCACCGGCGCGAAGTTCGAGGAGATCCTGGTCGTCACCGACTCCCGGGACCCCGAGGAGAGCGCCTTCTGGCTGGACGACGATCTGCCGCATGTGCGGCGCTGGGCCGAGGAGAGGATGGCGGCGTGAGTCCGCGAGGTCTGACCGGGGCGCGCGAGCGCACGGTGTCCACGGGCGGCATCGAGCTGTGCGTGGCCGAGCTGGGCGACGAGACGCGCCCCACGATCGTGCTGGTGCACGGCTATCCGGACAGCAAGGAGGTCTGGACGGACGTCGCCGTGCGTCTGGCGGAGGAGTGGCACGTCGTGCTGTACGACGTGCGCGGTCACGGCAGATCGACGGCGCCCGCCCCGCTGCGCGGCGGCTTCACGCTGGAGAAGCTGACGGACGACTTCCTGGCCGTGGCCGACGCGGTGAGCCCGGACCGTCCGGTGCACCTGGTCGGGCACGACTGGGGTTCGGTGCAGTCCTGGGAATTCGCCACGGTCGCCCGCACCGAGGGCAGGATCGCCTCCTTCACCTCCATGTCCGGTCCGTCGCTCGACCACTTCGGGCACTGGATCAAACGCCGCATGTCCCGGCCGACCCCGCGCCGGGTCGGCCAGTTGCTGGGCCAGGGCGCGAAGTCCTGGTACGTGTACATGCTGCATACGCCGGTGCTGCCGGAGCTTGCCTGGCGCGGGCCGCTGGGCAAGCGGTGGCCCCGCATCCTGGAACGGCTGGAGAAGGTGCCCGCGGGCGACTACCCCACCGCGTCCCTGCCCGACGACGCGGCGCACGGGGCCTGGCTCTACCGGGACAACGTCCGGGCCCGGCTGCGCCGGCCGCGCTCCGACGCGTTCGCCCATGTCCCGGTCCAGCTGATCACCCCGACCGGTGACGTCTTCCTCTCGGAGGAGTTGTACGACGACCTCGACACATGGGTCCCCCGGCTGACCAGACGGGCGCTGCCCGCCAAGCACTGGGTGCCGCGCACCCGGCCGGACCAGCTGGCCGCCTGGATCGGCGAGTTCGTGACAGCCAACGAGGCGGCGGCCGAGCCCGGTTCACCCGTGCGGGAGGCGGTGCCGAAGGGGGTGTACGCGGAGCGGTTCGCCGGGCAGCTGGTGCTGGTGACGGGCGCGGGCAGCGGGATCGGACGGGCGACGGCCTTCGCGTTCGCGGAGGCGGGGGCACGGCTGGTGGCCGTGGACCGGGACGCGGAGGGGGCGCGGCGCACGGCGGAGCTGTGCCGGCTGATCGGCGCCCCGGCGGCCTGGGCCGAGACGGTGGACGTGAGCGACGAGGGGGCGATGGAGAAGCTGGCGGAGAAGGTCGCCGCCGACTACGGGATCGTCGATGTGCTGGTCAACAACGCCGGGATCGGGCTCTCCGGGCCGTTCCTGGACACCACCCCCGAGCAGTGGCGGGGGGTGCTCGACGTGAACCTGTGGGGGGTCATCCACGGCTGCCGGCTCTTCGGCAGGCAGATGGCCGACCGGGGCCAGGGCGGCCACATCGTCAACACGGCCTCGGCCGCCGCCTATCAGCCCTCGCGCGCCCTGCCCGCGTACAGCACGTCGAAGGCCGCAGTGCTCATGCTCAGCGAGTGCCTGCGCGCCGAGCTGGCCGAGAAGTCCATCGGGGTCAGCGCGGTCTGCCCCGGCATCGTGAACACCCCCATCACCTCGACCGCGCGGTTCGCCGGGGTCGGTGCGACGGAGGAGGCGCGGCTGCGGAAGCGCACGAGCAAGCTGTACGGGGCGCGCAACTATCCGCCGGAGAAGGTCGCCGACGCGATCCTGGACGCGGTGGTGCGCAACCGGGCGGTGGTGCCGGTGACACCGGAGTCCCGCGCGGCCCGCTTCCTCTCACGGGTCAGCCCGGGGACGCTGCGCCGGGTGGCCCGGCTGAAGCCGCCGCTGTGAGCGGGACCGGGCCGTCGGCGGCCGGCCGGAGCGCCGCCGAGTACCGGATCGAGGACCTGGCGCACGCGAGCGGCGCCACGGTCCGCACCATCCGCGCCTACCAGGACCGGGGCCTGCTGCCGACCCCGGAGCGGCGCGGCCGGGCCAATGTCTACCGGGACACGCATCTGTCCCGGCTGCGGCAGATCGCCGATCTGCTCGACCGGGGCTACACCCTGGCCAGCATCAAGGAGTTGCTGGACGCCTGGGACACGGGCCGGGGTCTCGGCGGGGTCCTCGGACTCGTGGCCGAGGTGCACGGTCCGTGGACGGACGAGCGGGCGGACCGCATCACCCGGGCGGAGTTGGAGGAGCGGTTCGGCGGCCGGCCCGATGACGAGGCGGTCATGGAGGCGGTGGACCTGGGCGTGCTGGAGCGCATCCCGGGGCGCGACGACGAGTTCCTGGTGCCCAGCCCACAAGAGCTGGCGGTGGCCGTGGAGTTGTCCGCAGCCGGGGTTCCGCTGGGGGCGATTGCCGGTCACCTGAGGGAACTTCGGGGTCAGGTGGAGCACATAGCGTCGCGCTTCCTGGAGTTCACGACCGAGCATGTTTTCGCCCGCTATCTCGGGCATCGGCCGCCGACGGACGCGGACGCGGCGGAAGCCGCGTCGATGGTGCGGCGGCTGCGTCCGCTGGCCCAGCAGACGGTGGACGCCGAACTCGCCAGGGCCATGCGAACGTTCGCCACCCGCCATCTGGAGCATCATCTGGCGGCGGAGGGCCCCTTCACCTCGCCCTCCTCGGCTCCGCCGCCCGCTTCTGTGCCCCTGCCGCCGGAGACGATCGCCGCGGTGGAACGGCTGGTTGGCCGCGAGAACGCGACCGCCTTCATCGCCGCTGCCGCCGAACGCGAGGTACAGGCAAGGACATTGGACGCACTTACCCCATCTCATGCTCATGCGGACAAACTTGAGCAAGTCGACTAATACGCCTGCTGGTTGTCCACAGAATCGCCAAGACCCCTGTGGATAACTCCAGTTGGCTGTGGATCAAACCTGTGGACGAGCATTGCTGAAGCGAAGAACCACGGGCGGCAGTCGGCCCCCAAATCCGGATGCACGGGAGGAGGGCCGCCCGGCACTCTGAGTCCATGAGTGAACATCCCATGGATGAGAGACGCACCGTCAAGGTGTCCAAGTACCTGTCGAAACACTTGCGCCATCAGCCCGAGCGGATCGGGATCACACTGGACGCCCACGGCTGGGTGGCGATCGACGACCTGCTGAAGGCCCTGGCCCGCCACCGGGTCCCGCTCACCCGGGCGGAACTCGACCACGTCGTGGCGACGAACGACAAGCGGCGCTTCGCCATCGAGGGCGACCGCATCCGGGCCAGCCAGGGCCACACCGTGGACGTGGATCTGGGACTGCCGCCGGCCGAGCCGCCCGCGTACCTCTATCACGGCACGGTCGCCCGGTTCCTGGAGCCTATCCGGGAGCAGGGACTGCGGCCCATGAACCGCACCCACGTCCACCTCTCGCCCGACCGCGAGACCGCGACCCGCGTCGGGGCCCGGCGCGGCCGCCCCGTGGTGCTGTCCGTGGACGCGGGCGCCATGCACCGCCAGGGACATGTCTTCCGGGTCAGCGCCAATGGCGTGTGGCTCGCCGACGCGGTGCCCGCACGGTTCCTCCGGCTGCCGGGCTGATCCGGACGCAAGGCCCTACCCGGCGAGCTGGTCGAGCCCCCGGGTGACGATCTCCTCGAAGAGCTTCTGGTCCGCCACGGCCGCGCTGAACTCCGGACTTCCGGCGGGCACGGGTGCGTGGATCACGATCTCCGTGAAGCCCAGCTCCGCATGCCGGCCCGCGAAGTCCACGAACGCGTCCGCGGAGGCGAACGGGCCCAGCCGGCCCCCGGTGAGGTCCGGATTGAACTCCGGGGTGAAGCCCGTGAGAAGGATCTTGTCGAGGTCGTCCACGTCCCTGCCGATGTCGCCGCACGCCTCGCCGAGACGGGTGATCTGCCCCCGGAGCGCGTCGAGCGACTCCGCCGCACTGCCCGCCTCGTACAGCGACGGATCGCCCGTGGTCACCCATGCCTGCCCGTACCGCGCGGCCAGCCGCAGCCCTCGCGGCCCGGTGGCGGCGACCGCGAACGGCAGACGCGGACGTTGTGCGCAGCCCGGCAGATTGCGCGCCTCCGTGGCCGCGTAGAAGGCCCCCTCGGACGTCAGTCCGGCGGGCTCGCGCAACAACGCGTCGAGCAGCGGGACGAACTCCCCGAAGCGGTCCGCACGTTCACGCGGTGTCCAGGGTTCCTCGTCCGCCCGCCGCAGCGTCGTCGCGTCGAAGCCGTTGCCTCCGGCGCCGATGCCGAGCGTGACGCGCCCGCCGGAGACGTCGTCGAGCGAGATCAGCTCCTTGGCCAGCGTGACCGGGTGGCGGAAGTTCGGCGAGGTGACGAGGGTGCCCAGGCGGATCGTCCCGGTCACCGCCGCCGCGGCGGTCAGCGTCGGAATCGCGCCGAACCACGGCCGGTCGCGGAAGGCGCGCCAGGAGAGATGGTCGTACGTGTACGCCGCGTGCAGCCCCAACTCCTCGGCACGCTGCCACTTCGCCCGTCCGCCCTCGTGCCAGCGGTCGACGGGAAGGATCACGGTACTCAGACGCGGGCTCATGGAGCGAGCCTACGTCGGGCACTCCGTGTGTCCCACCGGAGCGGGCCGGTCACCGCCCCGGGCCGGGCTCCGGGGCCATCCACCCGTTCACCTCGCTGTAGGGCGGCGCATCCGCGGTGAAGCCGAAGGTGCCGTCGTCCAGCACCTCCTGTGCCGCCCGGACGAAGCCGCCGAGCGCGGCGCGGAAGAGGGTCGAGCCGAGGCTGATCCGGCGGGCCCCGCATGCGGCGAGTGCGGAGACGCTCAGGGCCGGCCGCTGGCTCCCGGCCAGCACGTTGACCGGCTTGCCGACCGACGAGCAGACCGCCCGTACGGCCTCGGCGGAGGGCAGCGCCGGGGCGTAGAGCACATCTGCGCCCGCCTCCTCGTACGCCTGGAGCCGGCGGATCGTGTCGTCCAGATCGGGGCGGCCGTAGAGGAAGTTCTCGGCGCGGGCGGTGACGGTGAACGGGAACGGCAGGGCCCGCGCGGCCTCCACCGCCGCCGCCACCCGGTCCACGGACTCCGCGAGGGAGCGCACCGGATCGTCGGCCAGTCCGGTCGCGTCCTCGATCGACCCGCCCACCAGCCCTGCGGCCCCGGCGGCGGCGAAGGTCTCGGCGACCCCGTCCGGTGCGGCCGCGAAGCCGCTCTCCAGATCGGCGGAGACGGGCAGCTCCGTGGCCTCCACGATCTCCCGGGCATTGGCGATCACCGTGGCGCGGTCCAGTCCGTTGGCCCCGTCGGGGCGGCCCAGGGACACGGCGAGACCGGCGCTGGTCGTGGCCAGGGCCGGGAATCCCATCCCCGCCAGCATGCGGGCGGTTCCGGCGTCCCAGGGATTGGGGACGACGAACGCGCCCGGCCCCCGGTGGAGCTCCCGGAAGGCGGCGCCCCTGATTCGGAGGTCCTGAACCGACGGTCGCATTGGCCCACCCCTCGTCGCGCGCCGGCCCTCGCGAGGTGGCGCCCCATCGGCGCCACGGACACGCTCGCGCCGAGGGCCGGGCCGCGTGGTTTCACGGGAAACATACCGAGAGCAGTCAAACAGGCGGTCGGGATACCGGGTCGGATTCCGGCCAGGCGACCGGGTGGAACGGCACCCCGGCCCCTTCGGATCGGCCCGCCCGCGTGACGCCCCCCGGCCTCTGCAGAGCCGCCCAGGACACCGCTGTCATATGCCCAAGTCATACCCGCTGTTCAGCGGCACGCGCACTCAGATGGGCGCCCCTCCGCACGCCCGTGCACGCGCGTACGCGAGAATGGAGCGGTGACCTCAGCTACCGAACAGCCCGTTCCAGCCGCTCCCCGGCTGATCGCCACCGATCTGGACGGCACCCTTCTGCGGGACGACAAGACCGTCTCGGAGCGCACGGTCGCGGCGCTCGCCGCCGCCGAGGAGGCCGGGATCGAGGTCTTCTTCGTCACGGGCCGCCCCGCCCGCTGGATGGACGTCGTCAGCGACCATGTGCACGGGCACGGTCTGGCGATCTGCGCCAACGGCGCCGCCGTCGCCGATCTCCACGACGGCGGCCGGCTGCTGAAGGTCCGGGAGCTGGAGCGAGCCATCGCCCTGGACGTCGTGCACACGCTGCGCGCGGCCGCCCCCGGCACGGCGTTCGCGGTCGAGCTGGCCACCGGGATCCACTACGAACCCGCCTATCCGCCCTTCCACCTCGACCCCGGAGCCACGACCGCCGTCGCAGAAACGCTCCTGCACGAGGCGGTGGCCGGCACCGGCGCCCCCGTACTGAAGCTCCTGGCCCACCACGGCACCCTGGCTCCCGACGACTTCCTCGCCCTGGCGCACGGCGTGGCGGGCGAGCGTGCCTCGTTCACCCGCTCCAGCCCGACGGCACTGCTGGAGGTCAGCGGCCCCGGCGTCTCCAAGGCCAGCACGCTGGAACTGTGCTGCGCCGAGCGAGGGATCTCCCCCGCCGAGGTCGTCGCCTTCGGCGACATGCCGAACGACGTGGAGATGCTCCGCTGGGCGGGCAGCTCCTACGCCATGGGCAACGCCCACCCGGCCGCGCTCGCCGCGGCCTCAGGCCGTACGGCCACCAACAACGAGGACGGCGTCGCCCTCGTCATCGAGCGGATCGTCGCCGAACGCACCCGGGCGCACGCCGACCGCTGACGGCCTCACAGGGGGGCCTGCCACACCACGGTCGTCCCCCCGCCGCCCTCCCCGATCCCGGGCTCGAACCAGCTGGACCCGCCGAGCGACTCCGCCCGGCGGGCCAGGTTCCGCAACCCGCTGCGCCGGCCGCCCTCCGGAATGCCCACCCCGTCGTCGGCGACCGAGAGCCGTACCGCGTCCCGCCCGTCCGGCAGGCTCGCGGTCGCGTCCACCACCACGTCGATCCGGGCCGCGTCGGCGTGCCGGAAGGCGTTGGACAGCGCCTCCCGGAGCGCGGCGATCAGGTTCTTCCCGGTCAGCTCGCCCACCAGGGCGTCGACCGCGCCGATGAAGCGGTGGCCCGGCTTGAAGCCCAGCGGAACGGCCGCCATGTTGATCTCGCGCAGCACCCGGGTGCGCAGCCCCGAGGGCGCCTCGGCCGGTTCCTGCTGGAGCGCGAAGATCGCGGTGCGGATCTCCTGGATGGTCACGTCGAGTTCGTCGACCGCCCGGCCCACGCCCGTCCGCACCTCCGGCACGTCCGACCGGCGCTGGGCGCTCTCCAGCATCATTCCGGTGGCGAACAGCCGCTGGATGACCAGATCGTGCAGATCGCGGGCGATGCGGTCGCGGTCCTCGTAGACGGCCAGCCGCTCCCGGTCCCGCTGGGCCTCCGCCATCATCAGGGCCAGGGCGGCCTGCGAGGCGAACTGCGTGGCCAGCGTACGTTCCGCCTCCGTGAACGGCCGGCCGCCCCGCGCGCGGGGGGTGGCGAGCGCACCGAGCACCCGGCCACCGCTCTGGAGCGGGAGCAGCATGCTCGCGCCGAAGCGGTCCGCGAGACCGGAGACGATGCGCGCGTCGGTGGCCGCGTCGTCGATGAAGACGGCTTCGCCGTCGAGCAGCTTCGCCACCACCGGACTGTGGGCCGGAAAGATCGTCCCGAGGGATGCCGAGGGCTCCTCGCCGGACACGGCGACGATCTCCAGGCCCCCGTCCTCGGCCGGCAGCAGCACGATGCCGGAATCCGACCCGGCGAGACGGCGGGCCTGCTCGGCCACGACCGACAGCGCGTCGTCCGCGTCGCCGCCCGAGAGCAGGGCGGTCGTCACGGCCACCGAGCCGTCGATCCACCGCTCGCGCTGCCGGGCCGCCTCGTAGAGCCGCGCGTTGCCGATGGCGATGCCCGCCTCGGTGGCCAGCACCCGGACCATGTGCAGGTCGTAGTCGTTGAACTCCTGCCCGCCGGCCTTCTCGGCCAGATAGAGATTGCCGAAGATCTCGCCCTGGACCCGGATCGGCACGCCGAGGAAGGTCCGCATCTCCGGGTGGCCCGGAGGAAAGCCGGCACACCTCGGGTCGGTGGTGAGATCCGCCAGACGCACCGGGCGCGGGTCGTGGATGAGGGCGCCGAGCAGCCCCCGGTGCCCGTCCGGGCGGCGGCCGATCCGGCGCGCCACCTCGTCCGACACCCCGTAGGTGACGAAATCGGACAGCCCGTCGCCCCCCGCGTCCACGATGCCGATGGCCGCGTACCGGGCATGGGCGAGTTCGGCGGCGGTCTCGCAGATCCGGTCGAGCGTGGAGTGCAGTTCGAGGCCCGTGCCCACCGAGCGCATGGCTTCGAGCAGCCTCGGCACCCGGGCGGTCAGTTCCGTGGACAGGCCCTGGAGGCTGCGGGTCGCCTCCGTGGCGGCGTCGAGCGAGTGATGCGGATCCTGCTCTGCCATACCCAGAGCGTAGTTAGTCCTATTTCGTGGGGAAAGTCGAGTCGCGGGCGATCCCGCAGAGTCGCGGGGCCGTCCGGAGAGTCCCGGGGCCGTCCGGAGGGAGCGGGGCCGGGGCCGTCTAGAGGGAGCGGGGCCGTCCGGGAACGGGCCCCGAACAGCGCGACCGCACCGCCGCAGCGCAGCCGGCCGCCCTCGGCCCCCCTCAGCCGCTCGCGCCCACCATCCGGCCCCGCGCGTCCTCCGTCTCCCGCTCGCGCTCCCGCATCCGGCGCAGCGGACCGTCCACCTCCGCGAGCACCGCGTACGGGCCGCGCTGCACGATCGCGCCCGCCTCCAGCACCACCACCTCGTCCACGGCCTCCAGACCGGCGAGCCGGTGCGTGATCAGCACGGTCGTACGGCCCCGGGTCGCCGCCAGCAGGTCCGTTGTCAGGGCGTCGGCCGTCTCCAGGTCCAGATGCTCGGCCGGCTCGTCGAGGACCAGCACGGGGAAGTCCGCGAGCAGCGCCCGTGCCAGGGCCAGCCGCTGACGCTGTCCGCCCGAGAGCCGCGCCCCGTGCTCCCCCACGAGCGTGTCCAGGCCGTCGGGCAACGCCTCCGCCCAGTCGAGCAGCCGGGCCCGGCCGAGCGCCTCGCGCAGTTCGGCGTCGGTCGCGCCGGTCCGGGCCAGCCGCAGGTTCTCGCGGATCGAGCTGTCGAAGATGTGGGCGTCCTGGGCGCACAGGCCGACGAACCGCCGCACCGTGTCCCCGTCCAGCGCCGCCGCCTCCACCCCACCGATCCGGTAGCTTCCGGCCCCCGCGTCCAGGAAGCGCAGCAGGACCTGGGCCAGCGTGGTCTTGCCCGAGCCGGAGTGGCCCACGACGGCGATGCGCCGGCCCTCCACCAGCGTCAGGTCGACGGACTCCAGGGCATCCCGCGCCGCGCCCGGGTAGCGCGCCGACAGCCCCCGCACCTCCACCGGGAAGGGCGAGGCGGGGGCTTCCGCCGGGGTGACCGGTTCGCGGACCGGCTCCGGCGCGTCCAGCACCTCGAAGACACGCTCGGCGCTGCGCGCGACCCGCTGCCGGTACTGCACGGCGAGCGGCAGACCCGCCACGGCCTCGAAGGCGGCCAGCGGGGTGAGGACGACCACGGCCAGCTCCACGCCGGCCAGCCGCCCGTCTGCCACGGTCGGCAGCGCGACCAGGGCGGCACCGACGACGGTGAGACCGGCGATCAGCGCCCCGAGCCCGCCGCCGAGCGCGGTGGCCGTCGCCGCCCGGGAGGCGATCGCGGTCAGCACGGCGTCCGCCCGGCGCGTCCGCTCCAGGCGCCCCGGGAGCGCTCCGGCGACGGTCAGTTCCGCCGTGCCGCCGAGCAGATCGGTGATCCGGGTGGCCAGCTCGGACCGTGCCGGCGCCAGCCGTCGTTCCGCCGCGCGGGCGCAGGCCCCGCTGACGAGCGGGACGCCCGCTCCCGCCAGCAGCAGTCCGGCGGCCAGCACGAGTCCCGCCTCCGGCAGCAGCCAGCCGGTGAACCCGGCCGCGCCGACGCCCACGACCACGGCGGTGCCCACCGGGAGCAGCCAGCGCAGCCAGTAGTCCTGGAGCGCGTCCACGTCGGCGACGAGCCGGGAGAGCAGATCCCCGCGCCGGGTCCGCCGCAGCCCGGCCGGGGCGATCCGCTCCAGGCCCCGGTAGACGGACACCCGCAGGTCGGCGAGCATCCGGAGCACGGCGTCGTGCGAGACGAGGCGCTCGGCGTAGCGGAAGACCGCCCGTCCGATGCCGAAGGCGCGGGTCGCCGTCACCGCCACCATCAGATAGAGCACCGGAGGCTGTTCGGAGGCGCGGGAGATCAGCCAGCCGGAGACGGCCATCAGGCCCACCGCGGAACCCAGGGCCAGGCTTCCGAGCAACAGGGCGAGCAGCAGCCGGCCGCGCTGTGCGCCGGCCGCCTCCCGGACCCGGGTGAGGACGTGGCCGGTGTGCGCCTCCGTTTCCCGCAGCACCTCGGGCCCGGACGCCGTGCCGGGCACCGGGCCGGTCACGGGCGCCGACCCCGTACGGGATGGGGGTGCCGCCGCCGGGCGCGGGAGTGGGGCGGAGGCGGTACGCGGGGACGGTTCCAGGGTCACCACCCGGTCGGCAACCGCCAGCAGGGCCGGGCGGTGCACCACCAGCAGGACGGTCCGGCCGACGGCCAGCCTCCGTACCGCCTCGACGATGCCCGCCTCGGTCTCCCCGTCCAGGTTCGCGGTCGGCTCGTCCAGCAGAAGCAGCGGGCGGTCCGCGAGGAAGGCGCGGGCGAGGGCGAGCCGCTGGCGCTGTCCGGCCGAGAGTCCGGCACCGTCCTCACCGAGCAGGGTCCGCGCGCCGTCGGGGAGCCCGGCGACGAAGTCCTCGGCACCCGCGTCGCGCAGCGCGGCTGCCACGGCGTCGTCGTCCGCGTCGGGCCGGGCGAGGCGGACGTTGTCCGCGAGGGTGCCCGCGAAGAGGTGGGGGCGCTGGGGCACCCAGGCGATGTGCTCGCGCCAGCGTTCGGGGGAGAGGGCGGCCAGCTCGGTCCCGCCGACGCGCACCCGCCCCGCGTCGGGCGCGGTGAAACCGAGCACCACGTTCAGCAGGGTGGACTTGCCGACGCCGCTGGGGCCGACGAGGGCGACGGTCTCCCCCTCCTCGACCGCCAGGGACGCCGAGCAGAGCGAGGGCTCGGAGCGTCCCGCGTGGCGCACCGTCACGTCCTCCAGCTCCAGCCGCAGCGAGGCCGGCACCCCGGCCGTCCCGCCCGCGGGCGGCGCGGTCTCCAGGACGGCGAAAATCTCCTCGGCGGCCGAGAGCCCTTCCGCCGCCGCGTGGTACTGCGCACCCACCTGCCGCAGCGGCAGATAGGCCTCGGGCGCCAGGATGAGGACCACGAGGCCGGTGTAGAGGTCCAGTTCGCCGTGGACCAGCCGCATGCCGATGGTGACGGCGACCAAGGCGACGGAGAGCGTCGCCAGGAGCTCCAGCGCGAAGGAGGACAGGAAGGCGATCCGCAGGGTGCGCAGGGTCGCGCGGCGGTACTGGGAGGTGATCGCGCGGATGGACTCGGCCTGCGCCTTGGCCCGGCCGAAGACCTTCAGCGTCGGCAGCCCCGCGACGACATCGAGGAAGTGCCCGGAGAGCCGGGAGAGCAGCCGCCACTGGCGGTCCATGCGCGACTGCGTGGCCCAGCCGATGAGGATCATGAAGAGCGGGATGAGCGGCAGGGTGACGACGATGATCGCCGCCGACACCCAGTCCTCGGTGACGACCCTGGCCAGGACCGCCACCGGCACCACCACGGCCAGTCCGAGCTGCGGCAGATAGCGGGCGAAGTAGTCGTCGAGCGCGTCGATCCCCCGGGTGGCGAGCGCCACCAGCGAACCCGTGCGCTGGCCGCCGAGCCAGTCGGGGCCGAGCTCCGCCGCCCTGGCCAGCAGCCGGCCGCGCAGTTCGGACTTGACCGCCGCCCCGGCCCGGTGGGCGGCCAGTTCGGTGAGCCAGGAGACGAGCGCGCGGCCGAGCGCGACCGCGGCCAGCAGCAGGAGCGGGGTGCGCAGCCCCGAGACGGTGAGACCGTCCTCGAAGCCGCCCACCACCACCTCGGCCACCAGCATGGCCTGGGCGATGACCAGGGCGGCCCCGGCCCCGCCGAGGACCACCACGGCCGCCAGGAAGCCGCGGGTGGCACGGGCGTGGTGGAGCAGACGCGGATCGATCGGTTTCACGTGAAACACCCCATGCGGCTCGGCATGATCCAGAGGACGGGCCCGGGACCCCGGCCGCGTCGCCGACGCGGCCGGGGTCCCGGGCGGTCAGTGCGCTTCGGCGATGTGCTGCGTACCGATGCGCTTGCGGAACACCCAGTACGTCCAGCCCTGGTAGAGCAGGACGACCGGGGTCGCGATCCCCGCGCACCAGGTCATGATCTTGAGCGTGTACGGGCTGGACGAGGCATTGGTGACCGTGAGGCCCCAGGCGTCGTTCAGCGACGACGGCATGACGTTCGGGAAAAGCGTCAGGAACAGCATGGCCACCGCGGCGGCGATCGTCAGCCCCGAGAGCGCGAAGGACCAGCCCTCACGCCCGGCGGCCACCGCACCGATCGCCCCGACCAGCGCCAGCGCGGCGACGATCAGCGCGAGCAGGCTCCAGCCGTCCCCTCCGTCGGCCTGGGTCCAGATCAGGAAGGCCAGCGCGAGCACGGCGGTGACCCCGCCCAGCTTGAGCGCCAGCCCCCGGGCCCGGCTCCGGATGTCCCCGACCGTCTTGAGGCCGACGAACACCGTCCCGTGGAAGGTGAAGAGGAAGAGCGTGACCAGTCCGCCGAGGATCGCGTACGGATTGAGCAGGTCCCAGAAGTTGCCCACGTACTCCATGTCCGCGTCGATCTTGACGCCGCGGACGATGTTCCCGAAGGCCACGCCCCAGAGCAGCGCCGGGATCAGCGAGGTCCAGAAGATCGCGTGCTCCCAGTTGTTCTGCCACCGCTCCTCCGGCCGCTTCGCCCGGTACTCGAAGGCCACGCCCCGCACGATCAGGCAGAGCAGGATGATCAGCAGCGGGAGGTAGAAGCCGGAGAACAGCGTGGCGTACCACTCGGGGAAGGCGGCGAAGGTCGCTCCTCCGGCCGTCAGCAGCCAGACCTCGTTGCCGTCCCAGACGGGCCCGATCGTGTTGATCAGCACCCTGCGCTCGGTGCGGTCCCGGGCCAGGAGCTTGGTGAGCACCCCGACCCCGAAGTCGAATCCCTCCAGGAAGAAGTAGCCGGTCCAGAGGACGGCGATGAGCACGAACCAGACGTCGTGGAGTTCCATCTCTCTGCTCCCTGTGCGCTCAGTAGGAGAAGGCCATGGGGCGGTCGGCGTCGTCGTGGTCGCCGCCGATCCTGGTGGGCGGGTTGAGGTCGGCGTCCGTGAGCTCCGGCGGCCCGGCCTTGATGTACTTCAGGAGCAGCTTGACCTCGATGACCGCGAGGATCGCGTAGAGCGCGGTGAAGAGGATCAGCGAGCTGAGCACCTCGCCCTGCGAGACACCGGGGGAGACCGCGTCGCGGGTCTGGAGCACGCCGTAGACGACCCAGGGCTGGCGGCCCATCTCGGTGAAGATCCAGCCCCAGGAGTTGGCGATCAGCGGGAAGAGCAGCGTCCACAGCGCGAGGAACCAGTAGACCCGCGCGAACCTGGGGCTCAGTGCCTTGTTCCGGAAGAGCACCAGATGGGGCACCTCGTCCTCACCGGTGCGCAGCCCCGGTGGCAGCAGGAACTTCTTCCGGGTCAGCCACAGCCCCAGGATCCCGAGGGCGAAGGAGGCCATGCCGAAGCCGATCATCCACCGGAAGCTCCAGAAGGCGACGGGGATGTTGGGCCGGTAGTCGCCGGGTCCGAAGCGCTCCTGCTCGGCCTTGTTGATGTCGTTGATGCCGGGGACGTAGGAGTTGAAGTCGTCGTCCGCGAGGAAGGACAGTATCCCGGGGATCGAGATCTCGACGGAGTTGTGGCCCTTGCTCACGTCGCCGTAGGCGAAGATCGAGAAGGGCGCGGAGTTCTGTCCGTCCCACAGCGCCTCGGCGGCGGCCATCTTCATCGGCTGCTGCTTGAACATGACCTTGCCGAGCTGGTCGCCGCTGATCGCGGTGAGCAGGCCGGCGACGACGACCGTGATCAGGCCCAGCCGCAGCGAGGTCCGCATCACCGGGATGTGCTTCTTGCGCCCCAGGTGGAAGGCGGCGATGCCGACCATGAACGCGCCGCCGACCAGGAAGGCCGCCGTGATGGTGTGGAAGAACTGCGTGAGCGCGGTGTTCTGCGTCAGCACGTGCCAGAAGTCGGTGAGCTCGGCGCGGCCGCGTTCCTTGTTGATGCGGTAGCCGACCGGGTGCTGCATCCAGGAGTTCGCGGCCAGGATGAAGTACGCCGAGAGGATCGTGCCGATCGAGACCAGCCAGATGCAGGCGAGGTGGATCTTCTTCGGCAGCTTGTCCCAGCCGAAGATCCACAGCCCGATGAAGGTGGACTCGAAGAAGAACGCGATCAGGGCCTCGAACGCGAGCGGGGCGCCGAAGATGTCGCCGACAAACCGCGAGTAGTCGGACCAGTTCATCCCGAACTGGAACTCCTGGACGATGCCCGTGACGACGCCCATGGCGATGTTGATCAGGAAGAGCTTTCCCCAGAACTTGGTGGCCCTGAGGTACTTCTCCTTGTTGGTCCGCACCCAGGCGGTCTGCAGGCCCGCGGTGAGCGCGGCCAGAGAGATCGTCAGGGGAACGAAGAGGAAGTGGTAGACGGTGGTCGTTCCGAACTGCCATCGCGCCAGCGTTTCCGGCGCCAGAGCCAGCTCCACGTCGTCTCTCCTTACGTCGCCGTTGCTACACCGGCAGTTTGTCCTGTGAATCCACCCGATCACGGGAGGAACAGGACACGCTTGTGAACGCGTTCACATTCACAAGCAATTATGGCGCACACGCTTTCGGGAGTGATGACCGGGGGGTCCCCTTTCGTCGCACCGTGCCCGCGCACGCGAACGGCCCCGCACCTCGCGCACGAGATACGGGGCCGGGACCCCGGGAACGGGCCGCGCCGGGACTACAGCGACTGGCGGTACGACTCCGTCACCTTGAGGAACACGTCGTTGGCCTCGGACTCACCGATCGTGACGCGCACGCCTTCGCCGGCGAACGGCCTGACCACCACACCGGCCTTCTCGCAGACGGCGGCGAAGTCCGCCGTACGCTCCCCCAGCCGCAGCCAGACGAAGTTGGCCTGGGACTCAGGCACCGTCCACCCCTGACCCGCCAGCGCCTCCTGCACCCGCTGCCGCTCACCCACCAGGGACCCCACCCGGCCCAGGAGTTCGTCCTCGGCCCGCAGCGAGGCGACGGCCGCGTCCTGGGCGACCTGGCTCACACCGAACGGCACCGCCGTCTTGCGCAGCGCCGCCGCCACCGGCTCGTGCGCCACGGCGAAGCCCACCCGCAGCCCCGCCAGGCCGTACGCCTTGGAGAAGGTGCGCAGCACCGCCACATTCGGCCGGTCCCGGTAGATCTCGATGCCGTCCGGGACCTCGGGGTCGCGGATGAACTCCTTGTACGCCTCGTCCAGCACCACGAGCACATCGGAGGGCACCCGGTCCAGGAACCGCTCTAGCTCCGCCCGGCGCACCACGGTGCCGGTCGGGTTGTTGGGGTTGCAGACGAAGATCATCCGGGTGCGGTCGGTGACGGCGTCCGCCATCGCGTCCAGGTCGTGCACCTCACGGTCGGTCAGCGGCACCTTGACCGAGGTGGCCCCACTGACCTGCGTGATGATCGGGTACGCCTCGAAGGAGCGCCAGGCGTAGATGACCTCGTCGCCCGGCCCCGAGGTCGCCTGGAGCAGCTGCTGCGCCACACCGACCGACCCCGTCCCGGTGGCCAGGTGCGAGACGGGCACACCGAAACGCTCGGCCAGCTCGTTCATCAGACCGGTGCAGGCCATGTCCGGGTAGCGGTTGAACTGCGCGGCCGCGGCCAGCGCCGACTCCATCACGCCCGGCAGCGGCGGGTAGGGGTTCTCGTTGGAGGACAGCTTGAAGGCGACCGGCCCGTCGGCCGCCGCCGCCGGCTTGCCCGGCACATAGGCGGGAACGCCGTCCAGTTCCGCACGCAGCTTGGGGCTCGTCTCGCTCACCGCAGGTCCTCCTCGACCGTCTGTACACATCAATACTGCTCACCTTAAGAGGATTGGCAGCCGCTGCGAATGGGCGGAACGGGGATTCGCCCGGTGGGCCCCGGAATGAGGGGGAGCGCTCCGCACCCTGGCGCGCGCCGGTGGCTCGCGCCGTGGCGCGCGTCCCCCGAAGAGGTGAGTTGAGACCTCTTCGAAACATCGCCCCAAGGGCAGGCCCATCCGTCCGGACACGTGACACATGACGGCCAGACCCTCCAACGCCCTTGTTTATCAAGGCTATTGGGCACTTCTGATCATGCAGAAACGTGCCTGTCAACGGCTGCATATGCGGCCGGGCCAAGTACCCCTCCGAGCCCTACTATCGGCTCGCCATGACAGCAGCAGGGAAGCACCAGGTAAGCCGGACGGAGACCCCCCGGCGCGGCGGCAGGCAGGGACGAGCAGGTATCCGGGACGTGGCCGCCGCCGCCGGGGTCTCCATCACGACCGTCTCCGACGCGCTCAACGGCAAGGGGCGGCTCCCGGACGCCACCCGCCGCCATGTCCGCGAGGTCGCCGAGCGCCTGGGCTACCGCCCTTCCGCCGCGGCCCGAACGCTCCGTACCGGCAAGTCCGGCCTCATCGGCCTGACCGTGACGACCTACGGGGATGAACCTTTCACCTTCACCGAATTCGCGTACTTCGCGGAGATGGCCAGAGCCGCGACCTCCGCCGCGCTCGCCCGCGGCTACGCCCTCGTCATCCTGCCCGCCACCTCACGCCATGACGTCTGGTCCAACGTCGCCCTGGACGGCACGGTCGTCATCGACCCCTCCGACCAGGACCCGGTCGTCACCGAGCTCGTACGCCAGGGGCTGCCCGTCGTCTCCGACGGCCGCCCGGCCGGGTCGCTCCCCGTCACCGCCTGGGTCGACAACGACCACCGGGCGGCCGTGCTCGACCTCCTGGACCATCTCGCCGCCGCCGGCGCCCGCCGCATCGGGCTGCTGACCGGCACCACCACCGACACCTACACCCGGCTCTCCACCACCGCGTACCTCCACTGGTGCGAACGCGTCGGGCAGGACCCGGTCTACGAGTCCTACCCCGCCCACGACCCCTGTGCGGGCGCGGTGGCGGCCGACCGGCTGCTGGCCCGCCCCGACCGGCCGGACGCCGTCTACGGCCTCTTCGACCCCAACGGCACGGACCTCCTCGCCGCCGCCCGGCGGTACGGACTGCGCGTCCCCGAGGACCTGCTGCTGGTCTGCTGCTCCGAGTCGACCGTCTACGCGACGACCGAACCGCCCATCACCACGCTCTCGCTCAAACCGCGCCGCATCGGCACGGCCGTCGTCCAACTGCTCATCGACGCCATCGAGGGAGTCGACCACGACGGTCCGGTGGAGCGGGTGATACCGACGGAGCTCATCGTGCGGACCTCCTCGCAACGCCGTCCGCCCCGCACCACCGTGAGCGCGCCACGGTCACCGGCAGGGGATTGATCAGGTCAATTGGGATCAATCGCCCGGCGAACCCGGCCCGCTCCAGGATTCACCACCCCTGGTGCGTCACAGAGGACGATCCTCATTCCTATGATGGGCCCACGACACCGCGGACGACCCCGACCAGCAGGGCCCGTCAGGTGTACGGCGGCACGAAGGCGGTGGAGGGGTCGATGACACAGGGGGCCGGTCAGGATCCCGTGGTGCGGACGGCGACGTTGCGCGACTTCCGCGTACCGCCCTACGCACAGTCCCCCGCGCCGCCGCACCCGGGCGCCGCCGGTCCGGAGGGCGAGCCTCCGGAGGGGTACACGCCGACGGAGCGGGACCTCCCGGTGATCACACGGGAGGACACCGTCCAGGTGCGGGCCGTGCCCGAGCCCAGGCCCTCCCAGGACCCGGGGCGCGGGCCGCTCTACGTCGTCGGTGACGTCCACGGCTATCTGGACGAGCTGGTCGCCGCCCTCACCGAGCAGGGCCTGATCGACGCCGAGGGCAACTGGGCCGCGGGCAACACGCGGCTCTGGTTCCTCGGGGACTTCACCGACCGCGGTCCGGACGGCATCGGCGTCATCGACCTCGTGATGCGCCTCTCCGCCGAGGCGGCCGCCGCCGGCGGCTACTGCAAGGCCCTGATGGGCAACCACGAGCTGCTGCTCATCGGCGCCAAGCGGTTCGGCGACACCCCGGTCAACTCCGGCGCCGGCACCGCCACCTTCCAGGCGGCCTGGCTGCTCAACGGCGGCCAGAAGACCGACATGGAGCGCCTCCAGGACGTCCACCTCCAGTGGATGTCCCGGCTCGACGCGGTCGTCGAGGAGGACGACCACCTCCTGATGCACTCGGACACGACGGCCTACCTCGACTACGGCTCCACCATCGAGGACGTCAACGACACGGTGCACGCCATTCTCACGCGGAACGACGCCGACGAGTGCTGGGACCTGTTCCGGAAGCTGACCAAGCGGTTCGCCTTCCGCGACGACTCCGGGACCCAGGCGGTCCAGGAGCTGATGGCGGCCTACGGCGGACGGCGCATCGTCCACGGTCACAGCCCCATTCCGTACCTCCTGGGCGAGGTCGGAACGGAGGAGGGCGAGGACGGCGCGGGACCCGTCGTGGACGGTCCGCACGTGTACGCGGACGGGCTCGCCATCGCCATGGACGGCGGCGTGACCATGGCCGGAAAGCTGCTGGTCGCGCAACTCCCGCTGCATGACTGACGCACGGCGGGGAAGACGCTTCCCGATCTGAACACGCCAGCCGCTGGGCCTATTTACGGAAACACCCTGTCACCCCGTGCCGTGAGCGCTCTACCATCGGCGTACCAGTAGCAGGCTCTCCTCCGTTTCCGCCCGACAGCCCGGCCCGCCCGGGTGCTCAGGCCCTACGGAGCATCGGGGGATGCACATGAACAGCGCTCCGCACCTGCTGACCGAGGACCGCCCCGAGTACGAGCGGATCCTCGACGACGCACTGCGCCACGCTCATGAACGACCGGATCTGGCCGCCGTCGGAGAACGGCTCAATCCGGTGCAGTTGCGCACCATGGCCATGGCCGCCACGGCGCTGATCACCGCTGCCGCCGCCACCGAGTACGACCACTACGTGAAGGCCCGCGAGGAGATCCGGGCCGCCGCCGCGGCGGACGAGGACGGCGAGGCGGACACCCTGCCGGCCGGTTCCGGGTCCGGCGCCGGCATAGGCGCGGTCGTCACCGTCCTGGCGCCGCTGCTGGCCGGGACCGCCGCCCTGATCTTCCTGCTGATCGGCTACCTCCTGAAGATGCTCGACCCGCCACCGGCGTTCGCGCGCACGATGGTCGGCGCGGGCTGGTTCTTCACCGCGGTCACCGCCGCCGCCATCCTCGTCGCCGCCGTCGGGCTGCTCGTGACCGCCCTGCGCAACGGCTCGGAGGACCAGGACGCGGAGGAACCGGGCGAGGAACTGCCGGAGGACGTGGCCCGCGCCCGCGAGGCCTGGCGGCACGCCCTGCTGGAACGGGGCATCCTGCCCTTCCTGCGGGACGCGCTCGCCGACCCGGGTGCCGCCACGGCCGCCCGCGTCCCGCACCGCTCACCCCACCGCATCCCCAAGATCGGCTACAGCCGCCCGGACTTCTCCAGCCCGGACGACGGCCCGGCGGCGGCCCCGCGCCCCAGCTTCACCAGCCCGGACTTCACCGGCCCCGACTTCGGCGGGCCGGACCACGAACCGGAGTGACCGGCTCCGAGTCCCGGGGCCCGCACCAGCAAGGAAAGCGTGACATGACCGACCTGACCGATCTCCTCTCGGCCAACCCCTACCCGGGCCGGGGCGTTCTCTGCGCCCGGACCCGGTCCGGCGCCGTCCTCGGCGCCTACGTCCTCACGGGCCGCAGCGCCGCCTCCAAGGACCGTGCGCTGCGCGTGAACGGCGACGAGCTGACGGTCGGACCCGTCGCCCCCGTGGAACACGATCCGCTGCGCCACTACGCCGCGGCCCTCCACACCGCCGACTGGCTGGTGTTCGGCAACGGCGAGCAGGTCGCCCAGGTCGCCGAACGGCTCGACAAGGACATCGCCCCCACCGAATCCCTCGGCGGGCTGGAGTACGAGCCCGACCCGCCGATCCGCACCTCGCGGATCACGGCGCTGCTCAGCCGTGACGGCGGCCGCACCGCCGTGTTCGGCGCCGCCCGCCCGAGCCGGGGCGCCCGGACGTCCACCAACGTCATGACCCTGACCGTCCGGGACCTGGAGCCGGGCGAGGCCGTCCTGCTCACCACCTACCGCTCCGACGGCAGCACGGTGGACGTCGCCGGCCCCTTCGACGAGACGACGGTCACCGCGCACGACGGGCCGGAACTGCTCGACGAGATCTGGTCGGCCCTGAACCCCGCCTACCGGGTCGCCGCCGCCGTCCTGGATCCCGTACGGGGTCCGGCCTCCGCGATCCGGCGCTCGGAGCCGTAGACGGCCGCGGCGGTACGGCCGACGGGGCGTCGCCCGGAACGAGGACTTCCGGACGCCGCCCCGGGTGTACGCGGCCGACGACGCCCTATCAGTCGGCGAGCGGCAGATAAACCCGACTGCCCGAGGCCGCGAACTCCTTCGACTTCTGGAGCATCCCCTCGGCGACCTCCTCGGCCGTCGCCCCGGCGGCCTCCGTACCGCCGAACTGCTCGTTGATCGACCGGCTGATCTTCATCGAGCAGAACTTCGGCCCGCACATCGAGCAGAAGTGCGCCGTCTTGGCCGGCTCGGCCGGCAGCGTCTCGTCGTGGAACTCCCGTGCGGTGTCCGGGTCGAGGGCCAGATTGAACTGGTCCTCCCAGCGGAACTCGAAGCGGGCGTCCGACAGCGCGTCGTCCCACTCCTGCGCCCCGGGATGCCCCTTGGCCAGGTCCGCCGCGTGGGCCGCGATCTTGTAGGTGATGACCCCGGTCTTCACATCGTCCCGGTTGGGCAGGCCCAGATGCTCCTTGGGCGTCACGTAGCAGAGCATCGCCGTCCCCCACCAGGCGATCATCGCGGCGCCGATGCCCGAGGTGATGTGGTCGTAGGCGGGCGCCACATCGGTGGTCAACGGGCCGAGCGTGTAGAAGGGCGCCTCCTCGCAGATCTCCTGCTGGAGGTCGATGTTCTCCTTGATCTTGTGCATCGGGACGTGTCCCGGGCCCTCGATCATCGTCTGCACGCCGAACCGCTTGGCGATCGTGTTCAGTTCGCCGAGCGTGCGCAGCTCGGCGAACTGCGCCTCGTCATTGGCGTCCGCGATCGAGCCGGGCCGCAGCCCGTCGCCCAGCGAGTACGTCACGTCGTACGAGGCGAGGAGTTCGCAGAGTTCCTCGAAGTTCTCGTACAGGAAGGACTCCTTGTGGTGCGCGAGGCACCAGGCCGCCATGATCGACCCGCCGCGCGAGACGATGCCCGTTCTGCGGTTCGCCGTCAGCGGGACGTACGGCAGGCGCACGCCGGCGTGGACCGTCATGTAGTCGACGCCCTGCTCGGCCTGCTCGATGACGGTGTCCTTGTAGATCTCCCAGGTCAGCTCCTCGGCCCGGCCGTCGACCTTCTCCAGCGCCTGGTACAGCGGCACAGTGCCGATCGGGACGGGGGAGTTGCGCAGAACCCACTCACGGGTGGTGTGAATGTTGCGGCCGGTGGAAAGGTCCATGACCGTATCGGCGCCCCACCGGGTCGCCCAGGTCATCTTGTCCACCTCCTCCTCGATGGAGGACGTGACCGCGGAGTTGCCTATGTTGGCGTTCACCTTCACCAGGAACCGCTTGCCGATGATCATCGGCTCGATCTCCGGATGGTTGACGTTGGCCGGCAGCACCGCCCGGCCGGCGGCTATCTCCTCGCGGACCACCTCGGGCGCGACGTTCTCGCGTATCGCGACGTACTCCATCTCCGGAGTGATCTCGCCCCGGCGGGCGTACGCGAGCTGGCTGACCGCCCGCCCGTCCCTGCCGCGCCTGGGCTGGCGCGGGCGGCCGGGGAAGACCGCGTCCAGATTGCGCAGCCCACCGCGCGGAGCGGTGTGCTTGAGCCCGTCGTCCTCGGGGCGTGCGGGGCGACCCGCGTACTCCTCGGTGTCGCCGCGGGCGATGATCCAGTTCTCCCGCAGGGGGGACAGCCCCCGGCGGACGTCGGTCTCGGTGGCGGGATCGGTGTACGGCCCCGACGTGTCGTACAGCGTCACGTCCTTGCCGTTGGTGAGGTGCACCTGACGGACCGGCACCCGGAGGTCCGGGCGCGAGCCCTGGACGTATCCCTTGTGCCAGCCGATGGACTTCCCGGCCTCGTCGCTCTGGTTCGAGGCAGGCGTGCGTGCGTCCGATGTGGTCATGAGACCTACTCCCTACGCCGGCATTACCCGGTAACAGGTTCGGCGGTCGGCGCAGCCTCGTCCCGTACGGACGTACGGAGATCAGCGCCCTCTCAGCCCGGTGCTCCGAGCTCCCGCGTGTGCAAAGGTGCCACCACGCTAGCGTCCGCACGGCCGGACTGAACAGAGGGCCCCGAGTGGGACCGGACACGGAGAGCGATTCACCCGTTCGGCAGGTGTGCTGTTCGACCGGGTACCAGGCCCGGAGCACGGCCGGGGTCAGCCCGCGTTCTGCTCCTCGGCCAGAATTCGCCCCAACGCCTCTTCCAGATTGCCCTCGAAGTCACCCAGCGTGCACTCCTGCCCCAAGGGCACGAGCTTGTCCGTCCGGTCGAGAAACGCCACAAGGGGCGCCGTGCCCGCCCTGAACAGCGCGCGGTCCGCGCCGACCTGGAGCCGGATGTGGACGTCGGACAGGCCCTCGGGCTCGATCGGCCCGATGTGCACATCACCGTCACCACTGGGGCTGTTGAGGCCGTCGAGCAGCAACTCACGGCCGAAAGCCCAGGTGACGGGGGCGTCACCGGGCAGATGGAAGGTCATCCGGATCGCATACGGATCGCACACCTCGTACCGGAGCTCCACCGGGATACGGAAGGAGAGCTCCTCGGAGACGAGGAAGCTCATCATGACCTCAGCTTGAACCGACTCGCGCATCGTTCAACCCCGCAGTAGATGAATCTGGCCAGGAATGATCCCCCATGGCCCTATTGACGCCATCGTGGTGCACGCGATAGCAGATCACAAGGAGTGATTTTTCAGATACTGATAGAGAACACGAATGAACGCAAGAGGCTGGCCACTTCGCCACGTAGCCGTTCGACTGCGGGGAGCAACTGTTCTTCCCGGTCGAGCGGGACGGAAATGGCCACGGCTGCGGCCGTGAAACCGGCCGAGATCGGGAGGGCGGCACAGAGGGTGCCGAGCGCGTACTCCTGCCGTTCGACGACGGGTTCGACACGGCCGATCGTCCGCAACCGGTCGAGGAGCGCGGTACGGTCCCGCACCGAGTAGCGGGTCAACGGGCGCACGGGATGGCGGTCGAGGTGGTCCTCGCGGGCCTTCTCGTCGAGCTGGCTCAGCAGGCACTGGCCGATCGCGTGGGCGTGCCCGGTCTCCCCGAAGGCGGCCCACTCCTCGACGGCCGGCGCCTCCGGGCTGTCCGCGACCGCGACGAGTTCGATCTCGCCGTCCCGGTAGACAGCGCAGTACACGGGCACACCGATGATGTCCCGCCAGCGCCCCAGGGACTGGGTCATCCTGCTGCGACGATTCTGCAGCGCCCCGTCGCCGGCCAGCCGCTCCGCGGCGGCCCCGAAGAGGAAGACGCCGTTCTCCCGGCGCAGATACCCCTCGTGAGTCAGGGTGCGCAGCAGGTGGTACGCGGTGGGCAGCGGAAGCCCCGCCTCACGCGCGAGCTGTTTGGCCGGGGCCCCGTCGCGATGGGTGCCCACCGCCTCCAGCAGCCTCAGCGCCCGCTGCACGGATCCGATCAGCGTCGGGACGGCGGTACTCGATGCCGTGGCCAACGGTCACCCCCAGGCGTGGTGACGGGCGGTCAGCCCGCCTGTGGGGGCCACCCCCACAACTCTCCCGCGGGCCCGGGGTCCCGAAGACCGGATGCCGTACAAACCACTGGTCAGGGTGGCGGCTGACGGTACTTTCCCAGGCGGCGGCAGCGAACCGCCACTGTATCGGGAGCATCCGGACAGGGTGCCGTTTCGTCCTCCGCTTAGCTCAGCTGGGCTAACGGCCCGGCCGGTCGTGCGGTTACCAGCCGCCCTTCGAGGAGGAGGACATGAACTTCCGTACGACGAAGACCAGACCGCCCACCAGGATCACGAAGATCAGGACCTTGAACAGCAGGCCGATCACGAATCCGACGATGCTGGCGATGAGACCGCCGAACACCACGATCGCGATGACGGGCACCGCGATCCACTTCACCCACCAGGGCATCCCCGCGAATATCTCCCGCACGGCCATCGTCCCTACCTCGTCTCTGTGAGTTCCTGCTTCGATGCTAGAGGCGATGGGGCGGTCGACGGGGCCCCGGCAGCCCTTGGACTCCCCTGATCGATCCCCTAGGGATCCCCGAGGGAAGCGCTCACCCCTCGGGCGGGGAGAACACCACCATCACGCGGAGGTCCTCGGTGATGTGGTGGAACTTGTGCGGGGTGCCGGCCGGTACGTACACGACGCTTCCTCTGCCCACCTGCGTCGTTTCCATGCCGACGGTGATCGACGCACGGCCGCTGACGACGAGATAGACCTCGTCCTGCCGGTGGGGCTGCTGCGGATCGAGGTCGCCCGCGTCGAGCGCGTACAGACCGACCGACATGTTCCGTTCCCGGATGAACTGGAGGTACGCGCCGTCGTTGGCGGCCCGTTCCGCCTCCAGCTCGTCCAGTCTGAATGCCTTCATGGCCCGTGCGCCCCTTGCCTTGTGCCCAGCCGGTGTCCGCCACCGATCACGTCTGCCACGATCAGACACATGAAGAATTTCGTAGTCAAGACGATCGCCAACGCGGGAGCGCTGGCCGTGGCCATCTGGCTGCTCCAGGACATCACGCTCAGCGGCGGCGGCACCGGCCGCAAGGCCGTGACCCTGATCCTGGTGGCGTTGATCTTCGGCCTGGTCAACTTCGTGGTCAAGCCGGTGGTGAAGGTGCTCACGCTGCCGCTCTTCATTCTCACCCTGGGGCTCATCACCCTCGTGGTGAACGCCCTGATGCTGCTGCTCACCTCCTGGCTGGCCGGCGTGCTCGACCTGAGCTTCCACGTCCACGGCTTCTGGACCGCCGTCCTCGGCGGTCTGATCATCTCCATCGTCTCCTGGGCCCTGAACGTCGTCCTGCCCGAGGACGACTGAGAACGCGACCGACCCACCGGACCGCCCCGGGACCCTCCTCCCGGCGCGGTCCGGGCCGGGCGACGCCGCACCGCGCCCACCTGAGACAGTGCGGAGAACGGACCGGTGACCCGCCGGAGAGAGACGAGGACACGGACATGAGCACCATGGGCGACGGCACCCGGGCGGTACGCGCGGGGCTGCCGGAACCGGAGCAGTACGAGCCCACACTCCCCGGGCCGGTCTTCGCCGCGCACTACCACCTTGCCGGCGAGCCGACCGGGCCGTACACCTACGGCCGTGACTCGAACCCCACCTGGGACCGCCTGGAACGGGCCATCGGCGAGCTGGAGGCGCCGGGCGAGGCCGTGGAGACGACCGTCTTCGCCTCCGGTATGGCGGCCATCTCGGCCGTCCTGTTCTCCCAGGTGCGGACCGGCGACATCGTCGTCCTGCCCGACGACGGCTACCAGGCCCTGCCGCTGGCACGGGCGCAGCTGGAGGAGTACGGCGTCGAGGTGCGGACCGCGCCGACCGCCGGCGACGCCCAGCTGGCCGTGCTGGAGGGGGCCCGGCTGCTGTGGATCGAGACCCCGTCCAACCCCGGCCTGGACGTCTGCGACGTGCGGCGCCTCGTCGAGGCGGCGCATGCCGGCGGCACCCTCGTGGCCGTCGACAACACGCTCGCCACCGTGCTCGGGCAGCGCCCCCTGGAGCTGGGCGCCGACTTCTCGGTGGCCAGTGACACCAAGGGGCTGACCGGGCACGGCGATCTCCTGCTGGGCCATGTGACCTGCCGGGACGCCGGTCTCGCCGCGTCCGTGCGGCGCTGGCGCAAGGTCGTCGGCGCGATCCCGGGACCGATGGAGGCGTGGCTCGCCCACCGCTCGCTGGCCACGCTGGAGCTGCGCATCGACCGGCAGTGCGCCAACGCGCTGGCGCTCGCGCAGGCGCTCCTGGCACATCCCGCCGTGAGCGGGCTGCGCTATCCCGGACTGCCCACCGACCCCTCGCACGCGACGGCCTCGCGCCAGATGCGGCGCTTCGGTTCCGTGGTCTCCTTCGTGCTGCCCGACAAGGAGACCGCCGAACGCTTCCTCCTCTCGCTGCGGCTCGTGGAGGACGCGACCAGCTTCGGCGGCGTGCGGTCCACCGCGGAACGCCGGGCGCGCTGGGGCGGCGACGCGGTTCCGGAGGGCTTCATCCGCTTCTCGGTCGGCGCGGAGAACACCGCGGATCTCGTGGCCGATGTCGAACGAGCCCTGGCCGAGGCCGTCGCCGGCCGCTGACCGCCCGCCCCCGCGGTGCCCGTCATCCGGCGCCGCGGGGGTGTCGGACCGCTCCAGTACGCTTCCCGCGATCGCTCATCGACCGGGAGGAACAAGAGAATTGACCGGCCTGACCGCCTTCCCCCTGCCCTTCCAGGCTTCACGTCGCACGGAACGCGACGGGCCCCGGACGCTGCGCGAACTCCAGATCATGCAGTGCAGCGCCCATATACGGGCGAAGCCGGGGTGGTTCGAGAAGATGCACGACCCCGAGACCGTCGCCCGATGGACGCGTGAGGCGGTCGACCAGGGCCTGACCGACGCGCAGGTGCGGTACGTCCTCGACGAACTCGCGCACTACGCCTCGCTCCGCGACGCGGAAACCGGTGTCGAGGTGTCCGCCGTGGACGGCGTGTGGCACTCGGACACCCTGATCGACGACGCGCTGCGCACCCGCCTGCGCGAAGCCGTCCGGGTTCTGGAGGACGTCCCGGAGGCGGAACGGGACTGGCACCCCGGTTCGGACGGCCAGGTGCTCGATCTGGTGCACCCCTCGCTGTACTGCCTGGTCAACGGAGTGAGCGCCGGGCCGGAGCGCGCCTGGGAGAACCCGACCAACGCCTACTCGAAGCACGAGTTCTCGGAGCGGTTCCAGTGGCTTCCCACGGACGCCGACGTCGCCGAGGACGGGACCGTCTCCTTCCGCTCGTACGTCAACAACGTCCATCCGGAACGCCACGCCGAGCTGGCCGCCGTCCTCCCGGAACTGCTCGGCCGGATGCGCCCGCTGCTGGAGAACGTGCTCACCGACCTCCGCCATCCCCGGCCGATGCGGATCGAGGCCGACCCCTACGGCTGGTACGAACCGGAACCGGAGTTCCCGGACGAGGACGACTACAGCGACGAAGCCGCCTACAACGAGGCCGTGGAGGCGTGGGAGCAGGCTGAGGACGAGCGGTACGAGACCCGCCGCCCCGTGGTCCCGGACGCACCGGAGTTCACGGCACCCGAACCGCCCGCCCCCTCCGACCGGATCGATCTGCGCGGCCGCCGCCTCCAGGTCATCGTCAAGCTCGCCACCCTGCACCTCACCCCGGAGAAGCCCGAGTACCCGGGCGGTTCCTGGCACGTCGAGGGGATGCTGAACGAGCGCATCGTCTCGACCGGCCTCTACTACTGGGACAGCGAGAACATCTCCGAGAGCCGGCTGGGCTTCCGGACCGCCGTCGACGAGCCCGAGTACGAGCAGAGCGACAACAAGGGCATCCGCGAGGTCTACGGGCTGGAGAACGAGGGCCCGCTGAACCAGACGCTGGGATCGGTGGAGACCCGGGCGGGCCGCTGTCTGGCCTTTCCCAACCTGCTCCAGCACCGGGTGAGCCCGTTCCGCCTCGTCGACCCGACCCGTCCCGGGCACCGCAAGATCCTCGCGTTCTTCCTGGTCGACCCGTCGGAGACGCTCGTCTCGACCTCGGACGTGCCGCCGCAGCAGCCCTGGTCCGCGACCTCGACGATGACCCGCGAACAGGCCGAGGGCTTCCGCGAGGAGCTGATGCGGGAACGCACGTTCTTCGTCGACGAGCACAACGACCAGGTGTTCGAGCGCGAGTTCTCGCTCTGCGAGCACTGAGCCGCCCGGCGGCCGGCCACCCCGTCCTCGGCAAGGGACGGGGTGGTCCGAGCCTCCCCCCTCGTGGCTCGGACCACCCGGGTTCTCCGTCTTCTCCTCACGAAGAACCGCCTCGACAAGGCTAGTTGACTCTGCGTCAGTGTCCAATCACAGTAGCGGCAGCGACCTATCGACATATTTATCGTTGTCCGGGTCCGACGAGCCACTGCGGCGAGAGGGGGACGGACATGGACCTGGCCCTGCTGCGCACGTTCGTCACCGTGCACCGGGCCGGCTCCTTCACCCGCGCCGCCGCCCTCCTCGGTCTCTCCCAGCCCGCCGTCACCTCACAGATACGCACCCTGGAACGGCAGCTGGGGCGGCCGCTCTTCACCCGGCGGGCGCGCGGGGTGACCCCCACCCCCATCGGTGACGAGCTCGCGCACCGGGCGGCGCCGCATCTGGACGCCCTGGTGGAGATCACCGAGACCGAGCTGGACGAGGTGTCGGGCGTCCGCACCCTGCACCTCGCCGGACCCCCCGAGTTCACCTCGCTCCGCGCCCTGCCCGCGCTCACCCCGCTCCTCACCCAGGGCCTGGCCCTGCGGAGCTCGTTCTCGGCGGACACCGACGAGACCCTGGACGGCCTGGCGGCGGGCCACCACGACCTGGCCATCGTGACGGCGCGGCCACGCGGCGGACTGCTCACGGCCACCCCGCTCTGCGACGAGGAACACGTGCTGGTCGCCGCGCCGCGCTGGGCCGGGCGGCTGGGACCGGGCACCCTGCGCCGCGACGGACCGGTGGTCCTGGCGCAGCTGCCCGTCGTGGAGGTGCACGAAAGCCTGCCGCTCGTCTCCCGGTACTGGGCGGAGGTCTTCGACACCCGCCCCGCCGCCTCGGGCGCCGTCATCGCGCCGGATCTGCGGGCCGTCCTGGCCTGCGCGGCGGCGGGCGCGGGCCTCGCGGTCCTGCCACGCTATCTGTGCGAGGGCGCGCTGGAACGGGGCGAGGTGGTGGCCCTCCTGGATCCGCCGGTGCCACCGCTGCGCACCTATTTCCTGGCGGCGAGGACCGGCACCCTCGCCCTGCCGCCGGTCGCACGGGCCCACGAGGTGCTGCTGCGCGCGGCGAGCGACTGGTGACCTCAGGACGGCCCCGCGGCCGCCCGGTGTTTCAGAACCGGTCCGGCGGGCCACGCTCTTGCCATGACCGAACGTCCTGTGGTCAAGCGCACCGCACGCGCCATCCTGCTCGATGACAACGACCTGATCCTCATCAAGCGCACCAAGCCGGGCGTGGATCCGTACTGGCTCACGCCGGGCGGCGGGGTGGAGCCCGGGGACGCCACCGTCGTCGACGCCCTCCACCGGGAGCTGGACGAGGAACTCGGCGCCAAGATCACCGATGTGGTGCCCTGCTTCGTCGACACCGTCGAGCACATCGAGGGCGACGGGGTGAAGGGGGTCAAGGTCCAGCACTTCTTCGTCTGCCGGCTCGAATCGATGGACCTGTCCCTGCGCCACGGCCCCGAGGTCGACGAGCCCTGCGGGGAGTACGACGTCGTCCGGGTGCCGTTCAGCCGGGTCGGCATCGCGGCCGTCCATCTCGTACCTCTCTCCCTGCGCCACTACCTGGACGGCAACATCGAGGGCGTCCGTGCGATGCACGCGCCGGATCTGGGCTGACGGGCCGGAGCCGAACAGGCTGCTCCCCCGTCCTCCCAGGTGAGGTGTGTCGGCGCGGGCCGGGAACGCGGCCGCGTACGCCGAGGCCGGTACGCGGGGATACTCCCCTCGTCGGATGACCGGCGGCGGACCGGCCCGCACCGTGTTTCACGTGAAACCACTCAAGCGCCGCACCCGCAGAGCCCTGCTCGTCGCCCATGTCTCGGTATCGGTCGGCTGGCTCGGGCTGACCGTCTGCCTGCTGACACTCGGCCTGACCGCCTTTCTGACCGGTGATCCGGCGACCGCGGGGGCGGCGACGCGGGCCATGCAGATCTTCGGTGACTGGCTGGTCGTCCCCGTCGCCCTGGCCACCCTGGTCAGCGGTCTGGTGCTGTCCCTGGGGACGCCCTGGGGACTGGCCCGGCACCGCTGGGTCTGGACGAAGTTCTGGCTCACCCTGGTCACGGCCGGGCTGTCGGTCTTTGCCCTGCGCCCCGGAATCGACGAAGCGGCCGAACGCGGCACGGTGGACATCGACCTCGTGGTGGCGCCGTCGGTGGCCGCCGCGACCTATCTCTTCGTCACCGCGATCTCCGTTCTGAAGCCCTGGGGGCCGACCCGGCGCGGCCGGCGCCTACGCGTCTCGGCCAGATCCGCTAAAGCGGTGGACGAGCGATCACCAAGTCGGACAGCCTGAGGGGTATGCCCAGCTCCTTGCCCCGCCCGCTCGCCGATCTGCCGATCCGGCGCCTCACCCGGGACGATCTGGTCCCCTGCGCCGACCTCAGTGAGGACCGGGGCTGGCCCCGCGACGAACACCGCTGGGGTCTCCTCCTCACAGCGGGAACCGCCTACGGCATCGACGACCCCGAAGGCAAGGGCCTGATGGCGAGCTGCGTGGTGACCTCGTACGGTCCCGATGCCGCCGCCGTCGGGATGATGCTGGTGGCCGGACGCCACGCCCGTCGGGGGATCGCCCGGCATCTCATGCGCGCGGTGATCGAGTCCACCGGGGGAGCGGCGCTCAGCCTGTACGCGACGGACGCCGGCCGCCCGCTCTACGAGCGGCTGGGTTTCGAGGCCGTGGGCCGAACCGACCGGATGAGCGGCCTCTTCCGGTCCGGCACGGCCTCGGAGCCGCGTACCAGCGGCGAGGGAGCCGTACGCGTGCGCCCCGCATCGGCGGCCGATCTGCCGGGCATCCTGCGTCTGGACGCCCAGGCCACCGGGCTCGACCGCACCCACCTGCTGGCCCGCCTTCCCGCCTTCGCCGACCATCTGCGCGTGGCCGAGGAGAACGGCGCGCTCATCGGATACGGCGCGCTGTGGCCCAGCGCGCAGAGCCATGCGCTCGGTCCGCTGGCCGCGCGGGACACGGACACGGCGAAGCTCCTGGTCGTCTCGCTCGCCGCGGCGACGGACCGGCCCCTGCGGGTGGACATCGACGCCCGGCACACGGACCTGCTCTCCTGGTTCCGCGAGCGCGGCCTGGAGCCCGGATCCTCGACCACGGTCATGACCCTCGGCGGCGCGCGGCAGCCGGGGGACCGGGAGCGGTACTTCGCCCCGCTGAGCGTGGCGACCGGCTGAACGACGCGGTGATGCCCCCGGAGCCGGGGGCATCACCGTGCGTGCGCAGAACTCAGACGAGGCTCGCGACAGCGGTGGTGGCGAAGCCGTGGTCCTGCTCGGGTGCGCCGCCGCCGACGCCGACGGCTCCGATCAGCCGTCCGCCCCGGTGGACCGGGACACCACCGGCGATGAAGAGCAGCGGGCGGTCGAGCGCGGTCGGCAGGGTGTGGAAAAGGCCGCCCGGCTGGACCGCGTCGACCAGGTCGGCGGTGGGGGCGTCGAGCTGGAGAGCGGTGTACGCCTTGCGGGTGCTGGTCTCTCCGGCGATCAGGACGGCCCGGTCGTCGCGGCGGAAGGCCAGCAGATGACCCCCCGCGTCGAGGACGGTGACGGCTGCCGCGACGCCGGCGGCCTCGGCGGCGGTGCGGGCCGCCTCGATCAGCGCCTCCGCGTCCTGGGTGGTGAGCGGCGCTGCGGCGGTGGTGGGGGTGCTCATGGGATAACTCCTTGGTGCGGTTTCGGTGCGGTTCGGTGCGGTTCCGCGCGGGGTGCGGCTCTGCGGTGCGGTACGGATGCGGTGGTGCGGGCGGGTCGGCGCGGTGCGGTTCCGGTGTGGTGGTGCGGGGCCGTCGATCAGTGGCGGGAGGCCACGGGGGCGGCCACGGCTTCGGGGGTGTGCGAGGTGACGATCCGGCTCCGTGCGGCCGTACGGCGCTCCAGCCCGCTGGACACGACCGCCAGCACCAGGGCGGAAGCCGCGAGGGCGGCGCCCACCCAGTTCGGAGCGGTGTAGCCGAGTCCGGCGGCGATGACCATGCCGCCGAGCCAGGCGGCCAGCGCGTTGCCGAGGTTGAAGGCGCCGATGTTGACGGCGGACGCGAGCGTCGGAGCGCCCGCCGCCTGGTCGAGGACGCGCTTCTGGAGCGGGGGAACGGTCGCGAAACCCAGGGCGCCGATGAGGACGACGGTGAGGGCTGCCGCGACCTTGTTGTGCGCGGTGAGGGTGAAGAGCGCCAGGACGACCGCGAGGGCGCCCAGGGCCACGTAGAGCATCGGCATGAGGTGGCGGTCGGCGAACCTGCCGCCGAGCAGGTTCCCGCCGACCATGCCGAGGCCGAAGAGCACCAGCAGCCAGGTCACGGAGGAGGCCGCGTAGCCGGCGGTCTCGGTCATCATCGGGGTGATGTAGGTGATCGCGGCGAAGACTCCGCCGAAGCCCAGTACCGTCATCGCCATGGCCAGCAGGACCTGGACGTTGCGGAAGGCGGCCAGCTCGTGGCGCAGCCGGACGCCCTCGGGACGGGGCTGTTCGGGCACCAGGCGGGCGACACCGAGCAGTCCGACGACGCCCAGGCCGGCGACGACGAAGAAGGTGCTCCGCCAGCCGACGCTCTGCCCGATGTAGGTGCCGAGCGGTACGCCGACCACATTGGCGACGGTGAGCCCGGTGAACATCATCGCGATGGCGCCGGCCTTCTTCTGCGGTGCGACCAGATCGGCCGCGACCACCGAGCCGATGCCGAAGAAGGCCCCGTGGGCGAGCGAGGCGATCACGCGGCCGGCGAGCATCACGCCGAAGACCGGGGCGGTGGCGGAGACCACGTTTCCGATCACGAACAGCCCCATCAGCAGCATCAGCATGCGTTTGCGGCTGATCCGGGTGCCGAGCACGGTCATCAGCGGGGCCCCGAGGACGACGCCGAGCGCGTATCCGGTGACGAGGAAGCCCGCGGTCGGGATGGAGACGTGGAAGTCCGCGGCCACCTCGGGGAGCAGTCCCATGATCACGAACTCGGTGGTTCCGATACCGAATGCCCCGATGGCGAGAGCGAGGAGCGCGAGCGGCATGGCTTCACCTTCCCTGGAGAGTGCGTCTGCGGAGAGCGCGGACCCGGACGTGATTGCGTACGCGCCTTACGAGCGTCCACATTAATTGCATGCGCGGGTTAATTGCAAACGCGGGCTATTGCGGTCGTCGCCTATCCTGGGGGGACGAGCTCCCGCACGGAGGTGAGGACCCATGACAGCGACGGACCCCGCACTGACCGCCCTTTCCCAGGGCTGGTGCGCGCTCTCCCTGCTCCACGGGAAGATCGAGGCCCATATCGAGCGCGCCCTGCAGAGCGGTCACGGCCTCAGCGTGCGGGAGTACTCGCTGCTGGACGTTCTGAGCCGCCAGCACAACGGGCCGGGCGGCCATCTCCAGATGAAGCAGGTGGCGGACGCCGTGGTCCTCAGCCAGAGCGCCACCACCCGGCTGGTGACGCGCCTCGAGGACCGGGGCCTGCTCACCCGCTATCTCTGCGACACCGACCGCAGGGGCATCTACACCGACGTCACCGAGGCCGGGCTCGCCCTGCTCGCCGAGGCCCGGCCGACCAACGACACCGCCCTGCGGACCGCGCTGGACGAGGCGGCTGTCAATCCCGAACTGGCCCCGCTCGTAAGGGCGGTGGAGGGCCTGAAGGCTCCGGACCAGGCTCCGGTTCAGGCCCCTGCCGGGCACCTCTCCGACGGCCTCCCGGCGTAGGCTGCCGATCATGAGTGATCCGGAGATCCGCCCCGCCACCGCCCACGATCTGCCCGAGATCGTCGCCATGCTGGCCGACGATCCCCTCGGCGCCCGGCGGGAGTCACCGGACGACCTCATGCCCTACGAGACGGCGTTCCGGCGGCTCTCCGGCGACCCCCACCAGCATCTGGTGGTCGCCGTGCGGGCGGACCGCGTCATCGGCACCCTGCAACTCACGGTGATCCCCGGCCTGTCCCGGCGCGGCGCGACCCGCTCGGTGATCGAAGGCGTCCGGATCCACGCCGACGAGCGCGGCAGCGGTCTCGGCACCCGGCTGATCCAGTGGGCCGTGGACGAATCACGGCGCCAGGACTGCCAACTGGTCCAGCTCACCTCGGACACCACCCGGACCGACGCCCACCGCTTCTACGAACGGCTCGGCTTCGTCGCCAGCCATGTGGGCTTCAAACTCGCGCTCTGAACCCGGCACGGCAGCCAAGGAGACGCCCATGCACCGCATCACCGACGCACAGCGCCGCATAAGAATCGGGCGGCGCCACCTCTTGGCCCCCTCCCTCCGCGCGGACTCCCCCGTCGCCGTGGCCGACGCCCTCGTCGGCCTGCACGCCACGGACGCCGCCACCGTGTTCCTGTCCGCCTGTGCCCGGCTGCGGAAGCCCGACGTCGGCGCGGTGGAGACCTCCCTGTATGAGGAGGTCTCGCTGGTCCGGCTGCTCTCCATGCGCAACACGCTCTTCGTGGTGTCGGACGGCCTGGCCCCCCAGGTGCGGGCGTCCAACGCCGCCGCCGTCGCCGCCAAGGAGCGCAGGAACCTGCTCAAGCACCTCGCGGAGGACGGACAAGGGCTGGACGGGACGTGGCTGTCCGCCGCCGAGGACGCCACGCTCGCCGCGCTGACCGCCCGGGGCTCCGCCACCGGAAGCGAACTCTCCGCCGCCGTCCCCGCCCTCCGCACCAAGATCACGATCTTCCCCGGCAAGAAGCAGGAGGCGGTCCAGGGCATCGCCACCCGGGTGCTCCGGGTGCTGGCCGCGGAGGGACGGATCCGCCGCGACCGGCCTCGGGGCTCCTGGACCTCCAGCCAGTTCCGCTGGACGGCCTCCGACCCTCATCCCGAGGTCGAAACCGCCACCGCGCAGGCCGCGTTGGCGCTGCGCTGGCTGCGCGCGTACGGCCCGGCGACCGAAACCGACCTCAAGTGGTGGACGGGATGGGGCCTCGGCCAGGTTCGCGCGGCGCTGGCCGCCGCCCACGCCGTCGACGTACGACTCGACGACGGAGGCACCGCCTGGATCGCCCCGGACGACGAGGCCCCCGACACCGAGCCGGAGCCCTGGGCAGCCCTGTTGCCGGCGCTCGACCCGAGCGCGATGGGCTGGGCGGACCGGGGCTTCCATCTCGACCCCGACCTCCGGGCCCCGCTCTTCGACCGGTCCGGCAACATCGGGCCCACGGTGTGGTGGAACGGCCGGATCATCGGCGGCTGGGCTCAGCGCGCCGATGGCGAACCGGTCTGGCGGCTGCTGACAGACGCCGGCCGGGAGGCATCCGCCGCGGTCGAGGCGGAGGCCGCGCGGTTGCGGACGTGGGTCGGCGAGGCACGGATCACCCCGCGCTTCCGCACGCCGCTGGAAAGGGAGTTGACCGCCTGAGCGGTCCCGCACGCCGTTTCACGTGAAACGGCGTGTGCTCAGCCCTCCAGGCCACGCCAGCCACCCTCGTCCACGCCCCCGGGCACGGCGCTCTCCGGGGCGTACGGCTCCCGGGTGAAGACGAACGAGCCCAGGTCCAGATGGCCCACCCGGCCGTCGGCGGTCCGCACCACACGCAGGGTCTCCCCCGCGTAGTAGCCGTCCAGCCCGGTCCAGGTGCCGTCCGGGCGGGCGAGGAAACGGGCCCCGCGCCCCTGGCCGTTCAACGGCCGCAGCTCCAGACCGCGTTCGGGCAGCAGCCTCAGCACGTTCGCACGCGGACCCCAGTACCAGGGGCCGGTCAGCGCCAGCAGGTCCTGGTCCACCTCGGGCAGGGGCCGCCACGGCTCCGGGATCCTCGGTTCGGCCTCGGCCACGATGTCCACGAGGTCGGCAGCCACATCACCGATCGCCACTCCGGAGGTGACGTTCGCGAACACCACGGCGGCGACGTCGTCCTCGACGCTGATCCAGAGTGCGGCCAGGAACCCCGGCAACGAACCCGTGTGCCCGATGAGCGTCCGCCCCTTCGACCGCACCACCTGGAGCCCCAGACCGTACTGACCCGCGTGGTCCTCCGGCTCGGGCGGGCCCGCCGGCGCCCGCATCTCTGCCACGGACGCGGCGGAAAGCACCCGGTCGTCACCGTCGGCCAGAAAGGCGGCGAAGCGCAGCAGGTCCGCCGTGGTGGACCAGAGCTGTCCGGCCGGCGCCATCAGCCCCAGGTCCTCGGCCGGCTCGGGCAGCAGGACGTCCGCCCAGGGATGGACGGCCCACGCGCCGGCGTGCGGTACCTGCGGCTGCGCACTCGTACGGTGCATGCCCAGCGGCTCCAGCACCTCACGGCGCAGCGCCTCGGCCCAGGAGTCCCCGCGCACCGCCTCGACCAGCGAGCCGAGGAGGGTGTAGCCGGGGTTGGAGTAGTGGTGGCGCCGACCGGTCGGGTGCACCCCGGTACGGTCCTCCAGCACCTCAGCGAGTCCGGGACGCACCGTGCCGGGAGTCCGCTCCCACCAGGGTGCCGGCGCCTCGGCACCGAGCCCGGCGGTGTGGCCCAGCAACTGATGGACTGTGACGTCCCCGGCCCCCGTACCGGGCAGGTGCTTCTCCAGCGGATCCCCCAGATCCAGCAGCCCCTCGTCCCGGAGCCGCAGCACCAGCACGGCGGTGAACGTCTTGGTGAGGGAACCGATCCTGAACTGTGTATCGGTGTCCGGGGCATGGCCGTCCACACAGGAACGGGATCCGTGCCAGGCGATCTGTCCCTGCCGCCGCACGGCAGCGGTCATGGAGGGCGAACGTCCCTCCGCCTGCGCGGTGGCAAGGCGGTGCAGCAGCGCGCGCCGGGTACCCGGAAGCAATGGTTCGGCTGGAGAAGTCATGGTCCATGCCTACCGCCCCGGCCTCCCCATGGCGAACCGATTTGCTCGCCGGTCGCGACCGGCCGGGGAGGGCCCGTTCCGCTCAGGTCTGCGCCATGTCCACGAAGCGCGAATAGTGTCCCTGGAAGGCGACGGTGATCGTCGCCGTCGGGCCGTTACGGTGCTTGGCCACGATCAGGTCGGCCTCGCCGGCGCGCGGGGACTCCTTCTCGTAGGCGTCCTCGCGGTGCAGCAGGATCACCATGTCGGCGTCCTGCTCGATGGAGCCGGACTCACGGAGGTCGGAGACCATGGGCTTCTTGTCGGTGCGCTGCTCGGGGCCTCGGTTCAGCTGGGAGAGCGCGATGACCGGAAGCTGAAGCTCCTTGGCCAGCAGCTTGAGGTTTCGGGACATGTCCGAGACCTCCTGCTGACGGCTCTCGGCGCGCTTGGAGCCACCGGACTGCATCAGCTGCAGATAGTCGATGACCACCAGCTTGAGGTCGTTGCGCTGCTTGAGGCGGCGGCACTTGGCCCGGATCTCCATCATGGAGAGGTTCGGGGAGTCGTCGATGTACAGCGGGGCCGCGGACACGTCCGGCATCCGCCGCGCCAGGCGCGTCCAGTCCTCGTCCGTCATGGTGCCGGACCGCATGTGGTGCAGCGCCACCCGGGCCTCGGCGGAGAGCAGACGCATCGCGATCTCGTTCCGGCCCATTTCCAGGGAGAAGATCACGCTGGGCATGTTGCTCTTGATCGAGCACGCCCGCGCGAAGTCCAGCGCGAGCGTCGACTTACCCATGGCGGGGCGTGCCGCGATGACGACCATCTGGCCCGGGTGCAGTCCGTTGGTGAGGGCGTCGAGGTCGGTGAAGCCGGTCGGCACACCGGTCATCTCCCCGCTGCGCGAGCCGATCGCCTCGATCTCGTCGAGCGCGCCCTCCATGATGTCGCCGAGCGGCAGGTAGTCCTCACTGGTCCGCTGCTCGGTGACGGCGTAGATCTCGGCCTGCGCCGAGTTGACGATGTCGTCGACGTCGCCGTCGGCCGCGTATCCCATCTGCGTGATCTTCGTGCCGGCCTCGACGAGCCGCCGCAGGACCGCGCGCTCGTGCACGATCTCCGCGTAGTACGACGCGTTGGCCGCGGTCGGCACCGACTGGACCAGGGTGTGCAGATACGGGGCGCCGCCGACCTTGGTGATCTCACCGCGCTTGACCAGCTCGGCCGCCACGGTGATCGGGTCGGCCGGCTCGCCCTTGGCGTAGAGGTCGAGGATCGCCTGGTAGACGGTCTCGTGCGCGGGACGGTAGAAGTCGTGGCCCTTGATGATCTCCACGACATCGGCGATGGCGTCCTTGGACAGGAGCATGCCGCCGAGCACGGACTGTTCCGCGTCGAGGTCCTGGGGCGGGACGCGCTCGAAACCGGACGAGCCGCCTTCCCAGCCGTCGCTCTCCCGGCCCCGGTCGTGCTGCTCCCCGCGCTGCTGTCGGCCCTCGCCGCGGCGCTGACGGGACACGGGCAGCCGGTCGCTGGGACCGGTGTCGGCCCAGGGGTCGTCCAGGGGCTCAGGAATGCTCATCCGGCCACCTCCTCCCGTCCGCTCCGCGGACCTAGCCGTGCCACTCTTTCTTACGGCACGGCGCTGACAAACAAGACGCCCGACTCCGGTTCCGGTGTGTCGGGTTCGACGGTCTCCGAGGCCGGAACACGGTGGGGGCGCCGGACCACGGTAGGCGTCCCGGCACCTTCAGCCAATCTGGTTATCCACAGGGCATGTGGACGACGGACCAGATGCTGTGGAGAACTCCGCAGAACCTGTGCACGGAGCGGGGGACAGCACTGTGGACAAACTCATAGCAGGTCCAGCAGAAACGGCCTGACCTGCACCTTCTCCATCCACGGCCTGTGGGGGAGAAAAACTTTTCGCGTCGGCTCACGATCCCGCCCGCGCCCCTGTGGCCGAACACCCCTGCCCGGCAAATGTAAGGATCCTTTGAGGCTTGCGTCCATTACCTGTGGAAGATTAGATTGGCCCCCATGATCCAGGCACCGGCGACCCCGCCGTCCCGTCGTCGCAGACACGACCGCGAGATCATTTCGCTGGCCGTGCCGGCCTTCGGCGCACTCGTGGCCGAGCCCCTCTTCGTGATGGTCGACAGCGCGATCGTCGGCCATCTGGGAACACCCCAACTGGCCGGACTGGCCGTGGCCGCCGCACTGCTGACGACGGCCGTCAGCGTCTTCGTCTTCCTCGCCTATGCCACCACCGCGGCCGTCGCCCGCCGGATCGGCGCGGGCGATCCGGCCGCCGCGATCCGCCAGGGCATGGACGGCATCTGGCTGGCCATACTGCTCGGGGCCGCCGTCATCGCCGTGGCCTTCCCCCTCGCCCCGCAGCTCGTGGGCGTGTTCGGCGCCTCCAACACCGCCGCCCCCTACGCCACCACCTACCTCCGGATCTCCACCCTCGGCATCCCCGCGATGCTCGTCGTGATGGCCGCGACCGGGGTGCTGCGCGGGCTGCAGAACACCCGCACCCCCCTCTATGTCGCCATCGGCGGCTTCGCCGCCAACGCCGCGCTCAACGCCGGGCTCGTCTACGGCGCCGGACTCGGCATCGCGGGCTCCGCCTGGGGCACCGTGATCGCCCAGGTCGGGATGGCCGCCGCCTATCTCGTCGTGGTGGTCCGCGGCGCCCGGCGGTACGGCGCCTCCCTGCGCCCCGACGCCGCCGGCATCAGAGCCAGCGCCCAGGCGGGCGTCCCGCTCCTGGTCCGCACGCTGTCCCTACGCGCCGTCCTGCTCATCGCCACGGCCGTCGCGGCCCGGTTGGGCGACACCGACATCGCCGCCCATCAGATCATCCTCTCCCTGTGGAGCCTGATGGCGTTCGCCCTGGACGCCATCGCGATCGCGGGCCAGGCCATCATCGGCCGCTATCTGGGTGCCGACGATCCCAAGGGGGCCCGCGAGGCGTGCCACCGCATGGTCCAGTGGGGCATCGCTTCCGGGGTGGTCTTCGGCGCGCTGATCGTTCTGGCCCGCCCCCTGTTCGTCCCGCTGTTCACCGGCGACCAGTCCGTCCAGGACACGCTCTTCCCTGCTCTGCTGGTGGTGGCGCTGACCCAGCCGGTCGCCGGGGTCGTCTTCGTCCTGGACGGGGTGCTGATGGGTGCCGGGGACGGCCCCTATCTGGCCTGGGCCATGCTGGTCACCCTGGCGGTCTTCGCCCCGGCCGCCCTGCTGGTTCCCGTACTCGGCGGGGGGCTGACCGCCCTCTGGTGCGCGATGGCGTTGATGATGCTCGTACGGATGGCGACGCTGTGGTTCCGTACCCGTTCCGGGAAGTGGCTGGTCACCGGAGCCACCCGCTGAACGTGCGCCGGGTGTGTTTCACGTGAAACGGACTCGGCGTGCCCATGCAGGAAGAGCGCGGGACCACGGCAAAGGGCCGCACCCATGGGGTGCGGCCCTTCACTGTTCTGCTGGGTTGCGGCCCGAATCAGGCGGCAACGACCTCGACGCCGAGCTTCGCAGCGACCTCGGGGTGCAGACGGACGGACACCTGGTGTCCACCGAGCGTCTTGATCGGCGAGCCGAGCTCGACGCGACGCTTGTCGACCTCCGGACCACCGGCGGCCTTGATCGCCGAGGCGATGTCGGCCGGGGTGACGGAGCCGAAGAGACGGCCGGCGTCGCCGGAGCGAACAGCCAGACGGACCTTCACGGCCTCGAGCTTGGTCTTGATCTCGTTGGCCTGCTCGATCGTGGCGATCTCGTGGATCTTGCGGGCGCGGCGGATCTGCGCCACGTCCTTCTCGCCGCCCTTGGTCCAGCGGATGGCGAAGCCACGCGGAACCAGGTAGTTACGGGCGTACCCGTCCTTGACGTCGACGACGTCGCCCGCAGCACCGAGGCCGGAGACCTCGTGGGTGAGGATGATCTTCATGTTTCGGTCACCCTTCCCTTATCGCGCGGTGGACGTGTAGGGCAGCAGCGCCATCTCACGGCTGTTCTTCACGGCCGTGGCGACGTCACGCTGGTGCTGCGTGCAGTTGCCGGTGACGCGGCGGGCACGGATCTTGCCGCGGTCGGAAATGAACTTCCGCAGCATGTTCGTGTCCTTGTAGTCCACGTACTGGGTCTTGTCCTTGCAGAACGCGCAGACCTTCTTCTTAGGCTTGCGCACAGGCGGCTTCGCCATGGTGTTTCTCCTGTGTGATCAAGAAGTGGGGGTACGAGCTGCCCTAGAAGGGCGGCTCGTCCGAGTAGCCGCCGCCGGAACCGCCGGAGTTTCCACCCCAGCCGCCCTGGCCCCCGCCCTGCTGGCCGCCGCCGGACGGTGCGCCGGTGGCCCAGGGGTCATCGGCGGGAGCGCCGCCGCCCTGTCCACCGGAACCGGGACCACCGCCCCAGTTGCCGCCGCCCTGCTGGCCGCCGCCGTATCCACCCTGGCCGCCCTGACCACCGCGGCCGGTGGTCTTGGTGACCTTGGCCGTGGCGTTCTTGAGGCTGGGGCCGACTTCCTCGACGTCCAGCTCGTAGACCGTGCGCTTGACGCCCTCGCGGTCTTCGTACGACCGCTGCTTCAGCCGGCCCTGCACGACAACGCGCATGCCTCGCGTGAGCGACTCGGCGACGTTCTCCGCCGCCTGCCGCCAGACCGAGCAGGTGAGGAACAGGCCTTCGCCGTCCTTCCACTCATTGGTCTGCCGGTCGAAGATGCGGGGAGTGGACGCGACACGGAACTTCGCGACCGCCGCACCGGACGGGGTGAAGCGCAGCTCGGGGTCGTCGACGAGATTGCCGACGACCGTGATGACGGTCTCGCCTGCCATGGATGAACCTCTCGGCGGGATTTGCTTGGCTGCTTGCTGCTACTCGAACCCGATGACCGCTGAACTAGACGTTCAGTGGATCTCGGGACGGAGGACCTTGGTCCGGAGGACCGACTCGTTCAGGTTCATCTGGCGGTCGAGCTCCTTGACGACCGCAGGCTCGGCCTGCAGGTCGATGACCGAGTAGATGCCCTCGGGCTTCTTCTTGATCTCGTAAGCGAGACGACGACGGCCCCAGGTGTCGACCTTCTCCACCTTTCCGTCGCCCTCACGGACGACGGAGAGGAAGTTCTCGATCAGCGGGGAGACAGCGCGCTCCTCGAGATCGGGGTCGAGGATGACCATCACCTCGTAGTGACGCATGTGGAACCCACCTCCTTTGGACTCAGCGGCCACGGTCGTTCCGTGGCAGGAGGGTCGTGATGCGTGAGCATCGATGTCGTCGAGTAGAACAGCCGCCACTGACAACGCCCCGCCCCGAAGGTGGGGGGCTGTCCGTGCCGGGCTGGGCAGACACCGGTGCAGACCGTCCAGAGTACCCGCAGACCACCTTCCGGTTGAAATCCGGTGGTCAGGAGACGCAATCTGGACACATCGGGTGTGAGCGGCGCCACGACGCGCCGCCTTTCGGCCAGGAGGTGCTCCATGGCACAAGCAATGCGAACCCGCTCCCGCTCCTCCGTCTCGCTCTTCGCGACGGACGGCAGGCCCCATCCCCTCCAGAACGCCCTGGTGGCCGTGACGGTGGTCCTCGGCGTCCTCGCGTTCGTGACGGCGATGTTCCACAGCCTGCACCTGCTCAGCTCGTGGGCCGGGCTCGTGGGGATCCTCACCGGGGCGTACGGGATCTACATCTCCGCGACCACGCGCGAGCGGTTCCCGCTCTTCCTCGGCACGGGCGCGGCCGCCATCGGGTTCTTCCTCGGCATGGCCCACGGCGGGCTCTTCGGCGGCGTGATCGGCTGATCACGCACCGGCACGTCCCCGGCGGTGCGCGGGGCGGAGCGTCGACGGACGGTCCGCCCCGTTCCCGTGTGCCCGGGAGCACAGGTGCGACGGGGCCAGACCGTGCGCTGCCCGGTCACAGTAGGCTTCGGCGCGAGAGCCGGAGCCCCTGACCGATGGGGACACACCTGCCGAGGAGCGCCCCGCATGAGCCTGACCCTGAGGACCATCAGCCGAGAGCAGCATCTGGCGTACATCCAGAGTCTGCCCGCGGCCAGTCACATGCAGGTCCCGGCATGGGCGGACGTGAAGGCCGAATGGCGCTCGGAGAGCCTCGGCTGGTTCGACAAGGGCGGCCAGCTCGTCGGCGTCGGTCTGGTGCTCTACCGCCAGCTGCCGAAGATCAAGCGCTACCTCGCGTACCTCCCCGAGGGTCCGGTCATCAACTGGTACGCCCCCAACCTCAGCGACTGGCTCGAACCGATGCTCGCGCACCTCAAGCAGCAGGGCGCCTTCTCCGTGAAGATGGGCCCGCCCGTCGTCATCCGCCGCTGGGACGCCGCCGCCATCAAGGCCGGCATCCAGGACCCCGAGGTCAAGCGCCTGCGCGACATCGAGGCCACCCACATCGAGCCGCGCGCCTTCGAGGTCGCCGACCGGCTCCGCAAGATGGGCTGGCAGCAGGGCGAGGACGGCGGCGCCGGATTCGGTGACGTACAGCCCCGCTACGTCTTCCAGGTGCCGCTGGCCAACCGCTCCCTGGAGGACGTCCACAAGGGCTTCAACCAGCTGTGGCGGCGCAACATCAAGAAGGCCGAGAAGGCCGGCGTCGAGGTCGTCCAGGGCAGCTACGCCGAGCTGGCCGAATGGCAGCGGCTGTACGAGATCACCGCCGAGCGCGACCACTTCCGCCCGCGCCCGCTGGGCTACTTCCAGCGCATGTGGACCGCGCTCAACACCGAGGACCCCAACCGGATGCGGCTCTACTTCGCCCGCCACGAGGGGGAGAACGTCGCCGCCGCGACCATGCTGATCGTGGGCGGACACGTCTGGTACTCGTACGGCGCCTCGGCCAACCACAAGCGCGAGGTCCGCCCCTCGAACGCGATGCAGTGGCGGATGCTGCGCGACGCGTACGCCATGGGCGCCACCGTCTACGACCTGCGCGGCATCTCCGACTCCCTGGACGAGACCGACCACCTCTTCGGCCTCATCCAGTTCAAGGTGGGCACCGGCGGCCAGGCCGCGGAGTACCTCGGCGAGTGGGACTTCCCGCTCAACAAGCTGCTCCACAAGGCCCTCGACATCTACATGTCGCGCCGCTGATCCGCCGTACGGACCGCTGATCAGCCGCACAAGGCTGACGAAACCGGCTTCATTCGTTTCAATGGGCTCGTCCGGAAACTCCTGAGGAGGCGCTTCCGGAGCACCGCACCCCTTCGACCCCCCGCAGCCACCAGAAAGGTCCCGGACCGGCCATGGCGCTCTCCCTGTACGTCGACACCGCGCGCTGGCGGGCGCACCAGAAATCCGTCCTCGACCAGTTCCCCGGCCTCGTACCGGTCTGCAAGGGCAACGGATACGGCTTCGGCCACGAGCGGCTGGCCGACGAGGCGATCCGCTTCGGCTCCGACATCCTCGCGGTCGGCACCACCTACGAGGCGGCCCGCATCAAGGACTGGTTCAGCGGTGACCTGCTGGTGCTCACCCCGTTCCGCCGGGGCGAGGAGCCGGTGCCGCTGCCGGACCGGGTCGTCCGCTCCGTCTCCTCCGTGGACGGTGTGCACGCCCTGGTGGGCGCCCGGGTCGTCATCGAGTGCATGTCCTCGATGAAGCGGCACGGCGTCAAGGAGGAGGAGCTGGGGCTGCTGCACGCCGCCATCGAGGACGTACGCCTCGAAGGGTTCGCCCTCCACCTCCCGCTGGACCGCACGGACGGTTCGGACGCCGTCGAGGAGGTCATCGCGTGGATGGACCGCCTGCGCGCCGCCCGGCTGCCGCTGCACACGATGTTCGTCAGCCATCTGCGGGCCGAGGAGCTGGGCCGGCTCCAGCAGCAGTTCCCGCAGACCCGGTTCCGCGCCCGGATCGGCACCCGGCTCTGGCTCGGTGACCACGAGGCGACCGAGTACCGCGGCGCGGTGCTCGACGTCACCCCGGTGGTCAAGGGCGACCGGTTCGGCTACCGCCAGCAGAAGGCGGCCTCCGACGGCTGGCTGGTCGTCGTCGCGGGCGGCACCTCGCACGGTGTGGGCCTGGAGGCCCCGAAGGCCCTGCACGGGGTGATGCCGCGCGCCAAGGGCGTCGCACGGGCCGGGCTCGCGACCGTGAACCGCAATCTGTCGCCGTTCGTCTGGGCCGGCAAGCAGCGTTGGTTCGCCGAGCCGCCGCACATGCAGGTCTCGATCCTGTTCGTTCCCTCGGACGCCGAGGAACCGCGGGTGGGCGACGAGCTGGTGGCCCATCTGCGCCACACGACGACGCAGTTCGACCGGCTCGTCGACCGCTGACCGCGACTGAGCGGGGGCGCCCCCGCTCAGTCGGCGGCCGGCGCCGTCCCGGCCGCGCCCCACTCCACCCGCGGTGCCTCGGTCTCCCGGGCCGCGGGGTGCGGGGCGCGGGCACCCGCCCGCCTCAGGACGAACACGTCCTCGGCCCCGTCGAGCACTCCGCCCGACGGGTCGTCCGAGCCGTCCGCCCGAACCGCGTCGCGTTCCGGCATCAGGATGTCGCGTACGACCACGGCGCACAGGTACAGCGTGCCCACCAGGTGCAGCACGATCGCGAGCTGGTAGCCCTCGGTGGGCAGGCCCTGGTGCTTGTCGCCGCTCGTCGTGTACGCGAGGTACATCCAGATCCCCAGGAAGTACATGACCTCGCACGCCTGCCAGATCAGGAAGTCCCGCCAGCGCGGCCGGGCCAGCGCCGCCAGCGGGATCAGCCAGAGCACGTACTGCGGCGAATAGACCTTGTTGACCAGGATGAACACCGCGACGACGAGGAAGGCGAGCTGGGCGAAACGCGGCCGGCGGGGTGCCGTCAACGTCAGGACGCCGATCACCGCGCACAGCGCGATCACCATCAGCATCGAGATGGTGTTGACCGTGGGGACCTCGATGGGCTCGCCCGTGCGCTGCGTGATGATCAGCCAGAACGACCCGAAGTCGATCCCGCGTTCCTCGCTGAAGGAGTAGAACTTCTTCCATCCGTCGGGCGCGAAGAGCATGACCGGCAGATTGACCACCAGCCAGGAGCCGGCCGCACCGAGCACCGCCGCCCCGAACTCGCGCCATTTCCCGGCCCGCCAGCACAGCACGAACGCGGGCCCCAGCAGGAACACGGGGTACAGCTTGGCGGCCGTGGCGAGGCCGATGAGGACGCCGAACGCGAGCGGACGGCTGCGGGACCACATGAGCATCGCGGCGGCCGTGAGCGCGATGGCCAGCAGGTCCCAGTTGATGGTGGCCGTCAGGGCGAACGCCGGGGCCAGCGCGACCAGCAGGGCGTCCCAGGGGCGGCGCCGGTGCGTGCGCGCGACGCAGACGGCGATCACGGCGGTGCAGATCATCAGCATGCCCGCGTTGACGAGCCAGTAGATTTGCTCCTGGTGCTGGAGGGAGCCGCCGCCCGGGGTCAGCCAGGCGGCGATCTGCATGAACACCCCGGTGAGCACCGGGTACTCCAGGAACTCCATGTCGCCCGGGAGCCGGTCGAAGTACGGCACCAGCCCGTCCGAGAAGCCGCGTGCGGCGAACAGGTGCGGGATGTCCGAATAGCAGGCGTGGGTGTACTGCGAGCCCGCGCCCCGGAACCACGCCCAGTTGTAGCAGGGCAGCTTCTGCATCATGCCGAGCGCGAACATCCCGAGGGCCACCAGCGCGACAGCCCCGACGGGGGTGAGGGCGGTACTGCCCAGCCGCGTCCAGCGCCCCGACCTCCCGCCGATCAGCTCGCTGCCGGCCGCCGCCACCTCGTCGCGGTGCGTGGGCCGGACGACCGGCGGTTCCTGGTGCACGCTCGTGTCCTCTGCGCTTGGCATGCCGCACATCCTGCCGTACGGGACGGTGGAAACGGCGAGGGCCGCCGCACCCTGGGGTGCCGCGGCCCTCGTGTCCGTCCCGGATTCCGCTCCGGTCGCTAGCCGGACGTTCCGGCGAACCAGTTCCCGTTCCCGTTGCCGTTGCCGTTCCCGTTGCCTCCGGTATCGGGCGAGGGGCTGGTGCCTCCGTCGCCCGCGGTGGTTCCGGCGTCCGTGCCGCTGGTCGTCCCGTCGGTCGTTCCCGCGTCGGTACCGGCGTCGGTGCCGCCGTTGTTGTTGCCGCCGTTGTTGTTCTGGCAGTTCCAGTCCCAGGTGCCGCAGGTGGTCTGGGACGGGTCCGGCTTCGGCAGCTCCGGAGTGGGCGACGGGGTGACCTCCTGCGACGGGGAGGGCGTCGGCGTGGGCGTCGGGCTGGGCGTCGGCTTGGGGCTCGACGCGCCGCCGCCGTAGACCTTCTCCCCGATCTCTTCCGGCTTCGGGAAGGAGACCTTCTCCATGCCCTCCATGGCGTCCGCCATGTAGTCGTGCCAGATCTGGGCGGGGAACGACGCACCGTGGATCTTCTTCTCGCCACCGGTGCCGAACATCTTCTCGAACTCGCGGTTCTTGTTGGTCTCGTCGTCGTCCAGCCGGAACATGCTGATCGCGGTCGACAGCTGCGGGGTGTACCCCACGAACCAGGCGGAACGGTTGCCGTCGGTGGTACCCGTCTTGCCGGCGACATCACGGCCGGGAAGCTTGGCCGGGGTACCGGTGCCGTGCTCGACGACGTTCTTGAGGACGTCGGTCACGTTGTCCGCGATGACGTTGGAGAAGGCGCTCTTGGTCACCACCTCGTGGCGGTAGATCACCTCGCCGCGCTTCTTCACCTCGGTCACCGAGAACGGCTCGCGCTGCTGGCCGCTGGCCGCGAACGTGGCGTACGCGCCGGCCATGCGCGTCGCGCTGGGCGAGGAGGTGCCGATGGAGAACGAGGGCACCGTGGAGTCGGCCATGTAGTCGTCGTCCTTGAGGCCCGCTGCCAGGGCGACTTCCTTGACCTTGTCGGTGCCGACGTCCATGCCCAGCTGCACATAGGGGGAGTTGCCGGAGACCCGCATCGCCTCACGCAGGGTGACGGGGCCCAGGTTCTCGCCGCCGTCGTTGGTCTGGAGCCACTCCTTGCCCTTGTCGTCGAACCAGATGTCCCCGTTGTACTTCTTGATCTTCAGCTTGTTGTCGCCGTTGTAGACGCTCTCCGGCGAGACCTTCGTACGCTCCGACTCACCCTGCTTCGAACCGCCCGAGGGGTCGCGCTTGCCGTACTCCATGGCGGCCGCCAGCACGAACGGCTTGAACGTCGAGCCGACCGGGGCTCCGGTGGGGTCGGCGTTGTTGGCGTAGTGCTTCGTCGCGTCCTGGCCGCCGTAGATCGCCACGATCGCGCCGGTCTTCGGATCGATCGAGGAACCGCCGAACTGGACGTGCGTGTCCTTGGTCGGGCGCTTCTTCGGGTCGATCTTCTCCTTGTAGACCCGGTCGACGGCCTTGGTGAGCTGGTTGACCTTCTTCTTGTCGAAGGTCGTGTGGATCTCGTAGCCGCCCTGGGCCAGCTCTTCCTTGGTGACCTTGGTGTTGTTGAGGAAGTTGGCGCGGGCCATCGAGACGAGATAGCCGATCTGGCCGCCCAGCTGGGCGTCCTTCTTCGGCTTCACGGGCATCGGGAACTCGGTGTACTTGGCGCGCTCGGTCGCCGACAGCCGGCCGTCCTTGACCTCTTCGTCGAGGATCCACTTCCAGCGCTTCATGGCGCGGGCCTTGTTCTTCTCCGGCGTCGCGTTCACCGGATCGACCAGCGTGACGCCCGCGGGGTCGTAGTACGTGGGGCCCTTGAGCAGCGAGGCCAGGACGGCGCACTCGCTGGGGTTCAGGTCCTTGGCGTCCTTGTTGTAGTACGTCCGCGCGGCGGCCTGGATACCGGAGGCGCCTCGCCCGTAGGACGAGACGTTGAGGTACCCCGCCATGATGTCCTTCTTGTCCATCTTGCTGCCGACCTTCAGCGTGATGAACAGCTCCTCGAACTTGCGGCTCAGGGTCTGCTCCTGGGAGAGCCGCGAGTTCTTCACGTACTGCTGGGTGATGGTCGAGCCACCCTGGGTCTGGCCGCCCTTGGCCATGTTGAACAGGGCGCGGCCGATACCCATGGGGTCGATGCCGTGGTCGTGGTCGAAGGACTTGTTCTCCGCCGAGATGACGGCGTTGCGCATCGCTTCCGGGATCTGGGCGTAGTCGATGATCTGGCGGTTGACATCACCGCCGGTCGCGACCATCTGCGACCCGTCCTTCCAGAAGTAGACGTTGTTCTCCGCCACCGCGGCCTCCTGGACCTTGGGCATGCCGACCATCGCGTACGCGAGGCCGGCGAAGCCCATCAGCAGGCCGATGAAGCCCAGGCAGAGGCCCGAGATCAGCTTCCAGGAGGGCACCCAGCGGCGCAGGCCGCTGCGGCCCGCCCGCGGGTAGTCGATGAAGCGCTTCTTGACCGGGCGCTGGGCCGCGCGGCCGCGGCCGCGTCCCGGGCCCTCGTGGCCCCCGTCGCCGCCCCGGCGGCGTCCGCCGCCACCGCCTCCGTCGTGGCCGCCCCGGCCGCCGCCGGCGCCTCGCTGGGCGGCCCGTCTCGCCGCGGCGCGCCCGCCGTACGGGGCCGCGTCGCCGTGTGAACCGGAATGTGATTCAGAAGTCACTCCGCGTGACGGTGCTGCGCGGCGTCCGGAGGACTGCTGGGCGGCTCGTCTGGCCGCGGCACGTCCGCCACCTTGCGGTTGCGGCGTCTTGCGACGGTGCTCGCTCATCGAACGACTACTCCTCGGGCAGGCGAGAGCGCCTGGAAGCGGCAGTTGAGATCCGGTGTCCCCCGATGCGGACCGGTCCCGCGAGAGACCCGTCCGCAGTGCATCCGGTCACCCCGCGACGGCGTACGTCCCCGTACGTCGCACGGCTCCCGGTGGTCTGCATGCCGCACAGACTACGCACGGTCAAAACCCTCCTGGAGCCGAACTTCACCCCAAATTACGCAAGTCGGTTGCTACGAATTAGCGATGTGACACCGCTCACTAAGGCCCCCCTTGTCGCGGCACGCGGTCCGATCTATCGTGCTGATGTATCGAGTCGATACATCAGCACGGTACATCGACTCAGTACATCGGTCCGGTACACCGGTCCGGCACCCGGCCGTGCGAGAGCACGCGGAGCAGGCGGAGAAGGAGGAGGCGGGGTTGAGCAGACGCTCGGGCATTCTCGAATTCGCCGTTCTCGGACTGCTCCGCGAGTCCCCGATGCACGGCTACGAGCTGCGCAAGCGCCTCAACACCTCGTTGGGGATCTTCCGTGCCTTCAGCTACGGCACCCTCTATCCGTGCCTCAAGACGCTGGTCGCCAGCGGCTGGTTGATCGAGGAGCCGGGAACGGCTCCGACCGACCTCACGCCCGGCACCGGCCGGTCGGTCGCCCCCGCCTCCTCACTGGCGGGGCGCCGCGCCAAGATCGTCTACCGGCTGACGGCGGAAGGTAAGGAGCACTTCGAGGAACTGCTCTCGCACACCGGCCCCGACTCCTGGGAGGACGAGCACTTCGCGGCCCGTTTCGCCTTCTTCGGACAGACGGAGCACGAGGTGCGGATGCGGGTGCTGGAAGGCCGCCGCAGCAGGCTGGAGGAGCGCCTCGAGAAGATGAGCGCCTCTCTGGCCCGCACCCGCGAGCGCCTCGACGACTACACACTTGAGCTGCAGCGACACGGCATGGAGTCCGTGGAGCGCGAAGTGCGCTGGCTGAACGAGCTCATCGAGAGCGAGCGGTCGGGACGGGATCAGCGACGGTCCTCGCCCGAGGGCTCAGCTCAGCAGAACACCGCAGGAGAGCCGGACGGCCTGCCCCGGCGGGGTACCACCCCGCCGGATCCGTCCGGCGACACCGCCACGTGAGGTCCCCGCAGTTCCGCGGGGCCTCATCAGGAACATCCATTACACACAGGGAGCAACCGGAATGGGTTCGGTTCGCGTAGCCATCGTCGGCGTGGGCAACTGCGCCGCCTCGCTGGTCCAGGGCGTCGAGTACTACAAGGACGCCGATCCGGCCGGCAAGGTGCCCGGCCTGATGCACGTCCAGTTCGGCGACTACCACGTGCGGGACGTCGAGTTCGTCGCCGCCTTCGACGTCGACGCGAAGAAGGTCGGCCTCGACCTCTCGGACGCCATCGGCGCCAGCGAGAACAACACCATCAAGCTCTGCGACGTGCCCACCTCCGGTGTCACCGTCCAGCGCGGCCACACCCACGACGGCCTGGGCAAGTACTACCGCCAGACCATCGAGGAGTCCTCCGAGGCCCCGGTCGACATCGTCCAGGTCCTCAAGGACCGCAAGGTCGACGTCCTGGTCTGCTACCTGCCCGTCGGTTCCGAGGTCGCCGCGAAGTTCTACGCGCAGTGCGCCATCGACGCCAAGGTCGCGTTCGTCAACGCCCTCCCGGTCTTCATCGCCGGCACCAAGGAGTGGGCGGACAAGTTCACCGAGGCCGGTGTCCCGATCGTCGGCGACGACATCAAGTCGCAGGTCGGCGCCACCATCACGCACCGCGTGATGGCGAAGCTGTTCGAGGACCGCGGTGTCATCCTGGACCGCACCATGCAGCTGAACGTCGGCGGCAACATGGACTTCAAGAACATGCTCGAGCGCGAGCGCCTGGAGTCCAAGAAGATCTCCAAGACGCAGGCTGTCACCTCGCAGATCCGTGACCGAGAGCTCGGTGCGGACAACGTCCACATCGGCCCGTCGGACTACGTGGCCTGGCTGGACGACCGCAAGTGGGCGTACGTGCGCCTCGAGGGCCGCGCCTTCGGTGACGTCCCGCTGAACCTGGAGTACAAGCTCGAGGTGTGGGACTCCCCGAACTCGGCCGGTGTCATCATCGACGCCGTCCGCGCCGCGAAGATCGCGAAGGACCGCGGCATCGGCGGCCCGATCCTCTCCGCCTCCTCGTACTTCATGAAGTCCCCGCCGGTCCAGTACTTCGACGACGAGGCCCGCGAGAACGTCGAGAAGTTCATCCGTGGTGAGGTCTCCAACTGACGTCACCTGACAGGGTGCGTCGGCGCGGCGCGGCGGGAAGCGGCAACGCTCCCCGGCCCCCGCACCGTTGAGGGCCCCCGGGCAATCCGCCCGGGGGCCCTCAACGTATGTGACCCTTGCTCCCATGCCCGTCGTGCATGACCTGCGCATACTTCTGCGTCTTCGGAACTTCCGCCGCCTGCTGGCCGTGCGGCTCCTGTCCCAGTCGGCCGACGGCGTCTACCAGGTGGCCCTCGCGGCCCATGTCGTCTTCTCCCCCGAGAAGCAGGCATCCGCCGGCGCCATCGCCTCCGCGATGGCCGTTCTGCTGCTCCCGTACTCGCTCATCGGGCCGTTCGCCGGGGTGCTGCTGGACCGCTGGCCCCGCCGGCAGGTCTTCCTCCACGGGAATCTGCTGCGCGCCGCCCTCGCCTGCTGCACCGCCCTCCTGATGCTGGGCTCGGCCCCCGACTGGCTCTTCTACGCCTCGGCCCTCTGCGTCACCGCGGTCAACCGCTTCGTCCTCGCCGGGCTCTCGGCGGCGCTTCCCCGCGTCGTCGACCGCGATCTCCTGGTGCTCGCCAACTCCGTCTCCCCGACCGCGGGCACACTCGCCGCCACAGCGGGCGGCGGCCTCGCCTTCGCCGTACGGCTGCTCATCTCCGACTCCGATGCCGCCGTGGTGCTCCTGGGCGCCGGGCTCTACCTCGCTTCGGCCCTGGTCTCCCTGAGCCTCGCTGCCCGGCTGCTGGGACCGGACCGGGAGGACAGCGACCTCAGCGTGCGGACGGCCCTGGCGGTCACCGTCCGGGGGCTCGGTCACGGACTGCGCCATCTGGCGACCCGGAAGCACGCGACCCGGGCGCTGGCGGCCATGACTGTGATCCGCTTCTGCTACGGGGCGCTGACGGTGATGCTGCTGATGCTCTGCCGATACTCCTGGACCGACAACGAGTCCGACGGGCTGGCACTGCTCGGGCTGGCGCTCGGTGTCTCCGGGGCGGGGTTCTTCGCCGCCGCTCTGCTGACCCCCTGGGCGGCGGGGCGGCTGGGCCGGTTCCGCTGGATGACGGTGTGTGCGGGAACAGCGGCCGTTCTCGAACCCGCACTGGGCCTCTGGTTCCGGCCGGCGCCCATGCTCGTCGCTGCCTTCCTGCTCGGGCTGGTCACCCAGGGGGCGAAGATCGCGACCGACACGGTGGTGCAGACCGGCGTGGACGACGCCTTCCGTGGGCGGGTCTTCTCGCTCTACGACGTCCTCTTCAATGTCGCGTTCGTCGGCGCCGCGGCCGCCGCCGCGCTCTCCCTGCCCGCCGACGGGAAGTCCCCCACCGTGGTGGTCGGGGTGGGAGTGCTCTACGCCGTGGTGGCCGTGGCGCTGTTCCGGTGGCGCAGGACCGGCTGAGGGCGGTGTTTCACGTGAAACACCGCCCTCAGCCGGTCCTGCGGGGTCATGTTTCACGTGAAACATGACCTCAGTTCTGTGCTTCCCACCACTTCCGGAGTTCGGCCACCGCCTGGTCGTGCTCCATCGGACCGTTCTCCAGACGCAGTTCGAGCAGGAACGCGTAGGCCTTGCCGATGACCGGTCCCGGGCCGATGTCCAGGATCCGCATGATCTCGTTGCCGTCCAGGTCGGGCCGGATCGCGTCCAGCTCCTCCTGCTCCTGGAGCTGCGCGATGCGCTCCTCCAGGCCGTCGTAGGTCCGTGACAGGGCGTTGGCCTTGCGCTTGTTCCGCGTGGTGCAGTCCGAACGGGTCAGCTTGTGCAGCCGGCTCAGCAGCGGGCCCGCGTCGCGCACATAGCGGCGGACCGCCGAGTCGGTCCACTCGCCGTCTCCGTAGCCGTGGAAGCGCAGATGCAGCTCCACGAGCTTCGAGACGTCCTTCACCATGTCGTTGGAGTACTTGAGCGCGGTCATCCGCTTCTTGGTCATCTTGGCCCCCACCACCTCGTGGTGGTGGAAGGAGACCCGTCCGTCCTTCTCGAAGCGCCGGGTCCGCGGCTTGCCGATGTCGTGGAGCAGGGCGGCGAGCCGCAGAACCAGGTCCGGGCCGTCCTCCTCCAGGTCGATCGCCTGCTCCAGCACGGTCAGCGAGTGCTCGTAGACGTCCTTGTGGCGGTGATGCTCGTCACGCTCCAGCCGGAGCGCCGGAAGCTCGGGGAGCACATGCCCGGCCAGCCCGGTGTCGACGAGGAGCGCCAGCCCCTTGCGCGGGTGTGCGGAGAGCAGGAGCTTGTTGAGCTCCTCCCGGACCCGCTCGGCCGAGACGATCTCGATCCGGCCCGACATCTCCGTCATCGCCGCCACGACATCGGGAGCGACCTCGAAGTCGAGCTGCGCGGCGAAACGCGCCGCGCGCAGCATGCGCAGCGGGTCGTCGGAGAAGGACTCCTCGGCCGTGCCCGGAGTGCGCAGGATCCGCTGGGCCAGGTCCTCCAGGCCGCCGTGCGGATCGATGAACTCCTTCTGCGGAAGGGCGACGGCCATGGCGTTCACCGTGAAGTCACGGCGGACGAGGTCCTCCTCGATGGAGTCGCCGTAGGAGACCTCGGGCTTCCGCGAGGTCCTGTCGTACGCCTCGGACCGGTAGGTCGTGATCTCGATCTGGTAGCCGTCCTTCTGGGCCCCCACCGTGCCGAACGCGATCCCCACCTCCCAGACCGAGTCCGCCCAGGGCCGCACGATCCTCAGCACGTCCTCGGGACGGGCGTCGGTCGTGAAGTCCAGGTCGTTGCCCAGCCTGCCGAGGAGCGCGTCCCGGACCGAGCCGCCGACCAGGGCCAGCCCGAATCCGGCGTCCTGGAATCGGCGGGCGAGATCGTCGGCGACCGGGGACACCCGCAGCAGTTCGCTGACTGCGCGGAGCTGCACCTCGGTCAGGGCGCTGGAGTTGTCTGCATTGGCGTTCGACACAACTGAAAAGGGTACGTGCCCGGACCGGCCCGGACGTCCTGGTTTCCGCCCGCCCTGCCAGACTCTTCCGATCATGTGGCCCACTCCCCGGCACTCGGCCCCGGCGCACCTCGTTACCATGCGGGGACGCAGCGACGGACGACGATCGACAGCACGGACGATGACGAGGGACGGGTACGCGTGGCCGAGGCGGCAGACATCCAGGGGATGAACCCCGCTCCTGCGCGCCGGTGGCTGCGGCGCACGGCCGCCGCACTCGCGGGAGCCCCGCTGGTCGCCGCCCTGCTGACCGGAGTGGCCGCCCCGCAGGCGCAGGCCGGCGGAACGAGCAAGGCCCCCACCGGGTCGAGCACCGTCTCGGTGTCGCTGGACACCCTGACCCCCAGCGCCCCTGTGAAGGGGGACACCCTCATGGTCTCCGGCACGGTGACCAACAAGGGCAAGGAGACCATCACCGACGCCCAGATCGATCTGCGTGTCGGACCGAAGCTCTACAACCGGGCCGCGATCGACGCGGCGGGCGACCGCACGGGCTATCTGCCGGGCACCGATCCCTATCCGATCGACGACAAGTACAGCGCGACGATCGACAAGCTGCCCCGGGGCGGCTCCAAGGAATTCTCCCTGTCGGTCCCCGTCAGCAAGCTGAATCTCGGCGACGCCGGTGTCTACCAGCTGGGTGTCTCCCTGACCGGGCAGACCGCCCGCGTCCCGTACGGCCAGGTGCTCGGCATCGAGCGGACCTTCCTGCCCTGGCAGAGCGAGGACCGCGACACCAAGCCCGGTCTGAGCTTCCTGTGGCCCCTGATCGCCTCGGCGCACCTCACCGCGGAGACCGGCTCCGACGAACAGCAGACGCCCGTCTTCGCCGATGACGACCTCGCCGCCGAGATCGCGCCGGGTGGCCGCCTCGAACGCATGGTGTCGCTGGGCAGCCAGCTGCCCGTGACCTGGGTGGTCGACCCGGACCTGCTCGCCAGCGTCGACGCGATGACCAAGACCTACCGCGTGAAGTCCGGCGACACCACGGTCGCCGGCACCAACCAGGCGGTGGCCAAGAAGTGGCTCACCGCGCTGGAGGCGGCGGTGACCGAGGGCAAAGTGGTCGCACTGCCCTTCGGCGATCCCGACCTCGCCTCGATCGCACATCGCGGCAAGAATGTCTCGGGCACGCTCAGCCACCTCCAGACGGCCAGCGAGGTCGCGGGGGTGACCGTGGAGACCATCCTCCATGTGAAGCCGTCGACCGACTTCGCGTGGCCGGTCGACGGCGCGATCGACCCCTCGATCGTCGATGTCGCCACCTCCGCCGGCGCGCACAACGTGATCGCCCGCAGCGACAGCCTCCAGGAGGACGACAGCCTGTCGTACACGCCGACGGCCGCCCGGCCGATCGGCGGCGGCACCACAGCCGTGGTCTCCGACGCCCGCCTCTCGACGGCCTTCCAGAGCGACATGGGAGACGCGGGCAACGCCACGCTCGCCGTGCAGCGCTTCCTCGCCGTCTCCCTCTCGCTGGCCGAGCAGGACACGGAGAAGGACCGCAGCCTCGTCGTCGCCCCCCAGCGCATGCCGACGATCCCCCAGGCCCAGGCCATGGCCCGCGCGCTCCAGGCGCTCGACGACGACCGCTGGACGCACTCCGTCACGCTGCCCCAGGCCGCGGCGACGAAGCCCGACGCGGGCGCCACCACGGCGATCCCCCGGTCCTCCCAGTACCCGAAGCGGCTGCGCAGCCAGGAGCTGCCCACCCAGGCCTTCCAGGACATCAAGTCCACCCAGACCTCCCTGGACAACTTCCAGGTGATCCTCACCCAGCCGGAGCGGGTCGTGACCCCCTTCGGCAACGCGATCAACCGGTCCATGTCCACCTCGTGGCGCGGCAAGGCCCTGGAGGCCCAGCTCTACCGGGACTCGGTCCGCACCTACCTCCAGGGCCTGGTCAACGAGGTCCAGCTCATCACGAAGTCGGACGTCACCCTGTCCGGCCGCAGCGCGACCATCCCGGTGACCGTGCAGAACCGGCTCCTCCAGGACGTCGACCATCTGGTGCTCCGACTGAAGTCGGAGAACGCGACGCGCCTGGAGCTGAACAACGGCGGCGCGGTCGCCGAGCAGCCGATCCGGGTCGGAGCCGGCCACAGCCAGTCCGTGAAGTTCGACGCCGCGGCCAACATCAACGGCCAGGTGCAGATGACGGCCCAGCTCTACACGGAGGACGGCAAGCCGTACGGCGAGGAGATGGCCTTCACCGTGAAGGTGTCCGAGCTCACGCCGACCGTGCTGCTCGTGATCGCCGGCGGCCTCCTCCTGCTGGTCCTCGCGGGCATCCGCATGTACGCACATCGCAAGCGCGCCAACGCCGACGGCACGACGGGCGACGACGGCGGTGAACCCGAGCAGCCGAGTGACCCGACACCGGACACCGGTCCCGAAAGCGCCGAGCCGTCGGGCACGGGTGAGAAAGTGGACCGTTGAGCGATGTCTGTCGTGGCCGGTCGGCCCGGGACGATGAGGTGGGGTTTCGATGAACGCGCCGTACGACGGTGACCGCGGTCAGGGTGCCGGCGGAGCCGGGCCCTACGGCGGGCCACCGGTGCCTCCGGGCCCGGAGCAGTACCCCCCGCCCTCGGACCCGTACGCCCAGGACCCGTACGCCCCGGCCCCCGACCCGTATCTGCAGTCGGCGTACGACTACGACCCCTACCGGTCCCAGGACCTCTCCGCCCAGGATCCGGTGGGCGAGGCCCTGTACGACCGGGCCGCGCACCCGCCACCGCCCCCGGGCACCTATCAGCAGCCGCAGCCGCTCTACCAGCAGCCGCCGCCCGCCCAGTACCCGCCAGACCCCCGGATCTGGGCACAGACCCCGCCCCCCGAACCGGACGGCCCCTCCCGCCATCTGCCGTACGGCGACGATGCCGCGACCACCCAGTTCGTCGGGGTGGACGACCTCGTCACCCAGGCGTCGGCCAGCCGCGACGAGCCGGACGCGTTCGCCCACCTCTTCCGGGACCAGGAGGGCCCCTCGGGGTCACCGGCCGCCCCCCGCCCCGAGCCGGCTCCCGCCCCGGCGCCGCCGAAGTCCGGCGGAGGCCGGGCCTCGGGGCTGCTGAAGTCCAGCGCCGTGATGGCGGCGGGCACCCTCGTCTCCCGGCTCACGGGCTTCGTCCGCAGCCTGGTGATCACCGCCGCGCTCGGCGCCGCCGTGCTCGGTGACAGCTTCACCATCGCCTACACGCTGCCGACGATGATCTACATCCTCACCGTGGGCGGCGGACTCAACTCGGTCTTCGTCCCCCAGCTCGTCCGCTCGATGAAGGACGACGAGGACGGCGGCGAGGCTTACGCCAACCGGCTGCTGACCCTGGTGATGGTGGCCCTCGGGCTGATCGTCGCCATCGCCGTCTTCGCGGCGCCCTTCCTCATCCGGCTGATGTCGTCGACGATCTCCGGAGATCCCGCGGCCAACAACGTGGCCACGACCTTCGCCCGGTACTGCCTGCCCACCATCTTCTTCATGGGCGTGCACGTCGTCATGGGCCAGATCCTGAACGCCCGCGGCCGGTTCGGCGCGATGATGTGGACCCCGGTCCTGAACAACATCGTCATGATCTTCACTTTCGGGCTGTTCATCTGGGTCTACGGCACCTCGCACGAATCCCACATGGGCGTCCAGACGATCCCGCCGGAGGGCGTCCGCCTGCTGGGCGTCGGCACCCTGCTCGGCCTCGTCGTCCAGGCCCTGGCGATGATCCCGTATCTGCGCGAGGCCGGGTTCCGTTTCCGTCCCCGCTTCGACTGGCGGGGCCACGGCCTCGGCAAGACGGTCAAGCTCGCCAAGTGGACGGTGCTGTTCGTCTTCGCCAACCAGGCGGGCGTCCTCGTCGTCACCCAGCTCGCCACCTCCGCGGGCAAGGCATCCGGCACCAACGGGGCGGGCTTCCTCGCCTACTCCAACGCCCAGCTCATCTGGGGCATGCCGCAGGCCATCATCACCGTCTCGGTCATGGCCGCCCTGCTGCCGCGTATCTCCCGCGCCGCCCACGACAACGACCCCGGCGCGGTCCGCGACGACATCTCCCAGGGGCTGCGCAACTCCGCGGTCGCCATCGTTCCGGTCGCCTTCGCGTTCCTCGCCCTGGGCGTGCCGATGTGCACCCTGCTCTACGCCTCCAGCGGCCCCGAGGCCGCCCGCTCCATGGGCTTCATCCTGATGGCCTTCGGCCTCGGCCTCATCCCGTACTCCGTGCAGTACGTGGTGCTGCGCGGGTTCTACGCCTACGAGGACACCCGCACCCCCTTCTACAACACGGTCATCGTCGCCCTCGTCAACGCGGCCGCCTCGGCCGTCTGCTACGTCGTGCTGCCCGCCCGTTGGGCCGTCGTCGGCATGGCCGCCTCCTACGGCCTCGCCTACGCCGTCGGCGTAGGCATCGCCTGGCGCCGGCTGCGCAACCGCCTGGGCGGCGACTTGGACGGCGCCCATGTCGTCCGCACCTACGCCCGGCTCTGCCTGGCCGCCCTGCCGGCCACCGTCGTCGGCGGCGCCGTCGGCTTCGGCCTGCTCAAGGTGCTCGGGGACGGCGCCTTCGGTTCGCTCGTGGCGCTGATCCTCGGCGGGGCACTGCTCCTCGGAGTGTTCTTCGTCGCGGCGAAGCGGATGCGCATCGAGGAGATCAACGGCATGGTCGGCATGGTCAGGGGACGTCTCGGCCGCTGAGCGTCCCCGGTCCGCACAACCATCACCGGTCCCCGCGTGTCGTGCATGGTGCCGGAGTGTGGGCACAATTGGCGTGACTGTGCGGGGCTGGCTGGCATCGCCCAACGGATGGGGAGGCAGGAACGACGGTGGCGGAACGTAGCACGGCGGCCGTCGACGTGGACCACAGTGGTGACGAGCCGCTGGCCGCGAAGGCGGACGAGGCCACGAGCGACGGTACGGCGGAACCCCAGGACGGAAAGGGCACGGACCCGCAGGAGGCGGACGGCGGTCGGACCGGCTCCGATTCCTCCGTGCCGACCCCTGACCTGCACAGCGGTCACAAGCTTGCCGGGCGCTACCGGCTTGAGGAGTGCGTCACCCGTCTGGACGGATTCAGCAGCTGGCGCGCGGTCGACGAGAAACTGCGTCGCGCGGTCGGCGTCCACCTCCTGCCCGCCGACCATCCGCGGGCCCGCTCGGTGCTCGCGGCGGCCCGCTCGTCCGCACTGCTCGGCGATCCCCGCTTCGTCCAGGTCCTGGACGCGGTCGAGGAGAACGACCTCGTCTACGTCGTCCACGAATGGCTGCCCGACGCCGTCGAGCTGACCACGCTGCTCGCCTCGGGGCCCATGGAGGCCCACGACGCCTACCAGCTCGTCAGTCAGCTCGCCCAGGCCATGGCGGCCGCCCACCGCGAGGGTCTGGCCCATCTGCGGCTCACCCCCGGCGCGGTGCTCCGCTCCTCCTCCGGCCAGTACCGCATCCGCGGCCTCGCGGTGAACGCCGCTCTGCGCGGCATCACCTCGGACGGCCCCCAGCGGGCCGACACCGAGGCCATCGGCGCCCTGCTGTACGCGGCGCTGACCCAGCGCTGGCCGTACGAGAGCGACGCCTACGGCCTCACCGGCCTCCCCAAGGGCATGGGCCTGCTCGCGCCCGACCAGGTCCGGGCCGGCGTTCACCGGGGTCTCTCCGAGATCGCCATGCGGGCCCTCGCCAACGACGGTGCGACGGCCTCGCGCCAGGAACAGCCGTGCACCACCCCCGACGAGCTCGCCAAGGCCGTCGCCGCCATGCCGCGCATCCGCCCGCCCGAGCCCACCTTCGCCGCCCCGCCGGAGTACCAGCGGACCACGTACCAGCAGGGGACCTACGGCCGTCCGGCGGCGCCGGGCGCCGTACAGACGCAACCCGTCCTCGTGCCGCCCGCCCCGCTGCAGAGCCGCACCGGGAAGGCGCTCAAGTGGGCCGTCTCGGCCCTGCTCATCGCCGCCCTGGGTCTCGGAAGCTGGCAGCTGGCCGAGACGCTCCTGGACCGCGACAACGGCTCCGGCGACCCCGGCACCACGCAGACGAACCCGCAGAACGGCGACCCCAAGCCCGTCGCGGAGAGCAAGCCGGTCCCGATCGTCGGCGCCCAGGACTACGACCCGCTCGGCGACGGGTCCGAAAAGCCCAAGGACATCGGTCACCTCTACGACGGCGACCCCACGTCCTACTGGAACACCGACGGCTATTACAGCGCCCAGTTCGGCAACCTCAAGGAAGGCGTCGGCGTCGTCCTCGACCTCGGTTCCGTCCAGCGGGTCGGCGCGGTCGACGTGACCTTCCTCGGCGGCACGACCTCGGTCGAACTGCGCACCACGACGGACGCCACCGTGCCGAGCATGCCCGGGGCGTTCACCAAGGTCGCCGAAGGATCCGGAACGCAGGTCTCCCTCAAGCCCGGAAAACCCGTCCAGGCGCGGTACCTTCTGGTCTGGCTCACCAAACTGCCACCAAGCGACACCGGCAACTTCCGAGGCAAGATCTCGGACATCAAGGTCACCAGCTGACAGCATCAGGGGAGGGGGCTCACCGTTGGACGACACCAGATTCGCCGACACGAGCGATCAGGACCTCCTGACCCAGCACGTGGCCGGTGAACCGGATGCCTTCGGTGAGCTCGTCCGCCGCCATCGCGACCGGCTGTGGGCCGTGGCCCTGCGGACGCTGGGCGACCGCGAGGAGGCGGCGGACGCCGTCCAGGACGCCCTGGTCTCCGCGTTCCGCGCCGCCCACACCTTCCGCGGCCAGTCCGCCGTCACCACCTGGCTGCACCGCATCACCGTCAACGCCTGCCTCGACCGGGTCCGCAAAGCCTCCATCCGCAGGACGGCCCCGGTCGACGACCCCGAACGGCTCGACCAGCTGCTGGAGCCTCACGAGTCCGCCGAGGCACCCGCCGAGCGCCAGGACGTCCAACGCGAACTGATCGCGGCCCTGGCCACCCTCCCCGCCGAACAGCGCGCGGCGCTCGTCCTCGTCGACATGCAGGGCTATCCGGTGGCCGAGGCCGCCCGCATCCTCGATGTTCCGGTCGGCACCGTAAAGAGCCGCTGTGCTCGGGGCCGCGTCCGCCTCGTCCCACTCCTCACCCATCTCCGGTCCGGAGCCGATCCGGAGAAAACTGGAAGTACCGCAGAGGCGGGGAGCACCACACCGGGAGCCGCGGGGAACCGGACGACCCGACCATCCGTCCCACCGCCGGCGGGCCCCCGCGACAGCGGGCCGGACACCACGGAGACGAACGACACCGGTACGAGCAATCCAGCGGCAGCGAAGGGCGGAGGCGGGCGCGCATGACCTCGACGGCCGACACGACCCGGCACCCCGACGTCTCGGAGATCTCCGATCTCACCGAGGGACTTCTCCCCGCTTCCCGCACGGCCGATCTCCAACGCCATCTGGAAGGCTGCGAGCCCTGTGCCGAGGTACGGGCGTCCCTGGAGGAGATCCGCGGACTGCTCGGCTCGCTGCCCGCCCCCGAGCCGATGCCCTTGGACATAGCCGCTCGCATCGACGCCGCGCTCGCCGAGGAAGCCCGCTCCGGCCCCCCGGCGGCGGATTCCGACGACGAAGCCTTCCCTACAACCGATACCTCCCCGGCACCCTCGGCCGACGATGTTTCACGTGAAACCGAAGACGCCCCGTCGGCGCCCGAGCCCCTGGCCCGTCCCTCCGGCTATCCGCGCGCCGCGACGGGTCCGGGACGCCGCCCCGCGCGACGCAGGCGTCGGACAGTCGTGCTCGGCGCGGCCCTCGGCGCCGCCGTGGTCGGCGTGAGCGCCTTTCTGCTGCAGAACATTCAGCTCTCCTCGAACGGCGCGGACAGCGCCGCCCTGGACCAAGGAGCCAAGGCGTCGACGGCCGAGACGCACGCCTTCTCCCGAACCACTCTGGAGAGCCAGGTCCGCGACCTCCTCGACGCCGGGCCGGGAGAGAGCGCCCGGGAGAACGCCGGAGCCAACCAAGCGCCCTCGATGGGCGTGCAATCCTCACCGGAGAATCCTTCGTCCTCGTCGGACGGCCCGCAGAATCCGCTGCGCGCCGCCAAGGTGACCCTCCCGGCCTGTGTGGAGCAGGGCATCGGGCGGAACACCGGAGCCCTCGCGATGCAGCGCGGCACCTACGAGGGCACCGACGCCTTCCTCGTCATCCTTCCCCACCCCACGGATTCCTCAGAGGTCCAGGCGTATGTCGTCGACGCGTCCTGCGTCGGTGCCGAGCCCCCGAGCAAGGGGAAGATCCTGCTCACGGACACCTACACCCGGCCCTGAGAAGCGCGCCGGATCCTGCCCCGGCACGTCGGGAATGCATCCCCCGTAGGATCCGTTGGGTGGGGTGAGAGTCGTTGAACCGGCCCCAGTAGGCGTGGACAGTAGGCAGTCTGCAGAGACGAGGAAGAAACCCGTGAGCGACGTGCGTAATGTGATCATCATCGGCTCCGGCCCGGCGGGCTACACGGCCGCCCTGTACACCGCGCGCGCCTCGCTGAAGCCGCTGGTTTTCGAGGGCGCGGTCACTGCTGGTGGCGCCCTGATGAACACCACCGACGTGGAGAACTTCCCCGGCTTCCAGGACGGCATCATGGGCCCCGAGCTCATGGACAACATGCGCGCCCAGGCCGAGCGCTTCGGTGCCGAGCTCATCCCGGACGACGTGGTCGCCGTCGACCTCACCGGCGACATCAAGACCGTCACCGACACCGCCGGCACCGTCCACCGCGCGAAGGCCGTCATCGTCACGACCGGCTCGCAGCACCGCAAGCTCGGACTGCCCAACGAGGACGCCCTCTCCGGACGTGGCGTCTCCTGGTGCGCGACCTGTGACGGGTTCTTCTTCAAGGACCAGGACATCGCCGTGGTCGGCGGTGGCGACACCGCGATGGAAGAGGCCACGTTCCTCTCCCGCTTCGCCAAGTCGGTCACCATCGTCCACCGCCGTGACACCCTGCGTGCCTCCAAGGCCATGCAGGAGCGCGCCTTCGCCGACCCGAAGATCACGTTCGCCTGGGACAGCGAGGTCGCCGGGGTCCACGGCGAGCAGAAGCTCTCCGGCCTGACCCTGCGCAACACCAAGACCGGCGAGACCTCCGAGCTCCCCGTGACCGGCCTCTTCATCGCCGTCGGCCACGACCCGCGCACGGAACTTTTCAAGGGCCAGCTCGACCTCGATGAGGAGGGCTACCTCAAGGTGGAGGCCCCCTCGACGCGCACCAACCTCACGGGTGTCTTCGGCGCCGGCGATGTCGTCGACCACACCTACCGACAGGCCATCACGGCCGCCGGCACCGGCTGCTCCGCCGCCCTCGACGCCGAGCGCTTCCTCGCCGCGCTCTCCGACGACGAGAAGGCCGCCGCAGCCACCGTCTGATTCCCGCCCACCCCACACCCGCGAAGTTAAGGAGGCTGCCGTGGCCGGCACCCTGACGAACGTTACCGACGACAATTTCGACGAGGTCGTCCTCAAGAGCGACAAGCCCGTGCTCGTCGACTTCTGGGCCGCCTGGTGCGGTCCGTGCCGCCAGATCGCCCCCTCCCTGGAGGCCATCGCGGCGGAGCACGGCGAGATCGAGATCGTCAAGCTCAACATCGACGAGAACCCGGCCACCGCAGCCAAGTACGGCGTCATGTCGATCCCGACGCTGAACGTCTACCAGGGTGGCGAGGTGGCCAAGACGATCGTCGGCGCCAAGCCGAAGGCCGCGATCCTCCGCGACCTGGAGCCGTTCATCTCCGCCTGAACAGCTCCGCACCGTCGGATCCCGCGTCCTCGTACTGCGGCACCGATGTTTCACGTGAAACGGGCCCGCCCCCTCCCAGGGGCGGGCCCGTTCCGCATACCCGCTCACAACGGCCGCAGCGCCGGTTCCTTCTGTACTGCTCCGAGCAAGCGGTCGAGGGCCATCTCCACGTCTTCCTTCCACGAGAGCGTGGTGCGCAGCTCCAGCCTCAGCCGCGGGTGCACCGGGTGGGGACGCACGGTCTTGAACCCCACCGCCAGTAGATGATCGGCCGGCAGCACACACGCCGGCTCCTTCCAGCGGGCATCGCCGAATGCCTCGATCGCCTTGAATCCTCGGCGGAGCAGATCCTTGGCAACCGTCTGCACCATGACTCGCCCCAGCCCCTGCCCCTGGTAGCCCGGCAGAATCAGGGCCGTCATCAGTTGCACCGCGTCGGGGGAGACGGGGCTGGTCGGGAACGAGGTCGTCCGGGGTACATACGCGGGTGGGGCGTAGAGCACGAAGCCGACCGGAACATCGTCGACATAGACCACACGGCCGCAGGAGCCCCACTCCAGCAGCACGGCAGAGATCCAGGCTTCCTTCTCCAGCTCCGCTCTGCCGCCCTTGACCGCCGCCTCCCCTCGCACCGGGTCGAGCTCCCAGTACACACAGGATCGGCAGCGCCGGGGGAGATCGGGAAGGTTGTCCAGCGTGAGCGGTACGAGCCGACGCCCCATGGAGGCTGTTCCTCACTTCCCTCACCCACCACGGATCGGAAGCGATGTCCGGCGCGCCCCGTGCCCGGAGGTGGATCAACTGGATGTGCCCTACCAGAACGCATCGTATCCACCGGACGATCAAGCCGACACCGTAAGAAAGCAAAGGGCGGGCCGTCTTCCGTGGCCTACCGGAAGACAGCCCGCCCAGGGACCGCTCAGAACGTCAGCTCTCGTCGTCCTCGGCCTGCTCCTCGGACGTGGCGCGGTCGAGGACCCGGCCCTCTCCCGGAGCGAGGCTGCCGAGGATGCGCTCCAGATCCTCCATCGAGGCGAACTCGACGACGATCTTGCCCTTCTTCTGCCCCAGGTCGACCTTCACCCGGGTCTCGAAGCGATCGGACAGCCTGGACGCCAGCTCATTGAGCGCCGGCGACAGCCGGGCGCCCGCCCGGGGCCCCTTGGCCTTCGATGTGCTCGCGGGCTTGGAGCCCATGAGCGTCACGATCTCCTCCACCGCCCGCACCGAAAGACCCTCGGCCACGATGCGGTGCGCCAGCTTGTCCTGCTCTTCGGAGTCGTCCACCGACAGCAGCGCCCGAGCGTGTCCCGCCGAGAGCACACCGGCGGCGACCCTCCGCTGGACCGGCGGCGACAGCCGCAGCAGACGCAGGGTGTTCGACACCTGCGGCCGCGACCGGCCGATCCGGTCGGCCAGCTGGTCATGAGTGCACTTGAAGTCCTTCAGCAGCTGGTCGTATGCCGCCGCCTCCTCCAAGGGGTTCAGCTGAGCCCGGTGAAGGTTCTCCAGGAGCGCGTCCAGGAGAAGCTTCTCGTCGTCCGTGGCGCGGACGATCGCCGGAATCCTCTCCAGCTCCGCCTCACGGCAGGCCCTCCAGCGGCGCTCGCCCATGATGAGCTCAAAGCGTCCGGGCCCGGCCTGTCGCACCACGACGGGCTGGAGCAGTCCGACCTCCTTGATGGAGGTGACCAGCTCGGCCAGCGCGTCGTCGTCGAACACATCCCGCGGCTGGCGCGGGTTGGGCACGATCGCATCGACGGGAATCTCGGCGAAATAGGCCCCGGCCACTTCGGCCGGACCGCCGTTGCCCTCCGTCAGGGTCACCGGGCCGGCCGGCTCGGGCACCGTGGGTACCGCTCCCAGTGTGGCGACCTTCGCCGCCGCCACCCCACGGTCCGAAGTCAGGACCGAAGCCGCCCCCGGAGAGGTGGCCCCCATCCCGGCGGACGGTGCCTGCTTCTCCTGCGGAGCGGCGGGGATCAGGGCGCCGAGCCCCCGCCCCAAACCTCTACGACGCTCACTCACTGGATCCCCTCCGCATTGCTCTGCTGACTGTTCCGACTGCCCGTGCGGGCGTGCTGGGGCTCGTACTGGACCCCGACCCCGCGCAGCGCGATCTCCCGCGCCGCTTCAAGGTACGACAAGGACCCGCTCGAACCGGGGTCATAGGTCAGCACGGTCTGCCCGTAGCTCGGCGCCTCGGAGATACGCACCGAGCGAGGAATGCTCGTGCGCAGCACCTCCTTGCCGAAGTGGCTGCGCACCTCCTCCGCGACCTGCGAGGCCAGCCTCGTCCTGCCGTCGTACATGGTGAGCAGGATCGTCGACACATGGAGATCGGGGTTCAGATGGCCCCGCACCAGATCGACGTTCCGCAGCAGCTGGCCCAGCCCTTCCAGCGCGTAGTACTCGCACTGGATCGGGATCAGCACCTCGGCACCGGCCACCAGGGCATTGACCGTGAGCAGGCCGAGCGAGGGCGGGCAGTCGATCAGGATGTAGTCGAGCGGCTGCTCGTACGCCTGAATGGCCCGCTGCAGTCGGCTCTCCCGCGCCACCAGCGACACCAGCTCGATCTCCGCACCGGCGAGATCGATGGTGGCGGGGGCGCAGAAGAGACCTTCGACGTCCGGCACGGGCTGCACCACGTCGGAGAGCGGCTTGCTCTCCACCAGGACGTCATAGATCGAAGGTACTTCGGCGTGATGGTCGATCCCCAGAGCAGTGGAGGCGTTCCCCTGCGGGTCGAGGTCGACCACCAGAACGCGGGCCCCGTGGAGGGCCAGGGAGGCGGCCAGGTTGACCGTCGAGGTGGTCTTGCCCACCCCGCCCTTCTGGTTGGCCACCACCATGACCCGTGTCCGGTCAGGCCGGGGCAGCCCCTCGCCGGCACGGCCGAGGGCCTCCACCGCCAGCTGGGCCGCACGACCGATGGGTGTGTCATCCATCGGCGGCGGTGTTTCACGTGAAACACCGTCCCCCGCCGATTCGGTTCGGGGACCGGGGACCGGATCGGTCATCGGTCCCGCGATGTTGGCGTCGGACCGCAAGGATTCACTCTCCTCGACTTCAGGCTCGCAATGAGCAGAGCCTGCCATGGTTTCGGCGTCGTGAACCAGCGAGGCCCGCTCTTCTGTGGAGGAATCCTCTTCTGTGGACAACTCCGTAGCCCTAACGGGTCTGCGATGACGGGGAGCGGAGGCCGCACGACCGCGGCCGATGATTCCCTGCAGCAGTGAGCGACGTTTCACGTGAAACACGATGCCCCTGCAGCGTAACTACAGGGGCACGACACTCCGCGCGTGGCACATACGCCTCATCGACTCGCATAGCACCGGCAGGAGCGATAAACAGGGCGTAACGGTCGAATGCGTGGTGTTACCGCTTCGCTCAGCGGCGTCGCCTCGTCCGGCTGGTCCGCGCGGCCTTGGCGCGCTTTGCGGCGAACCTCACACCGCCAGGGCTCTCGCCGACCACCACACGCACCACCGTGGACATCGGATCGACGATGCCCTCGCCCACATGCAGCACCTCGGTCTCCACCACACCGAGCTTGCCGAGGGCCGCCCGCGCTCCGTTGATCTCCTCCTCGGCGGTGTCGCCCTTGAGCGCCAGCATCTCGCCGTACGACCGGAGCAGAGGAACGCCCCAGCCGGCCAGTCGGTCCAGCGGCGCCACCGCGCGCGCCGTCACCACATGCACGGGCTGGAGCGTCCCCAGCACCTCCTCGGCCCGGCCGCGGACGACCGTCACATGGTCCAGTCCCAGCAGCTCGACGGCCTCCTGGAGGAAGTTCGTCCGGCGCAGCAGCGGCTCCAGCAACGTGATCTTGAGATCCGGGCGGACCAGGGCCAGCGGAATGCCCGGGAGGCCGGCACCGGAACCCACATCGCAGACGGTGACGCCCTCGGGAACGACCTCGGAGAGCACCGCACAGTTCAGCAGGTGCCTCTCCCACAGACGCGGCACCTCGCGAGGACCGATCAGCCCTCGCTTGACCCCCGCGTCGGCCAGCAGTTCCGCGTACCGGACGGCCTCGGGAAAGCACGCACCGAACACCTCCCTGGCCGAGTCGGGCGCCTGGGGAAGCGCTACTTCCTCCGTCACGGGGACCGTCCTTCCATACGCACTACCGCGCCGTGGGTGGCTGACTATCAGGCTGACAAAGATCGGCCCCGTCTGCGAACAGACGGGGCCGACAGGAGAGGATCCGGTCAGGCCGGAAGGACGACGACGAAGCGCTGCGGCTCCTCGCCCTCCGATTCACTGCGCAGACCGGCCGCCGCGACCGCGTCGTGCACGACCTTGCGCTCGAACGGCGTCATGGGGTCCAGCTTCACCGGCTCGCCGGTGCTCTTGACCTCTTCCGCGGCCTTGGCACCCAGCTGAGCCAGCTCCGTACGCTTCTTGGCGCGGAAACCGGCGATGTCCAGCATCAGACGGCTGCGGTCACCGGTCTCCCGGTGCACGGCCAGCCGCGTCAGCTCCTGGAGCGCCTCCAGCACCTCACCGTCGCGGCCCACGAGCTTCTGCAGTTCACGTGCCGAATCACTGATGATCGAAACCGCTGCCCGGTCCGCCTCGACGTCCATGTCGATGTCGCCGTCCAGGTCGGCGATGTCGAGCAGGCCCTCGAGATAGTCCGCCGCGATCTCCCCTTCCTGCTCAAGACGGGTCAGGGTGTCGCTGCCCTCAGCGGCCGTGGAGGTGGTGCCTTCCGTCACGGATGGACTCCTTCTTACTTCTTGGACGGGTGCTTGGGCCGCTGCTGGCCCTTGCGCTGTCCGGACTTGGCTTGGCGTGAGGATCCGGACGAGGCCCGGCCCGCCGGCTTGGACGTCTCGTCCTTCGGCTCGCTCTTCTGCAGCGAGGTCTTGGACTCGGAACCAGAGGTCTTGGAGTCGGAACCACCGGACTCCGGGGTCTTCGCCCCGCCCTGGTGCGTACCGGTGGTCTGGCGCTGCGCCTTGGACTGCCGCTTGGGCTGCTGGCGCCGCTGCGCGGCCCCGCCCTCGGCCTCGGCGGCGGCGGTGTCGCTCTTCACGACGGTGCCGTCCTCCTGCGGAGCCAGACCGAGCTTGCCCAGGCCGACCACGAACTTCCGCTCGATGTCGTTGCGGTCCGGGCCCTTGGCGACGATCCGCTTGACGGTGTTGCGCCGGGTCCGGCCACGGACCTCGCCGTGCGCCGTGACACTCTTCAGCAGGCGGTTGAGGTACTGCTCCTGCGCCTTGCTGCCCGGGGTCGGGTTCTGGTTGATCACGTACATCTGCTGACCCATGGTCCAGACGTTGGTGGTCAGCCAGTAGACGAGGACACCGACGGGGAAGTTGATACCCATGACGGCGAAGATCACCGGGAAGATGTACATGAGCATCTTCTGCTGCTGCATGTACGGCGTCTTGACGGTCAGGTCGACGTTCTTCGTCATCAGCTGGCGCTGCGTGAAGAACTGCGAGGCCGACATCAGGACGATCATGACGGCGGTGACGACGCGGACATCCGTCAGCGAGGCGCCCAGGGCGTCGACCTTCTCCGCGCTGTCCATGAACTTGGCGGCCAGCGGCGCGCCGAAGATATGGGCCTGACGGGCGCTGTCGAGCAGCGGCTGGTCGATGACGCCGATGGTCTTGCCCGACGCGATCGCGGAGAGCACGTGGTACAGGGCGAAGAAGAACGGCGACTGGGCCAGGATGGGAAGGCACGAGGAGAGCGGGTTGGTGCCCGTCTCCTTGTACAGCTTCATCATCTCTTCGGACTGACGCTGCTTGTCGCTCTTGTAGCGCTCCTGGATCGCCTTCATCTTCGGCTGGAGCAGCTGCATGTTCCGCGTCGACTTGATCTGCTTGACGAACAGCGGGATCAGACAGATACGGATCAGCACCACGAGGGACACGATGGAAAGACCCCAGGCCCATCCCGTGTCAGGGCCGAAGATCGCCCCGTACAACTTGTGGAACTGGACGATGACCCAGGAAACGGGCCAGGTGATGAAGCTGAACAGACTGGCAATCGTGTCCACTAATCAGGCTCCTTGAGCATTGGGCGAAGTCTCTGCGGCCGGGCTCGGGAGGTCGGTGTCCGACGTCCCGGGAGGCACATCAGCGGCGGAGTCCCCGCCCTTGCCGCCGCGCACGGCACTGCGCAGCAGTTCGTGCCAACGCGGACGTTTGCGTGGTGGAACGTGATCCACGCCGCCGGGTGACCACGGATTGCACCGAAGGATGCGCCAGGCCGTCAGCGCCGTTCCCTTGATGGCTCCGTGCCGGTCGATCGCCGTATATCCGTAGTGAGAACACGACGGGTAGTAACGGCAGACGGGACCGAGAAGCGGGCTGATGGTCCACTGGTAGATCTTGATGAGAGCCAGCAGCGGGTACTTCATCGCACGCCTCCCAGCAGCCGCTGCAGAGCGGCGTCCAGGTCTCGGGCCAGCTGTTCATGGTCGGCGTCACCCGAACCGGGCAACGCACGTACGACAACCAGGCTACCGGGGGGCAGCAGGGCAAGCCGTTCGCGGACCAGATGGCGAAGCCTGCGCTTCACCGCCGTGCGGACGACCGCGCCACCCACGGCTTTGCTGACAACGAAACCCGCACGCGGCGGGGGAGCACTCTCCCCCGTCCCGTGCGGGTCGGTTGCACCGCTGCGTAGATGGACGACGAGGAGCGGGCGGCCCGCCCTGCGTCCTCGTCGTACCGCGGTCGCGAAGTCCTCGCGCCGCCTCAGCCGATTCTCGGTAGGCAGCACGTCATGACGACCTGTACGCGATCAGGCGGACAGGCTGGCGCGGCCCTTGCTGCGGCGGGACGCGAGGATCGCGCGGCCGGCACGGGTACGCATACGCAGCCGGAAGCCGTGGGTCTTCGCGCGACGACGGTTGTTCGGCTGGAAGGTGCGCTTGCTCACTCGGGGGCTCCAGAAAAGACTCGGGGTTGGCGGGACATCGCCTGGCTGTCACCGTGCGCCCACGAGAGACTCGCGTAAACGCCCTAGTGCACCGCTTCACAATCACAGATCGTGATCTTTGCCCATCGGAGGCAGGCGGCAGCAGCCATCGACAACTCGACCTGGTCACGGTACGCGCGGCTACGCCATCCGGTCAAACCGGCCGCAGGGCGCCCCCCATTGTGCACAGCCTGTGGACAACGACTTGAACCACGTGGGTCGCCCTGACTACCGTGGCTGAACCCCGGTTCTTTTTCTTCCCGCCTGCCGGTCCTCACCCATCCCGACCCATCCCGTCCCGAGAACCACACATTCGTGGGACCAGCGAGAGAGCGTGCCCTGTGGCTGACGTACCTGCCGATCTTGCCGCAGTGTGGCCACGCGTGCTGGAACAACTCCTCGGGGAGGGCCAGCAGGGCATCGAGCCGAAGGACAAGCAGTGGATCGAGCGCTGCCAGCCGCTGGCCCTGGTGGCCGACACGGCGCTGCTCGCCGTCCCCAACGAATGGGGCAAGCGCGTCCTGGAAGGCCGGCTCGCCCCGCTCATCAGCGAGACGCTGAGCCGTGAGTGCGGCCGGCCGATCCGCATCGCGATCACGGTCGACGACTCCGCGAACGAACCGCCGACGCCCCCCGCGCCGCCGATGCACCAGGCACCGCAGCCCCCGTCCCACCGCTACCAGGGCCCGCAGCACGACGAGGGCCGGCCCGGCGACGGCTACGAGGGATACGGCCACCGCCCCTCGGACGACGGCATGCCGACGGCCCGCCCCGCCTACCCGGACTACCAGCAGCAGCGTCCCGAGCCCGGCGCCTGGCCGCGCACCCAGGAGGACCTGTCCTGGCAGCAGCCCCGGCTCGGCGGCTTCCAGGACCGCGAGCCGGCCCCCGAGCAGTGGCGCGAGCCCTACGGCGGCCGCCCCCAGCAGCCGTCGCAGCACGACTACCGTCCGCAGCCGCCCGAGCGCCAGGGGTACGAGGCCCCGCGCCCCGAGCACCACGACCTGCCCGAGCCCCAGCACCGCACGGGCGCCGGCACCGGACGCCCCGGCGGCGGCACCGGCCCGATGGGCGCCCAGCCCGCCCCGGCCCCCGGCCCCGGCGAACCGCACGCCCGGCTCAACCCGAAGTACCTCTTCGACACCTTCGTGATCGGGGCGTCCAACCGCTTCGCGCACGCCGCCGCGGTCGCGGTGGCCGAGGCGCCCGCGAAGGCGTACAACCCCCTCTTCATCTACGGGGAGTCGGGGCTCGGCAAGACCCATCTGCTGCACGCCATCGGGCACTACGCGCGAAGCCTCTACCCGGGCACCCGGGTGCGGTACGTGAGCTCCGAGGAGTTCACCAACGAGTTCATCAACTCGATCCGCGACGGCAAGGGCGACACCTTCCGCAAGCGCTACCGCGACGTGGACATCCTGCTGGTCGACGACATCCAGTTCCTGGCGAGCAAGGAGTCGACGCAGGAGGAGTTCTTCCACACCTTCAATACGCTCCACAACGCCAACAAACAGATCGTGCTGTCCTCGGACCGTCCGCCCAAGCAGCTGGTGACACTGGAGGACCGGCTGCGGAATCGTTTCGAGTGGGGACTGACCACCGACGTCCAGCCGCCGGAGCTGGAGACGCGCATCGCGATCCTGCGCAAGAAGGCGGTGCAGGAGCAGCTCAACGCCCCGCCGGAGGTTCTGGAGTTCATCGCCTCCCGTATCTCCCGCAACATCCGGGAGCTGGAGGGCGCGCTGATCCGGGTGACGGCCTTCGCCAGCCTGAACCGGCAGCCGGTGGACCTCGGGCTGACCGAGATCGTGCTCAAGGACCTCATCCCCGGCGGCGAGGACACCGCGCCGGAGATCACGGCGACGGCCATCATGGCGGCGACCGCGGACTACTTCGGGCTGACGGTGGAGGACCTCTGCGGATCCTCGCGCAGCCGGGTGCTGGTGACGGCGCGCCAGATCGCCATGTACCTGTGCCGCGAGCTGACGGACCTCTCGCTGCCCAAGATCGGCGCCCAGTTCGGCGGCCGGGACCATACGACGGTGATGCACGCCGACCGCAAGATCCGCGCGCTGATGGCCGAGCGGCGCTCCATCTACAACCAGGTCACCGAGCTCACCAACCGCATCAAGAACGGCTGAGCCGCTCGCGGCCCGCTCGTACGCATCCGTCCGAAGGGCGCGTCCGGGACTCCGTCGGAGTCCCGGACGCGCCCTTTTCGCTGTGCGCGGGGCGCCGTGCGAGCCCTCCGGAGCCTCCCGGAGCCCTTTGGCACCGTCCTGTGCACGGCTCCGGGCCGCCCGCGCTGTTCGATTACCTGCTCCGAAGGGGCCGTTCTCCACAGATCTGGGGAGAATCTTCCCTCCACAGCCTGGGGATCGGAAAGTTGTCCATACTGCTTCCACAGGCACGGCACCCGATACTCCATCAGGCCAGCTCAGACGCCTGGGGATTTGTGGTCAACGATGATCCACAGCTTGTGGACAAGATTTTCCTCCACAGCCTGTGGGTAAAGTTGTCCACCGGCGGCCCACAGGGAGGCGGCCGTTTTCCCCAACGAGAGCGGGCTTCTCCACACCGCTGTCCACTGTTCGGCAACACGACACCGCCCGTCACCGCCCCGAGTGAAAGGCGTCACACCAAGAGGCTTGGTTGAGCTGTGGGGAAACGGGGTAAAGCTGGGGACAGGCCTGGGGAGAAACCCCCCTGTCCTGTGTACGGGGTGTGCACAACTTCCCGATGTCCACAGAGAGCCCTGGTTTTCCACTGCTGCCGCCCACAGGGCCGGTGGACAAAAAACAGCGCCTGACCTGCGCAAACGGGGTTATCCACGGTTTCCACAGGCCCTACTACTACTGCCAACTAGAGTTAGCCAGGAATCCGCTTCGAAGTGGGGCCTGTGCACAACTCGGCGCCGGAGCGCTCCGGACCTCTTGTCGCGACTTGACCCCGAGCAGCACCGAGTGTCGGTGCCGTACGTCAGACTGGTCCCCGGCGTCCTCCCCCGGTCTCGGCGGAGCGACCCGATCAGACGACGAAGGCCGGCAGGGCGAGCGAGCAACAGCAGGAGGCGGTTCCGGTGAAGATCCGGGTGGAGCGCGATGTACTCGCGGAGGCGGTGGCCTGGGTGGCCCGCAGCCTTCCGGCCCGTCCGCCGGCGCCCGTTCTCGCGGGCCTTCTGCTGAAGGCGGAGGACGGCGCCCTCAGCTTCTCCAGCTTCGACTACGAGGTCTCGGCCCGGGTCTCGGTGGACGCGGAAGTGGAGGAGGACGGCACGGTGCTCGTCTCCGGCCGCCTGCTCGCCGACATCTGCCGCGCGCTCCCCAACCGACCGGTGGAGATTTCCACAGACGGTGTACGGGCGACCGTGGTCTGCGGCTCCTCCCGCTTCACCCTCCACACCCTTCCTGTGGAGGAGTACCCCGCGCTGCCGCAGATGCCGACCGCGACCGGCACCGTGCCCGGTGAGGTCTTCGCCTCCGCCGCCGCGCAGGTCGCCATCGCCGCCGGCCGCGACGACACGCTGCCCGTCCTCACCGGTGTGCGCATCGAGATCGAGGGCGACACCGTCACCCTGGCCTCCACCGACCGCTACCGCTTCGCGGTCCGCGAGTTCCTCTGGAAGCCGGAGGACGCCGACGCCTCCGCCGTCGCCCTGGTCCCCGCCAAGACGCTCCTGGACACCGCCAAGGCCCTGACCAGCGGTGACACGGTGACCCTCGCCCTGTCGGGCTCCGGCGCCGGTGAGGGCCTGATCGGCTTCGAGGGCGCCGGCCGCCGGACCACCACCCGGCTGCTGGAGGGCGACCTGCCCAAGTACCGGACGCTGTTCCCCACCGAGTTCAACTCGGTCGCCGTCATCGAGACCGCCCCCTTCGTGGAGGCCGTGAAGCGTGTGGCCCTGGTGGCCGAGCGCAACACCCCGGTGCGGCTCAGCTTCGAGCAGGGCGTGCTCATCCTGGAGGCCGGCTCCAGCGACGACGCACAGGCTGTGGAGCGCGTCGACGCCGTCCTGGAGGGCGACGACATCTCGATCGCCTTCAACCCGACCTTCCTGCTCGACGGCCTGAGCGCCATCGACTCGCCCGTCGCCCAGCTCTCGTTCACGACCTCGACCAAGCCCGCGCTGCTCAGCGGCCGGCCGGCCGTGGACGCCGAGGCGGACGACGCGTACAAGTACCTGATCATGCCGGTCCGCCTCTCCGGCTGACCCGGCCCCGGTCCTGCCGCCGGCCGGTGAGCCGCGGCAGGGCCCGACGGGTGTGTTCAGCGCCGAGCACGCCCGGCGTCCTGTCCCCTGCCGGGCGTAGGCTCGGACGTGGGAACGCATCGGCACAACGCTTAAGGAATCTCTGATGGAGCTCGGTCTCGTCGGCCTCGGCAAGATGGGCGGCAACATGCGCGAGCGCATCCGCCGCGCAGGCCACACCGTCATCGGTTACGACCGCAACCCGGACCTCGCCGACGTCCACAGCCTCGAAGAGCTTGTGGGCAAGCTGAAGGGCCCCCGGGTCGTCTGGGTCATGGTTCCGGCCGGTGCCGCGACCCAGTCCACGATCGACGAGCTGGCCGAGCTCCTCTCGCCCGGCGACATCGTCGTCGACGGAGGGAACTCGCGCTGGACCGACGACGAGAAGCACGCCGTCGAGCTGGGCATCAAGGGCATCGGCTTCGTCGACTGCGGCGTCTCCGGCGGCGTCTGGGGCCTGGAGAACGGCTACGCGCTGATGTACGGCGGCGACGCCGAGCACGTCGCGAAGGTCCAGCCGGTCTTCGACGCCCTGAAGCCCGAGGGCGACTTCGGCTCCGTCCACGCGGGCAAGGTCGGCGCCGGCCACTTCGCGAAGATGGTCCACAACGGCATCGAGTACGCCATGATGCAGGCCTACGCCGAGGGCTGGGAGCTGCTGGAGAAGGTCGACTCCGTCACCGATGTGCGCGAGGTCTTCCGCTCCTGGCAGGAGGGCACGGTCATCCGCTCCTGGCTGCTCGACCTGGCGGTCAACGCGCTGGACGACGACGAGCACCTGGACAAGCTGCGGGGCTACGCCGCCGACTCCGGCGAGGGCCGCTGGACGGTCGAGGCCGCCATCGACAACGCGGTCCCGCTGCCCGCGATCACCGCCTCGCTCTTCGCGCGCTTCGCCTCGCGCCAGGACGACTCCCCGCAGATGAAGATGATCGCCGCGCTGCGCAACCAGTTCGGCGGCCACGCGGTGGAGAACAAGAAGTAACGCCCCCGGGGCGGGCCGCACGGGCCCGCCCCGCGGAGCAGGAAGCCGGAAGGGTCGGCGCACACCATGCACGTCACGCATCTGTCGCTGGCCGACTTCCGCTCGTACGCCCGGGCAGAGGTGGGTCTCGACCCGGGCGTCACCGTGTTCGTGGGCCCCAACGGACAGGGCAAGACCAATCTGGTCGAGGCCGTCGGCTATCTCGCCACGCTCGGCAGCCACCGCGTCTCCTCGGACGCGCCCCTGGTGCGCATGGGCGCGGAGCGGGCCGTGATCCGGGCGGCCGTCACCCAGGGCGAGCGCTCCCAGCTGGTGGAGCTCGAACTGAACCCGGGCAAGGCCAACCGCGCCCGTATCAATCGATCGTCGCAGGTCAGACCACGTGATGTGCTGGGGATCGTGCGGACCGTGCTCTTCGCGCCGGAGGACCTAGCGCTGATCAAGGGCGATCCGGGCGAGCGCCGCAGATTCCTCGACGAGCTGGTCACGGCGCGGTCGCCGCGCATGGCCGGGGTGCGTGCGGACTACGAGCGGGTGCTCAAGCAGCGCAACACGCTGCTGAAGTCGGCGGCGATGGCCCGCCGGCACGGCGGACGCTCCATGGACCTGTCGACCCTGGACGTCTGGGACCAGCATCTGGGCCGGGTGGGTGCGGAGCTGCTGGCCCAGCGGCTCGATCTGATCAGCACGCTCCAGCCGCTGGCCGACAAGGCGTACGGGGACGTGGCGCCGGGCGGCGGCCCGGTCTCGCTGGAGTACCGCAGCTCGATCGGCCCGGACGTGGCGCCCGCGCGCACCCGCGAGGAGTTGTACGGGCAGCTGATCGACGCCCTCGCCGGGGTCCGCAAGCAGGAGATCGAACGGGGCGTGACCCTCGTCGGCCCGCACCGCGACGACCTGGTGCTGGGGCTGCGCTCCATGCCCGCCAAGGGGTACGCGAGCCACGGGGAGTCCTGGTCGTACGCGCTGGCGCTGCGGCTCGCCTCGTACGATCTGCTGCGCTCCGAGGGCAATGAACCGGTGCTGGTGCTGGACGACGTCTTCGCCGAGCTGGACTCCCGGCGCCGGGAGCGGCTGGCCGAGCTGGTCGCCCCGGGCGAGCAGGTGCTGGTGACGGCCGCGGTCGACGACGACGTGCCCGGGGTGCTCACCGGAGCGCGGTACGCGGTCTCGGCGGGCGAGGTGGCCCGGCTGTGAGCGGCGACGGGGTCCAGGAACCGGCGAAGGTGCCGGAGCCCTCCGGGGTCGATCTGGCGCGGGTGGCGCTGCGGGCCGCCAAGGAGCAGGCGAAGGCGCGCGGCGCGGCCGCGCAGCAGCGCAAGCAGGCCCGGCGGGGCGGCGGGCTGCGTTCCGGGGCGCGGGCCGACGGCCGGGACCCGCTGCCGCTGGGCGCCGCGATCAACCGGCTGATCACCGAGCGCGGCTGGGAGACACCGGCCGCCGTGGGCGGGGTGATGGGCCGCTGGCCGCAGATCGTGGGTGAGGATCTGGCCAATCACTGTGTGCCGCTGCGCTACGACGAGGACCCCGACGAGCGGGTGCTGACCGTGCAGTGCGACTCCACGGCGTGGGCGACGCAGCTGCGGCTGCTGGCGCCCCAGCTGGTGGCCCGGCTCAACGCGGATCTGGGCCACGGCACCGTGCGGATGATCAAGGTGCTGGGGCCGGGAGGCCCGCAGCGCCGCTTCGGTCCCCTGCGCGCCCCGGGCAGTACGGGCCCGGGTGACACCTACGGCTGACCTGGCCTGACCAGCCGCTTCGCCCTGCCCCGGCGCGGGCGCGGACGGGCCGGCCGGGAGCCGTGCGGCCCGGGGTGCCCCCGTTGTCGGTGATGCCTCCGGTGGTCCTGTTGCGGGGGTGTGCGGTGGTTGCGGCCGGACGGCGGAACGGGGGCGTCCCTCACCGTAGCGGGAGGCTGACAGGCCGAAGCGCTCAATGCCCGCGTGAGCCTCTTGAGGCCCCTTCCCGGATATGGGGAGTCGTCAGCCGCTCATTCAGGGCGGCACATGCGTACTCAGGTACCTGCAAACCCCCATTCGGGTCGCCGCTACCGGTAGACTGGGAGACAATCCCGCGTGCTCGCGGGAATCGTCGATACAAGCCGAACGACGCAGCCGCTCCCGCCTGCCCGGAGAACGGCCTGTGCTGTGCCAGAAAGGGCGCTTCGTGGCCGATTCCGGCAACCCCAACGAGAACATTCCGTCCACCCAGGGTGAGAGCGACGGCGCTCCCGCCCCCGGCGAGGTGACGGCGTCCTACGACGCCAGCGCGATCACCGTGCTGGAGGGCCTGGACGCGGTACGCAAGCGACCTGGCATGTACATCGGCTCGACCGGTGAGCGCGGTCTCCACCACCTCGTGCAGGAGGTCGTCGACAACTCGGTCGACGAGGCCATGGCCGGGCACGCGGACAGCATCGACGTCACGATCCTCGCCGACGGCGGGGTGCGTGTGGTCGACAACGGCCGAGGCATCCCCGTCGGCATCGTGCCCTCCGAGGGCAAGCCGGCCGTCGAGGTCGTGCTCACCGTCCTGCACGCGGGCGGAAAGTTCGGCGGCGGCGGCTACGCCGTCTCCGGTGGTCTGCACGGCGTGGGCGTCTCCGTCGTGAACGCCCTGTCCACGCGGGTCTCCGTCGAGGTGAAGACGGACGGCTACCGCTGGACCCAGGACTACAAGTTCGGTGTTCCGACGGCGCCGCTGGCCCGTAACGAGGAGACCGACGAGACCGGCACGAGCGTCACGTTCTGGGCCGACGGCGACATCTTCGAGACGACCGAGTACTCCTTCGAGACGCTCTCGCGCCGCTTCCAGGAGATGGCCTTCCTCAACAAGGGCCTGACCCTCAAGCTGACCGACGAGCGCGAGTCGGCGAAGGCGACCGCCGGTGCCGACAGCGCGGAGGCCGCGGACGTCCCCGAGGAGGAGACGGCCCGCTCGGTCACGTACCACTACGAGAACGGCATCGTCGACTTCGTCAAGTACCTCAACTCCCGCAAGGGCGACGTCATTCACCAGTCGGTGATCGACATCGAGGCGGAGGACAAGGAGCGGCTGCTCTCGGTCGAGATCGCCATGCAGTGGAACACGCAGTACACCGAGGGGGTCTACTCCTTCGCCAACGCGATCCACACGCACGAGGGCGGTACGCACGAGGAGGGCTTCAGGGCCGCGCTGACCTCGCTGGTCAACCGGTACGCGCGCGACAAGAAGCTGCTGCGCGAGAAGGACGACAACCTCACCGGCGAGGACGTCCGCGAGGGTCTGACGGCGATCATCTCGGTGAAGCTGGGCGAGCCCCAGTTCGAGGGCCAGACGAAGACCAAGCTGGGCAACACCGAGGCCAAGACCTTCGTGCAGAAGGTCGTCCACGAGCAGCTGACGGACTGGTTCGACCGGAACCCGAACGAGGCCGCCGACATCATCCGCAAGGGCATCGCCGCCTCGACCGCCCGCGTGGCGGCCCGCAAGGCGCGCGACCTGACCCGGCGCAAGGGCCTGCTGGAGAGCGCGTCGCTGCCCGGCAAGCTCAGCGACTGCCAGTCGAACGACCCCACCAAGTGCGAGATCTTCATCGTCGAGGGTGACTCCGCCGGCGGCTCGGCGAAATCCGGCCGCAACCCGATGTACCAGGCGATCCTGCCGATCCGCGGCAAGATCCTGAACGTCGAGAAGGCCCGGGTCGACAAGATCCTCCAGAACACCGAGGTCCAGGCCCTGATCTCGGCCTTCGGCACCGGGGTCCACGAGGACTTCGACATCGAGAAGCTCCGCTATCACAAGATCATCCTGATGGCGGACGCCGACGTCGACGGCCAGCACATCAACACCCTGCTGCTGACCTTCCTCTTCCGCTTCATGCGGCCGCTGGTCGAGGCCGGCCACGTCTACCTCTCGCGCCCGCCGCTCTACAAGATCAAGTGGGGCCGGGACGACTTCGAGTACGCGTACTCGGACCGCGAGCGCGACGCCCTGGTCGAGCTGGGCAAGCAGAACGGCAAGCGGATCAAGGAAGACTCGATCCAGCGCTTCAAGGGCCTCGGCGAGATGAACGCCGAGGAGCTGCGCGTCACCACGATGGACGTCGACCACCGGGTGCTCGGCCAGGTCACGCTCGACGACGCGGCGCAGGCCGACGACCTGTTCTCGGTGCTGATGGGCGAGGACGTCGAGGCGCGGCGCTCGTTCATCCAGCGCAACGCCAAGGACGTCCGCTTCCTCGACATCTGAGTCGGCCGTACAAGCAAGCCGCAGCCGCAGCGCGAAAGGATTTTGACCAGCAATGGCCGACGAGAACACCCCCGCCCCCGTGACGCCCGAAGAGGTTCCGCCCGTCGAGGGCGTGGGCATGCGCGTCGAGCCCGTCGGGCTCGAGACGGAGATGCAGCGCTCCTACCTCGACTACGCGATGTCCGTCATCGTCTCGCGCGCCCTGCCCGACGTGCGGGACGGCCTCAAGCCCGTCCACCGCCGCGTGCTGTACGCGATGTACGACGGGGGCTACCGCCCCGAGAAGGGCTTCTACAAGTGCGCCCGCGTCGTCGGTGACGTCATGGGCACGTACCACCCGCACGGCGACTCCTCGATCTACGACGCCCTGGTCCGCCTGGCGCAGCCGTGGTCGATGCGGATGCCGCTGGTGGACTCCAACGGCAACTTCGGTTCCCCGGGCAACGACCCGGCCGCCGCCATGCGGTACACCGAGTGCAAGATGATGCCGCTGTCCATGGAGATGGTCCGGGACATCGACGAGGAGACCGTCGACTTCCAGGACAACTACGACGGCCGCAACCAGGAGCCGACGGTCCTGCCGGCCCGTTTCCCGAACCTGCTGGTCAACGGTTCGGCGGGCATCGCGGTCGGCATGGCGACGAACATCCCGCCGCACAACCTCCGCGAGGTCGCCTCCGGCGCCCAGTGGTATCTGGAGCACCCGGAGGCCTCGCAGGAGGAGCTGCTGGAGGCCCTGATCGAGCGGATCAAGGGCCCGGACTTTCCGACCGGTGCGCTGGTCGTGGGCCGCAAGGGCATCGAGGAGGCGTACCGCACGGGGCGCGGCTCGATCACGATGCGCGCGGTCGTGGCGGTCGAGGAGATCCAGAACCGCCAGTGCCTGGTGGTGACGGAGCTTCCGTACCAGACCAACCCCGACAACCTCGCGCAGAAGATCGCCGACCTGGTGAAGGACGGCAAGATCGGCGGCATCGCGGACGTCCGCGACGAGACCTCCTCGCGTACGGGTCAGCGCCTCGTCGTCGTCCTGAAGCGGGACGCGGTCGCCAAGGTCGTCCTGAACAACCTGTACAAGCACACCGACCTCCAGACCAACTTCGGCGCCAACATGCTGGCGCTGGTGGACGGGGTGCCGCGCACCCTGTCGATCGACGCGTTCATCCGCCACTGGGTGACGCACCAGATCGAGGTCATCGTCCGGCGCACCCGCTTCCGGCTGCGCAAGGCCGAGGAGCGCGCGCACATCCTGCGCGGCCTGCTCAAGGCCCTGGACGCCATCGACGAGGTCATCGCCCTGATCCGGCGCAGCCAGACCGTCGAGATCGCCCGCGAGGGCCTGATGGGCCTGCTGGAGATCGACGAGATCCAGGCGAACGCGATCCTGGAGATGCAGCTGCGCCGGCTGGCCGCGCTGGAGCACCAGAAGATCACCGCCGAGCACGACGAGCTCCAGGCCAAGATCAACGAGTACAACGAGATCCTGGCCTCGCCCGCGCGGCAGCGGCAGATCGTCAGCGAGGAGCTGGCGGCGATCGTCGACAAGTTCGGCGACGACCGGCGCTCCAAGCTGGTGCCCTTCGACGGTGACATGTCCATCGAGGACCTGATCGCCGAGGAGGACATCGTCGTCACGATCTCCCGCGGCGGCTATGTGAAGCGCACCAAGACGGACGACTACCGCTCGCAGAAGCGCGGCGGCAAGGGCGTCCGGGGCACGAAGCTCAAGGAAGACGACATCGTCGACCACTTCTTCGTGTCCACGACCCACCACTGGCTGCTCTTCTTCACCAACAAGGGCCGGGTCTACCGCGCCAAGGCGTACGAGCTCCCCGACGCCGGCCGGGACGCGCGCGGCCAGCACGTGGCGAACCTGCTGGCCTTCCAGCCCGACGAGCAGATCGCGCAGATCCTGGCGATCCGCGACTACGAGGCGGCGCCGTACCTGATCCTGGCCACGAAGGGCGGCCTGGTGAAGAAGACCGCGCTGAAGGACTACGACTCGCCCCGCTCGGGCGGCGTCATCGCCATCAACCTGCGCGAGACCGCCGACGGGGCGGACGACGAGCTGATCGGCGCCGAGCTGGTCTCGGCCGAGGACGATCTGCTCCTCATCAGCAAGAAGGCCCAGTCGATCAGGTTCACCGCGACGGACGACGCGCTGCGCCCGATGGGCCGTGCCACCTCGGGCGTCAAGGGCATGAGTTTCCGTGAGGGAGACGAACTGCTCTCGATGAATGTCGTCAGGCCCGGTACTTTCGTGTTCACTGCCACTGACGGCGGGTACGCGAAGCGGACCCCCGTCGACGAGTACCGCGTCCAGGGCCGCGGCGGCCTGGGCATCAAGGCCGCCAAGATCGTGGAGGACCGGGGCTCGCTGGTCGGCGCGCTGGTGGTCGAGGAGTCGGACGAGATTCTCGCCATCACGCTCGGCGGTGGTGTGATTCGTACGCGAGTCAATGAAGTCAGGGAGACGGGCCGTGACACCATGGGCGTCCAACTGATCAATCTGGGCAAGCGCGACGCCGTGGTCGGCATCGCGCGCAACGCCGAGGCGGGCAGCGAGGCCGACGAGGTCGATGGTCCCGACGACGCCGAAGGCGGGACGACCGACGCCGAGGCGACCGCCGAGGGCACGGTCGACGGCAGCGTCGAGGACACCACGTCCTCGACCGGGGAGCACGAGGAGTAGAGCGTGAGTGGAGCCACGGGCGCCGGTTCGGCCGCTTCAGGAGCCGGCGGGAGCGGTGCCCGTGGCCCCGCCACGGACTCCCAAGGGGGCACTGTGACGGACACCCGGGGCCCTCAGCCCCAGTACGAGGGCTACGCGACCGGGCCGCTGCCCGGCGAACGCGAGCCCGCACCGGCCCCGGCGGGCCCGTACCACCCGCCGCAGGCCTATCCCTCGCCGCCGCAGGGCGGAACGCACGGCGGCCGCCCCCGCGGCGGCCAGCCGGGCGTCCCGCCGTCGGCGGTCCAGGGGGTCCAGGGCGCCCGCAGGCCCCGTACGGGGGCGCGGACCACTCCGCGTACCCGCAAGGCGCGCCTGAGGGTCGCCAAGGCGGATCCGTGGTCGGTGATGAAGGTGAGCTTCCTGCTCTCCATCGCGCTGGGCATCTGCACGGTCGTCGCGGCGGCCGTGCTGTGGATGGTCATGGACGCCATGGGCGTCTTCTCGACCGTGGGCGGCACGATCAGCGAGGCCACCGGCTCCAACGAGGGCAACGGCTTCGACCTCCAGGCCTTCCTGTCCCTGCCCCGCGTGCTCATCTTCACCTCGGTCATCGCCGTGATCGACGTGGTGCTGGCCACCGCGCTGGCGACCCTGGGCGCGTTCATCTACAACCTGTCCGCCGGCTTCGTCGGCGGCGTCGAGCTCACGCTCGCCGAGGACGAGTAGCCCCTCGGGTATCGATTTTGGGACTGGCCCCGACGTGCGCTAATCTTCAGAAGTCAGCGCGACGCAAAAGCGCGGCGGGGCTATAGCTCAGTTGGTTAGAGCGCATCCCTGATAAGGATGAGGCCACAGGTTCAAATCCTGTTAGCCCCACCAGCAAGAAGACCACCTACTCACGTGAGTAGGTGGTCTTCTGCGTCTCGCAGGTGTGCCGAGCATGCCGCACCGTGGTCCGGCGGACGCCGGCTCGCTTCACCAAGGCGTCGAAGGTCCGGGAGAAGCCCACGGGGTCGATCCTCCCGCCGCGCTCCTGAAGCCCCCGGGCAGTAACAGGTTTCTCTGCTCATCAAGCCCCGGCTGCGCTCCGCTGCGCGCCGCGCTCCTGCCTTCGGCCCGCTGTCAGAGGCGGGTGTTAGGTTCCCACTCGTGCTGCCGAGGAGATCATTCGCCGCCCCCCTCGGACCGATTTGATCGGTACCTGACATTCGGTAGCCGTGTGCGTGAGACAGCCCGGTCCATCAGGACTGGGACCGCTCCTTATGAAGGAGAAGCGTGATGAGAAGCAGCGTGCTGGGCCTCAGCCTGGCCCGTACGGCGGCCGTCCTCACGGCGGCCGTGGCCCTGGCGGTGACGGCGGCACCGCTGACGGGCACGGCGGAGGCCCACGAGGCGGTGACGGGATCACTCAGCTTCAGCGGAGAACCGGGCGAGTACATCTCCGGCGGTCAGTCGTACAGCTACACGCCCGAGACGACCGAGATGTTCGACATCTCGGGGCCGGTCTCCGAGTCCGCCGTGGGCACCACGGTCGTGACGCCCGAGGGCGAGCGCTGGTACCTGCACATGGAAGCCCCCTACGGCCAGAAGCTGACGTCCGGCACCACATACACCAACGCCTCCAGCTGGCCCAACGCCCAGCCGGAGGACCCCAAGCTGGAGCTCAGTTCGACCGACCGGTACTGCGACACCGGCACCGGCTCCTTCACCGTCTCCCACATCGCCTACGGCCCCTACGGCTACATCAGCGAGATCGACGCCACCTTCGAGCGGTATTGCAGCGGCTCCACGCTGCCCGTGCGCGGCGAGTTCCACGCCCGTATGGCCGAGCCGCCGGCGGAGCTCGCCATCGGCATGAGTCTGAACACCACGGGCACGGTCGACACCCACACCGGCGAGATCACTGTCGGCGGGGCGGTGAACTGCAACAAACCAGCCCGCATCACCCTCACCGCCAGCGCCTACCAGACGCAGAAGAGCGAAACCGCGACCGGCTCGCATGAGGACCTGGTCGTCGTCTGCGAGCCCGGGGCTCCGGTCCCGTGGACCGTCTCCTTCCCCAGCAACATCGATCCCACCGCGTCCTTCAAGCCCGGCGCCGCCGTACTCCGGGGCGTGGGCAGGGCGGACGACCCTGACTACCCGGTGACCGTCAGCACCGGCTTCCCGAGCACCGACATCACTCTCGTCACGTCCTGATGCTGACGCGGGCCCGGCTGCGCAGAGCGGCCGGGCCCGCCTGACGCACCAAACCGTGGTGCGATACTTCTGCGGCTCGACAGCGGCATCGTGGCGGAAAGCTCGGTAGCGCAGATTGCCGACGATCTCCGTCAGAAGAGCGCGAAAGAGGCCGTCCGGTGGTCCGAGGGGGAGCGTTCATGCAGGTCGAGGTCGTCTGGTCGGATCTCTGGGTGCCGGTGTTCCTGATGCTGCTGAGCGTCGTCCTGGACCTCCTGGCCCGCCGCCGGCGCGTGCGGTCGTCCCGCCCGGTCCGGCCGGGTGCGCGGACCCACTGGCGATGGCTGCCGTTCCTGTTCGGCCTCTCGACGGCCCTGGGTGAACTCGCCGTTCTGCTCGACGTGCCCGGCGCCTGGAACACGGTCCTGGAGGCTGTCTCGTCCGTGCTCGCCGTGACGACCGTGCTCATGGCCGTCCGCGTGGTCTTCGTTCTCGTCGTACGCGGGGCCCGGCGGGGGCGTACGCGGGTGTGAGGAGGTCCTGCGGCGGGGCGCTCGCGGGTGACGAGTCGGGTGCGGTGCCGGGGGCGTGGTGCTTCGGTCGTCCCGGGCTCGGGAGGGAGTGCCGGGGTGCGGCGAGGAGGTCCACCCCTTCGTCGTCCTGGGGAGCCGGCGAACATCCTCGCCTGCCGTGACGTTGCGGCCGGTGCACGCGTGCTCGAACCGGATGTACTCGGTCGCCGGGTGCTGACGACCCGAGCCCGCTGGACGGAGACGCCGCGCCTTCCGCCGGGCGCGGGTCAGGGCGTGAAGAAGGCCCCCGCGGCCCCGTACCGGGGCATGAAGAAGGCCCCTGCCGGAGATCCGGTGCAGGGGCCTCGCCGGGGCGTGGTGCCGCGTGCTCAGGGGGGTAGCGGGACGCCGTCCTGGGAGGAGGGGTGGCCCGGTCCGGCGTGGGTGCCGTGGGGAGCGTGCGTGGTGTTCAGGGTGTCGGGGGCGAGGAGGCGGGTGGCGGGGGAGGAGCCGTGGGCCTCGGCGCGGATGCGCTGCTTCATCGTGGGGGGAAGGGCCCGGTCGCGCGGAAGGGTCCATCGGACCGAGGGGGTGGTCACGGTTGCGGGGACCGGGGCCGTGTGCTTCTGGGTCGTGGTCGCCGGCTCCGTGACCGTGGCTTCCGTGGCCGAGGCGGTGGAGCTCGCGAAGCCGAGCGCGGCGAGGAGGGCGAAGAAGGCGGTGACGAGGGCGGTCCAGATGTTCCTGGGCTTGAAGGTGCTCATGGCCCCTCACTTTCGGGTGGTCCGGTTTGCTTACCTTTCCGATGATGTGGATCCGGCCCGCGATTGCGTGGAGCGACGCCGCCGATATGCCGTTCTTCAGATGAACACCACTCGTATGGTTCAACCGGGCCCGGGGAGGGCCTCCGGGGAGGGGCCGGTGCCCGTGGCGGGGGGACGCACACATCGGTGGTGATCGCTCGCCGGCGGGCTCCAGTTGGGTTGCGGGGAGGTCACCGGCCGATATCGGCCGATGTGTATAGTCGGGCAGCAGAAGTCCCTTAAGCCAAGGAAAGACGAGGTCGCGCGGTGAAGAAGCTTCTCCTGGTCGCACTGGCCGCCATCGGCGGGCTCCTCGTGTACCGCCAGATCCAGGCGGATCGCGCCGAGCAGGATCTGTGGACGGAGGCGACCGACTCCGTGCCCGCAGGTTCGGGTGTGTGAGACGGAACAGTCCGTTACGGGGCCCCGGTCGCTGACGCGGCCGGGGCTTCGTGCTGTTGCGGGACCGTGACTCCTGTGCTCTTGGGTTCACGTACGCGAATCATTACGTTGCTGGAGTGAAGGGGTGCGGGGTTCCGGCCCCGGGGGCGGCGGACAAGAGGGGCGATTCGATCGCGTCCGCAGACAGCGGTGGTGCCGGAGGGGCAGGATGGACCGGCGTCGCGGCTGTTGCCGGTGCGGCCGTCCTGGCCGGGGTGCCCGCCGTGCCGTGCAGGGACGCAGCCGCCGCGGGGCACGGCGGCACGGACGACGAGGGGAAGCGCGTGATGAGGCAGCGCAGCAGGGGCCGGGTGGCGCTGGCGGCGGCCGCGGCGGTGTGCGCGGTGGCGGCGCTGCCGGGGCAGGCGTACGCGGCCGGCGCCGGGTACGGCTTCGACCCGGGCGCGAAGACGGTGAACGGCGCCGAGGTGAACACCGACGCCTCGGAACTGACGGCCGGTTCGGTCTACCGCTCCACGATCAAGGCCGGGCAGAAGCTCTACTACCGGCTCAACCTCGACGCACGGACCAACGCCTACGTCTCGGCCGTCGTCGTGCCCCCGTCCGGCGGCAAGGTCGCGTACGGGGACGGCATCACGGTCAGCGTCAGGGACGGTTCCGACCTGCGGTGCAGCTCCGGCGACGGGCACTTCCGGTCGGCCGACTTCCCGCACCCGGTCGCCGCGTACGCCTACCGGACCGTGGACAAGGACAGCGGCATCTGCCAGGCCGCCGGCACGTACAACGTCCTGGTCGAGCGCGAGAGCGCGGCCACCTCCTCGACCGAGCCGTGGGAGCTGGAGCTGCGCTACGACGCCGAGCCCGCGCCCGCCGACGGACAGGCGATGCCCACGCAGGCGCCCACGGACTGGCCGTCCGTCTCCCCGGCCCCGCCCACCCCGGCCACCGACAACCGCCGTCACGGCGGCGCGGGTTACTACGACGCGGTGAGCCTGGAGACGGGCGAGTGGAAGGACGAGATCGCCCCCGGGCAGACCCTGTTCTACCGGGTCCCGGTGGACTGGGGGCAGCAGCTCTTCGCCACGGTCGGCCTCGGCAACAGCACCGCCTCCGGCCGGAACGGCTTCGTCGGCAACGCCCTCGCGATGTCCCTGGCCAACCCGGCCCGGGGCCACGTCGACGCGACCTCCCCGCTGTCGTACACCGGCAAGCCCGGCTCCGTCTCGCTGAACCCGCTGCCGCCCGTCGCGTACGCGAACCGGCTGGCCTCGGCCGACGACGTGAGCGGAATGCGCTTCGCGGGCTGGTACTACCTGTCCGTGTCGCTGAGCCCGAAGGTCGCCAAGGACTACGGCGACCAGCCCCTCCCGCTGACCGTGTCCGTGAAGGTCACCGGGGACGCGGCCGATTCCCCGTACGCGGGCGACGCGGGCATCTTCGCCGTGACCAAGAAGGACAAGGACCTCGCGCGCACCGGCCGCAGCGGCCCGCAGGCGGCGGCCGACGAGAGCGGCACGATGAAGCTGATCGGTGCCGCGGGCGTCGGCGCGGGCACGGTGCTCGTCCTGGGCCTCGGCGTCTGGACCCTGCTCGCCAGGCGCCGCGCGGCCGGCGCCGCCGCCACAGCGGCAGCACCCGCTCAACCGCCGTACGGGCAGCCGCCGCAGCCCTGGTAGCAGGCCGGGTCCGGAGCCCCGGGCCTCGGCCCCAGAAATCCGGCCTCAGGCCTGGGTGAACGCCCAGATGCCCACCGCGAAGCAGACCAGCGCCAGCAGCAGCACCGAGGCCGCCACCTTCGGGGACGGTCCCGGCCGCGCCGCCGGGACCGCGTGGGCGGCCGGGCCCTGCGGGACGGGCGGGCTGGGGGAGGCGTGCGGGGCCAGGGGGTGCTGCGCGGTGTAGGCGCGCGTCGGCGGCTGCTCCTGCGGTACGGCCGCCGTCGGTGCCTGCGAGAGGTCCTGCGGGGGCGGCGCGGCGTACGTCGACGCCGTGGGCGTCGGGTACGGACCGGGGGCCGACTGCTGGGGCGGGGGCGGGAGATGGAAGCTCCCGGTCTCCGACATCGCGGGCGGCGGGGGCGGCGCGTACGGCTGCTGACCCCCGGTCTGCCGGTCACCGGGCTGTCCCCCGGTCGGCTGCCCCGTGAAGGCCGGCCCCGTGAACGCGGAGCCGGTGGCCGCCGACCCCGTGAACGACGACCCCGTGAACGGCTGTGCCGCGACCGGCTGTCCAGGGTTCTGACCGCCCGACGGCCCGCCGGCCGGGATCGGTCCCTCCGGGCCGAATCCGGCGGGCAGCGGGCCGATCTGGTCGAAGACCTCCACCGGCTCGTCGTCCACCGCCGGTTCGGGCAGCATCTCCGCGGCGGCCGCCAGCGCCTTGCGCGCCCCCGTCGCCGTCCGGAACCGGGCCTGCGGGTCCGGCTGGAGCAGTCCCGCGAGGACCTGCCACAGCGGCTCGGGGATGCCCTGCGGCGCGCTGGGCGTGCCGTAGGACGCGAAGTGCTCGACGAGGGCCTGGGAGTCGGGCTTCTGGCCCTGGAGCAGATACAGGGCGACCAGGCCGACCGCGAACAGGTCGGCGGGGAAGTCCGGTTCGGCGCCCATCATCTGCTCGGGCGCGAAGTAACCCGGCGTTCCCACCACGTAGTTGGTCTCGGTCAGCCGGGGCTCGCCCTTGCGCATGGAGATGCCGAAGTCGGACAGCCGCAGATGCGGCCGGCCCGTACCCGTCGCCTCCAGAAGGATGTTGGCCGGTTTGATGTCCCGGTGCACGACCCCCTCGGCGTGCACGGTCGACAGACCGGACAGCAGCTGGTCGAGCAGCGTGCACACGAACGCCGGGGGCAACGGCCCGTAGTCGCCGATGACATGGGCCAGCGAACCCCCGGTCACCAGGTCCATGGTGAACAGGACCTTGTCGTCGTCCGCCGCCCAGCTCGCCGGGGCGAGCACGTGCGGGTGCTCGATCCGCAGCGCCTGCTCGCGCACGAAGCGCAGCAGCGTGTGCGCGTCGCTCTGCTGGAGCACCTTGGCCGCCACGTAGCGGCGGCGCCGGTGGTCCCAGGCACGCCAGACGGCGCCGACCCCACCGCGTCCGATCGGATCGACCAGCTCGTACCGACCAGCGAAGACCTCACCCATGGCGCTGCGCCCGCTCTCCGTCCCTGTCCCGGTCCGTCCGTGTACGCCCGTGCACGGCGCCGTGCGCGCCATGCACCCCGGCTAGCTCTGGTGGGCCTCGTAGTGCGCCACCGCTTCGGCGGTGCGGCCCGCCCCGTACACCCTGAGGAACTCTGCCAGTTCCGGCTGGGTCGCCGCGAGGGAGTCGGCGGCATCGATGATGTCGCCGGCCGCCGCGACCGACCGCAGCAGCGACTGGATCTCGCGCACCACCCGGCGCACGGTGGGCGCGCCGCCGGTCGTCGAGGTCTGCCCGGTGCTCGTGAGCACCGAACCGCCCTGCGACTTCTTGATCTCCTCCATGCGGTCCGTGGCCTCCCCCGCGCTGACGCTGCCGTCCGCGACCTGCCCCGCCAGCTCCTGGAGCGCCTGGACGCGCTGGACGACCGCCGGATTGCCGATCTTCGCCCGCTGGCCGCTCATCAGCTGGGAGAGCATGGGGGCGGAGAGCCCGAGCACCGCGGCGAGCCGGGCCTGGTTGAGTCCGAGGTCGTCGATCAGCCGGCGGAAGAGCGCGCCCAGCGGCTCCCCGTACCAACTGCGCTGAAGATCCCTCGCTCTGGCCGTTGCCTCTTGCTGCGCTGCATCCATGGCGTCTCCCCTTCGCTGCGGCTTCGCTGCTGCGAACCTCGTCGTGCATCTTACGGAGCGTGCTCGAAGACCGGGAGGCCTTATCTTTTTGGAAGTTTCCGGGGGGTAGCCGGTAGTCTGGTCAGCGGCGGTGGCCCATGACGCATGCGGTCGTGCGCTGCCCGTTTTCCGGGGCCTTAGCTCAGTTGGTAGAGCGCTGCCTTTGCAAGGCAGATGTCAGGAGTTCGAATCTCCTAGGCTCCACAGCACACAAAGCACCCTCCGACCCGCGAGCAGCGGGTCGGAGGGTGCTTTCGCGTGTGGGGTCAGGACAGCTTGAACGCCGTGACCTGGTGGATGCCGTTGTCGGTCAGGAAGTAGCCGCCGCCGGACAGTCCGGCGGTGCGGTCCAGACCGCTGTCGTCGCCGTTCAGCGACAGCACCTCGTCGACACCGTCGCCGTCGAGGTCACCCGCGAAGTAGTTGCGGGCGCCCTGGGCGACGGGCATGTTTCCGACGGAGGGGGCCCAGCTGTCAGGGGAGTCGATCATGCTCGGGTCCCAGAGGTACAGGCCCGCCTCGGATCCGGCGACCAGCAGCGACCGTCCGCCGGGTCCGGTCAGGAACCCGCCGCCGTAGGACTGCGGCGTCACGCCCTGGTTCGTGAAGGCTCCGTTCGCCCCGAAGCGGCGCATGGACGCCGTGCCGCCCTCGTACAGCGCCCCGTCCTTGGCGAAGAAGCTGAAGTGCGTCCAGAGACCGCCGGAGAGCTTGGAGAAGAGCACCTCGCCGGTGCGGCCGTCCCGGATCTCGAAGAGGATCTGGGTTCCGGTGCCGTTGTTGCCGGAGGTGTCGAACTCGTACGGCGCGTCGACCGTCCAGGCGTACGCGACCGCGTGGCCGTCGGCGTAGGGGATCTCCTCGGAGGCGAAGACTCCCTCGTTGGCGACCGCCGTGCGGATCGGGGTGACCGCGCTGGCCGGCGGCTTCGGGGCCTCGGACCAGCGGATCGTGCCGGTCGTGGCGTTCAGCGCGACCGCGCCCACGGTCGGCTGGGCGAGGTCCAGTGCGCCGAGGCTGGAGTACGAGGCGTACACCTGGCCGTCGTTGACCGACGGGTCGGAGAAGCGCACGTCGCCCGCGGTCTCGGGGGCGTTGTACGTCCAGAGGGCGTGTCCGTCGCCGCGGTAGGCACGCAGCGCGTCCGTGGCGACGAGGATGTCCAGCTCGCCGTCGTCGTTCAGGTCGGCGAGCCGGGCCGAGCGGACGAACTGGCCGCCGCCGTCGATCGTGGCGAGCGCCCTTCCGGTCTTCCCGTTGAGGACGACCGTGGCGGTGTCGGCCGCGACGACGATCTCGGGCTTGCCGTCGCCGTTGACGTCACCGATCCGGATGTCGTGGACGCCGCCCGGAACGGTGGCCTGCCACAGCTTCTCGGGCTTGGAGCCGTTCACCAGCGAGGGGCCGGAGTAGGCCCAGACGCCGTTGGACGAGCCGCCCATGACCAGGTCGTTCTTGCCGTCCTCGTTCAGGTCGGCGCTCTGGGCGTAGGCGATGTCGCCCTGGAGCGGCGTGACGTTCTCCGCCTTGCCGTTGCCCAGCTTGAAGGTGCGGATGTTCTGTTCCTGGTCGATCACCCGGACGTGGGCGCCCTTGGCGTCGCTGTAGAGGTCCTGGAACATGGGTGAGGCCGCGACGTCCTCGGACTTCCACACGACCTTGCCGCCGCCGGAGAAGACGGTGAGCGAGGCGTAGCGCAGGCTGCCCCGGTTCTCCGGCTCGAACATCTTGCGGTCGTTCTGCGCGGAGGCGACCAGCTTGCCGTCGATGACCCCGAGGCCCCAGGTGCTGGGCGCGTCGTGGCCGTTCTCGGCATCCCGCTTGGTCGTGTTCGACCAGAGGATCCTGTCCGCGTCGTCGCCGTTGACGACGCGGATGGTGCTGGCGTTGATGAAGAGGTTCTCGTCGAACGAGGACTCCGAGACGGCGTACTCGTCGCCCGCCTTCGCCTTGAGGTCACCGACCGTCAGCGCGGTGGGCAGCACGTTGTCGCGGCCGCTCAGGGTGGTGCGGTGGCCGGTCTTCAGGTCGTACGCGGCGATCTCGTAGTGCACCGCGTCGTTGACGTCCGACTGCTCGATCGCGACGAGGCGCTTGCGGCCGGTGTCCACGCGCATCATGCGGCTGTAGAGCACGCTGTCGGTCCGCCAGGTGACCGAGCCGTCGGCGGTGTCGAGCACGGCGGTGTGGCCGCGGGCGTCGACGCCGTCGGCCTTGGCGAGGTTCCAGGAGACGGCGACCCTGCCCTTGCCGAGGTCCTGGATGTCGCCCCAGTTGGTGTACCGGGACTCCTCGGTGTCGAACGTCCAGGTCCGCGCCGGGGTCAGCTTCCCGTCCGTGCCCGCCGAGAAGCGGATACCGGTCAAGGTGGCGGTCGCGTCGGCCGGGACCTTCGCGTCGCCGCTCATCCGGGGCGCGTCGGCGATCAGCAGGGTGCCGTCGACGATCTTCACCATGGAGGCGTAGTTGTAGAGCTTCGACCAGACCGTTGCCCCGGTCTTCCCGTCGAGGACCGTCACGAAGGTGCCGGTGCTCAGGTCCGAGCCCGGGGACGTGAAGGGCCGCGGGTAGGGGGTGGCGCCGACCTTGGCCGAGAACACCAGGTCCGGCACGCCGTCCCCGGTCAGGTCACCGGCGGAGTAGCCGGACTGCGAGTTCGGCGAGAACGGCGTGACCGCGTTGTAGCCCATGAGGATCTGGGGCGGGTACGGCTCGACGCGCCAGACCTGGAGCGGCCTGACCTGCCAGTCCGTGTAGAACGAGCTGCTGGTGCGGGCCCAGGTCTCGCTGCCGTCGGCGGCGTGGAGCTGGACGTTGCCCATGCTGTTGACGGAGAAGTAGTCGCCCTTCGGGCCGGCCGGCACCGTGGCGCCCAGACCGCGCACGCCTTCCAGCGTGGACTTCGCGGTCATGGTGACCTTGGTGGACGGGTCGACGGCGGTGGCCGCGAGGCCGGTCTTCGCGGCGGACGCGTCCGGGGCGTCCTTCTGCGTGCCGGTGGTGTCCTCGGCCTTGACGTACGGGTCGAGGCCGACGTTGGCCGCGAGCTTCTTCGCCTGGGCGCTGGTCAGCTTCATCGGCGCGTCACCGCTGTCGGCGGCCAGGGCCTGCGGGGCCGCGGTCAGGCACAGACCCGCCGCGACGAGGCCGGCGGCGAGCTGAAGCGCCCGCCGGGAGTGCTGGGCTCTCATTACTTCGCTCCCTGGGTGAAGACGACGGCGGTGCCGGCGGCGATCACGGGCTGGTTGTACGCGTACTGGAAGGCGTCGGCGCCCGACTGGTCCGCGAGGCCGACGGTGGCGCCCGCGCCCTGGTCGGCGACGGTCTTGTACTGGAAGGTCACCGCTCCGGTGGCCTCGTCGAACACGGCCTCGAAGGTGGCGCGGCCCGCGGTGCCGTTGGCGTAGGCGGCGTTGTTCCACACGACGGCGAACGTGCGGCTGCCCTTGGTGCCGGTGGTGGCGGTCTGTACGGAGGACTTCTTGTCCAGCGTCAGGTCGTCCCAGAGCGGGGCGACGATGCCCTTCACGCCGTTGACGCCGGTCGTCGGCAGGGCGGTGTTGTTGTAGTCACCGACACGCGCGGACAGGAAGTTGATCAGACCGTCGGTGGTGACCGAAGCGGTGGAGTACGAGACGCCGTAGTGCTTCACCGGGAAGGGCAGCGAGACGGTGGCCGAGTCCTCGTCACCGGTCAGGGCGACCTTCTTGGAGCCCGCGATCCAGGAGTACGCGGCCGGGGCACAGATGTTGCCGGAGTTGTCCGTGCGGTTGGGGACCCGCACGTCCTTCGTCAGGTCGGCGGTGGCGACGGTGGCGTCCCCGGTGTAGACACCGTTGCACAGGACCGGGGCGGCGGGCTTCACGGCCAGGCGGTAGGAGCCCTCGGCCACCTTCTTGAAGGCGTACGCGCCGTTGGCGTCGGTCGTGACGGCGGGCAGAGGCGTGCCGTTCAGTTCGACCGTGGCGCCGGGCAGCGGCTTGCCGGTGACGTCGCGGACGGTGCCGGAGACCTGGTGACTGGGCACCGCGGTCAGCGCGATGTCCTGGGCGTACGCCTGGCTCTCGGCCAGGGTGACACCGGCGGCCGAACCGCTCGCGTAGCCGTAGCCGGTGAACGCGAAGGAGTAGGTGCCGGCGGCCAGCGGCAGGCGGTAGGTGCCGTCCGTGCCGGTGGTGACCGTGCGGACCGCGCCGGCCGCGTCGGTGGACTTCACGGTGATGTTGGGCAGCGCGGCGCCGGTCGCCCTGTCGGTGGCCTTGCCGCTGACGACGGCCGCGGTGTGCGGGGCCTTGTCGACGGAGGCGAGGATGTCGAGCTTGCCGTTGCCCCACACGTAGTTCATGCCGGCGGTGCCACCGCAGTGGGTGTCGTCGACGTCACGCGCGCCCTCGTCGAGGAGCTTGCGGGTCTCCTCGATGTTGCCGATCAGCGAGGGGGCCGCCGACCACAGGAGCGCGACCGCGCCCGCGACGTGCGGGGTCGCCATCGACGTGCCGTTGATGGTGTTGTACGAGCTGCCCGGCCAGGTGGACGGGATCTGGACGCCCGGGGCCGAGATGTTCGGCTTCTCGCTGCCGTCGGTCGGCGAGGGGCCGAAGCCGGAGAAGCCGGCGATCTTGCCGTTCACGTCGTAGGCGCCCACCCCGTAGGAGTCGGCCTGCGCGCCCGGCGGGTGGGTGGTCGAGCAGGTCACGCCGTCGCCGTCGTTGCCGGCCGCGAAAGCCTCGAAGATGCCCGCCGCGTCCCAGGCCGCCAGGATGTCCTCGTAGAACGGGGTGCTGGTGTCCTTGTTGCCCCAGGAGTTGTTGACGATGTTCGGGGCCAGGTCCGGACGCGGGTTCTGCCCGTTGTGGTCGGTCGGCGCGAGGATCCACTGGCCGGCGGCGAGCAGCTCGTCGTCGTAGCAGATGTCGGACGCGCAGCCCTTGGCGGCGATCCACTTGGCGTTCGGCGCGACACCGAGGCCGTTCTTGGCGACCATCGTGCCCATCGTGTGGGTGCCGTGGCCGTTGTTGTCGCACGGCGCGCTCGTCGGGCACTGCCCGCTCGCGTCGTAGAAGTTGTAGTCGTGCGTGAAGGTGCCGTCGCCGTTGTTGCCGCGGTAGTTCGCCACGAGGTCGGGGTGGTCGTACTGCACACCCGAGTCCACGTTGGCGATGACGATGCCCTCGCCGCGGTCCTGGTACTGGTCCCAGACCTGGTCGGCCTTGATGTCCGAGACGCCCCACGCCGGGGCGTCGGTGCCGTCGGCGGACGAGTCGGTGCCCAGCGCGGCGGCGCGCGAGGCGGTGACCTTCGCGTCGGAGGTCTCGATGTCGTCGAGCTTGAACGCGTGCTGCTTGACGACCGATGCCACGTCCGAGCGCTTCGCGATCTCGTCCACGAGGGCCTGGTCGCCCGTGACCTTGACCGTGTTGGCGATCCAGTAGTCCTCGTGGCCGACCTTCTTCTTGTCGAGGAAGGCGTTCAGCGAGCGCTGCGAGGTCTTCGCGTGCGCGCGCAGCTCGGTGTACGCGGCCGTGGCCCGCTTCGCGTGCGTCCTCTGCCTCTTCGCCCCGGTCAGGTCGGCCTGGTCCTTGAGGACGACGTAGAACGTGGCGTCGCCACCGTCGCGCACCGCGCTCGTGAGTGCCGCGTCGACCTTGGCGGAGGTGGCCGGGGAGGGGGAGTCCGCGGCCAGGGCCGGCAGCGGAGTGGTCAGCAGGGTGGCCGCGGCGAGCGAGGCCACCGCCCACACGGCGCGTCTGCGCCTGGGCGGTCGGGGCAGGGGCATCGGGCACTCCTCCGGGGGAAGGTACGAGGTGCCCGCACCCTAGGAAGGTGCCGTTACTGGGTCATTACTGCGAGGGGCGGCCCGTCCGGTCCGTGGAACGCCGTTGTTCCGTCACCGGTCTAGACCTCAAAAGCCGCACAGCGGACGGGTGTGCGGCGGTGCGGCGCCGCACGACGGACCGGGCGCCGAGGACCCTGTCGGTCCTCGGCGCCCGGTCGTCGCGCGGCGCGGTGGCGGTCGCTCAGGGGCGGCCGTTCTCCCCCTCGTCGTCGCCGGTGACCCCGCCGTCCGCCTCGGCGTCGGCCTGCTTGGCCCGGACCTCCGGGTCCAGGATCGGCTCCCCCTCGTCGTCGACCGAGGTCAGCGGGGCGCGGTCGTCGACCTCAGTGGGGGCGGGGGGCTCGACCAGCCAGTCGGGGTTGGCCTGCTTGTCCCACCACCGCCAGGCGGCGAAGGCGGCACCGGCCAGGAGACCGGCCACGGCGAGCCCCTTGAAGGCCCGGCCGCACCGGGCCCGCCGCTCGCGCTTGCGGCTCAGCTTCCTGATCTCGTCGGCCGAGACCTGGCCGCGCAGGGCGGCCAGCGCCGCGGCGCTGCGGGCCTGGGCCTCCTCGGCGACCGGACGGCTCGCCGCGACGGCCTGCTCGACGCGCGGGACGGTGTAGTCGGCGGCGCTCCGGGCGGCCCGGCGGGTGCGCAGCGCGGCCCGCTGGGCGGCCTCGTCGACCTTGGGCGGGACATGTGCGAGGGCGAGTTCGATGCGGGGGGCGAGGTGTGCGTCGTACTGCACGCGGGCCTGCTGCGCTGCCTTGGACACCCTGGGGGCGAGCAGTGCGCGGGCCTCGTTCGCATAGTGGGCGGCCTGCTCCTTGGCCGAGTCGGCGTAGGGCGCCACCACTACCGCGGCGTGCTGCACGCTGTCCCTCGCCGAGTCGGTTGCGGCGCGCACGCTGTCGATGCGGGTCACGGGATCCTCCTCCTTGGTGGCGGGTGGTACTCCGCCTTTCCACCCATTCCGAGATCATGCCTGTGGAGCGCCGCCGAGGCACGCAGAGCGGGCATCCGGGTCATACCGGCCGCCGTGTCTTCCCGCGAGGCCCGACGACGAATCCGGCGGGGGCGGAGCGAAGAGGCAGTGGGCGGTGGTGAAACGGGCGGCCGGTGTTGGTGAGCAGGCGGCGGGCGGAGGTGAACGGGGGGCGCAGGGGGGTGCGGGGGCGCACCTGCCCCGCGCGGCCGCCCGTCCGGCGGGCCGGGCCGTGCGAGGATCGACGGACGTCAGAGCAGACTTACGGAAGGCAGACCGTGGCCGAGCAGCTTTACGCCACCTTGAAGACCAACCAGGGCGACATCGAGATCCGGCTCCTGCCGAACCACGCGCCCAAGACCGTCAAGAACTTCGTGGAGCTCGCCAACGGCGAGCGCGAGTGGACCCACCCGGCGACCGGGAAGAAGAGCACGGACCGGCTGTACGACGGCACCGTCTTCCACCGGGTCATCAGCGGCTTCATGATCCAGGGCGGCGACCCGCTGGGCAACGGCACCGGTGGCCCGGGGTACGAGTTCAAGGACGAGTTCCACCCCGACCTCGCCTTCAACAAGCCGTACCTGCTGGCCATGGCCAACGCCGGTCCGGGCACCAACGGCTCGCAGTTCTTCATCACCGTCTCGCCGACCGCCTGGCTGACCGGGAAGCACACCATCTTCGGCGAGGTGACCAACGACGCGAGCAAGAAGGTCGTGGACGCCATCGCCGAGGCCCAGACCAACCCGCGCACCGACCGCCCGGTGAACGACGTGGTCATCGAGTCGGTCGTCGTGGAGAGCCGCGACAGCTGACCCGGCCGGCGGAGGACCGACCCGGCGGGTGGAAGGCCGGCCCGGGCGGGTGGAAGGCCGGCCCGGCCGGGAAGGCCCGGCCGGTGGAGCCGTTCCGCGCCCGCCGCTCGCGTCCCGTCACCTCCCGGTCACGCTCCGGTCTCCCCGTCCGGGAACCAACCGCCCCGCCCGTCCGTACTTGATGACAAGGGGACGCGCGGGGCGGTGCCGTGCGCGTCCCCGTGCCGAGGCCGAGGAGACCGGGACGTGAGGGAACCGATGGACCAGCAGCCGCCGGCCGGCCAGGAGCCGCAGCCCGTGGGCGGCCCGGTCGGCTGTTACCGCCACCCGGACCGCGAGGCGGGGGTGCGCTGCACCCGCTGCGACCGCCCGATCTGCCCCGACTGCATGGTCAGCGCCTCGGTCGGCTTCCAGTGCCCGGACTGCGTCCGCCAGGGCTCCGGTACGGGACACCACCCGGCCGCCACCACCCCGCGCACCCTCGCGGGCGGCGCGGTCGCGGCCGATCCCCGCCTGGTCACCAAGATCCTGCTCGGGATCAACGTGGCCGTGTTCGTCCTGGTCCTGGCCAAGGGCACCGCGCTGGTCGACGACCTGGTGCTGCTGGGCCGGGCCAACTTCTACTACGGCGGTCCGCCCGAGGGCATCGCCGAGGGCCAGTGGTACCGGCTGGTGACGTCGATGTTCCTGCACCAGGAGGTGTGGCACATCGCCTTCAACATGCTGGGGCTCTGGTGGCTGGGCGGCCCGCTGGAGGCGGTGCTCGGCCGGGTCCGCTATCTCGCTCTCTATCTGCTCTCCGGGCTGGCGGGCGGCGCCCTGACCTACTGGCTCGCCGCGGAGAACCAGCCGTCGCTCGGCGCCTCCGGCGCCATCTTCGGACTGCTGGGCGCCACGGTGGTGCTGATGCGCCGCCTCAAGTACGACATGCGGCCGGTCTTCACGCTCCTCGCGATCAACCTGGTCATCACCTTCAACCCCTGGGGCGGCATCGCCTGGCAGGCGCACGTGGGCGGGCTGGTCGCCGGGGTGCTCATCGGCTTCGGCATGGTCCACGCCCCCAGAGAGCGGCGGAACCTGGTGCAGTTCGCCACCTGCGCCGCGGTCCTGGTCGCGATCGTGGCCATCGTGATCGCCCGCTCCGCCGTGCTGACGTCCTGAGACCAGGAGACCAGGCCGCTGTGGATCGTTTCTGATCGAAGTTGTCCACAGCTTGCATCCGATCTTGTGCATTCTGTGGGCACAACTGCGCCCCTCGCCTCTGAACTGGGATTTTCCAGCAGGGGCAAGGGGCGTACCGCCCGCATCGCGGGTGGTTGCAGTCACACCGGCGTCAACGGCCGAGGAGTTATCCACAGATCGTCTGACCTTTTCCCCCGCCTGTGGATAACGCTGTGGGTAACTCAGGGCAAGGGTTGCGGGACGAGTGCCCGCCGTGGTCCTACGAGAGGGCCGGAGCTACTTCCACTGGGTGGAGACGCCGAAGCCGCCGGCGATGAAGCCGAAGCCGACGACGATGTTCCAGTTCCCCAGGGACGGGACCGGGAGGTCGCCGTCGGTCACGTAGAACACGACGATCCAGGCCAGACCGATGAGGAACAACCCCAGCATCACCGGCGCGACCCAGCTGCTGTTGGTCAGCTTTATGGCGGTCGCCTGCTTCGCCGGCGGGGGCGTGAAGTCGGCCTTCTTGCGGATACGTGACTTCGGCACGAGGAACTCTCCTGTCGATGCGCTGCGTGACCGCGCAGGGATCTGTGGCTGGCGCCGGTGCGGGGCGCGAGGGGGAATGCTGCCTCCCCCGGGCGTCCGTTAGCGTAGTGCTTCCGTGGCTCCGAAGGAGATAAGGGTACGTTGAGCAATTCTGCCGACTCTCCCCCAGGGCCGGTCCGGCGCTCCTTCCGGCATCCGGCCAAAGTGCTCACGGCTGCCGTTTTCGCCCTGGCCGGCCTCATCTTTGTGACCAGCGCCAATACCGCCAAGGGCACCAATATCCGTACGGACTCCTCGCTGCTGAAGCTCTCCGACCTGATTCAGCAGCGCAGCGACAAGAACGCCGGTCTGGACGAGTCCGTCACCGCCGTGCGCGACGACATCGACGCCCTCGTCCGGCGCGACGACGGCAGCACGGAGGCGGAGGACGCCCGGCTGAGGGCCCTGGAGCGCGACGCAGGCACCGCGAAGCTGTCAGGCCGCGCCGTCTCCGTCACCCTGAACGACGCCCCGTCGAACGCCACCGCCAGCCCCGGCTACCCCGACCCGCAACCCAACGACCTGGTCATCCACCAGCAGGACCTCCAGGCCGTCGTCAACGCCCTGTGGAAGGGCGGGGCCCGCGGCATCGAGGTCATGGACCAGCGGCTGATCTCGACCAGCGCCGTGCGCTGCGTCGGCAACACCCTGATCCTCCAGGGCCGCGTCTACTCGCCGCCGTACAAGATCACCGCCGTCGGCGACCCCGGGAAGCTGGAGAGCGCCCTCGACGGCTCCCCGGCGATCCAGAACTACCTCCTCTATGTGAAGGCGTACGGCCTCGGCTGGAAAGTGGACCGGCGCGAGGCGGTGACTCTTCCCGGCTACTCGGGCACAGTGGATCTCCACTATGCGGAGCCGGTGAAGTAGCGAGCGCTGCGGGGAGGCCGCCCGGTGTCGGTGCGACTGGTCGTCAGGACGTTCAGCGAACTGTGCATCACGATCGGTGCCCTGATCCTCCTCTTCGTGGTGTACGTCCTGTTCTGGACGGGTGTGAAGGCCGCAGGCGCGACCGCGCACCAGATAGACGACCTCCAGGACCAGTGGGCGCGCGGCACGGTCACCGCCCCCGCCCCGGCCCCCCAGCCCTCGGAGCCCGTGGCGCCCTCCCCCGTGCCCCGTACCTACCGCGACGGAAAACCGTTCGCGATGCTCTACATCCCCCGCCTCGGGAAGAGCTGGGAGTGGCCGGTCCTGGAGAACACCGAGGTGAAGACCCTCCAGAAGGGGCTCGGCCACTACCGGGGGACCGCCGGCCCCGGCGAGACGGGAAACTTCGCGGTGGCCGGGCACCGGCGCACCTACGGCGACCCCTTCAAGGACTTCCCCCGGCTCCGCCCCGGTGACGCCGTGCTCGTGACCGACGGGACGACCTGGTTCACGTACCGGATCGACCGGAAGCCCTACCGCACCGTCCCGAGCGACATCGGCGTCATCGACCCGGTGCCCCGCAAGTCCGGCTTCGACGGCCCCGGCCGCTACCTCACCCTGACCACCTGCGACCCCGAGTGGGGCAGCAGCCACCGGCTGATCGCCTGGGCGCACCTGGACGCCACCCAGCCCGTGACCGACGGCAGACCGGCGGCTTTCCACAGCTGACCCCCGGCCGAGCCCCGGCCCCTTACTCTGGTCCCGTACCGAATGGAGGGGTCAGGATGTACGGCTGGATCTGGCGGCATCTGCCGGGCAACGCGTGGGTGCGCGGGCTCATTTCGCTCGTGCTCGTCCTCGCGGCCGTCTATGTGCTGTTCCAGTACGTGTTCCCGTGGGCGGAGCCGCTGCTCCCGTTCGGCGATGTGACGGTGGACGGCACCGACGCGATGGGGGCCGCGCGGTGAGCGCCCGCATCCTGGTCGTCGACAACTACGACAGCTTCGTCTTCAACCTCGTCCAGTACCTGTACCAACTGGGCGCGGAGTGCGAGGTCCTGCGCAACGACGAGGTCACCACGGCGCACGCCCAGGACGGCTTCGACGGCGTCCTGCTCTCGCCCGGCCCCGGCACCCCCGAGGAGGCCGGCGTCTGCGTCGACATGGTCCGCCACTGCGCGGCGACCGGCGTTCCGGTCTTCGGCGTCTGCCTGGGCATGCAGTCGATGGCCGTGGCGTACGGCGGGGTCGTGGACCGCGCCCCCGAGCTGCTGCACGGCAAGACCTCACCGGTGCTCCACGAGGGCGGCGGCGTGTTCGCCGGTCTGCCCTCGCCGTTCACCGCGACCCGCTACCACTCGCTGGCCGCCGAACCGGACACCGTCCCCGACGAGCTGGAGGTCACCGCACGGACGGCCGACGGCATCATCATGGGGCTGCGCCACCGGGAGCTGGAGGTCGAGGGGGTGCAGTTCCACCCGGAGTCGGTGCTCACCGAGCACGGCCACCGGATGCTGGCCAACTGGCTCGTACGGTGCGGTGACACCGGCGCCGTCGAGAGGTCGGCGGGGCTCGCGCCGGTGGTGGGCAAGGCCGTCGCGTGACCCCACCCCGCCACGGACGAGACGCCGGACCGGACGGCCCGCACGAGGCGGGTGCGTACGAGGCCGCCGGCGCGTTCGAGGCGGCGGTCGACCAGCTGGTGGATCCGCTGAACGATCCGCTGCCGGGGGAGCACGCCTCGCCCTGGTTCCGGTCGGGCACCATCCCCGGCCGCCGCGAAGCCCCGGAGGGCGGCGGCCCCCCGCCCGCGCCGGCCTCGCCGCAGCCGCCGTACGGGCCGCAGACGGCCCAGGAGACCCCGCGCGAGTGGTACGACCCCGTAGGGTTCGCCCGGGACTGGTACGGCTCGCAGGGGCCCGCGCAGGGCCCTTACCGGGGCGCTCCACCGGAGCCCGGACCGACCGGTCCCGCCCAGGCAGCTCCCACTCCGGCAGCTCCCGCCCCCACTCCGGCAGCTCCCGGCCCCGCCGCCCCCACGCCCGCCGACCAGGGGGCCACGGAGGTCCTTCCGGTGGTGGTCCCCGGCCCGCGCTCCGAGCCCGACGCGGGGGCGCGGGCGGGGGCGGGGGAGGACGCGCCGGAAAAGCCCACCGGCGGCCGGGCCGAGCGGCGCCGCGCGGCGAAGGCCCGGGGCCGCGGCCGGGACGCCGGGCGCCCGGCGGCGCCCGGCGGCCCGGCAGCACCCGGCAGGCCCCTGACCCGCATGGAGGCGCGCAGGGCGGCCAAGGCCGCCAAGGACAGCCCCGCCGTCGTGGCCAGCCGGGTGGTCGGGGAGCTGTTCATCACCCTGGGCGTCCTGATGCTGCTCTTCGTCACGTACCAGCTGTGGTGGACCAACGTCCGCGCCGACCAGATGGCCGGCAAGGAGACCCACAAGATCCAGGACGACTGGGCCAAGGGCAAGCGGAACCCCGGGGTGTTCGCCCCCGGCCAGGGCTTCGCCATCATCCACATCCCGAAGCTCGACGTCGTCACCCCGATCGCCGAGGGCATCAGCAAGGAGAAGGTCCTCGACCGGGGCATGGTCGGCCACTACAGCGAGAAGCCGCTGAACACCGCGATGCCGTCGGACAAGCAGGGCAACTTCGCCCTCGCCGGCCACCGCAACACGCACGGCGAGCCGTTCCGCTACGTCAACCGGCTCCGCCCCGGGGACCAGATCGTCGTCGAGACGCAGGACGCCTACTACACGTACGAGATGACGAGCACGCTCCCCCAGACCTCGCCGTCGAACGTCTCCGTCATCGACCCCGTGCCGCCGCAGTCGGGGTTCAAGAAGCCGGGGCGATACATCACCCTGACGACCTGTACGCCCGAATTCACGAGTACGTACCGTTTGATCGTCTGGGGCAAGATGGTCGACGAACGGCCGCGCAGCAAGGGAAAGCCCGACGCGCTCGTGGACTGAGCGGGCCGAACGACTTCACGACAGGGACGGTGCGGTGGCAGCGAGGACCGAGGACCAAGAGCGGACCGAGGAGTCCGCGCCGCCGGTGAGCCCCCGGGGCCGCCATCCCGTCGCGACCGCCGTCAGCGTCTTCGGCGAACTCCTGATCACCGCGGGGCTCGTGCTCGGCCTGTTCGTCGTCTACTCCCTGTGGTGGACGAACGTCCTCGCGGACCGCGAGGCCACCAAACAGGGCGACACCGTCCGCGACCGCTGGGCCGGCGGACCGGGCGCCCTGGACACCAAGGACGGCATCGGCTTCCTCCACGTCCCCTCGATGAAGAACGGCGAGGTGCTCGTCAAGAAGGGCACCGACACCGACACCCTCAACGACGGCGTCGCCGGTTACTACACCGATCCGGTGAAATCCGCCCTGCCCTCCGACAAGGAGGGCAACTTCACCCTCGCCGCCCACCGCGACGGCCACGGCGCGAAGTTCCACAACATCGACAAGGTCCGCACCGGGGACGCGATCGTCTTCGAGACCAAGGACACCTGGTACATCTACAAGGTCTTCAAGGAACTGCCCGAGACGTCGAAGTACAACGTCGACGTCCTCCAGCCCGTCCCCAAGGGCTCCGGCGCCAAGAAGGCCGGCCGCTACATCACGCTGACGACCTGCACGCCGGTCTTCACCTCCAAGTACCGCTACATCGTCTGGGGCGAGCTGGTCCGCACGGAGAAGGTCGACCGCGACCGCACCAAGCCGGCGGAGCTGCGCTGAGCCCGGCCGCGCCGCGTACCGAAGGCAAGACACGCCGCGTACCGACGGGAAGACACAGGGCCCCGGTCACCTCGCCCGAGGTGACCGGGGCCCTGTGCTGTGGCGGGTGGGTGCCTAGCCGCCCCCGCCGCCGAACGGATTCCCGTTCCCGCCCATGGTCGTCAGCGTGATGACCGTGGTGGCCGGGTCGGCCTGGGTGCCGGCCTGCGGGTCGATGCCGATGACGCGCGCGTTGTCGTCCTGCGGGCTGTTCGCCGCGAACTGGACCTGCGTGAAGCCGGCGTCCGCCAGCTTCTGCCTGGCCTCGGACACCTTGGACCCCATGACCATGGGAACCGCCTGTGTGGCCGGCTGCGCCGGGCCCTTGGACACCTTGAGGATGATCGAGGTGTCCTTGCCCACCTTCTCGTTCGCCGCCGGGTTCTGCTCGACCACGGTGCCCGCCGGCTTCTCGGAGTCGACCTCGCTCTTGCCGATGTTGCTGAAGCCGTTTCCATTCAGCTGGGCGACCGCGTCGTCCCACGAGCGGTCGGTCACCGGAGGCATGGTGATCAGCTTCTCGGTGGCCACCGAGAGCTTCACCTCGGAGTTCTTCTCCGCCTTGGAGTTGCCCTTCGGCGTCTGGTCGAGCACCGTGCCGGGCTCGGCGTCGGAGGACTCGACCGAGGTGACGGTGACCGTGAAGCCCTTCTCCTCAAGGAGCTTGCGGGCGTTGTCCTCGGACTTCTCCGTGACGTCCGGGACCTCGATCTTCGGCGCCCCGCTGGAGACGAACACCGTGATGGTGTCGCCCTCGGAGACCTTCTCCTCCTTGGTCGGAGTCTGGCGGCAGATCTTGCCCGCGGGCTGATCCTTGCACTCCTCCTTGGGGCCTTCCTTGAGGAGCGTGTTGGTGTTGTCGGCGAGCTGCTTGGCTTCCTTGACGGTCGAACCGATCATGTTCGGCGCGTTGAAGGTGCCGTCACCGCTGTCGCCGTCGCCGCCGAAGACCGCCTTGCCGATCAGGATCGCGCCGACCAGCACCAGGATGCCCGCGACGATCAGCAGGATCGTCGAGGTGTTGCTCTTCTTCTGGCGGCGGCGGTCGGGGCGGTCGTCGTAGCCGTAGCCGCCGTCGTCCGGGTTGACCGGCGGCAGCATCGACGTCTGGGCGCCGTTCTGGTCCGCGGCCCGCAGGGCGGTGGTGGGCTGGTCGTTGTCATAGCCGCCGTACCCGCCGTAACCGGCCGCGCCCATCGCCGCGGTGGCGGCGACCGGCTGGCCGTCGAGGCACGCCTCGATGTCGGCGCGCATCTCGTCGGCCGACTGGTAGCGGTAGTCCGGGTCCTTGGTGAGCGCCTTCAGCACGATCGCGTCCATCTCGGGCGTGATCTCGGGGTCGAAGGTGCTCGGCGGCTGCGGTTCCTCCCGTACGTGCTGGTAGGCCACCGCGACCGGGGAGTCCCCGACGAACGGCGGCCGGACCGTCAGCAGCTCGTAGAGCAGGCAGCCGGTCGAGTACAGGTCGGACCGCGCGTCGACCTGCTCGCCCTTGGCCTGCTCCGGGGAGAGGTACTGGGCGGTGCCGATGACGGCCGCGGTCTGGGTCATCGTCATGCCGGAGTCGCCCATCGCACGGGCGATGCCGAAGTCCATGACCTTGACCTGGCCGGTGCGCGTCAGCATGACGTTGGCCGGCTTGATGTCGCGGTGGACGATGCCGGCGCGGTGCGAGTACTCCAGCGCCTGGAGGATGCCGACGGTCATCTCCAGCGTGCGCTCGGGCAGCAGCTTGCGGCCCGAGTGAAGAAGCTCACGGAGCGTCGACCCGTCGACGTACTCCATGACGATGTACGGGATGGAGACCCCGTCGACGTAGTCCTCACCCGTGTCGTAGACCGCGACGATCGCCGGATGGTTGAGCGAGGCGGCGGACTGGGCCTCACGGCGGAACCGGGCCTGGAAGGACGGATCGCGGGCGAGATCCGCCCGCAGCGTCTTCACAGCCACGGTGCGGCCGAGCCGGGTGTCGTGGGCGAGGTAGACCTCGGCCATGCCACCACGGCCGAGCACCGAGCCCAGCTCGTACCGGCCGCCGAGGCGACGCGGCTCTTCCATAACTGTTCCAGCCCTCTCCGTCAGTCCTGACCGCACCGGTGTGCGGTCCGGCGGTGTGCTGTCCGCGCATACGCTACCGGCCGCGCACTACGTGATCAGCCCGCAGGCAATACCTGATATCCGACCGGTATCCAAGGTGCGGGAATGGAGACCGGTGTGAGCGGCCTCACTTCTTCCCGTCGAGGACCGCCTGCATGACCGCCTTCGCGATCGGGGCGGCGAGACCGCCACCGGAGACGTCGGCCCGGGTCGCGTCGCTGTCCTCGACGACCACGGCGACCGCCACCGGGGAGCCGTTGTCCGTCTTCGCGTACGAGATGAACCAGGCGTACGGCTTCTCGCTGTTGTTCAGGCCGTGCTGGGCGGTACCCGTCTTGCCGCCGACCGTGACGCCGCTGATCCGGGCGTTCTGCCCGGTGCCCTTCTCGACGACCGTCTCCATCATCTGCTGGAGCTTCTGGGCGTTCTCCCCCGAGAGCGGCTGGCTCAGCTGCTCCTTCTCGTGGGTGTAGACCGCGTCCAGACCGGGCGTCTGGCGCTCGGCGACCATGTACGGCTGCATCAGCTTGCCGTCGTTGGCGACCGCCGCGGCGACCATGGCCATCTGGAGCGGGGTGGCGCGGTTGGACGCCTGGCCGATGCCGGCCATGGCGTTCTGCGGGCGGTTGTCCTTGGGGTAGATGCTCGCGGTGGCGCGGACCGGCGTGAAGACGTCCTTGTTGAAGCCGAACTTGTTGGCCTCGTCGATCATCGTCTGGTTGCCGAGGTCGTCGCTGATCTTGCCGAAGACCGTGTTGCACGACATCCGCAGCGCTTCCCGCAGCGAGGCGTTCTCGCAGGGGATGTTGCCCTCGTTCTCCAGGTTGCCGGTGGTCAGCGGCAGCCGCCAGGGCAGCGGCGACTTGGTGGCCGCGTCGATGTCTGTGTACAGCCCGTTCTCCAGGGCCGCGGCGGCGGTGACGACCTTGAACGTCGAACCGGGCGGGTACGTCTCGCGCAGGGCCCGGTTGAGCATCGGCTTGTCCGGGTCCTTGCCGAGCTTCTGCCAGGCCTTCGTGTCGGCCTCGGTGTTGCCCGCGAAGGTCGAGGGGTCGTACGAGGGGGTGCTGGCGAGCGCCAGGATGGCGCCGGTCTGCGGGTCGAGCGCCGCGACGGCGCCCTTCTTGTTGCCGAGCCCCTCGAAGGCGGCCTTCTGGGCGGCGCTCACCAGGGTGGTGACGACGTTGCCGCCCTGCTTCTCCTTGCCGGTGAACATGCCCTTCGTACGGTCGAAGAAGAGCTGGTCGTCGTTGCCGGTGAGGATGCCGTCCTCAAGGTTCTCCAGCTGCGTGGCGCCGAAGGCCTGCGAGGAGTAGCCGGTGACGGGGGCCCACATGGGGCCGTTCTCCCAGACGCGCTTGTACTTGAAGTCGCCGCTCTTGGTCTCGACGGAGCCGGTGACGGCTTTTCCGCCGTCCACGATGATGTTGCCGCGCTCGTGCGCGTACCGCTCGATGCGGACGCGGCGGTTCTCGTCGCGGGTGTTGAGCTCGTCCGCCTTCACGTACTGGAGGTAGTTGGTGCGGATGAGCAGGGCCAGGACGAGGATGCCGCAGAAGACCGCGATCCGGCGCAGGGGCTTGTTCACGGGCGAACCACCTGGGTCATCTCGGCGTCGGACGTGGGAGCGGGGGCGGGCGCGGGGCGCCGGGCCGTGTCGCTGATGCGGATGAGGATGCCGATCAGCGCCCAGTTGGCGATCACGGAGGACCCACCCGCGGCGAGGAACGGCATCGTCATACCCGTCAGCGGAATGAGCCCCATGACACCGCCGGCCACCACGAAGACCTGAATGGCGAAGGCGCCGGAGAGGCCGATCGCCAGGAGCTTGCCGAACGGGTCGCGGGCGGCGAGGGCGGTACGGATGCCGCGCTCGATGATGAGCGCGTAGAGCAGCAGGACGGCCATCATCCCGGCGAGCCCCAGCTCCTCACCGACGGTCGAGAGGATGAAGTCGGCGTTGGCGGCGAAGCCGATCAGGTCGGAGTGGCCCTGGCCCCAGCCGGTGCCCAGGGTGCCACCGGAGCCGAAGGACATGATCGCGTTGGAGATCTGCTCGCAGGCGCCGCTGACATCGGTGGAGTAGCAGGCGAACGGGTCCTGCCAGGCGTTCACACGCGACTGCACGTGCGGCTCGAAGGTCGCGACGCCGACCGCGCCGGCCGCGGACATCAGCAGACCGAAGACGATCCAGCTGGTCCGCTCGGTCGCGACGTACAGCATGATCACGAAGAGGCCGAAGAACAGCAGCGACGTACCGAGGTCGGTCTCGAAGACCAGGATCAGGATCGAGAGCGCCCAGATCACGAGGATCGGTCCGAGGTCTCGGCCCCGGGGGAGGTACAGCCCCATGAACCGGCGGCTCGCCAGTGCCAGGGCGTCTCTCTTGACCATGAGGTAGCCGGAGAAGAAGACCGCGATGATGATCTTCGCGAACTCGCCGGGCTGGATGGAGAAGGGGCCCAGACTGACCCAGATCTTGGCGCCGTTCACCGCCGGGAAGAACATCGGCATGATCAGCAGGATCAGCGCGGCCACCATCGAGATGTAGGTGTAGCGCTGGAGGATCCGGTGGTCCTTGAGGATCAGCAGGACGCCGACCAGCAGGGCCACACCGATCGCGGAGTACATCAGCTGCTTGGGGGCGTCCGGCGTGAACTTGCCCCACGCGCCCTCCGCCCGCTGGATCAGCCGCTGCGACTGGTCCAGCCGCCAGATCAGCACCAGCCCCAGCCCGTTGAGCAGCGTGGCCAGCGGCAGCAGCAGCGGGTCCGCGTACGGGGCGAACTTGCGCACCACGAGGTGGGCCACGCCGCCGAGCAGGACCAGGCCGAGGCCGTATCCGAACATGCCGGAGGGCAGCGAGCCGTCGATGGCGAGCCCCACGTTGGCGTAGGCGAACACCGAGATGCCGATGGCGAAGACCATCATCAGCAGTTCGGTGTTGCGCCGGCTCGGTGCGTCGATCGCGCCGATCGTGGTCGTGTTGGTGACAACGCTCATGGTGCTGAAGGCCCCCTACGGCTTTACTGCTTACCGCACTGCGGGACCAGCTTCTTCTCTTCCTCCGAGAGGCTGGGACCGGGAGTGGGAGTCGTGGACGTCTGCTTGCTCTTGGTGCCGCCCGACGACGTCTTGCCGCCGTCGGCCTCGGTCGCGTCCGTCTTGGTGGCGTTCGTCTCCGTGCCGGCGGCCTGGCCCTCGTCGCTGGGGGCGTTCTTCTCGGCCGCGCGCCGTTCCGCGTCCTTCTTGCACGCGCTGGCCTGGGTCGCGAGTTCGGTGATCTTCTCGCGGGCCTCGCCGAGGCTGCCCTCGGCGATCGTGGCCTCGACCTGCTTGCGCTGGTACGGCGGTAGGTACTTGAGTTCGATCTCGGGGTGGTCCGTCTCGACCTTCGAGAGGGAGAGCCACGCCAGGTCCTGGCTGATGCCCCGGTACAGCGCGACGTTGTCGTTCTTCGCGCCGACGTAGAACTGGGTCTGGGTCCAGCGGTAGCCGCCGTAGACCCCGCCGCCGATGACGGCCAGGGCGAGCGCGGTGTACAGCGAGCGCTTGAGCCACTTGCGGCCGCCGGGCTTCACGAAGTCGTCGTCGGTGTAGGCGTCGAAGGAGCCGTTCGGCATGGCGCCGTAGCCCGCGTCGTCACCGCTGCCGGGAGGGCCGAAGCCGCCCGGGGGCGGCGGGACGGGGCGGCCGAGGCCGGCCGCGCGCCCGGCGGGCGTCTGCATCGCGCCGCCGTCGTTCAGCTGCGAATTCTGGTTCTCCGCGACGGCCCCGACGACGACCGGGGTGTCGTTGAGCTGCCCGGCCATGGTGTCGTTGTTGTCGACGTCCAGGACGTCGGCGACGATGCAGGTGATGTTGTCCGGGCCGCCGCCGCGCAGGGCGAGCTGGATCAGCTCCTGGATGGTCTCCTGCGGGCCCTGGTAGCTGGCGAGGGTCTCCTCCAGGGTCTGGTGGGAGACGACGCCGGAGAGCCCGTCGGAGCAGATCAGATAGCGGTCGCCGGCCCGGACCTCGCGGATGGAGAGATCGGGCTCGACGTGGTCGCTGGTGCCCACCGCGCGCATCAGCAGGGAGCGCTGCGGGTGGGTGGTGGCCTCCTCCTCGGTGATCCGGCCCTCGTCGACCAGCCGCTGGACCCAGGTGTGGTCCTGCGTGATCTGGGTCAGGACGCCGTCGCGCAGCAGATAGGCGCGGGAGTCCCCGATGTGGACGAGGCCGAGGCGCTGGCCGGTCCACAGGAGGGCGGTCAGCGTGGTGCCCATGCCCTCCAGCTGCGGGTCCTCCTGGACCATCAGGCGCAGCTGGTGATTGGCCTGCTGGGCGGCGGTGCCGAGCGAGGTCAGGATGTCGGAGCCGGGCACGTCGTCGTCGAGCTGGACGAGGGCGGAGATCACCTCGGAGCTGGCGACCTCGCCGGCCGCCTGGCCGCCCATGCCGTCGGCGATGGCCAGGAGACGGGGGCCGGCGTAGCCGGAGTCCTCGTTGCCCTCCCGGATCATGCCCTTGTGCGATCCGGCGGCGAAGCGCAGGGAAAGACTCATGCGCACCTCACCCGTCGGTTCGGGGTACAGCCGGTCTCGAGCCACACTGCCCACCCTCCGGTCGGGAGCCTGGCCGGGTCCGATGCCCGGACCGCCGCGGCTCGCTCGCTCCGCTCGCTCATTGTCGTACTACTTCCGCAGCTCGATGACGGTCTTGCCGATCCGGATCGGCGCGCCCAGCGGAACAGGCGTGGGGGTGGTGAGGCGGGTCCGGTCCAGATACGTGCCGTTGGTGGACCCGAGATCCTCGACGATCCACTGGCCGTCACGGTCGGGGTAGATCCTGGCATGCCTGCTGGACGCGTAGTCGTCGTCCAGCACGATCGTTGAGTCATGGGCGCGGCCGAGCGTGATGGTCTGGCCCTGGAGCGCCACCGTGGTGCCGGTGAGCGTCCCCTCGGACACGACCAGCTTGGTCGGGGCGCCGCGGCGCTGGCGCCCGGGCTGCTGGCGCTGCTGGGGCGGCGCCGAGGCGTTCTGGCGCGTCTGTGGGGCGCGTCCGTCGGGCGCGGTGCGGCGCGAGCCGCGCTGCGTGACGCGCGTTCCGAACAGATCGCTGCGAATGACCTGCACGGCCACGATCACGAACAGCCACAGAACAGCCAGGAAACCTAGCCGCATGACCGTCAGGGTCAGCTCTGACATTGCCCCCGCTTCACCCTTCGGCTTGCCGGTAAACGATGGTGGTGCTGCCCACGACGATCCGCGAGCCGTCGCGGAGCGTAGCGCGGGTGGTGTGCTGCCCGTCCACCACGATGCCGTTGGTGGACCCGAGATCCTGGATCGTCGAGGGCGTTCCGGTCCGGATCTCACAGTGCCGGCGGGAGACGCCGGGGTCGTCGATCCGCACGTCGGCGTCGGTGCTGCGGCCCAGCACCAGCGTCGGGCGGGAGATCTGATGGCGGGTGCCGTTGATCTCGATCCAGCGCCTCATCTGCGCGTGGGGCAGGGGGCTGGGGGCCGGCGGGCGCCGGTCGTGGGCCGGTCCGCCGTGCCCGCCGCCCGGGGGCGGTCCCGGGGGCATGGGCGGAGCGGCGGTGGGCGGGTAGCCGTAGCCGCCGGGCGCCTGGTGGCGGCCCGGGGCCGGACGGCCGGGCGGTGCGCCCGGTCCCGGCTGGTTCTGGAAGGGCTGCTGGCCGCCGGGCTGGCCCTGCTGTGACGAACTCGACGCGAGGGTGCGGCTGCGCACCCGGTAGAGACCGGTGTCGAGGTCCTCGGCCTTCTCCAGGTGGACCTTGATCGGTCCCATGAAGGTGTACCGCTGCTGCTTGGCGTAGTCCCGGACCAGGCCCGAGAGTTCGTCGCCGAGCTGGCCGGAGTAGGGGCTGAGCCGCTCGTAGTCCGGGGCGCTCAGCTCCACGATGAAGTCGTTGGGGACGACGGTCCGCTCGCGGTTCCAGATGGTGGCGTTGTTGTCGCACTCGCGCTGGAGGGCGCCCGCGATCTCGACCGGCTGGACCTCGGACTTGAAGACCTTGGCGAAGGTGCCGTTGACCAGACCTTCGAGACGCTGCTCGAAACGCTTCATGACTCCCACGGGGCACCTCCTCCGGTGTCATCGTCCCTGTACTGCTTACTGATCGTATCCACGCGTCGGGAAATCGGCTGGTTCCCCTTGTCTGCACTGCGGATGAGTGTCCCCCCTCACACGGATCGTAGAGGCGGCCTCCTGACAGTGTCCCGCACCTTGGGTGCACTCAGGAGGAGTGGGGGGCGGCCGCTCCGGGTTCCCGGTTCCCTCCCGAGGTTCCTCGAAACAAACGGATGTGAATCCACCCTGCCCAGCGTGCTAATCTTCCGTTTGTCGCCAGGCGATCGCAGAACAAGCGAAGGTCTGGAAACACCACTCATGCGCGAGTGGCGGAACGGCAGACGCGCTGGCTTCAGGTGCCAGTGTCCTTAGGGACGTGGGGGTTCAAATCCCCCCTCGCGCACAAGAGAGAAGCCCCGCAGGCCCACGGTCTGCGGGGCTTCTTCTGTTGCTCCTGCGGTACGGACGGCGGCGACGGAGTCGGCGCCCCCGGGGCGTTCGTTTCACGTGAAACGTCCGATTGTGATGTACGGGAAGGGGGCCGGGGTTCCATGAACCCCGGCCCCCTTCGTGCCGCTCGGGCTGCCCCCCGCGAGATGCGGGAGGTTTTTCGCGACGCTCGGATCAGGCGGCGAGCTTGGCGGCGAGCGCCTTGGCCTTGTCCTCGGCGTCGGTCAGGGCCTTCGCCTTGGACGTCTCGGCGAGCGGGATCAGCTCGGCCATCTGCGGGTTGACGTGGGCCAGCGTGAGCTCCGGCACGATGAAGTCCACCTCGGCGGCGAACATCGAGGTGAGCAGCTTCTCCAGGTAGTTCTGGACGAACTCGGCGTCCGCGCGCGGGGTGCCCTCGGCGTACGAACCGCCACGGCTGGCGACGACGGTGATCGGGGTGCCGGCGACCGGGCTGTCGGGGCCCACGTTGAGGCCCACGATGATCACGTGGTCGAGCCAGGCCTTCAGGGTCGACGGAATCGAGAAGTTGTACATCGGCGCACCGATCAGGACCGCGTCGGCGGCGGCCAGCTCGGCCGCGAGTTCGGCGCGCAGCGGGTGCTCGGCACCGGCCGCGGCGGCTGCGGCGTCCAGGTGCGGAAGCGGGTCGGCGGCCAGGTCGCGGTAGACGACCTCCCCGTCAGGGTGCTGCTCGCGCCAGGTCCGGACAAAGGCGGCGGTGACTTCGCGCGACGCGGAGCCCTGGGGGAACACGGCGGAGTCGAGGTGCAGAAGCGTGGCCATGAGGGGTCTCCATGGGGTAGCGGATCGACTGAGAAGTAAGCAGCCGAGGTTTCGTATGCACCTATTAATAACATAGGGGCTTACGAATAGTAAGTCCCGCACGGTGACGCAGTACCCTGGGGGCATGGCGGATCACGGCGAGCAGGCGTGCAGGCGGGTGGATGTCGGCATCAGCCGCGTCTTCGAGCTGTTCGGCAAGCGCTGGACGGGGCCGATCGTCTCCGTGCTGATGCAGCAGCCGGTGCACTTCGCCGATCTGCGGCGGGCGATCCCGGGCATCAGTGAGCGGATGCTCTCCGACCGGTTGTCCGAGCTGGGGGCGTCGGGCCTGGTGGTCCGCGAGGTCGACGAGGGACCGCCGCTGCGGGTCTCGTACCGGCTGACCGAGGCGGGTGCCGCGATGGAGCCCGCGCTCAAGGAGCTGGGCCGCTGGGCCGAGACGCATCTGCGGGACGGCATCGGCGGCTGCTAGGACGTGTGGTGAAAGTAGCGCCGTCCGCCAGAGCGGGCGGCACTTTCATAACACGCCCTTAGCTTAGGGGACGCCCCGGGGGAAGGGCGCGGCTGCCGGCGAACGGCCCTTGTGGGCGGGCTCGCCTGCGGGGCGCCAGGGCGGTGAGGTTCAGACGGCGGGGTCGTTCGGGCCGTCGGGGCCGCCCGAGGCGTTGTACCGGAGCAGATAGTCCGCGAAGCGCGCGAGATCCTCTTCCGTCCACTCCGCGAGCCGTTCCTGATAGGCGGCGCGGCGGCTGGCCTGGGTCGAGGCGAGCGCCCGGGTGCCGGCCTCGGTGGGGTGGAGCACCTGGATGCGGTGGTCGTCCGGGTCCGGATGGCGTTCGACCAGACCCAGCTTCTCCAGCGTGCCGATCTGCCGGCTGACCGTGGACTTGTCCAGCATGTAGTGCGCGGCCAGGTCCGTGGCGCGACAGCCGTGCCGGTCGTCGATGTGTGCCAGCAGCGTGTACGAGACCAGGGGCAGCTCCGGATGCAGGCGGGCCGCTGCGGCGCGCGCCCGGCGCGCGAACGCGGTCAGCTCGCGCTGGATGACGTCCAGCGACTCTTCGCGGTCCTCCGGGGTGCCTGGCACGGGTTCACCTTTCTCGACTTTTCAGTTGTATAGTACAACGGAATAGGAGTTGTAAAAGCCAACCATTTGTCGATCTTCCGGAGCGTTCCCGATGTCCTCGTCCTCAGGCCCGAGCGCCGCGCCCGGCTCCACCGCCGCCGCGCTGCGCCATGTGCTCAGCCATCTCGTCACGCCACTGCTCATGTGCGTCGGCATGGGGCTGGCCTACCTCGGGGCCTTCCACGCCCCCGAACCGCATGATCTGCGGGTGGACGTGGTCGGCTCCGGAGCGAGCGCCCAGGTGCTCGCGCAGACCCTCCAGGACCAGGGCGACGGCGCCCTGACCGTCCGCACGGTCGCCGACCGCGCCACGGCGGTCGACCACCTCAGGACCCAGGACAGCTACGGCGCCTACGTGCCCGGCGCCCACCCCGAACTGCTGGTGGCCTCGGCGTCGTCCGACACCAGCGCGACCGTGGTGGAGAAGGTGTTCACCGAGGTCGCGGCGGGCCAGGGCGCCCCGCTGAAGGTGACGGACACGGCCCCCACCGCCGACGGCGACCCGACCGGACAGGGCATCTTCTTCCTGCTGGTCGCGGTGAGCATCGGTTCGTACGCCTCCGTCGCCGTGATCGGGGGCGCCGGCGCGGCGCTGCCGCTGAGGATCAGGGCGGCCCTGGCGGCGGGCGCCTCGCTCGTGGTCAGCGCGATCGGCGCGGTCTTCGCCGGACCCCTCTTCGGGCTGGTGGACCACGGGCTCGGCGGGCTGTGGGCGATGGCGTGGCTCTACGCCGCCGGCATCCTGCTGATCGGCGTCGGGCTGCACACCTTCCTGAAGCGCTGGACCACGCTGGGCGTCATGGTCCTGTTCGTCATGCTGAACTTCACCAGCTCCGGCGGGATCTTCCGGCCCGAACTCCAGCCCGGCTTCTTCGGCGCCCTGCACGCCTTCTGGAACGGGGCGGGCTTCGTCGAGGGCGTGCGCGGCCACGTCTACTTCGGCGGCCACGGGCTCGGCCGCAACGTGCTGGTGCTGACGCTCTGGCTCGTGGCGGGCCTGGTGCTGATGGGCCTCGCCGGTCTGGCCGAGCGCAGGCGGAGGGCCGTCGCGGCGGCCGGGACGTCCGCCCCGGTGGCGGCGGCCCCGGCGGCGCCTGCGGGGGAGCGGCGCGAGGTCCCGGCGGAGCCGGAGGCGGAGAGCGCGGCCGAGGAGGAGATGGAGGAGGCCGTAGGCGTGTGACCTGCGCAAATCTCTGAGGCAATGCCTGAGAGGTGTCCGGCCGGGCATCCGTGACGGCACGCGCTCACGGACGCCCGGCCGGGGCGCGTGACCGGGGCCCGGAGCGCTCGCGGGCGGCCGGTCCGTGACGTTGTCCACAGGCCCCTTCAGGGGTTGTCCACAGGGGCAGACGGGTGCGGGTGGACGGCGGTACGGTCAGCGGTAGTTGATGTTGGACCGGGGACGCCGGGCGCCGAGCGGGCGTCGGCCGGGTCGGGGGAGGCTGCGCGCCATGAGTGACATCGAAGCGACGACGGTGCCCGTGCAGCGGGACGGGTACGGGGGCCCGCGCATTCCGGTGGTGCCCGGGTTCGCCCGCCGCCCGGCCGCCGGGCCGGACGGTTCGGCGGCCCCCTCGCCGAGGGACGCGGGCAAGGCCCTGCGGCAGAGCGTGCCGCGCTCCTCGCACGCCTCCCTGACCCCGCCGCAGGGCCGGCCGGACGCGGTGCGGGCGGTCGAGGAGTCGAACCGGGGCAGGGTGCCCGCGCTGACGCCGATACGGGTGGGGCGGATGGCGGCCACCCCGTTCGCGTTCCTGCGCGGATCGGCCGGGCTGATGGCCCACGACCTGGTCGGGACGCCCGTCACCGGCGTGACCGCCCAGCTCTGCGGCGACGCGCACGCGGCCAACTTCGGTCTCTACGGCGACGCGCGGGGCAGCCTCGTCATCGACCTCAACGACTTCGACGAGACCGTGGTGGGGCCCTGGGAGTGGGACCTCAAGCGGCTCGCCACCTCGCTGGTCCTCGCGGGCCGCGAGGCCGGGGCCGACGAGGACACCTGCCGCAGGGGCGCGTACGACACGGTGGGCGCGTACCGGCGGACGATGCGGCTGCTGGCCAAGCTCCCCGCGCTGGACGCGTGGAACGCGATCGCCGACGAGGAGTTGGTCTCGCACACGGATGCCCGCGATCTGCTGGGCACGCTGGAGCGCGTCTCCGAGAAGGCCCGGAACAACACCAGCGCCCGCTTCGCCGCGAAGTCGACGGAGGCCACCGAGGACGGCGGACGCCGGTTCGTCGACGCGCCCCCGGTGCTGCGCCGGGTTCCGGACGCGGAGGCCGCGGCCGTGGCGGCGGGGCTCGGCCCCTATCTGGACACCGTGTCCGAGGACCGGGTGCCGCTGCTCGCGCGGTACGCCATCCAGGACGTGGCGTTCCGCGTGGTCGGCACGGGCAGCGTGGGGACCCGGTCGTACGTGGTGCTGCTGCTGGACCACCGGGGCGAGCCGCTGGTGCTCCAGGTGAAGGAGGCCAGACCCTCGGTGCTGGTCCCCCATCTGGCCGCCGCGGGATTCGCCGTCCCCGAGGTCGCGCACGAGGGGCGTCGTGTGGTGCTCGGGCAGAAGCGGATGCAGGTGGTCAGCGACATCCTGCTGGGCTGGGCGACCGTGGAGGGACGCCCGTTCCAGGTGCGGCAGTTCAGGAACCGCAAGGGCAGCGTCGATCCGGCGGCCCTGGCGGCCGACCAGGTCGACGACTACGGCCGGATGACCGGCGCGCTCCTGGCCCGAGCCCATGCCCACAGCGCGGACCCCCGGCTGATCGCGGGGTACTGCGGCAAGAACGACGAACTGGACGAGGCCGTGGCCGCGTTCGCCGTGACGTACGCGGACCGCACCGAGGCGGACCACGCCGAACTGGTCCGGGCGATCGCCTCGGGCCGGACAGCCGCCGAGCAGGGGGTGTGACGGCCGCTCCGCCGACCGCGCGTCCTCGGCACGGTGGCCGTGGCCATACGCTGGACGGGTGACCGACGAAGCCGCCGGGGTACCGACCTCCCGGAACGACGATGCCCGGCAGGACGACCTCCTGCCGCACGAGCAGGCCGGCTCCCCGGCCGAGACGCCCGCAGCGACCGCCGACGCGCGCGCGGAGGGCACGGCCTCCGCGGGGAGCGCGGATGCCGCCGAGGCCGCCTCGGTGTCCGCCTTCGGCGCGGACGCCGAGGCCGGTACCACGGGAGCCGGTGACGGCTCGGGGGGCGGTTCCGTGGACGGCTCCGGCGTGGCTTCGGCCGGCGGTGCCGGCGAGGGCTCGTTCGGCGGTGCCGGCGAGGGCTCGTTCGGCGGTGTCGGCGAGGGCTCGTTCGGCGGTTCCGGTACGGGGTCGGCCGACGCTTCCGGTGCGGGTGGCGGGCCTGGTGCGGGTGGCGGGGCCGATGTGGCCGACGCGTCCGGTGTGGGCGATGCGTCCGGTGTGGGCGATGCGTCCGGTGTGGGCGATGGGGCCGGTGCGGGTGACGGGTCCGGTGCGCCTGAGGCGCGGGGCGAGGGTGACGGGGGCGGGGACGAGCGGCCCGAGGCGCGGCTGGCGCGGGCCGTGCGGGTGGCCGAGCAGGCGTTGATCGAGTTCGAGATCGCGGTGGAGACCTTCCGCGTCGAGGTCGAGAACTTCTCCCGGCTGCACCACCAGCGGCTCGGCCCCATGTACGCCCGGCTCGACGAGTTGGACGCGCAGATCGCGGAGGCGCGGGCGGCCCGCACGGGAGATCCGGAGGACCTCCGCAAGGCGCAGGACGCGCGCTCCATGGTGCTGCCCATGCCCGGGGTCGATGAACTGTTCCACGACTGGATCGACTCGGACGGCCTGTCCCCCGAGGCCGCCGCCATGCTGACCGAGCAGCCCGTCCGGCCGCCCAAGCGGGTCCGCCCGACCGACGAGGCCCGCAAGCTCTACCGCGAACTGGCGCGCAAGGCCCACCCGGACCTGGCCCAGGACGAGACGGAGCGGGCCCGCCGGGAGGAGTTCATCACCCGGGTGAACGGAGCCTACGGGCGCGGCGACGAGGCGCTGCTCAGGGAGCTGGCCGAGGAGTGGGCGGCGGGCCCGGTCCAGCCCGAGGCGGAGCTGGGCGAGGCCGACGAGCTCTACGCCCGGCTGAACTGGCTCACCCAGCGCAAGGAACTGCTGACCGTGCTGGCCCAGGAGCTGGAGGAGAGCGCCATCGGCGCCATGCTGCGGATGGCCCCGGACGACCCCGACCAGCTGCTGGAGGAGATCGCCGAACAGCTGCTCGGCGAGGTCGCCCGGCGTGAGAACGAGCTGGCCGCCCTGGTGCAGTAGCGTTTCCGGTGAGCCCGGCGCACTGATCCGGCCGCACCGATTCGGCGCATCGACGAGAGAAGGCATGACCATGAATTACGCCCCGCTCCCCGCGGTCGACGTCACCGCGGTCCCGGCGGACGGCCTGGTGCTGGACGTCCGGGAGGCCGACGAATGGGCGGCCGGACATGTCGAAGGCGCCCTGCACATCCCGATGAGCGAGTTCGTGGCCCGGTTCGGTGAGCTGACCGAGGCGGCGGAGGACGGCCGGCGCGTGCATGTGATGTGCCGGGTCGGCGGCCGTTCAGCCCAGGTCACCCAGTATCTGGTGCAGCAGGGCGTCGACGCCGTGAACATCGACGGCGGCATGCTCGCCTGGGAAAGCGCGGGGCGCCCCATGGTCACCGACCACGGCGGTCAGGCGTTCGTCGCCTGACCTCCCCCGCGCCTGCCCCCGGCCCCGCGCCGGGCCCGGCGCCCTGCGCCTGCCCCTGGCCCTGGCGCCGCGCGCCTGCCCCGGCCCTGCGCCTGCCTCGGTGCTTTGCGCCTCGCCCTCCCGGCGCCGACCCGCTGGCGCCCCTGGCTTCCCGCCCGCCCCCGCGCCTGACTTCTTGTCTGCCCGCGCCGGCCCCGCGTCGGCCCGTCCGGTCAGTCGGCGGGATGGGTGGCCAGCAGGTCGCCCAGGGCCTCCTCATGGGCCGCTGCCGGGCCGAGGGAGAGTTCGATCTGCTTCGCCCAGGCGTGGAAGCGGTGCAGGGGGTAGTCGGTGTCCGCGCCGAAGCCTCCGTGCAGGTGCTGAGCCGTCTGTACGACCCTCCGGACCCCTTCGGACGCCCAGATCTTGGCCACCGCGACATCGGCGGCCGGTGGCAGCTCGCCCGCCCCGCCGACGGAGATCCGCCAGGCGGCCTGCCAGAGGGTCACCTCCATGGCCCGCAGATCGATGTAGCGGTCCGCCGCCTGCACGGCGACCGCCTGGAACGTCGCCACCGGGAAGCCGAACTGCTCGCGCTTGCCCGTGTACGCACTCGTCATGGCGAGCACCGCCTCGCCCAGGCCCAGCGCGAGGGCGCAGGTTCCCGTGGTGAGCAGCGAGCGCAGCCACTCCCAGGCGCCGGGAGCGTCGATCAGCTCACGTGCCGTCACGCGCACCGCGTCCAGCCGTACCTCGCCCAGGAGTTCGCCGTTCGTCGAGACCTGCTCCGCGACGGTGACGCCCTCCTGGTCGCGGCGGACCAGCGCCACGACGGCGCGGCCGTCGCCGGTCTGCGCCGGTACCGCGATCAGGTCCGAGACCTGAGCCCATGGCACCCCCGACTGCACGCCGTCCAGGATCCACCCCGCCTCTGCACCCTTCCCGGTGCCGGTGCCGGTGCTTGTGCTTGTGCCTGTGCCGGATCGGATGGCGTCCGCACCGTCTGCCTCACCCGGCCCGCCCCCGCCCTCCCCGTCAGCCCTGTCCGCCCGGTCCGCTCCCTGCGGTCCGTCCGGGCGGGCGGTGACGGATCGTTCCGCCGGGTCGTGGCCCGTGCGGCCGTTGGCGCCGACGGTCAGGACCAGCTCTCCCCGGCCGACACGGGGCAGTAGCTCGGCAGCCAGGCCCCGGTCCCCGTACCGGTCCAGTGCCGTCGCCACCGCGCAGGTCTCCAGCAGCGGCACCCGGGCGAGCACCTTGGCGGACTCCCGCAGCACCAGGCAGAGCGCGATCGGGTCCAGGCCGGCACCGCCGTGCTCCGGGGCCAGGGTCAGGCTCAGCAGGTCGCCGCCGGCCAGTCGGGCCCACAGCGGCCGGTCGATGTCCTCGGCCACGGCCCCCGGCACGAGAGCGGGGCTCGGCACGGCGTCCGGGGCGACGCCCGAGAAGACGGCCCGCGCCGCCTCGGCCGCTGCCTGCTGTTCCTCGGTGAAGGTGAAGTCCACTGTCCCGGCCTCCCGCGAACCGCTGTGTCCGTACCCTGACCTGACGGAGCGTCAAGATAGAACAGGTTCTACAAGAAGGGAACAGTCCGCCGCGCGGTCAGCGGTCGAAGTCCAGCTCCACCTCCCCGGTCACCGGATGCGACTGGCAGGCCAGCACATACCCCGCCTCCATCTCCTCCGGCTCCAGCGCGTAGTTGCGGTCCATCCGCACCTCGCCCCTGACCAGGAACGCGCGGCAGGTGCCGCACACCCCGCCCTTGCAGGCGTACGGCGCGTCCGAACGGCTGCGGAGCACCGTCTCCAGGAGCGATTCGCCGTCCTCCACCGGCCAGGTGCCCGAGCGCCCGTCCAGATGCGCGGTGAGCGTGCTCCGTGCGGAGGTCGCGGCCCTCGGCCGGGCGACGGCCCCCGGGGCATCCTCGACGTGGAAGATCTCCTGGTGCACGCGGCCGCGGTCGACCCCCAGGCCGTGCAGCGCCTCCTCGGCGGCCCGCACCAGGCCGAGCGGCCCGCACAGGTACCAGCCGTCGATGCCGGCGACGGGGAGCAGCGCCGGGAGCAGGGCGGTGAGCCGCTCGCGGTCGAGCCGGCCGGAAGGGAGGCCCGCCTGCTGCTCCTCCCGGGAGAGCACGGTGACCAGCTGGAAGCGGTCCGGGAAGCGGTCCTTCAGGTCGGCGACCTCGTCGAGGAACATCGTGGAGGCGGCGGTCCGGTCGCTCCGGACCAGGCAGAACGAGGCGTCGGGCTCGCGGTCCAGCAGCGTCGCGGCGATGGAGAGCACCGGGGTGATCCCGCTGCCGCCGACGATCGCCGCGAACCGGCCGGGGCGCGGCGCGATGACGAAGCGGCCCATCGGGGGCATCGCCTCGACCACGTCCCCGACGGCCAGTTCCTTGAACGCGTAGGTGGAGAAGGCCCCGCCGTCGACGAGCCGGATGCCCACGCGCAGCACCGGCTCGGCCGGTCGCTCGGTGGCCGGGGCGCAGATCGAGTACGACCGCCGGATCTCCTCGCCGGCCACGGTGTAGCGGATGTTGAGGTGCTGGCCGGGCTTGTGGCGGAAGGTTTCGCGCAGCTCGGGCGGCACGGCGAAGGTGACGGCCACCGCGTCGTCCGTGAGCCGTTCGATCGCGCTGACCCGGAGCGGATGGAACATCTACAACTCCTTGAAGTGGTCGAACGGTTCGCGGCACGACACACAGCGGCGCAGCGCCTTGCAGGCGGTCGACGAGAAACGGCTGAGCAACTCCGTGTCGGTGGAGCCGCAGTGCGGGCAGCGCACCGACAGCGTCAGCGGCACGGGTCCGGAGGAAGGGGCGGACGCGTCGTGCGGCCGGGGCGGCGCGATGCCGAACTCGGCCAGTTTGCGCCGCCCTTCCGCGCTGATGTCGTCGGTCGACCACGCGGGGGAGAGCACGGTCTCGACGGAGACCTCTGCCATGCCGTGGTCGTGCAGCACGCGCTCGATGTCGGCGGACATCGTCTCCATGGCGGGGCAGCCGGTGTACGTCGGGGTGAGGCGCACCGTGACCCTGCCCGGGGCGAGGACGTCCACCCCGCGCAGCACCCCCAGCTCCTCAAGGCTCAGCACGGGCAGCTCCGGATCGGGAACCGAGCCCGCGAGGGCGAACAGCTCCTCCTCCAGGGGGGTCCGGGTCACCATGACGCCCCCGGGTGGCTGCGGTGCAGATGCTGCATCTCGGCGAGCATCCGGCCGAAGGGCTCGGTGTGGAGGCCCTGCCGCCCGGCGCCGGCGGCCCACGCCCCCGACCGGGGACCGGTCGGCACGGACAGCGTCGCCCGCTCCAGGAGCGCGGTCACCGACTCCAGCCAGCCGTCCCGCAGCGCCTGCCAGTCCACGTCCACGCCTTCGACGGGCTGGAACAGCTCGTCGGTGAACCGCCACAGCGCGTCCAGCCCGCGCTGCATGCGCGCGTGGCTCTCGTCCGTGCCGTCGCCGAGGCGCAGGGTCCACTGTTCGGCGTGGTCCCGGTGGTAGGCCACCTCCTTGACGGCCTTGGCCGCCAGACCGGCGAACGGGCCGTCTCCGGAGGCCAGTTGTCCGTACAGTCCGTGCTGGTAGACGGAGAAGTAGAGCTGGCGGGCGATGGTGTGCGCGAAGTCGCCGTTCGGCTGCTCGACCAGTTGGACGTTCCGGAAGGCGCGCTCCTCGCGGAGAAAGGCCAGCTCGTCCTCGTCTCCCTCCAGGGAGAGCAGGACCCGGGCCTGTCCGAGCAGGTCCAGCGCGATGTTGGCGAGGGCTACCTCCTCCTCCAGCACCGGGGCGTGGCCCGCCCACTCCCCCAGCCGGTGCGACAGCACCAGCGCGTCGTCGCCGAGGGCGAGGGCTGCGGTCACAGGTGCTTCACCCCGTCCGGGATCGCGTAGAACGTCGGGTGGCGGTAGGGCTTGTCGCCGGCCGGCTCGAAGAAGGCGTCCTTCTCGTCGGGCGAGGAGGCCGTGATCGCGCTGGAGGGGACCACCCAGAGCGAGACGCCCTCCGAGCGGCGGGTGTACAGATCACGGGCGTTGCGCAGGGCCATCTCCGCGTCCGGCGCGTGCAGGCTGCCGGCGTGGGTGTGCGAGAGGCCGCGCCGGGAGCGCACGAACACCTCCCACAGTGGCCAGTCGGTCGAGCTGCTCATGCTGTCGCCTCCCTCTTCGTGCCGTCCGTCGTTGCGGCGTGGGCCACCGTCGCGCTCGTGCGCGATGCCGTCGTGTGTTTCGCCGCGTGGGCCGCGGCGGCCTCGCGGACCCAGGCGCCCTCCTCGTGGGCGCGCCGACGCTGGGTGAGCCGCTGCTCGTTGCACGGCCCGTTGCCCTTCAGGACCTCCTGGAATTCGGCCCAGTCGATCGCCCCGAAATCGTGCTGACCGCGCTCCTCGTTCCACCGAAGATCCGGGTCGGGGAGGGTGAGACCGAGGGCCTCGGCCTGCGGGACGCAGATGTCCACGAAGCGCTGCCGCAGTTCGTCGTTGGAATGCCGCTTGATCTTCCAGGCCATCGACTGGGCCGAATGCGCCGAGGCGTCGTCCGGAGGACCGAACATCATCAGGGACGGCCACCACCAGCGGTCCACCGCGTCCTGGGCCATCGCGTGCTGCGCGGGCGTCCCGTTGCTGAGGGCGAGCAGGAGTTCGTAGCCCTGGCGCTGGTGGAAAGACTCCTCCTTGCAGACACGGACCATGGCCCGTGCGTACGGACCGTAGGAGCAGCGGCAGAGCGGGACCTGGTTGGTGATCGCGGCGCCGTCCACCAGCCAGCCGATGGCGCCCACGTCCGCCCAGGTCAGCGTCGGGTAGTTGAAGATCGATGAATAGCGCTGGCGGCCCGCGTGCAGCTTGTCGAGCAGTTCGTCGCGGCCGACGCCGAGCGTTTCGGCCGCGCTGTAGAGATACAGCCCGTGCCCGGCCTCGTCCTGGACCTTGGCCATCAGGATGGCCTTGCGGCGCAGGGACGGCGCGCGCGTGATCCAGTTGGCCTCCGGCTGCATGCCGATGATTTCCGAGTGCGCGTGCTGGGCTATTTGCCTGACCAGCGAGGCGCGGTAGGCCTCGGGCATCCAGTCGAGGGGCTCGATGCGCTCGTCGGCCGCCACCGCGGCGTCGAACGCCGCCGCGAGAGCCGCCTCCACCCCTTCGGCGCCCCCCGCTGCCGTCTGCGCTGTCTGGCTCGCAGCCACTGCCGCCATCCCGGACTCCCTACCGACCGATCGTTCGGTTCTCTGTCTTCAATGGTGTGTCCGGGGCCCGTAGGGTGTCAACCCTGTGGATAACTGACCGGGATCGACGGGGATCGGGGCGGGATGGATTCGTACGACGACAGGGGCGTCGGCGGCGGGGGAACCGGCGGAGGTGCCGACGGGCGGGACGACGCGGTGCCCGGCCCCCAGCCGCTGGAGGTCGGCTCGGAGCCCCTTCCACCGGACCCCGGCCCGCCGCCGGCCGGTATCGAGCCGTCCTCCGCGCAGACGCTCGCCGCCTCGCGGGGTCCCGGCCCCGACCGGCAGGCCGACGCGGTCGGTGGCATCGCCGGGCTGTCGTTCCCGTACCAGGTGGTCGCCGCCGTCGCGCTGGCGGTCATCGGACTGTTCGGCTGTGTCCAGCTGGCCATGGTGTTCCTGCACGTCGCCCCGTCCAACACGCTGACGAAGGCGCACGGCGAAGCGGTGGACCAGTGGGTCTACCCCGAGTTCGAGCAGAACTGGAAGCTCTTCGCCCCCAACCCGCTCCAGCAGAACATCGCCGTGCACGTGCGCGCCGAGATATCCGGGGCCGACGGACGGCGCACCACCCCCTGGATGAGCCTGTCCGGCGAGGACGGCAAGGCGATACGCGGCAATCTGCTGCCCAGCCACGTCCAGCAGAACGAACTCCGCCGGGGCTGGGACTTCTTCGTCGGCTCGCACGACAGCCAGAACCGCGCCAACGGCCTGCGCGGCAGGCTCTCCGAGCAGTACATCCGGCGCATCGTGATGCTCCGCCTCGGCGAGCACGACTACGGCGGCACCGTCCTGCGCATCCAGGTCAGGTCCGAGACCCGATCCGTGCCGGCTCCCCCCTGGAGCCAGGAGAAGATCAGTACCGAGCCGTCCTACCGGGTCCTGCCCTGGTGGACCGTGACCGCGGCCGACCTTCCCGAGGGTGCCGCATCCCAGGAGGCCGGCCAGTGAGCACCCCCGGATCCGGCCACGCACTGGCCCGCGGCATTCAACGCGTCACCGCCTCGGCCCTCGGCCCGTACCAGAGCGCCGTCATCCGCATCGGCTTCTCCGCCACGTATCTGCTCTTCCTGCTGCGCGAGTTCCCGCACCGGCACGAGATGTACGGCCCGGACGCCCCCTGGCGCTGGGACATGGCCCAGCAGCTCATCTCGGGCAACCAGGCGTTCACCACGCTGATGTGGACCGACAGCACCGTCTGGTTCGAGATCGTCTACGCGCTCGCGCTGGTCGCCTCCGGCCTGCTGATGGTCGGCTGGCGCACACGGGCCATGTCCGTGCTGTTCATGGCCGGGGTGCTCTCGCTCCAGAACCGCAGCATCTTCATGGGCGACGGCGGCGACAACGTCATCCACCTCATGGCGATCTACCTGGTGCTGACCCGGTGCGGACAGGTCTGGTCGCTCGACGCCCGCAGGGCCCGGAAGACGCCGGACGGGACGCGCGGACCCGTCGACGTGGTCGGGCCGCTGCTCTGGGCCGCCTTCGGCGGCGTCCTCGTCTGGGGGACGGCCACCGACAGCCTCGGCGGCACCCGGTGGCTGCCGGTGTTCTTCTGGATCCTGTGGGTCGGCCAGGCCGCCTGGTGGGCCGTGAACCGGTACGCCCCGCGCAGCGAGCACCGCACCCTCCTCGACGTCATCGCCAACCTCGCCCACAACGCCACGCTCGTCGTGATCATGGCCGAGGTCTGCCTGATCTACGCGACGGCCGGCTGGTACAAGATCCAGGGCTCGCGCTGGCAGGACGGCACCGCGCTCTACTACCCGCTCAAGCTCGACTACTTCTCTCCGTGGCCCGCGCTCTCGGACATCCTCGCGTCCAGCGGGCTGATGGTGATGGTGGTCACCTACGTCACCGTGGCCGTGCAGGTCGCCTTCCCGTTCACCCTGTTCAACCGGCGCGTCAAGAACGTGCTGCTGGTCGTGATGATCTGCGAGCACGCCGGAATCGCCCTGCTGCTCGGACTCCCCTTCTTCTCGATGGCGATGATCGCCGCGGACGCCGTCTTCCTGCCGACCGTCTTCCTGGTCTGGCTGGGCGGCCGGGTGGCCCTCGGGCGCGACCGGCTGCTCGGACGGCGGGCGCGCGTGCCCGCGCCGCGCGACGGCCACGCCGCCGCGCCGGGGGCGGGCGTGCCCGGAGCGGGCGCCCGGGAGGCGGCGGAGCACGGCAGCGACGGGGGCCATACGCTCGTCGGGTGAGCAGCGAGACAAGCCCCACGAACAACACGAGCGGTACCGACACCCCGGGCGCGGGTGCGGACGAGCCGGCGCAGTACGACGACGGGTTCGGGAACGGGATCGGGGTCGGTCCGCATCCGCTGCCCTGGCCCGAGGGCGAGCGGTACGACCCCGAGCTGCTCGCCCACGGCGACCGCCGCAATGTGGGGGACGCCTACCGCTACTGGAGCCGGGAGGCCATCGTCGCCGACCTCGATCTGCGGCGGCACGACTTCCATGTCGCGGTGGAGAACTGGGGCCACGACTTCAACATCGGCTCGGTCGTCCGCACCGCGAACGCCTTCCTGGCCAAGGAGGTGCACATCGTGGGGCGGCGGCGCTGGAACCGGCGCGGCGCGATGGTCACCGACCGCTACCAGCACGTCCGCCACCACCCGGACACCGCCGATCTGACCGCCTGGGCCCGCGCCGAGGGCCTGCCGATCATCGGCATCGACAACCTCCCCGGCGCGGTGCCACTGGAGCGGACCGTGCTGCCCCGCCGCTGTGTGCTGCTGTTCGGACAGGAGGGGCCCGGACTGACCGAGGAGGCCCGCGCGCACGCCTCGATGGTTTGCTCCATCGCGCAGTTCGGCTCCACCCGCTCCATCAACGCGGGCGCCGCCGCCGCGATCGCGATGCACGCCTGGGTGCAGCGCTACGCGGACATCCCCGAGCCCTCCCTCCCGGACGCCGGCGGGGCCTGACGGCGGCCGTGCTGCCCCGCCGCTCCGGAGGCGGCGACCCCGGAAGTGACGCTCCGGAGGCGCCGGTCCGGAGGCGTGGCGGTCCGGAGTTCAGCGCTGGCGCCGGACCTCCACCGTACGGAAGCGGTTGGAGACGAAGGCGCCGTCGCACAGGGCCGCGTTGGCCGCGGGGTTGCCGCCCGAACCGTGGAAGTCGGAGAAGGCCGCCGTCTGGTTGACGTACACCCCGCCGGTCAGATTCAGCGAGAGCTGGGCCGACTCGTCCAGGCAGACGTCCTCCACCGCGCGCTCCACCTCCGGCGAGGTCGTGTACGCGCCGACCGTCATCGCGCCCTTCTCGCGGACGGTGCGCCGCAGCAGCTCCACCGCGTCGGCCGTCGAGTCCACGGCGACCGCGAAGGAGACCGGGCCGAAGCACTCGGTGAAGTACGGGGAGTCGTCGTCCGTCTTGGCGCCGTCGAGCTTCACGATCAGCGGCGTGCGCACGACCGCGTCGGGGAAGTCGGGATGGGTGACCGCCCGGGAGGGCAGGGCGACCTCGCCGAGCTGCGCCGCCGCCTCCAGGCGGGCCTTCACATCGGGGTTGACCAGGGCGCCGAGCAGTCCGGTCGCGCGGGCGTCGTCGCCCAGGAGACCCGTGACGGCGGAGGCGATGTCCGCGACCACGTCCTCGTACGACTTGTCGCCCATGTCCGTCGCGATGCCGTCCCGGGGGATGAGGAGGTTCTGCGGGGTGGTGCACATCTGGCCGCTGTAGAGCGACAGGGAGAACGCCAGATTGGCCAGCATGCCCCGGTAGTCGTCGGTGGAGTCGACCACGATCGTGTTGACCCCGGCCTTCTCCGTGTACACCTGGGCCTGGCGGGCGTTGGCCTCCAGCCAGTCACCGAACGCCGTCGAACCCGTGTAGTCGATGATCCGGATCTCCGGGCGCAGCGCCAGGGCCTTGGCGATGCCCTCGCCGGGCCGTTCGGCGGCCAGCGCCACCAGATCGGGTGCGAAGCCCGCCTCGGCGAGCACCTCGCGCGCCACCTGGACGGTCAGGGCCAGCGGGAGGACGGCCCGGGGGTGCGGCTTGACCAGGACCGCGTTTCCGGTGGCGAGGGAGGCGAAGAGGCCCGGGTAGCCGTTCCACGTGGGGAACGTGTTGCAGCCGATCAGCAGCGCGACGCCGCGTCCCGCCGCGGTGAACGTCTTGTGCAGGTCGAGCGGGTCGCGCTTGCCCTGCGGCTTGGACCAGTCGGCCGAGCGGGGAACGCGCTGCTGCTCCTCGTAGGCGTACGCCACGGCCTCCAGGCCGCGGTCCTGGGCGTGCGGGCCGCCGGCCTGGAAGGCCATCATGAAGGCCTGGCCGCTGGTGTGCATCACCGCGTGGCCGAACTCATGGGTGCGGGCGCTGATCCGCGCCAAAATCTCCAGACAGACCAGGGCCCTGGTCTCCGGACCGGCCGCGCGCCAGGCGGGCATCGCCGCGCGCATCGCCGGAAGCAGCACGTCCGGGTCGACGTGCGGATACTCGACGCCCAGCTCCGGGCCGTACGGCGAGATCTCGCCGCCCGTCCATCCGTCGGTGCCCGGCTGGCCCAGGTCGATCCGGGTGTGCAGCACGGCGTCGAACGCGGCCTTGCCCTCGGCGGGGCCCAGGCTGCCCGGGGCGCCGCCCTCGCCGTACGCCTTCGGGTGCTCGGGGTGGGGCGACCAGTACGCCCGGGTGCGGATCGCGTCGAGGGCGCGGTCGAGCGTCGGGCGGTGCCTCTCGGACAGCAGGTTCGGGGAGAGCTCGGCGGCCATGACGGACCAACTCCTCTTCGAGCTGGGCAGGGACGGGCGGACAGAGTTAGAGTAACCGAACGATCGGTCGGGACAAGGGGGCCCACGAAACCTGTGGACAACTCGTAGGGGAGGATCGCGGGCATGACCACGGCCAAGCGGGACACGTACACCCCGGAGACCCTGCTCGGCGTCGCCGTCCGGGTCTTCAACGAGCGGGGATACGACGGCACGTCGATGGAGCACCTGTCGAAGGCGGCGGGGATCTCCAAGTCGTCCATCTACCACCACGTCACGGGCAAGGAGGAGCTGCTGCGGCGGGCGGTCAGCCGGGCCCTGGACGGACTCTTCGGCATTCTCGACGAGTCCGGGGCGACGCGGGGCCGCGCCATCGAGCGGGTCGAGTACGTCACCCGCCGTACGGTCGAGGTGCTGATAGCCGAACTTCCCTACGTCACCCTGTTGCTGCGGGTGCGGGGGAACACGAAGACCGAGCGCTGGGCGCTGGAGCGGCGGCGCGAGTTCGACCAGCGGGTCGCCGATCTGCTCAAGGCGGCCGTGGTGGACGGCGATCTCCGCTCCGACGTGGACATACGGCTCGCCACGCGGCTGCTGTTCGGGATGGTCAACTCCCTGGTGGAGTGGTACCGGCCGCTGCCGGACGGCGGCGCGGAGGCGGAGCGGCTGGCCGACACGGTCGTTCGGCTGGCCTTCGGCGGCATGAAGTCCCGCGCGACCGGCCATTGACGCGGACCTTGGTCCAGACCAGCATCCCGGCATGACCGCTGTGCTCCGGGTGTCCGGACTTCTCTGTACCGCTGCCGCACTGCTCGTCACGGCCTCGCTGGCCGGCTGCTCGGGAGGCGGCGGGGACGCCGAGGACGACGGCGGCGGCGCCGCGGCGGAGAAGCCGGACGACTTCGGCTGTCTGACGGCGGCGGAGGCGAAGCGCTCGTCCATCACCTTCACGATCGACGACGGCTCCGAGACCGGCACCTACGCGCCGAAGGGCGGATCGGGCGCCGGGATCGTGCTGGCCCACCAGTCCGACGGCACGGCCTGCCAGTGGAAGGACAAGGCCGACGAGCTGAGCAAGGCCGGCTACCGGGTCCTCGCGGTGAACTCGAACGGGCAGGAGGTCGCCGAGGTCGTCGGCGCGGCCGGATATCTCCGCGACAAGGGCGCCAAGAAGCTGCTGCTGATGGGCGCGTCCAAGGGCGGCACCGCGGTGCTCGCGGCGGCCCCCCGGCTCACGCCCCAGCCGGACGCCGTCGTCGCGCTCTCCGCCCCGACGCGGTATCAGACCATGAACGCCCTGAAGGCCGTCCCCGAGCTGACCGCGCCCGTGCTGTACATGGCTGCCGAACGGGACGGGGACTTCGCCGACGGCGACAAGGAGATGAACCGGAAGAGTGCGAAGTCGCCCGAGCACCGGTTCGTCCTCGTCCGCGGCGAGAGCCTGCACGGAGTCGCGCTGCTCGACGACGCGAAGCGCTGGGACACCGTGCGGACGTTTCTCGCGACGTACGGGTCCTGAGGGCGCCTCCCGCCCCGCGCGGGCCCGTTTCGGACGGTACGGGCGGCGAAAGGCCGGCTCACCCGTTCGGTCGTACGGCTCCGAGGGGCCCGGTCATCCGCTCGGTTCAGGTCGGCCGGGCGGTTCGGTCCAGGTCGGACGGGCGTGTCAGTTCAGGTCGGTCGGGCGGTCCGTACCCGGGCTCAGGTCCGTTTCCTCGAACACCAGCAGGGTGCGAGTGGAGAGCACTTCCGGTATGGCCTGGATGCGGGTGAGGACGAGTTCGCGCAGCGACCGGTTGTCCGGTGTGTGGACCAGCAGAAGTACATCGAAATCCCCGCTGACCAGGGCGATGTGCGTGGCTCCCGGCAGCGCCTGGAGCTGTTCGCGCACCGTGCGCCAGGAATTCTGGACGATCTTGAGGGTGATGTAGGCCGAGGCGCCCTGCCCGGCCCGCTCGTGGTTCACCCGGGCACCGAACCCGCGGATGACGCCGTCGTCGATGAGCCGGTTGATCCGCGCGTAGGCATTGGCGCGCGAGACGTGGACGCGGTCGGCGACCGAGCGTATCGACGCCCGGCCGTCCGCCTGGAGCAGTCGCAGGATGGCGCGGTCGATGGCGTCCAGCGGACGGGCGGGCGGAATCGGGGCCGGTTCCTCGCTCCCCTCGGCCATTTGTTCAGCTGCCATGTTCCCGTGCCTCCCCGTCCTGGACGACCTGTGCCCATCCCAAGCTGTGGAGAACCGTTTGTCCACAGGCTGGCGGTGCCTGTAGCCAAAATGCGCTCGCGACCGAACAATCGGTAGGTGAGGCGCGCCACACTCACGCCTCGTGGCTGTACGGACAATTCGATGTATTTCGCAAGCGTCGACGCCCCCTCGACACCCCTAGAGACGCTTCGACACCCCGCGGCACCGGGACACCCCCGGTGCCGCGGACGCCGCTCGATACCCCTCGACGCCAGGAGGTGCTTGTCATGACGGTCCAAGAGCTGCCCGGCGCGGCCGCCTACCGGCCCACGCCGCCCCCGGCCTGGAAGCCGCTCACCGATCCCGCGCCGCTGCTCCCGGACCCGGAGCCGTATCGCGTGCTCGGTACGGACGCCGCGGCCGAGGCGGACCCGGAGCTGCTGCTGCGGCTGTACGCCGAGCTCGTGCGCGGGCGGCGGTACAACGCGCAGGCGACCGCCCTGACCAAGCAGGGCCGGCTCGCCGTCTACCCGTCGAGCACCGGGCAGGAGGCCTGCGAGGTCGCCGCCGCCCTGGTGCTGGAGGAGCGCGACTGGCTGTTCCCCAGCTACCGCGACACCCTGGCCGCCGTGGCACGGGGCATGGACCCGGTCGAGGCGCTGACCCTGCTGCGCGGCGACCGGCACACCGGCTACGACCCGCGCGCGTACCGCACGGCACCGCTGTGCACCCCGCTCGCCACCCAGCTGCCGCACGCGGTGGGGCTGGCCCACGCGGCCCGTCTCAAGGGCGACGACGTGGTCGCGCTCGCCATGGTCGGCGACGGCGGCACCAGCGAGGGCGACTTCCACGAGGCGCTGAACTTCGCGGCCGTGTGGCGGGCCCCCGTCGTCTTCCTCGTGCAGAACAACGGCTTCGCCATCTCCGTGCCCCTGGCCAAGCAGACCGCGGCCCCGTCCCTGGCCCACAAGGCCGTCGGGTACGGCATGCCGGGCCGGCTGGTCGACGGGAACGACGCGGCGGCCGTGCACCAGGTGCTCTCCGAGGCCGTGGCGCGGGCCAGGAGCGGCGAGGGCCCCACGCTCGTGGAGGCCGTCACCTACCGCATGGACGCGCACACGAACGCGGACGACGCGACGCGCTACCGCGAGAGCAGCGAGGTCGAGACCTGGAAGGCGCACGATCCGGTGCGGCTCATGGAGCGGGAGCTGACCGGGCGCGGACTGCTCGACGACGAGGGCATCGAGGAGGCCCGGATGGCCGCGGAGCGGATGGCGGCGCAGTTGCGGGACCGCATGAACGCCGATCCGGTGCTGGACCCGATGGAGCTCTTCTCCCATGTGTACGCGGAGCAGACCTCGCAACTGCGCGAGCAGGCCGCCCGGCTCCGGGTCGAGCTGGACGCGGAGCACGACGAGCACGGCACGGACGACAGGGGTGCGGGGCGATGACGACAGCGGCGGCCACGGCCGGGAAGCGGGCCGCGAAGGCCGGTCCCGCGACGATGGCGCAGGCACTGGGGCGCGCGCTGCGCGACGCGATGGCCGAGGACCCCTCGGTGCACGTCCTCGGTGAGGACGTCGGCACGCTGGGCGGGGTCTTCCGGATCACCGACGGCCTGGCCGAGGAGTTCGGCGACGCGCGGTGCACGGACACCCCGCTGGCCGAGGCGGGAATCCTCGGCGCGGCCGTCGGCATGGCGATGTACGGGCTGAGGCCCGTGGTGGAGATGCAGTTCGACGCCTTCGCCTATCCGGCGTTCGAGCAGTTGGCCAGCCATGTCGCCAAGATGCGGAACCGGACCGGCGGCAGGATGCCGTTGCCGATCACCATCCGGGTGCCCTACGGCGGCGGCATCGGCGGAGTCGAGCACCACAGCGACTCCTCGGAGGCGTACTACATGGCGACCCCGGGGCTCCATGTGGTCACTCCCGCCACGGTCGAGGACGCCTACGGGCTGCTGCGGGCGTCGATCGCCTCGGACGATCCGGTGGTCTTCATGGAGCCCAAGCGGCTCTACTGGTCGAAGGCCGGCTGGTCGCCGCAGGCACCGGCCGCCGTCGAGCCGATAGGCCGGGCGGTCGTGCGACGGCCCGGCCGCAGCGCGACGCTGATCACGTACGGGCCCTCGCTCCCGGTCTGTCTGGAGGCGGCGGAGGCGGCCGTCGAGGAGGGCTGGGACCTGGAGGTCGTCGACCTGCGGTCGCTGGTTCCCTTCGACGACGAGACCGTCGCCGCCTCGGTGCGCCGCACCGGCCGCGCGGTCGTGGTCCACGAGTCGAACGGGTTCGGCGGACCGGGGGGTGAGATCGCCGCCCGGATCACCGAGCGCTGCTTCCACCATCTGGAGGCGCCGGTGCTGCGGGTGGCCGGATTCGACATTCCGTATCCGCCGCCGATGCAGGAGCGTCACCATCTGCCGGGCGTGGACCGGGTGCTCGACGCCGTCGCGCGGCTCCAGTGGGAGGCGGAGAGCTGATGGCCCAGGTACTGGAATTCAAGCTTCCGGACCTCGGTGAGGGACTGACCGAGGCGGAGATCGTGCGCTGGCTGGTGGAGGTCGGCGAGGTCGTCGCCATCGACCAGCCGGTCGTCGAGGTCGAGACGGCCAAGGCCATGGTCGAGGTGCCGTGCCCCTACGGGGGCGTGGTCACCGCCCGGTTCGGCGAGGAGGGCACCGAACTCCCCGTCGGCGCACCCCTGCTGACCGTCGCCGTCGGATCCGTGGAGTCGTCGGATCCGGCGGCGGAGCCCGGCGCGGGTGGCTCCGGGGAGACCGCGTCCGGGTCGGGGAACGTCCTGGTCGGGTACGGGACCGGCGCACCGCCCACGCGGCGCCGCCGGATCCGGCCCGAGGGCTTCGGGGCATCGGCGGCTCCGGCGGCACCGGCCCAGGGCACCGGCAGGGGTGCGGCACCTGCCGCCGCGTCCGTGTCCGCGCCCGCCGCCGTGCGGGGTCGTGCCCGGGTCTCCGCCGCCGCTTCCGCCCCGGCTCCCGCTGCCGACGGGGAGGCCGGCCCGGTGGCCGTCGTCTCACCGCTGGTGCGCAAGCTGGCCCGGCAGCACGATCTGGACCTGCGCCGGGTAGCCGGATCGGGGCCGGACGGGCTGATCCTCAGGGCCGATGTGGAAGCGGCGATCCGGGCGACGGCGGAGGCGGCCACGGAGACCGTCGCCGCACCCGTCGCATCCGTCGCACCCGTCGCACCGGTCGGACCTGCCGCACCCGGCGAAGCCGCGCGGGCGTCGTCCGCGGGTGAGCGGATTCCGCTGCGCGGGGTACGGGGCGCGGTCGCCGACAAGCTGACGCGCAGCCGGACCGAGATCCCCGACGCCACCTGCTGGGTGGACGCCGACGCCACCGAACTGATGGCGGCCCGCGAGGCGATGAACCGGGCGGGCGGTCCCAAGGTGTCCGTGCTCGCGCTGCTCGCCCGAATCTGCACGGCCGCGCTGGCGCGCTACCCCGAGCTCAACTCCACGGTGGACGGGGAGGCGCGCGAGATCGTGCGGCTGCCGGAGGTCCACCTCGGGTTCGCCGCCCAGACGGAGCGCGGGCTGGTCGTGCCCGTGGTCAAGGACGCTCAGGCGCGCAACGCGGAGTCGATCGGCGCGGAGATCGCCCGGCTGACGGAGGCGGCCCGTACGGGGACGCTGAAGCCGGCCGAGCTGACCGGCGGCACGTTCACGCTCAACAACTACGGGGTGTTCGGGGTCGACGGTTCGACGCCGATCATCAACCACCCGGAGGCGGCCATGCTCGGGGTCGGCCGCATCGTGCCCAAGCCGTGGGTCCACGACGGCGCGTTGGCCGTGCGGCGGGTCGTCCAGCTCTCGCTGACCTTCGACCACCGGGTCTGCGACGGCGGCACGGCGGGCGGCTTCCTGCGGTACGTGGCGGACTGCGTGGAACAGCCGGCGGTGCTGTTGCGGACGTTGTAGCGGCGGCCGGGGTTCGTGGGGCGGGGCCGGGGTCGTTGGCGCGGGGCTGTGGCTGTCGTCGGGGCCGAGCCCGGCGTCGGGCCTGAGCCCGTCGTCGGGGGCACGCCGTAAGCCGGGGCCGCTGCCCGGTCCGTGCGCGGAGCCTGGGGCACCGCCCGGCGTCGGCCGAGCGTGCCACGGCCGACCGTCCACGGCCGTGTGCCGCGTGCCGTGCGCCCACGGTCGCGCGCCGTGCACCGGGTGCTTGGGGCGGGCCGTCCGGTGGATGCGGGCGTTCACCGGGGGAGACGGGCCCGCATACTCGTGGCATGACCGCGTTCGACGCCATCGTTCTTGCCGGAGGGGCCGCGAAGAGGCTCGGGGGCGCTGACAAGCCCGGGGTTCGCGTTGGCGGGCGGGCGTTGCTGGACCGGGTGCTCGGGGCGTGTGCCGGAGCCGGGACCACGGTGGTGGTGGGCGACCGGCGGCCCACCGGGCGCACGGTGATCTGGACGCGTGAAGAGCCCCGGGGCGGCGGGCCGTTGGCCGCCCTCGGCGCGGGCGTACGGCACACGACGGCGGAGCGCGTTCTCGTGCTCTCCGCCGATCTGCCGTTCCTGGGCCCCGACACCGTGCGTGCGCTGGTGGAAGCGGCAGGCCGAGCGGAGGCCGAGGGCGCGGTCTGCGCCGACGCGGACGGCAGGGACCAGCCACTGGTGGCGGTCTACCGGGCGGAACCCCTCCGCCGTGAACTGGCGCTCGTCGCCACCGAGCACGGCGGGTTGGCGGGGCTGCCGCTGCGGCTGCTCACCCGGGAACTGCGGCTCGTCCGGGTGGCGGCCGCCCCCCTGGCCTCGTTCGACTGCGACACCTGGGAGGACATCGCATCCGCGCGGGCCCGGATCAGAGAGCATGGGTCCGTGCTGGATGAATGGATCACCGCAGTCAAGAACGAACTGGGCATCGAACTCGACGTCGACACCGACGTCCTCCTCGACCTCGCCCGTGATGCCGCCCACGGCGTCGCCCGCCCCGCCGCACCCCTGACCACCTTTCTGGTCGGGTACGCGGCGGCGAAGGCGAGCGGCGAGGGCGGCGGCCCCGAGGCGGTGGCCGAGGCGGCCCGGAAGGCGGCCGCGCTCGCCCTCGGCTGGGCGGACGAGACCGGGACACCATGAGCGGCCTCCACGGAGGGCCCGAGCACCCGCCGCCCCCGGACCCGGGCCGCCCCGGTCGCTGCTCCTGCGGGGCCGCCCCCGCAGCCGCTGCCCCGCTTCCGGCCGGCCGGGGCGCGGACGGTGCTTCCGGGGACGCCCTCGGCGGCGAGACCGCCGCGCCCGGCCGGACCGGCGAGACCACCGCGCCCGGCCGAACCGGTGACGAAGACCCCGCCGCCCGGATCGGTGACACCGGCCCCGCCGACCCCTCGGACCCCGCCGCCCTGGCCGCCCTCGCCGCGGCGGACGAGGAGCGGGCCGTGCAGCAGGCCCTCGCCCTGGTGGGCCGGCCGACGGCCCCGCGAGGCGAGACGGAGGCGTCCGCCACGGACCACGCGTCCGCCACGGACCACGCGTCCGCCACGGACCACGCGTCCGCCAGGGACCGCGCATCCGCCCGAGACCGCCGACCCGACGCGGCCCGTACACCCCGGACGCCCCCCGCCCCCCGCACCACGGACCCGCGCGCCTCGGCCACCCCACCCGGCCCCGGGCCGAACCCCGGGCCGCGCCCGGGGCCGAGCCCTGCAGGGGACCCCGCCCCGGACTCCGGACCGCGCCCCGCCCCGGACTCCACACGGAAGCCCGCCCCGGACTCCGGACCGCGCCCCGCGCCGAACTCCGCGCCGCACCCCAGGTCGAGCCCCGCGACGGCGGCGGGCAGCCCGTATCCGGTGTCGCATCGCGGCGCGGCCCCGGGCACCTCCTCCGCCACGCCCATCCCCCGCGCCGGCGCCGTTCCGTGGGCGGTGGCGCGGGGGATCGCCGCTCGTGCCGGGCGGGCGGTTCCCGCCCGGGCCGAGCGGTTGTCGCTGGGACGGGCGCTCGGGCATGTGCTGGCCGAGCCGCTGGCGGCGCTCACCGATCTGCCACCCTTCGACACCTCGGCCATGGACGGCTGGGCCGTCGCCGGGCCGGGGCCCTGGCGTATCCGGCCGGACGCGGGCGTGCTCGCCGGGGGCGAGGCGCCCGAGCCGCTTCCCGACGGCGAGGCCGTCCCCATCGCCACCGGGGCCCGGATCCCGGCGGACGCCACGGCGGTCATCCGGAGCGAGCACGCGGAGTCGGATCAGGCCAAGGGACTGCTGTACGCGGGGCGGCAGGTGAGTCCGGGTCAGGACATCCGGCCGCGCGGCCAGGAGTGCCGGTCGGGCGATGAACTCCTGCCGGCCGGAACGCTCGTGACGCCCGCCGTGCTCGGGCTCGCCGCCGCGGCGGGCTACGACGGGCTGCCGGCCCGGCCCCGCCCGCGCGTCGAGGTTCTCGTCCTCGGGGACGAACTGCTGACGGCGGGACTGCCGCGCGACGGGCTGATCCGGGACGCGCTGGGCCCCATGATCGGCCCCTGGCTGCACGCGCGGGGCGCCGAGGTCGCCGCTCCCCGGTGGCTCGGGGACGACGCCGAGGCCCTGCTGCGCGCGCTCACCGGTTCCGAGGCCGACCTGATCGTGACGACGGGCGGGACCGCTGCGGGCCCCGTCGACCATGTGCACCCCGTTCTGGGCCGGATCGGCGCCGAGTTGCTGGTGGACGGGGTCGCCGTGCGGCCCGGCCACCCGATGCTGCTCGCCCGGCTGCCGGCCGGGGGCCCGTATCTCGTCGGGCTGCCGGGCAACCCCCTGGCGGCCGTATCGGGTCTGGTGACCCTCGCCGAACCCCTGCTCGACGGGCTCGCGGGACGGTATGCGGAGGACCCCTACCGGGTGGCCGTCCGCGACGAGGTGCAGGGGCATCCGCACGACACCCGGCTCGTTCCCGTGGTGCACCGCACCGGCCCGGCCCCGGCGTACGGCGGGCGAACCCCCGGGGGAAGCGGTGTCGGTTCGGGAACCGGGAGAGGTGGGGAGCACGTCGTACCCCTGCGGTACAACGGTCCCGCCATGCTCCGGGGCATCGCCGCGGCGGACGGGCTGGCCGTGGTGGAGCCGGGCGGGGTACGGTCCGGCACCGAGGTGGAGATCCTCGATCTACCGTGGGCCCCGGCGACGCCGTGGACTGAAGGGTGTTTCACGTGAAACTTCCCGGCCATGACGCGATGGCCAGACGTGTCGACGAGCAGATCGTCCCCACGCGGGTCATGCTCCCGCGACGGGTCGTCGACCGGCCGGCCCGCCAGGTCGCCAAGCGGCTCTCCATGGCCCTGCTGGTGCTGGCCGTCACGGTCGTCATCGTCTGGGTCGACCGGGTGGGCTACCACGACGCGGCCGACGGCAAGGTCGACCTGCTGGACGCGGTGTACTACGCGACGGTCACCCTCTCCACCACCGGCTACGGCGACATCACCCCGTACAGCGACGGCGCCCGGCTCATCAACGTGGTGCTCGTGACACCGTTGCGGGTGCTCTTCCTGATCATCCTGGTCGGCACCACCCTCGAAGTCCTCACGGAACGGACCCGCGAGGACTTCCGACTGAAGCGTTGGAGATCCCACTTGCGTGACCACACCGTCGTCGTCGGCTTCGGCACGAAGGGCCGCTCGGCGATCCAGACGCTCTGCGCCACCGGACTGGCGAAGGAACAGATCGTCGTCGTCGACCCGGCGACCAAGGTGATCGAGATCGCCAACGCCGAGGGCTACACCGGCGTGGTCGGGGACGCGACACGCAGCGATGTGCTGCTGCGGGCAGAGGTGCAGAAGGCCCGTCAGATCATCATCGCCACCCAGCGCGACGACACCGCCGTCCTCGTCGCGCTGACCGCGCGCCAGCTCAACCGGGGCGCGAAGATCGTGGCCGCGGTGCGCGAGGAGGAGAACGCCCCGCTGCTGCGGCAGTCCGGCGCCGACGCGGTGATCACCAGTGCCTCCGCCGCGGGCCGGCTGCTCGGGCTCTCCGTGCTCAGCCCCAGCGCGGGCACGGTGATGGAGGATCTGATCCAGCAGGGCAGCGGACTCGATCTCGTCGAACGGCCGGTGATAAAGGCCGAGGTCGGCAAGAGCGTCCGGGAGACCGAGGACCTCGTCGTCAACGTCCTGCGCGGCCACCGGCTCCTCGGGTACGACGACCCGGCGGCCAGCCCGTTGCAGCTGACGGACCGGCTGATCACCATCGTGCGGGTCTCCAACGACCCGCCGCTCAACCACCCCCGGCCCCCCGCGCCCCGGGACTGAGCAGAGGGCCCGGGGCCGGCCCAATCGCCGGACTCCGCCCGGACTCCGCCCGGCTCCGTGGCCCGGCGGGGACCACGGAGTAGCCTCGCGGCCATGCATGCGATCACGATTCCCGAACCCGGCGGCCCCGAGGCACTCGTCTGGACCGAGGTGCCCGATCCCGTACCCGGCGAGGGCGAGGTCCTCGTCGACGTGGTGTCCAGCGCGGTGAACCGGGCCGATGTGCTTCAGCGGATGGGCTTCTACAACCCGCCGCCCGGCGCCTCCGCCTACCCGGGTCTGGAGTGCGCGGGACGGATCTCGGCCATCGGCCCCGGGGTCGTCGGCTGGGCCGTCGGCGACGAGGTCTGCGCGCTCCTCGCGGGCGGCGGCTACGCGGAGAAGGTCGCCGTCCCGGCCGGGCAGTTGCTCCCCGTACCGGCGGGGCTGGACCTCACGCTCGCCGCCGCGCTCCCCGAGGTGACGGCCACCGTCTGGTCCAACGTGTTCATGGTGGCCCACCTGCGGCCCGCCGAGACGCTGCTGGTGCACGGCGGGTCCAGCGGCATCGGCACCATGGCGATCCAGCTGGCCAAGGCGGTCGGCGCCCGTGTCGCCGTGACCGCGGGCGGCCCCGAGAAGCTGGCGCGCTGCGCCGAACTCGGCGCCGACGTCCTCATCGACTACCGGAACCAGGACTTCGTCGAGGAGGTGCGTCGGGCGACCGACGGGGCCGGCGCGGACGTCATCCTCGACATCATGGGCGCCAAGTACCTGGACCGGAACGTGCAGACCCTCGCCGTCAACGGCCGGCTCGCCATCATCGGCCTCCAGGGCGGGGCCGTGGGCGAACTGAACCTCGGTGCCCTGCTGAACAAGCGGGCCGCCGTCACCGCGACCTCGTTGCGCGGACGCCCGCTCGCCGAGAAGACCGCCATCGTCGCCGCCGTACGCGAGCACGTCTGGCCGCTCCTGGCCGACGGCGTCGTCAAGCCGATCGTGGACCGCACCCTGCCGATGACGGAGGCCGCCGAGGCGCACCGGGTGATGGAGTCCAGCGCCCACATCGGCAAGGTCCTCCTCCGGGCGCCCTCGGCCGCCTGACCCCGGCCCCGGCGGGGACACGCGGACGTGGGAAGGGCCCGGCACCGAGGTGCCGGGCCCTTCCGGTGCGGGTCCGATGGGGCGTATGCGGGTGCGGGGGCCTACAGATACGGGCCGGAGCGGACCGGGCCGTGCGGATCGGCGCCGCCGTCCTCCTCCTGGACACTGCCGGGCGGCAGCGCGCGCCGCATCTGCTCCAACTGAGCCCTGGCCGCCATCTGCTGGGCGAACAGCGCCGTCTGGATGCCGTGGAACAGGCCCTCCAGCCAGCCGACCAGCTGGGCCTGCGCGATCCGCAGCTCCGCCTCGGACGGGACGGAGTCCTCGGTGAACGGCAGCGAGAGGCGTTCCAGCTCCTCCACCAGCTCCGGGGCGAGGCCGTCCTCCAACTCCTTCACCGAGCCGGCGTGGATCTCCTTGAGCCGGACCCGGCTCGCCTCGTCGAGAGGGGCCGCCCGGACCTCCTCCAGGAGTTGCTTGATCATGCTGCCGATGCGCATGACCTTCGCGGGCTGCTCGACCATCTCCGTCACTGGGACCTCACGCGACTCGTCGTCAGTGCCACCGCCGCCGATCGCCATGCCGTCCTGTCCCACCACGAGGACTTGGGGGTGCTCCTGCGACCGTTCATTCCTCGGCATCTCCATGCGGCCCATTGTCTCGCACATGCGGTGTTCCTCACTGTGGTGCCCCCGGAAACGGATGATCCACCGTCTCCGGGGGCACCGGAACGCCCGAACGGGCCTGCGGTCACCCGGCGCGACGGGCCAGGGCAGGCCGCGACCGGCTGAAGACCGCCGCCAGCAGCCCGGCCAGCAGCGGTACGGCCACGGCCAGCACCCCTATCGCCGTCCAGGGCATCACGATCGGCGTGTACGCGGACTCCATCGGGTTGACCCGCATCGCCTCCATGGACTTGCCCAGATCGGTCAGGCGCACCGCCACCGCCGGCACCAGACCGGCCACGGTGCCCAGGAGCACCCCCGTGAAGGCCACGGTCATGCACTGGAACCCGGAGAGCGCGCGCCGCACCCGCGGGGGCGCGCCCACCGCGCTGAGCGTGGTCAGGTCCGCCTCGGCGTCGGCCTTGGCGAGACCGGTGGTGATCGCCGCCGCGCCCAGGGTCACCACCCCGGCGAACAAGGTCAGGATGAGCAGCGTGGTGTCGTCGCGGTCACCGGGACCGGGGTCGGTCTGGAGCCAGACGCCGCCCCCGGCCTCCTCGATGGTGGCCGCGACGCGCTGGTCCTCGGCGTCCGAGGGCCGGTGCGGGACGGCGTACACGCTCCCGCCCTCCTGGGTGTGCAGCCCGATCCTCTCGGCGGTCTTCCGGGGCATGATCATGCGGATGCCGGGGGTGGTGGCGTACGGCGCGTCGGCGACGTACACCCTGAGCCGGTCGGTGGTCCTCCGGGCCGGGCCGGGGTGCAGCTTCCGGTTCTCGGTGTCCTTGGGGTTGTAGGTGTGCACGGCCTTGAGGGTGACCTCGCCGTCCTTCGCGTACGCCCGGTTCAGCAGCACCGGGGTGCCGGCCTCCAGGGCGGCAGCGGCGGCCGGGTCGTCGAGCTTCACGTACGTCCTCAGGAGGTCCGGGCCGCCGACGACGATGTTGTTCTCGTCCGTGCCGAACGAGCCGGCGGACACGTGCTCGTCGACGCAGGCCGGGGTCCGCATCAGCGTGCGGTGCTCCTCCGAGGAGAGCCGGGCGGCCAGCTCCTTGGCGCCCTTGGCCTGGAGCGGGCAGGTGTGCCCCTTGCCGGTGGGCTTGACCAGGGCCATGCTGCCGCAGCCGGACGCGTCGTCCTCGTAGAAGACGTTGCAGTCGCTGCCCGCCCAGACCCGTGCGTAGTCGGCGCGGCGGCCGGTCACGGTCATGGTCCGTTCGACGGCGGCGCGGGCCAGCGGCAGCCGCGCGGCGGAGTCCTCGTCGGACGCCGACAGGACCATCGTTCCCTCGGCGAGCATGGGGACGCGGCGGTAGTCCGATTCCGCCATCGTGCTGGACATGTACGTCGCGAGGGCCACCGAGCCGGCGACGGCCGCCATCACGGCGGCGACCGCCGGGGCGGTGCGGCCCCGGTTGCGGGCGGCGTCCCGCAGGGCCATGCGCGGGGAGAGCGGCAGCCTGCGGCCGAGGCGGCCCAGCAGCCCCACGATCACCGGGATGCAGCCGAGCAGCCCCAGCTCGGCGAGGACGGAACCGCCGGCGACCAGCCGGGTGTCGTCGCTGGTGCCGCCGTAGACGGCGACGGCCGTTCCGAGCGCCAGCACGCACGCGCCCGCGACGGGCAGCACCCGGGAGCCGCGGCGCACTCCGCGCCGTCCGGTCAGGGACTCCAGGACGGACTGCCGGGAGGCCACGATCGCCGGTGCCAGCGCGGCCAGCACCCCGGTGACCAGGCCGAGCAGGGCGATGGTGAGCAGTTCGCCGGGGTCGAGGACCAGGGAGCCGAAGCGCTGCCCGGCCCACTCCTCGATGGTCGGCCGGAACGCCACGGTGAGCAGCAGCCCGGCCGCGACCCCGGTCACCGCCCCCACGGAGCCCAGGACGATGCCGCCGGCGAGCACCACGGCGCGGATGTGCCGCCGGTCGCCGCCGCAGGTGTCGATGAGACCGAGCTGCCGGCGCGAGCGGCGGGCGCCGACGGCGAAGGCCGGTCCGGCGAGCAGAACGATCTCCAGGACGGCCATGGCGACCACGGTGACGGCGTCCGCGCCCACCTCGGCGGAGGTGCTGTCCTTGTAGGGAGTGATGGAGCGGGCCAGCGGGATCTCGGAGGCCGGCGGCGGGTCCAGGACGACCTGGCGGGAGACGACCAGCGCTCCGACGCGGTTGGCCGCGAGGACGTCGTCCCAGTCGACGCCGGAGCCGCCGGCGCCGGTGACGAGCCACTGGACGGAGCCGGTGTTGGGCGGCAGCACGTCCGGGTCGCGGTCGGCGGCCTTCTGCCACGGGGCGATGACCGCGCCCGGATCGGCGTACAGCCCCTTCGCGTTCAGATCGGAGGGCTCCTCGACGACCCCCGTGATCGTGTACGTGCGGCCGGTGCTGTTCACCGTGGTGCGGGAGCCGACGTGCAGACCGGCGGACTTCATGAACGGTTCGGTGGCCGCCATCTCGTCCGTGCCGTGCGGGAAGGCGCCCCGGATAAGCTCGACCCGGCCCCGGACCATCGCGTCCGAGATGCGCAGCTCGGTGATGTCGGTGCCGACCAGCCCGTACGCCGTGGTGACGGTGGCGGGCACCGACCGGACGGTGAGGGCCCGCGCGCCCTCGGGGAGGGCGGCGCGCATGTCGATGGGCGGGATGTCGCCCTCGGGCACGCTGCCGCCGACCGCGTCGTACATGTCCCCGTCGGGCATCTGCTCCAGCGGGCCCAGCCCCGGATCGGTGAACAGGGCGTCGGCGGAGCCCATGCGGGCCGTCAGCAGCTCGGCCTCGCTGGTGTCGGCGCTGCGGTACGTGACGTCGGCGGCGGTCACCCCGAGCACCGGCAGCGCGATCATCGCGACCACCAGGGCGCTGCGGCCCTTGGCCCGCAGGGCGTCGCGGCGGGCCATCCGGAGGGCGGCGCGCCACCCCGTGAAGAGGCTCACTCGGCGCCCCCGGCGGCGAGCAGCGATTCGGCCCCGGAGGCCAGCGTCTGGTCGACGATCGAGCCGTCGCGCAGGAAGACGACCCGGTCCGCCCAGGCCGCGTAGCGCGGTTCGTGGGTGACCATGACGCCGGCGGCGCCCTGGTCGCAGCGGTTGCGCAGCAGGGCGAGGACGGTCTCCCCGGTCTCCGAGTCGAGCGCGCCCGTCGGCTCGTCGGCGAGCACCAGCCGGCGGTCCCCGACCAGCGCGCGGGCGATGGCGACGCGCTGCTGCTGGCCGCCGGACATCTCGTCGGGGAAGCGGTCGGCGACGTCCAGGAGCCGCATCTCCTCCAGCGCCGCCCTGGCCTCCTTGCGGGCCTTGCGGACGGAGACGCCGTCGAGTTCGCGGGGCAGGGCGATGTTCTCGGCGGCGGTCAGGGCGGGGATCAGGTTGTAGTCCTGGAAGACGTAGCCGACGCTGCGGCGGCGCAGGGCGGCCATGCCCCTGCGGCCGAGTGCGGAGATGTCCTGGCCCTCGATGACGACCTGGCCCGCGGTCGCGGTGTCGAGCCCCCCGGCGAGCGTCAGCAGGGTGGACTTGCCGGATCCGGAGGGCCCCATCACGGCGACCAGTTCGCCGGGGTGCACGGCCAGGTCGATCCCGCGCAGGGCGTGCACGGTGGCCATGCCGGTGCCGTGGGTGCGGGTGAGCCCGCGGAGTTCGAGTACCGGGGCGTCCACCGGGTGCGGCGGACCGGCCGGGGACGGGACGTGCTGGGACATGACGGTGGGTTCCCCCTCGGAACGGTGGTGTGGTCGGGGCCGGCGTCGCCCGCGCCCCCGGCGCGGACGCACCGCGTCGGGGCGTACGCCGGTTCAGCGGCGGGCGCGGGGCCGGTCGGTGCCCCGGGCCGTGCCGCGGCGTACGGGCTGCTCCGCCTCGGGCTCCGTGGCGGCGGCCTCGGCGAGCCGCACCAGCCGGGATTCGCAGTGGTCCAGCCAGCGGGCCTCCGCCTCGGCCTGGAAGATCAGCTGCTCCACGACGAGGAGCCAGGTGACCTCGTCGCGGTTGGCGGGGACGTCGGCGAGGGCCTGGGCCTTGAGCCGGGTGTAGTCCTGCATGGCCTTCACCGTGTGGTGGCGCTGGGACTGGATGACGGCCCTGATGTCGACGCCGGGGGCCCCGACGGCCATGGCGAGCTTGATGGCCAGCTCGTCGCGGGGCGGGTTGCTGCGGTCGACCGGGGTCTCGAACCAGGCGCGCAGTGCGTCCCGGCCCGCGTCGCTGATGGCGTAGAGGGCGTGTCCCTGGTCGTCCTCCCCGTCCTGGACGACCAGGCCGTCGCGCTCCAGCCGGCTCAGTGTCGTGTAGACCTGCCCGACGTTCAGCGGCCAGGTGGAGCCGGTGCGGGACTCGAATTCGGTGCGGAGCTGGGAGCCGTAGCGGGGGCCTCGCTCCAGCAGGGCCAGCAGGCCGTGACGGATCGACATACTGAGTATGTATACCGAGTATGCACCTGAGTGCAAGGCGTTCCGGTACGCGGCGGCCCGGACCGGCGTCCCCGTCGCGGCCCGGACAGGCGCCCCCGTCGCGGGCCGGTTCGCCGCCCCGTACGCCCCTCAGCCGGAGCGGCGCATCCGCAGGGCGAGGAAGCCCAGACCCAGCCCCACCAGGGAGATTCCCACGCCGAGCGAGATCTGCTGGACCCGCCGCACGGCCGGTTCGCTCAGCGCCTGGCGCGAGGGCCGCCCGATTCCGGCGGTCGTGGTCGCGTCGGGGGCGGCGGTGGGCGGCGTCGGCTCCGGCTCGTTCGCGGAGTCGTCGGTGTCGGCCCGCTCCAGTTCCTGGGGGCTCAGCGTCCGGCCCGGCCGGGGCCGTCCCTCCCCGGCGGGCAGCCCGGCCATCGGAGACTGGACGCCTTCGGGCCGGGGCGATGCGGGGCCGGGCGAGGAGGGGCCGGTGGCGGACGGCGGAGGCGCGGGACGCGCGGGCGCCCCCGACGGCACGGCGGGTCCCGGAGCACCCGGCGCGGCGGGCACCGAGGACACCGGCACGGTCGCGGAAGCAGGAGCAGGAGCAGGAGCAGAAGCGGGAGCGGGAGCGGAGGGCGGGGCGGGAGTGGCGGGCGGGGGCGCGGTGGAGGCGAGGGCGGGCGGGGGCGCGTGCGGCGCACCGGGCGGCGGCTCGGCCGACGCCTCTCCCCGGCCGGAGACCCGCGCGTCCGCGTGCGCCTCACCGGCCATGACACCCCCCAGCGTCGCGGCTGCCGTCAGTGCCAGGCAGGCCACGCACCGTGTGGGCCGTGCGGCCAGGTGTGCTGAAGCCATGAGGTCACCGTCACATGTGACGGGCCGTCCGGCATGTCGGACGGGACGGACGGGTGGCGGGCCCCGGCGCTCGCGGGACGGCGCACACTCCGTCAGGCGCACACTCCGTCAGGTGCGTGCACCGTCAGGCGTGTCGCCGTGTGCCGTACGCCCCGCGCGGCGCGCGCCCCGGCGGGCGACGGGAAGGGGCAGCGAGGCGCTACGCCGGATCGCCGGTGGCGATGCGCAGTTCGAAGTGCGCGCCGACCTTGGGGACGGCGGTGCCGGAGGTCGGGAACTGGTCGATGACCTGGTCCTCCGCGTACGCGTTGCCGGGGACCTTGATCTGCTTGATGGTCCAGCCGGCGGCGTCCGCGCAGGCGCGCGCCGAGAGGATGTCCTTGTAGAGGAAGCTGGGGGCGTCGACCTTGTTCGGGTCGTCGTTGTCCTCCATGGCGTCCGTGCAGTCCTCGGTGTCCATCGTCCGGTTCCGCTCGGGATCCTTGTGCTCACCGGACGGGGACTCGCTCGACGTGGCCTCGGTGCCGCCCTTGTCCGAGTCGTCGTTGTTCAGCGCGAGCGCCGTGATCAGACCGCCGATGGCGATCAGCGCGACGACGATCGACCCCACGACGAACGGCATGTTCCGCTTGGAGCCGCCGCCCGAGGACGTGGTGTGCGTCTGCGGCGAGACCGTGTACGGCGGCGGGGTCTGCTGCTGCATCGGCGACATGGCGGCCGGGGTCTGGTAGCCCGGGGCCGACTGCGGATAGCCGTACGAGGGGGCCGGGGTGGGCGCCGGGGTCGGCGTCCCGTACGGACCGGGCTGCTGCTGCGACGGGTACGGGTTCGGCTGGTACGGCGTCTGGACGTGCTGCGGGCCCGGGGCGGACTGGTCGACCGGCGGGAAGACGGCCGAACCGACCCCCGAGCCGCTGTTGGCCGGGGTGCCCGCGCCGCTGACGATCACCGGGGCGCCGGTCTGGCCGCCCGCGCTCAGCACGCGCGCGATCTCGTCCTGCATCGCGGCGGCGCTCGGGAAGCGCTCGTTGGGGTTCTTCTTCAGCGCGCGGGCCACCAGCGCGTCCATCGCCGGGGTGAGCGCCCGGTTGATGCTGGAGGGCGCGACCGGCTCCTCCTGCACATGCGCGTACGCGATGGCGAGCGGGGAGTCCGCGTCGAACGGGATGCGGCCGGTGAGCAGCTGGAACAGCATGATCCCGACCGAGTAGAGGTCGGAGCGCGCGTCCACCCCGCGCCCCAGGGCCTGTTCGGGGGAGAGGTACTGCGGGGTGCCGACGACCATGCCGGTCTGGGTCATCGACGTGACGCCCGACTGCATGGCGCGGGCGATGCCGAAGTCCATGACCTTCACGACACCGCGCTTGGTCACCATGACGTTGCCCGGCTTGATGTCGCGGTGGACCAGGCCCATCTCGTGGCTGGTGTCCAGCGCGGCCAGCACATCGGCCGTCACCTTGAGCGCCTTGTCGGCGGGCATCGCGCCGTAGGCGGCGACATCGGCCTGGAGGACGGAGCCGAGCGGCTGCCCCTCGACGTACTCCATGACGATGTACGGCATCAGCGCGCCGCCGAGTTCGTCCTCGCCGGTGTCGAAGACGGAGACGATGTTGGTGTGCTGGAGCTTGGCGACGGCCTGGGCCTCGCGGCGGAACCGTTCGCGGAAGGACTGCTCGCGCCCCAGCTCCGTGTGGAGCGTCTTGATCGCCACCTGGCGGTCGAGCGCGGTGTCGTACGCGAGGTACACGGAAGCCATACCGCCCTCGCCCAGCAGGTCACGCAGCTGGTAACGGCCGCCGGCGACCGAACCGCCCGCGTAGCGACCCTGGGCACCCTGTGCGCCGTCCTGGCTCATGACTTGCTTCCCCCTAGGGCGCGCTCGCTCGCGCGAAGATCCGTATTACTGGCCAAGTCTGCCCGAGGGGTACGACACGTCAAGCCAGGTGCCCGTTCCGTGACCGTACGCACAAGAAGCGTCTCGGAAGCGTTACAGGATCCCCGTCGAATTTGCGCCGGTGGCCCGCCGGCCGATTGGATGGCCCGTCCCTCTCGAAAACGGTGTGTCGGACAGAGGCTGTAGCGTGACGTGGCAACGCGGCCGACAACGCGGTCGGCGACGCAGCAAAGCACCGTGAGAACCCGCGGACGCGCGCGGACAGACGCGGACAGATACGACGGCGAGGACTGATGGCACCCGAACCCGAAGCAAACGGCGGCGGAGTTCCGGATGGCACCGAATCCTGGGGCATCGGCGGTGTGGTCGGCGACGGGCGCTACCGGCTGACGCACCGGCTCGGCCGGGGCGGCATGGCCGAGGTCTTCGCGGCCGAGGACGTCCGGCTCGGGCGCACCGTCGCGGTGAAGCTGCTCCGCTCCGACCTGGCCGAGGACCCGGTCTCCAAGGCCCGGTTCACGCGCGAGGCGCAGTCGGTCGCCGGCCTCAACCACCACGCGGTCGTCGCGGTCTACGACTCCGGCGAGGACACGGTGGCCGGCCAGACCGTGCCGTACATCGTCATGGAGCTGGTCGAGGGCCGCACCATCCGCGATCTGCTGATCAACGCCGAGGCCCCGCCGCCCGAGCAGGCCCTGATCATCGTCTCCGGGGTGCTGGAGGCGCTGGCCTACTCGCACCAGCACGGCATCGTGCACCGGGACATCAAGCCGGCCAACGTGATCATCACCAACTCCGGTGCGGTGAAGGTGATGGACTTCGGCATCGCCCGCGCGCTGCACGGGGCGCAGTCGACGATGACCCAGACCGGCATGGTCATGGGCACGCCGCAGTACCTCTCCCCGGAGCAGGCGCTCGGCAAGGCCGTCGACCACCGCTCCGATCTGTACGCGACCGGCTGTCTCCTCTACGAACTGCTCGCGCTGCGGCCCCCGTTCACGGGCGAGACGCCGCTGTCCGTGGTGTACCAGCACGTCCAGGACACCCCGGTCCCGCCGTCGCGGGTCTCGGACGTGGTCCCGCCGGAGCTGGACGGGCTCGTGATGCGCTCGCTCGCGAAGGACCCGGACGACCGGTTCCAGAGCGCCGAGGAGATGCGCGGACTCGTCCAGTACGCCCTGCAGATGCTCCAGGCGCAGGGCGGTCACACCGGGGCGTGGAACACCGGTCCGGTCGTGCTCGACGCCGGTCCGGGCACGCCGCCGCAGGGCATGACGGGCGCCACCCATCAGATGGGGTACGCGCACCACGGCGACACCTCGCAGGGTCCGATCCTGCCGCCGATGAACCCGGACGACGGCGGTTACGACGGCGGCGGCCGGCCCGGCGGCGGGCGCGGCAAGCTGTGGCTGTTCGTCGTGCTCGCGCTGATCGCGATCGCGGCGGGCGTCGCGATCGCGGTGAACGCGGCGCAGGGCGGCGACGGGAAGCCCAAGGCCCCGGCCACCTCGACGTCGAGCAGCCCCTCCCCCTCGGAGACCTCGGCCAGGCCGAGCCAGGAGCAGACCACGCAGGACACCGATCAGCCCGGGAGCAGCGGCGGGGACGAGCAGGAGTGGTCGCACAAGCCGTCGTACACCCCGTCCTACACCCCGAGCCGGACGGCCGACCCCTCGCCGCCGCCCACCCCGTCGCAGACGGACACCCAGGGCACCGGCGACGGCGGCGCGGACGCCGGGACGGACGCGGGCACCGACGCCGGGACGGACGCGGGGACCGACGCGGGCACCGACGCCGGGACGGATGCCGGGACGGACGGGGGCACCAGCACCGGCACGGACGCCGGCACCAGCACGGGAACGGACGCCGGGACGGCCTCCGGGACCAGCGCGGGCGCGGCGGCGGGCGCGGGCGGCGCGGGACAGCAGTAGGGCCTGTCCGGCGGTGCGGCCCGGCGCCGCACCGCGCCGGGCTCACCCCGTGAACGCCTCGCGCACCGCGTCGTACGCACGGGTCCACCACACCACCAGGGCCGACACCGCGGGGAACTGCGGGTCGGCCCTGCGGTCGTTCAGGCAGTAGCGCCAGTGCAGTATCCAGAAGTCGTTGAGCCGCTCCCACCACACCCGGTGCACGGCGGCGGCCAGTTCGTCGGCCCCGGCGCCCGCGGCCCGGCGGTAGGCGCGGGCGTACGCCCGCACCTTCGCGAGGTCCAGCTCACCGGCCGGCCGGACGAAGAAGATCGCCGCCGCCCGCACCGCCTCCTCCGCGCGGGGCTGCACACCGAGCCGGTCCCAGTCCAGGATCGCCACCGGATCGGCGTCCCGGTAGAGCACGTTGAGCGGATGGAAATCGCCGTGCACCCAGCCGGTGGCCGGTCCGTCCGGGGCGGGCGGTCTGCGGTCCGCGTGCTGTTCCAGCAGTGACCGCCGCTCCTGGAGCCGGTGTTCGGCCAGTTCGTCGAAGGAGTCCCGGGGGCTGCGGGAGCGGGCCGCCGCGAGCAGGGTGTCGATCAGCGCGAAGGTGTCGGCCGGATCGGCGCTCGCGTGCCCGGACCGCCCGCCGGCCGCAGCCGTCGGGTCCATCACCTGTTCGAGACCGGTGTGTACGGCTCCGAGGAGCGCCCCGAGCCGCAGCGACTGGGCGAGGGTGAGCTGGGCGCCCGCGCGGTGGAGTCCGTCGACCCAGGGGTGCAGGGCGTAGCAGCGACCGCCGATCTCGGCGACCGTGCCGCCCTCGGTGTCCACCAGGGGCGGGGCGACGGGCACGCCGAGTGATTGGAGGCGCTGGGTGGCCCGGTGCTGGCGGACGATCGTCGCCCGGTCGCCCGTGGTGTCGTCCAGATGGTGCTTGAGGAAATACGAGCCGCGCGTGGTGGACACCCGGTAACCATGGTTGAGCAGGCCCTTGTCCAGGGGTTCGCAGCTGAGCGGGGTCCCCGTCCCGGGGTACCGGAGCAGCACGTCGCGGACGGGCGGGACAGGGGGATCGATGACAGATGAGCGCGGCACGCGACAGATGTTAGATCACGCTGTGTTGCGGGATTCGCGGAGTTGCGTGGAAGTCCAGAGTGTGCACAGTGACGAAGTGCGGGTCGAGCCGGAGGTAGGCCGGGTCGAAGGGTTCGCCGTTGACCTCGACCGGTGCGGGGCCGAAGAGTTCGCGCTGTGCGCAGGTCGGCTCGACGAGTCGCGCGGGGCCGGTGAACTGCACGGACCAGACGTCGCGGGCCCCGGCCGAGGCGCCGGCGTTGTAGTTGTCCGCTCCGTAGGCGACGACGGTGCCGTCGCAGGCGTCGTGGTAGCCGAGGCCGCTGTGCAGCCGCAGCACGACATGGCCGTCGGCCACGATGTGACGGGCCACGGTCAGGATCGGGAGGGCCCGCATGCTCGTCGCCAGCCGGCCGTAGGGCACCCGGCGGAGCAGCTCGATCGCGTGGAGTTCCTCAAGGGACATGTCCTCCACTGTCCCCGGCCGCGCGGGCCGGAAGAAGAGGCCGGGGCCCCGGTCCGGCAGGGACCAAAGTCCCCTGTCGGGCGGCTCTCAGCGCTTCTCGGCCTGGATCCGGGCCACGTACGCGGCGGCCTGCGAGCGGCGCTCCATGCCGAGCTTGGCGAGCAGGCTGGAGACGTAGTTCTTGATCGTCTTCTCGGCGAGGTGCAGCCGCTCGCCGATGACCCGGTTGGTCAGCCCCTCCCCGATCAGGTCCAGGATGCGGCGCTCCTGCTCGGTGAGGCTCGCGATCCGGTCGTCCTCGCGGCCCTTCTTGCCGTCCCGCAGCCGCTCCAGCACCCGCGCGGTCGCCACCGGGTCCAGCAGCGACTTCCCGGCCGCCACGTCCCGGACCGCGCTCAGCAGCTCGTTGCCCCGGATCGCCTTGAGGACATAGCCGGAGGCTCCGGCCATGATCGCGTCGAACAGCGCCTCGTCGTCGGCGTACGAGGTCAGCATCAGGCAGTGGATGGACTCGTCCCGGGAGCGGATCTCCCGGCAGACCTCGACGCCGCTGCCGTCGGGCAGCCGGACGTCGAGCACGGCCACGTCGGGACGGGTGGCGGGGATCCTGACCAGCGCGTCCGCCGCGGTCCCGGCCTCGCCGACGACCTCGATGTCGTCCTCGACCGACAACAGCTCATGAACGCCGCGTCGGACGACTTCGTGGTCATCCAGGAGAAAAACGGTGATTTTTCCATCTTCGCGCACAAACGCAGTCTCACACACTCCCCCCTTCCCTGCCGCTGTCGGGCGGGATAACGTGCCGTTGTTCCGGCAGCCTGCGAGGCTGTGACCAGTGCTGTGACCAGCGAGAGTTCCCGATTTCCGCGATTTACTTGGATATCCAAGCAAAAACGCAGGTCAGGAAGGGTTTCGCAGTTATGCGAAGCACTGGGTAACGTGCCTTGAACAGGGCGCTCGCCGGGGCACCTGTCACGCCTGTTCCCGGCCGAGCGGCACCCACCCCGTGCACGGGTACGGACACAGGCGAGCCGCACTGGTCTCCCGGCAGACCCCGGGGACCGGACCGACGGAGGAGCACGCACGTGACCGTGGAGAGCACTGCCGCGCGCAAACCGCGACGCAGCAGCAAGCGGACCAGCGCCGCGAAGACGCCACAGACTTCCGGACCCGAACTCGTACAGCTGCTGACGCCCGAGGGCGAGCGCGTCGAGCACCCGGAGTACTCGATCGATCTGACCGCCGAGGAGCTGCGCGGTCTGTACCGGGACATGGTCCTCACCCGCCGCTTCGACGCCGAGGCCACCGCTCTCCAGCGCCAGGGCGAGCTGGGGCTGTGGGCCTCCCTGCTGGGCCAGGAGGCGGCCCAGATCGGCTCCGGCCGGGCCCTGCGCGACGACGACTACGTCTTCCCGACCTACCGCGAACACGGTGTGGCCTGGTGCCGGGGCGTCGACCCGACCAATCTGCTCGGGATGTTCCGGGGCGTGAACCACGGCGGCTGGGATCCGACCACCAACAACTTCCACCTGTACACGATCGTCATCGGCTCGCAGACCCTGCACGCCACCGGCTACGCCATGGGCGTCGCCAAGGACGGCGCGGACTCGGCCGTGATCGCGTACTTCGGCGACGGCGCCTCCAGCCAGGGCGACGTCGCGGAGTCCTTCACCTTCTCCGCCGTGTACAACGCCCCCGTGGTGTTCTTCTGCCAGAACAACCAGTGGGCGATCTCCGAGCCGACCGAGAAGCAGACCAGGGTTCCGCTCTACCAACGCGCCCAGGGCTACGGCTTCCCCGGCATCCGGGTCGACGGCAACGACGTCCTGGCCTGCCTGGCCGTGACCCGGTCGGCCCTGGAGCGGGCCCGCCGCGGCGAGGGCCCCACCCTCGTCGAGGCGTTCACCTACCGCATGGGCGCGCACACCACCTCCGACGACCCGACCAAGTACCGGGCCGACGAGGAGCGCGCCGCCTGGGAGGCCAAGGACCCGATCCTGCGGCTCCGCGCCTACCTGGAGAAGGAGGGCACCGCCGACGAGGCGTTCTTCACCGCCCTGGACGAGGAGAGCGAGGCCCTCGGCAAGCGGGTCCGCGAAGCGGTACGGGCCATGCCCGACCCGGACCGGATGGCGATGTTCGACCACGTCTACGCCGACGGGAGCCCCCTCGTCGACGAGGAGCGCGCCCAGTTCGCCGCGTACCAGGCTTCGTTCGCCGAGGAGGGCAAGTAGCCATGGCCACGGAAAAGATGTCGATCGCGAAGGCGCTCAACGAGTCGCTGCGCAAGGCCCTCGACACCGACCCCAAGGTCCTCGTCATGGGCGAGGACGTCGGAAAGCTGGGCGGGGTCTTCCGGATCACCGACGGCCTCCAGAAGGACTTCGGCGAGGACCGGGTGATCGACACCCCGCTCGCCGAGTCCGGCATCGTCGGCACGGCCATCGGCCTCGCGCTGCGCGGCTACCGGCCGGTCGTGGAGATCCAGTTCGACGGCTTCGTCTTCCCGGCGTACGACCAGATCGTCACCCAGCTCGCGAAGATGCACGCCCGCGCGCTCGGCAAGGTCAAGATGCCGGTCGTCGTGCGCATCCCGTACGGCGGCGGCATCGGCGCCGTCGAGCACCACAGCGAATCGCCCGAGGCGCTGTTCGCGCACGTCGCGGGGTTGAAGGTGGTCTCCCCGTCGAACGCGGCGGACGCCTACTGGATGATGCAGCAGGCCGTCCAGAGCGACGACCCGGTCATCTTCTTCGAGCCCAAGCGCCGCTACTGGGACAAGGGCGAGGTCGACACCGAGGCCATTCCGGGCCCGCTGCACCGCGCGACGGTCGCCCGCACCGGCACGGACCTCACGCTCGTCGCGTACGGCCCGATGGTGAAGGTCTGCCTGGAGGCCGCCGCGGCCGCCCAGGAGGAGGGCAAGTCGATCGAGGTCCTGGACCTGCGCTCGATGTCCCCGATCGACTTCGACGCCATCCAGACCTCGGTCGAGAAGACCGGCCGGCTGGTCGTGGTGCACGAGGCGCCGGTGTTCTACGGCTCCGGCGCGGAGATCGCCGCGCGGATCACCGAGCGGTGCTTCTACCACCTGGAGGCACCCGTGCTGCGGGTCGGCGGCTACCACGCCCCGTACCCGCCGGCGCGGCTGGAGGACGAGTACCTGCCGGGCCTCGACCGGGTGCTCGACGCCGTCGACCGCTCGCTGGCGTACTGAGGACTGGGACGTGACAACGATGACCGACACTTCCAACGCCGCTCGCTTCCGTGAGTTCAAGATGCCCGACGTGGGCGAAGGACTGACCGAGGCCGAGATCCTCAAGTGGTACGTCCAGCCCGGCGACACCGTCTCCGACGGCCAGGTCGTCTGCGAGGTGGAGACGGCGAAGGCCGCCGTGGAACTGCCGATCCCGTTCGACGGGGTCGTCCACGAACTGCGCTTCCCCGAGGGCACGACCGTCGACGTCGGCCAGGTGATCATCGCGGTGGACGTGGCGCCGGGCTCCGGCGACGCGGCCCCGGCCGAACCGGCCGCCGCGCCGGAGCCGGAGGCGGCCCCGGACGTGGAGGAGCCCAAGGGCCGCCAGCCCGTGCTGGTCGGCTACGGCGTCGCCGAGTCCTCCACCAAGCGGCGCGCCCGCAAGGGCGCCGCACCGGCCACCGGCACGCCGGCGGCCGCCGCGACCGCGATCCAGGGCGAGCTGAACGGGCACGCCGGACGCGTCCCCGACGCCCGTCCGCTGGCCAAGCCCCCGGTCCGCAAGCTGGCCAAGGACCTGGGCATCGACCTGGCGACGGTCACCCCGACCGGCGAGGGCGGGGTCATCACCCGCGAGGACGTGCACGCGGCCGCGGCGCCCGCACCCGCCCCCGAGGCGCCGGCCGGGTCCGTTCCGGCTCCGGTCGCGGAGGAGGCGGCTCCGGTCGCCGTGCCCGTCGAGGCGGGTGCGCGCGAGACGCGCATCCCCGTCAAGGGCGTCCGCAAGGCGATCGCGCAGGCGATGGTGGGCAGCGCGTTCACCGCGCCGCACGTCACGGAGTTCGTGACCGTCGACGTGACGCGCACGATGAAGCTCGTGGCGGAGCTGAAGGAGGACAAGGACATGGCGGGGGTGCGGGTCAACCCGCTCCTGATCATCGCCAAGGCCCTCCTCGTCGCGATCAAGCGGAACCCGGACGTCAACGCGGCCTGGGACGAGGCGAACCAGGAGATCGTGCGCAAGCACTACGTCAACCTGGGCATCGCCGCCGCCACCCCGCGCGGTCTGATCGTGCCGAACATCAAGGACGCGCACGCGCAGACGCTGCCGCAGCTGGCCGCGTCGCTGGCCGAGCTGGTCTCCACCGCCCGCGAGGGCAAGACGTCGCCGGCCGCGATGGCGGGCGGCACGGTGACCATCACCAACGTCGGCGTCTTCGGCGTCGACACCGGCACACCGATCCTGAACCCGGGCGAGTCCGCGATCCTCGCGGTCGGCGCGATCAAGCTCCAGCCCTGGGTCCACAAGGGAAAGGTGAAGCCGCGTCAGGTGACCACGCTGGCGCTGTCGTTCGACCACCGGCTGGTCGACGGCGAGCTGGGCTCCAAGGTCCTGGCGGACGTCGCCGCGATCCTGGAGCAGCCGAAGCGGCTGATCACCTGGGCGTAGCGAGGCCGCTCGCCCGGTCGTAGTGACGTCCCGGGCAGGCGTTTAGCAGGAAAGGGACGGGTCCGTGCGGTTTTCGCGCGGGCCCGTCCCTCGTGTGTGCACGGACCCCTACTCTGCGGAGCGATCGGGCAGTTCACCCCGTTCCCTGAGGAGGCAGGCCCTGTGACATCGAGTTGCGATCCCCAGTACGCGCCCGTCGGCGATGTGGGCGCGGCCCTTCTCCTGATCGACTCCCGCCTCACGAGCGTCTACGAGGGCGGATCGGGCTCCCCCGAACAGCGGGAGCTGGCCGAGCAGTACCTCGGTTCGCTGGGGCCGGAGGGAGCGGCCGAGGTCCTGGACGGCACGTGCACGCTCATCTTCATGTTCATGAGCTGGCTGCGGCAGACGCACGAGGCGCACGGCAAGGACGTCATCGAGTACGTGGTGCCGGGTCTGGTGGTCTCGCTCGGCCGCATGCCCCGGAGCGTGCGCCCCGAGGCCATCCCCACGATGGCGGGCCTGGTCATCGCGGCGGGCACCGGCCTGAGTCCGAACCTCTGGCGCATGCAGTACGGGGAGTGGACCAGCGCCGAGATGAACCCGCTGGAGGCCACGGCGTTCCTGCTGGCCGAGCAGATCAACCGGATCACCGACGACCGCGCGTTCGCGACCCGGCTGATCGCGGGGGTGCTGGAACAGGCGGACGGACTCTGAGGGGCCTGAACCCGGGGCTACTTGTGCAGGCCGGCGCCCTGGGCGTGGATCAGCGCCCGCCAGGTGTCCTCGTCTGCGGTGCCCGTGGCGGGCAGGGCATGGGAGGACTGGAACTCCTTCAGTGACCGCATGGTCGAGGGGGTGTACGTCCCGGTGTTGTCGGTCTGCACCCCCGCGCGGTGAAGAAGGTACTGCACGGCGGTGACGGCGTCCGCCTGGGTGGTGCGGGAGTCGACCTGGATGATCAGGAGGCGCCAGGTGTCCGGGCCCACCTTGCCGTCCGGGTTCAGTCCGTGGGCGGTCTGGAAGCGGGTGACGGCGGCGGCCGTGGCGGGGCCGTAGTCGGCGTCGACCTTCACGTCGTACGCGTGGGCCCGCAGGAGCAGTTGCACGGTGCGGGCGCCCCAGAGGACATGGCCCTTGCTGATGACCGGCCAGTCCGCCGGGCTCGTCGTCGCGGTGGTGCCGGTGGCGCTGGTGCCGGTGGTGGCCTTCGCGTCGTCGCCGGGTGCCGGGACCGCCCACCACACGAGCCCCCCGACCACCAGCAGGAACAGGGTGGTGACGGCCAGGCCGGGGAGGGTGGCGGGGAGACGGGTCAGAGGGCGGCGGGGGCGCGGCGGCACCTCGGCGGCGGTGAGCACCTCGGTGACGGGGGTCGGTGCGGCCGTGGCGGTGGCGTCGGGGCCGGAGGCGTCCGGGGTGTCCGGGGCTTGCGGGACCGGGGAGGGGCCGGGGGTGTCCGGGGCTTGAGGGGTCGGGGAGGGGGCGCCGGTCGTACGCCGGCGGCCGGGGGCGGCCTCGGCCGCCGCGTCGGCCAGGGCGCACGCCCGCGCGAGGTCGTCCTCGGGGGCGCGCAGCACCTCGTGCAGGCGCTCGACGATCCGGCGCGGGGCGTTGGAGGTGTGGCGGGGGTTCAGATAGCGCGACAGCGTGGTCTGGTCGATCCCGAGCCGTTTGGCGAGGGACTGCTGCGTGGGTTTGTCCCGGCCGTCGCGGGCCGACGCCTCCCACCAGGACCTCAGGAGTGCGGCGAGGGCCCGTCCGGGCTGCGTCCCGTGGCCGGTCCCCGTGGTCTCCGTCATGCGTGTCTCCGAAGCGTCCGTGTGCATAGTCGCAGGTCAACGCCGTGCATGAGGAGCATGCCTAGGCGCATCGACGTGCGGGACGCAGAGCGTAATGAAAGCCGCGTTCCGTGCGGCACAGTGGTGGAGCGGCCGGCCCGAGAGCCCCGCGACCCCCACCCCGTTCCCGCCCCTTCGCAGGGGTGCTCCGGCCTGCGCGTTTCCTGGCCGGCGGGGAGCCCCGGGGCCCGTTCACCTCAGAAGCAAGGAGTTCCGCGTATGCATCCGACATCACCCGTACGAGTGCGTGCCGCGTTGGCCGGAGCGGTCGTGGGAGCGACGCTGCTGACGCTCGGCGGCCCCGCGCCGGGGGCCCAGGCCGCACCGCCCACGTCGTACGCCGTGACCGGGGTGGACACCAGCCACCACAACCACGGGACCAAGGGCACCACCTCGATCGACTGGACGCGGCTGGCGAACGCCCACCGCTTCGCGTTCCTCAAGGCCACCCAGGGCGTCTCGGTCAAGGACGGCTGGTTCGCCCGTGACTACGCGGCGGCCTCCCGGACCTCGCTGTTGCGCGCCCCGTACCACTTCTTCGACCCGCGCGGCACGGGCGACGGTGCCGCCCAGGCCCGGCACTTCGTCACGACCGTCCGGGCCGCCGGCTACCGGGGCGGTGAGCCGGGCGAACTCCCGCCGGTCCTCGACGTGGAGAAGCTGCCCGCCAAGGGCGGCAAGGAGGTCTGCCCGAAGGCGCTGCGCGCCGACCAGATCCGGGCCTTTCTCCACGAGGTGAAGAGGACCTTCGGGGTCACCCCGATCGTCTACACCCGCGCGTCCTTCGTGCACGACTGCATGAACGGCAAGGGCCAGGTGTTCGCCGGTCACCCCCTCTGGCTCGCCCGCTACGGCAGCGGCGCGAAGGAGCCGCAGCAGGTGCCCGGAGCGGGGCGCGCCTGGACGTTCTGGCAGTACACCGACCGCGCCCGCGTGGCGGGGATCGAAGGACCGGCCGACCGCAACGTCTTCCGGGGCAGCGCGGCGGAACTGAAGGCCCTGGGCACCCGCGCCGGCTGACCGCCACGTCTCGGGCGTCGACGTCGCACGATTCCGCCCACCCGCCCCATCAACGCCACACCATCACTGAGGAGTTCCCATGGCCACGTCCCTCCCCGCGCGCCGCGCCGCCGCCCGTCTGCTGGCCGGCCTGGTCGCCGCTGCCGCCCTGACCACGTCGGTCGCGGTGGCGTCCGACCGCCCCGCCCTCAAGGCGGACACCCGGGCGTCCCTCGCCAAGCAGATCCTGGCCCAGAAGCAGATCAGCCTCGCCACGGTCCACCCGGGCGGCACGCACGCCGGCTCCACGGTCCGCCAGAACGTCATCGACACCTCGAACGGCAAGGGCGCGCTCACCAGCCCCTGGGGCGACAAGCCCAACCGCCGCGTCGCGCTCGACACCCGCATGCTGAACGGTCTGCTCAAGCTCCGTACGCAGTACGCCTACCGGCTCTCGGTCTCCGAGATCGTCGGCGGCGACCACAGCGCCAACTCCCGCCACTACGCGGGCATCGCCTTCGACATCACCCACATCAACGGCCGCCACGTCGGCAGCGGCGCCCCGCACAAGCAGTTCATGGCCGCCTGCCGGAAGCTCGGCGCGACGGAAGTCCTCGGCCCCGGCAACACCGGCCACAGCCGCCACGTGCACTGCGCCTGGCCCCGCTGACCCCCGGGGGCCCCTTCGGCAGGCCGTCAGCCCACGGGCAGGCGGCCTGCCGCCGCGTCCGCCGCGTGCCCCAGCACCAGTTCGGCGAACACCGTCTTCCCCACGCACCGGGGCTCCACACCCCAGCGGTCCGCGATCGCGTCCACGATCACCAGTCCTCGCCCGAAGCGGTCCGTTTCCCCCGCCACCCGCACCTCGGGCAGCCGGTCCGCCCGGGGGTCGGCCACCTCGATCCGCAGCACGTCCCCCACGACGGCGACCCGCACCTGAAACAGCCGCTCCCGCACCGATCCGTGCAACAGCGCGTTGGTCGCCAACTCCCCGGTCAACAGCGCCGCCTCCCCGGCCCGCGCCCCGTACCCCCACTCCCGCACCAGCCGCGCCACCCGCCTCCGGGACAACGTGACGCTCCGCGCCGTCGGCGTATAGGCGAGCGTGTCCTCGTAGAGCGGGGGGACGGGGTCGGGCGCGGGGCTCTTCTCCTGGGCTGCGGTCATGGTCGCGTGCCTCCGTTGGTACGGGCGGTGGCCTTGCCGGACCCTGCGGGGCAGGGCGGTGCGCTTCCGCCGATCGGTGCCACTGAGTGATGGCTACGCGACCGAACGTAGCGGAAGCTGGTCAGGGGCAGCAATAAGTTCGGGCAGAAAATTCTCTGCCCTAATTGGTGTTCGATGGTCCGGCGCTTCAGACTGAGGCCCTTGAGGGAGGGAGACGACCGTGGCAGGTAACAGCCCGGACCGGGGGCGTACGGTCTCCACCGTGCTCGGACGCCGCCTTGGAGGCGAACTGCTCCGGCTGCGCGAAGCTCGCTCCATGCGCCAGTCGCACGCTGCCGACGCGTTGACGGCGTCGGTGGCCAAGGTGGCGAAGATCGAGCGGGGTCTGGTCCCGATCCGGGACCCTGACGTCCGGGCCCTGTGCCACCTGTACGGGGAAGCGGACGACGCCGTGATCGGCAGGCTTCTCGCCCTGGCCAGGGCGGACCGCGAACGGCGCAAGGCCAGCGGCTGGTGGAACCAGTACCCGGGGCTTCAGTCGATGGTCGAGTACGTGGCGCTGGAGGACATCGCGACGGCCATCCGCACCTGGCAACTCGCCATCGTGCCGGGCCTGCTGCAAACGGCCGACTACGCGCGTGCGCTCGCTGTGGGCAACGGCTCCTGGGAGGACCCCGACGAGATCGAGCCGTTCGTCGAGGCCCGCATGGCCCGGCAGGCCCGCCTGACCGGCGACCGGCCGCTGGAGCTATGGGCCCTCGTGCAGGAGAGTGCGCTCCGCCAACTGGTCGGTGGACGCGAGGTGATGAGGGCACAGCTCGGCCACCTGCTGGACATGGCCCGGCGCCCCAACGTGAAACTCCAGGTCATGCCGTACCTCGCCGGTGCCCACCCCGGCATGACGAGTGCCTTCACTATCGTGTCGTTCGCCGAGCCCGGGGCCTTGGACGTGGTCCACATGGACACCACCTCGACCACTCTGTGGCTGGAGAGCGATACTGATGCCGAGCGTCACGACCGGATCTTCGACCGCATGACGCGCCTTGCCCTCGCTCAGCGCAACTCGGTCGCACTGATCGACGGAATCATCAAGGAGTTGTAGACCGCGTGCCCGCGTACAGGTTCGTCAAGTCCAGCTACAGCGGGGGAAACGCCGGCCAGGAGTGCGTCGAGGTCGCCCGCAACATCCCCTCCACCGTCGCCATCCGCGACTCCAAGCGGACCGACGGCCCCGTCCTCGTCGTCGCCCCTGCCGCCTGGGACGCCTTCCAGGCCGCGATCCGCCAGGGCTGAGCCGCGACCGGAGGGCGCCGGCCGGACACGTGGACCGGCACGGAGCGTGGGGATTACCTTGATCATCCGCAGCCGCACGGGGCGCGCGAAAAAGGTTCGGAGAAAGTGTCGGCCGGATGTCGAGGCCCGGCCGTCCGCTCCGACTGAAGGGTGACAGCGCGCCGGAGGGGTGCGCGGGAGCGGGAGGACACCCGAGATGAAGTACATCGCGATGATCTACGGCAACCAGGAGAAGTGGGACTCCTTCCCGGCCGAGGCGTGGCCCGAGGCGATCGCCCGGCAGGAGGCGTTCAACGCGAAGTACCGCGAGAGCGGGGAGCTGTTGGGGGCCTACGGGTTGGCGGACGCGGTCAACGCCAGGCTGGTGCGGCGGAAGGACGGCGTGCCGGCCGTGACGGACGGGCCGTACCTGGAGACGAAGGAGTACATCGCCAGCTTCTACCTGCTGGACTGCGAGAGCCAGGAGCGGGCGGAGGAGATCGCGGCGGACATGCCCTTCGCGTCGGAGGACCCGGTCGAGCTGTGGCCGGTGCTGCACGAGTCCGCGGCGGACGTGTGAGCCAGGCCGGCCACGCCGAGGACCGCCGCACCGAGGAACACCGCGTGGAGGACCTGCTGCGTGCGCTCGCGCCGCAGGTCCTCGGCGCGCTCGTGCGCCGGTACGGCGGCTTCGACATGTGCGAGGACGCCGTGCAGGAGGCGCTGCTCGCCGCGGCGGTGCAGTGGCCGGCGGAGGGGACGCCGGAGAACCCCCGGGGCTGGCTGGTCACCGTCGCCTCGCGCAGGCTCGTGGACCAGGTGCGCAGCGAGCGGGCGCGCCGGCTCCGGGAGGACCGGATGGCGCTGGCGACCCCGCAGGCGGAGCTGCTCAGCCGGGCCGCAGACGCGGATGCGGCCACGGACCGGGACGACTCGCTGGCGCTCCTCTTCCTCTGCTGCCACCCCGCGCTGTCCGCGCCGAGCCGGATCGCGCTGACGCTGCGCGCGGTCGGGGGCCTGAGCACGGCGCAGATCGCGGCGGCGTTCCTCGTACCGGAGGCGACCATGGCCCAGCGCATCAGCCGGGCCAAGCAGACGATCAAGAACTCCGGGGAACCGCTGCGGATGCCCGACGCCTCCGACCGCGCGGAACGGCAGCGGGCCGTGCTGCACGTGCTGTACCTGATCTTCAACGAGGGGTACGTGACGACGGACGGGGACGACCTCACGGCCCCGGCCTTGTCCGCCGAGGCGATCCGGCTGACCCGCTGGCTGCACCGGCTGCTGCCCGAGGACGCCGAGACGGCCGGACTGCTGGCCCTGATGCTGCTCACCGACGCCCGCCGCCCCGCCCGCACCGGCCCCGGCGGCGATGTGGTCCCGCTGGCCGAGCAGGACCGCGGCCGGTGGGACCGGGAGCTGATCGCGGAGGGCTGCGCCCTGCTCACCGCGACGCTGCCGCGCGGCGAGGTCGGCCCGTACCAGGTGCAGGCGGCCGTCGCCGCCGTCCACGACGAGGCCGCGCACGTGGACGCCACGGACTGGCCGCAGATCCTGCTGCTGTACGGACTCCTGGAGGAGCTGGCACCGAACCCGATGGTCACCCTCAACAAGGCCGTGGCCGTCGCCATGGTGCACGGGCCGGCGGCCGGGCTCGACCTGATCGCCGGGCTGGAGGACGACAAGCGGATGGCGGGCCACCACCGGCTGTTCGCCACCCGCGCCCATCTGCTGGAGCTGCTGGGCGACACGGCCTCCGCCGCCGCGCAGTACCGGGAGGCCGCCCGCCGGGCCACCAGCGCCGCCGAACGCCGCCACCTCACCGCCCGCGCCGCAAGGCCGGCCGCCGAAGTCCGGTGAGCGGGGCATCGGTTCGGGGGTGAGATCGCGTCCCTCCCACGGTGCGGCAGCCATCTCGTGGCAGGAGGCAGGCGGCATAGACGTTCCGCCTTCGCGCGGCCCCACCGTCGCGGGATCGGCCGCGCTACGGCCGCTCCGCCTCCGTAGCCCCGCCGCTGCCGGAGAGCTCCAGGAGGAGGCGGGCCGTGCCCTCGGGGTCGACGGTCTGGTGCAGGTGTTCGCCGGGCAGCCGGGCGGTCCGCCAGCCCCGTTCGCGGGCGTCCTCGGCCGTCTCCTCGTACGGCGGTCCGAACAGCAGGTAGGAGCAGGGGTGGTCGTCCCAGCCCTCGGGGACCGGGACGTGCTGCTCGTAGTAGGAGAGCGGCAGCCTGGGCTGCTCCTCGGTGATCCGCCGGCGCGTCTCGGGGGCGGCGAACATCGGGGCCACGTCCGCCTCGTCCCACCAGTCCGTCCAGCGCGGCAGTATGCCGTCCACGGCCAGGGGGCGGAGGAAGTCCAGGAGGTCGGGCGGTGCCACGGGGGTCGGTCCGGTACGGGCCGGCAGCGCGGCGTCGACGAAGACCGAGGCCGTCACCGGGTGGTCCAGCCCCGCGCGGACGGCCGGGAGGAACAGCCCCGCGTTGCTGTGCGCCACCAGGACGACGGGGTGGTCCGCCGGAATCCCGGACAGCCCGTCCCGGACGGCCGAGGCGGCCCGGGGCCAGAACGGCGGTCCCCCCGCGCCCACGTCCAGCAGCGACGGCACGCGCACGGAGTGGCCCGCGGCGGTGAGGCGTTCGGCCACCGGGTGCCAGGTGGAGGGCCCCACGGAGGGGCTGTGGACGAGGACGAGAACGGGGCGCATGCGGGCATCGTGCCGCCGGGCCGTACCGCGTGCCACCGGATCGGCCGACGGCGAAATCCGCTCGGACCGCCTCGCGAACCCCTCGCCCGGTGGCTGTTCAGCCGCCCGCCGTCTCCGTCCACGGTCCCGGAAGCGTGGCCAGGCTCTCGTCCAGGGCCTCGCGCGTCAAGGCGCGGAGGTACAGCCGTCCCCGCTCCACCGCGTCGTCCGAGCGGTCGTCGTGCACCAGGACCTCTGCGCCCGCGTACCACCGGCCCGCGCTCCGCGCGCCGCCCACGGTCAGCAGGGGCGGCACGGGGGTGAGGGACCGCTCCAGGCGCGCGGTGTCGCCGGGCAGCCCCTCCCGGGTCCAGCCGCCCCAGTCCCCGCACAGGGTGTTCTCCGACAGCACCGTCTCCACACAGGCGGTGGAGAAGCGGTCCGCGTAGGGTTCCCAGTGTTCGTACGCCTGCGAGGTCCCGTCGATCACCACGGGCGGGTCGGCCTCCGCGCACCGGTCGAGCGGCACGGCGATCTGGTACAGCCAGAAGCTCTCCACCTGCCAGGTCAGGGCCTCGTCGTCCGCCTCCAGCTCGTCCGGGGGCAGCAGTGTCCTCGCACCGTGCAGGAGGTCGTGGCGGCGTCCGAACCGGCCGTACCACTCGCGCATCGCCTCCGGCAGCCGCAGTCCGAGCCGGCCTTCGGCGGCGGCGAGTTCGGACTCCGGGAAGCCGTCGTCCGGTCCGGCCGGCGCGCCGAGTCGTGCGGCGAAGCGTTCGACGAACCGCCAGGCCGCCGGGGGTCCGGCGAGGGCGGCGGGCAGTTCGTCGCGGAGGTCGAAGGTCGGGGGCATCCGCACACCCTAGGGTCTGCGCACACCCTGGGGTCTGCCGGTGCCGGGGGTCGGACCTCCCCGCACACGACGGGAGGGGCCCCGCCGTGCGGGACCCCTCCTGCGGCGACCCGAGCCGAGCCGTGCCGCGTGCCGTGCCGAGCGAGCGGGCTACTTCTTGAAGCCGTAGTCCATCAGCTTCTTCGCGTCCGACGTGCGGGCCGCCTCCGAGGTGGAGGCGAGGACGGTGCCGATGACCGTCTTGCCGTTGCGGGTGGCCGCGAAGACCAGGCAGTACTTGGCCGTCGGGCCGGAACCGGTCTTCAGACCGATCGTGCCGCTGTAGGTGCCCAGCAGCTTGTTGGTGTTGGTCCACGACATGTAGCGGTAGCCGCCGCTCTTCGTGGTGACCTTCTGCTTGGTCGACTTCGTCTTCACGATCGTGCGGAACGTGGAGTACTTCATCGCGCTGCTGGCGAGCTTCGTCAGATCGCGCGGGGTCGAGTAGTTGGACCCGTTCCCTATGCCGTCGAACGAATCGAAGTGCGTGTTCTTCATGCCGAGCGACTTGGCCGTGCTGTTCATCTTGCCGAGGAACGACTTCACCCGGGCCGCACGCGTGGTGCCGGAGCCGAACTTGTCGGCCAGCGCGTACGCGGCGTCGCAGCCGGACGGCAGCATCAGGCCGTACAGCAGCTGGCGGACGGTGACCTTGTCGCCCACGATGAGGCGGGCCGAGGAGGCGCCCTTCGAGACGATGTAGTCGCTGTACGCCTTCTGGATCGTGACCTTGGAATCCAGGTTCAGGCCCTTCTGGGCCAGGACCACCCGGGCGGTCATGATCTTCGTGGTGGAGCCGGTGGAGCGACGGGTGTCCGCTGCCTTGGTGAACAGCGTCTTGCCCGTGCCGTTGTTCATCACGAAGCCGCCCTTGGCGACGATCGAGGGAGTCGGCGGCGTGGCGGCCTGCGCCGTGGAGGCGAAGGCGCCGCTCGCGATGACGGCCCCTGCGGTGAGCGCCACCGTGGCGGTGGCGGAAACGCGCCTTATGCCCGTAATGCCGATATTCAAGTTGAACGCTCCAAACGCCCCTGGAATGCGGCCACATGAGGGTGCCGCGCGCTGATGAGACCTATGGGGGCGAGGAATGGTTGTGGCGTACGAGGGGTGATTTCTCCGGACATCCGGGGGCGGCGCTTCCGGTCGCCGGCGTCCGCATCCTGGAACGGTTCCGTCTTGCGTGCATGTTGTATCTATGCTGTGTGCATGCCTGCTCCAGCCCCGTCCCCCGCCCTGCCGCCCGTGAAGCCGCCGCCCGCCGCCGAGCGGGTCTACACCCACATCAAGGACGCCGTCCTGGACCGCCGCTACGAGGGCGGGACGCTGCTGACCGAAGGCCATCTGGCCGAGGCCGTGGGGGTGTCCCGGACGCCCGTGCGCGAGGCGCTGCTGCGGCTGGAGGTCGAGGGGCTGATCAAGCTCTACCCGAAGAAGGGCGCACTGGTGCTCGCCGTCTCCGCCCAGGAGATCGCGGACGTCGTGGAGACCCGGCTGCTGGTCGAGGAGTTCGCCGTACGCCGGGCGGTGCCCGCCCCCGCGACGCTGATCGCCCGGCTCGAAGAACTGCTGGAGGAGCAGCGGCGGCTGTCGGAGGCCGGTGACCTGGCCGCCGTGTCCGTGAAGGACCGCTGCTTCCACGCCGAGATCGTCCGGTACGCGGGCAACGAGATCCTGTCCCGTCTCTACGACCAACTGCGCGACCGTCAACTGCGCATGGGCGTCGCCGTCATGGAGGCCCACCCCGGCAGGATCGCCGCCAACATCGCCGAGCACGGCGAGCTGCTGGAGGCGATCAGGTCCGGTGACGAGGAGGGCGCCGCACAGGTCGTCCGCCGCCACGTCGGCCGGGTCAAGGTGCTGGTCCGGGGTGAGGACAGGTGAGTTCCGCCGCCGCCCCGACCCTGTCCCTGCCCGGTGATCCGCCCGGCGGCCGGCGTGCCGCCTGGGTCTGGGGCATCGGCGTCGCCGTCTACTTCGTGGCGATCATCTTCCGCACCAGCCTCGGCGTCGCCGGACTCGACGCGGCCGACCGCTTCCACGTCAACGCCTCGGCGCTGTCCACCTTCTCCATCCTCCAACTGCTCGTCTACGCGGGCATGCAGATACCCGTCGGCCTGATGGTCGACCGGCTGGGCACCAAGAAGGTGCTGGCCCTGGGGGCCGTGCTGTTCACCCTCGGCCAGCTCGGCTTCGCGCTCTCCCCGTCGTACGGCACCGCGCTCGCCTCCCGCGCCCTGCTGGGCTGCGGCGACGCGATGACGTTCATCAGCGTGCTGCGGCTGGGTGCGCGCTGGTTCCCGGCCCGGCGCGGACCGCTGATCGGGCAGGTCGCCGCGCTGTTCGGCATGGCGGGCAACCTGGTCTCGACGCTCGTGATCGCCCGCGCCCTGCACGGCTTCGGCTGGACCCAGACCTTCGTGGGCAGCGCCCTGGCCGGGGTCGTGGTGCTGGTGCTCGTCCTGCTCTTCCTGAAGGACCACCCCGAGGGCTTCGAACCGCCGCCCGTCGAGCACGCCGGCGTCGCGTACGTCCGCCGGCAGATCGCCGCCTCCTGGCGGGAGCCCGGCACCCGGCTCGGGATGTGGGTGCACTTCACCACGCAGTTCCCGGCCATGGTGTTCCTGCTGCTGTGGGGGCTGCCGTTCCTGGTCGAGGACCAGGGGCTGAGCCGGGGGACGGCGGGGGAGCTGCTGACGCTGGTGGTGCTCTCCAACATGGCGATCGGCCTGGTCTACGGGCAGATCATCGCCCGCCACCACGCGGCGCGGCTGCCGCTGACGCTGGGGACGGTCGGCACGACCGCGCTCCTGTGGGCGGCGACGATCCTGCACCCCGGGAACCACGCCCCGATGTGGCTGCTGGTCACCCTGTGCGTCGTGCTGGGCGCCTGTGGGCCCGCCTCGATGATCGGCTTCGACTTCGCCCGCCCCGCCAACCCGCCGGAGCGGCAGGGGACGGCGTCGGGCATCGTCAACATGGGAGGCTTCATCGCCTCGATGACCACGCTCTTCGCCGTCGGCGTGCTGCTGGACGCGACCGGCGACAACTACCGCGTCGCCTTCTCCTCGGTCTTCGTCCTGGAGGCGCTCGGCGTCGCGCAGATCCTGCGGCTGCGGCTCAAGGCCGCCCACCGCGAACGCGAGCACCACGTGATCAGCCGCGTGGAGGCCGTGCACGTCCCGGCCTGACCGGCCCGGCCCGCGGCCCGTCCGGCGGTGCCCACCCCCCCCGACGGGGGCGGGCACCTCCGGACGACGCGTTACGGGGTGACGGCGAAGTTCCGCAGGATGGCCTCGGCCAGCTCCTGGTCGCCCTCGGCCTTGACCCGGTCCGCGACCGCGCCCGGCCGCACCCGCCCGCAGGCCAGCCGTACGTACGTCTCCCAGTCCATCGCCAGCGTCACGGCGGGGCCCAGCGACGGCGCGCCGTCCACCGAACCGCGGCCCTCCGCGTCCACCCTGACGGTCCGCAGGAACTCCACCGGCCCGTGCACATCCAGCACGACCGCCGAGTTGGCCGGGGCGCCCGCGTCCTTGGCCACCACCTTCGGCAGCCCCAGGAGCAGGACGTCCCGGGCGACCGCCGCGCCGGGGGAGTCCAGGTTGCCCGGCTTGCCCAGCGCGGTCCGCAGGTCCTGCTCGTGCACCCAGACGTCGAAGGCGCGCATCCGCAGCGCCACTTCGAGGGTCTGCTCGGCGCCGAGCGGCGCCCGCGTCATGGTCTGCGGGTCACGCGTCTCGTTGCGCAGCTGACGGGAGCGCCGGATGATCGTGTACTCCAGCTCGGAGGTCATCTCCGGGGCGGTGTGGTGACGGCGGACGTCGACCTGCATCTCCATGTAGCGGGCGAAGTCGCTCTGCACGTGGTACAGATCGCGGGGCAGCGTGTGGATCGGGCGCGGATCGCCGAGCTGTTCGCTCTCCATGCCGATGATGTGCGACACGATGTCGCGCACCGACCAGTTGGGGCAGGGCGTGCGGCCGTTCCACTCCCCCTCGGCGAGCGGGCTCACCAGCTCGGCTATCGACTCGATGGAGTGGGTCCAGGCGTCGGCGTAGGTCTGGAGGCTGGGATGGACGGTCACGGGACCCCTCGTGGCGGTTCTGCGGTGCATGGGCTGGAGTGCTGGGCGCGGGCTGCGAGCTGCGATGAGGTTCGGTCGCTAAGTTACGCTGCGATCAGGCACCCCGGCAGTGCTTTCGTGTGACGATCGTAGGCCGGTGTTCACGGCTCGAATGTCAGGACGGTGGTAGTGTGCGCGCCTCCCTCATCCAGATCGCAGTAGACCCGGACGAATCCGTCGGTTCCCGCAGGGAACGCGCTGCCTCGCTGGTGACCGCGCAGCGGGGGGCGGATCTGGTGGTGCTGCCCGAGCTGTGGCCGGTCGGCGCCTTCGCGTACACCGCCTTCGAGACCGAGGCCGAGCCGCTGCTGGGCCCCACCCACACCGTGATGGCCGAGGCCGCCGCCGAGGCCGGAGTCTGGCTGCACGCCGGTTCCTTCGTGGAACGCGACCCGGACGGGACCCTCTACAACACCACGCTGGTCTTCACCCCCGAGGGCGAACGGGCCGCCGCCTACCGCAAGATCCACCGCTTCGGCTTCGACCGGGGCGAGGCCGTCATGATGGGCGCCGGCGAGAAGCTGGTGACCGTCCCCTTCCCGGGGACCACGCTCGGCCTCGCCACCTGTTACGACCTGCGCTTCCCCGAACTCTTCCGCGGTCTCGTCGACGCCGGTGCCGAAACCCTCGTCGTCGCCGCCGGCTGGCCCGAGCGCCGCCGCGCCCACTGGACCCTGCTCGCCCAGGCCCGCGCCGTCGAGAACCAGGCGTACGTCCTCGCCGTGGGCTCCGCCGGCACCCATGCCGGAATCGAGCAGGCCGGCCACAGCATCGTGGTCGACCCCTGGGGCGAGGTCCTGGCCGAGGCGGGTGCCGACGAGGAGGTCCTGACCGTGGACATCGACCCGGCGAAGGTCGCCACCACCCGCGAGCAGTTCCCGGCGCTCAAGGACCGGCGGCTGTAGCCGGTCGATCCGGTCACGCCGGCGCGTTCCGCCCGTCCGACGCGAGGGCCCCTGTTTCACGTGAAACAGGGGCCCTTCGGGCAGGGCATCCGCCTCAGTCCTCGTGCTCCTTCTCCGCGAGGACGATCACGCAGACCGCCACCGCGATGAGGAGGGAGGCGTCGGCGTCGTCGCGGACGATGTCGATGCCGTAGGTGTCGCGGACGGTGAGCCAGCGGCGGGAGATCTGGGCGAGGAGTTCGCCGTCGTAGTCGACGGCGAACTCGCGGTCGAGGATCTTGCCGCTGACGTCGAGTTCGGTCCCGTCGACCAGGGTCACGCGGTAGTGGTTGCGGAGCAGGGAGAGGCGCTTGCGCTTGACCTTGGCCAGTTGTTCGCCGTCGCGCTCGATCAGCATGGTGTCGCGGAGGCTGAGCAGCTTCTGCCGGATCTCCGCGACGATGCGGCCCTGCGCGTCCTTCAGCTCGAAGGTGTCACGCATCCGCATGGCCTTGCCGTCGACCAGGAAGACCTTGCGGCCGTTCTCGTCCTCGATCCAGTAGTCGTCACCGATGCCGAACAGGCGCTCACGCACGAGAAGTCTCATGGCTCACAGGTTCCCCGAGCCCCTGGGGGAATGCGGGGACGCCACGGTGCTGTTGACTGTTCCCATGGCAACACGTGCACGCGTCCGGGCCCCCGAACTCATCGGCAAGGGCGGCTGGCTCAATACAGGCGATCAGCAGTACACCCTCTCCGACCTGCGAGGACGCATTGTCATCCTCGACTTCTGGACCTTCTGCTGTGTGAACTGCCTGCATGTGCTCGACGAGCTGCGCGCGCTGGAGGAGAAGCATCGCGACACCGTCGTGATCGTGGGGGTGCACTCCCCGAAGTTCGTCCACGAGGCGGAGCACCAGGCGGTGGTCGACGCCGTCGAGCGGTACGAGGTGCACCACCCGGTACTGGACGATCCCGAGCTGGCCACCTGGAAGCAGTACGCGGTCCGCGCCTGGCCCACCCTCGTGGTGATCGACCCCGAAGGCTATGTCGTCGCCCAGCACGCCGGCGAGGGCCACGCCCACGCCATCGAGAAGCTGGTCGAGGAGCTGGAGGCCGAACACGCCGCCAAGGGCACCCTGCGACGCGGTGACGGCCCCTACGTCGCGCCCGAGCCGGTCGCCACGCACCTGCGCTTCCCGGGCAAGGCGCTGCTCCTGCCCGACGGCGGCTTCCTGGTCTCCGACACCACCCGCCACCGGCTGGTCGAGCTGGACGCGGACGGCGAGACGGTCCGCCGCCACTTCGGCTCGGGCGAACGCGGCTTCGCGGACGGCGGGCCCGAGACGGTCCGGTTCAGCGAACCCCAGGGACTCGCGTCCCTGCCCGACGGGCGGATCGCCGTCGCCGACACCGTCAACCACGCCCTGCGCGCCCTCGACCTCGCGACCGGCGAGACGACGACGATCGCCGGCACCGGCCGCCAGTGGTGGCAGTCCGCGGCCACCAGCGGCCCCGCCCGGGACGTCGACCTCTCCTCGCCGTGGGACGTCGCCTGGTTCGACGGCAGGCTCTGGATCGCCATGGCCGGGGTCCACCAGCTGTGGACGTACGACCCCGAGGACGGCACCGTACGGGTCGCGGCCGGCACCACCAACGAAGGGCTGGTCGACGGGCCGGGCGCCGAGGCGTGGTTCGCCCAGCCGTCCGGCCTCGCAGCGACCCCGGACCGGCTCTGGGTCGCCGACTCCGAGACCTCCGCCCTGCGCTGGGTCGACCGCGACGGAGCCGTGCACACCGCCGTCGGCACCGGGCTCTTCGACTTCGGCCACCGCGACGGAGCCGCCGGCCAGGCGCTGCTCCAGCACCCGCTGGGCGTCACCGCGCTGCCCGACGGGTCCGTCGCCGTCAGCGACACGTACAACCACGCCCTGCGCCGCTACGACCCCGCGAGCGGCGAGGTCACCACGCTCGCCACGGATCTGCGCGAACCGAGCGACGCCGTGCTGGTGGACGGCGATCTCGTGGTCGTCGAGTCCGCCCGCCACCGGCTGACCCGGCTGCGGCTGCCGGAGGAGGCGGTACGGGTCGCGGACCGGGCCCACCGCACCCAGCGCGCGGCCACCGAGATCGCGCCCGGCACGCTCCGGCTCGACGTCGTCTTCCAGGCGCCCGCCGGACAGAAGCTCGACACCCGGTACGGGCCCTCGACCCGGCTGCTGGTCTCCTCCACCCCGCCGGAGCTGCTGGCCTCCGGCGACGGCGCGGGCACCGACCTCTTCCGCGAACTGGTCCTCGCCGACGGCGTCACCGAGGGCGTCCTGCACGTCTCGGCGATGGCCGCGTCCTGCGACGACGACCCCGACAACGAGTACCCCGCCTGCCACGTCCACCAGCAGGACTGGGGCGTCCCCGTCCGGGTGACCGCCGATGGCGCCGCCCGGCTGCCGCTGGTGCTGGCCGGAATGGACACGGAGGACTGAGACCGGAGGGGCCGGCCGCGCGCCCGCGACCGGCGCCTCCGCCCGTCCGTCGGCGGAGGCCGACCGGATTGCCGGGCGCGTCCCGCTCACCCCGTGGCCAGGAGCACCCGGCCCGCCCGTCGGCCGGCGGGCGCCGCCGGTCCACTCACCCGTCGGCGGCCAGCCGCCGTACCGCCCGCTCGTACCGCCGTACGTGCTCCGGGGCGGCCGTCACCCGCAGCAGCGCCTCCAGCGCCCGCACCGCGCCCTCGTCGTAGCCGGCCCGCTCGGCGTCCGCCGCCGCCAGATCCAGCAGCCGCGCCCCCTCGTCCTCCTCGCCCAGCGCGAGCCGCGCCTCCCCGCTCACCGTCGTCAGGAGCACCCGGCGGGCCGTCTCCTCGGGCTCGGGGCCCAGACCGAAGGCGGCGCCGGCCGAGTCCAGGGCGTCCCGCGGCCGTCCCGCCGCGAGCTGCATCCGGGCCAGGTGCTGGAGGGCCAGCATCTCGGTGTGCGCGTCGGACTCCTTCCGGGCCAGCTCCAGCGCCCGGCCGCACCCCTCCAGCGCCAGATCGAGCCCGCCCTGCTCGGCCTGGACGAGCGCCAGGTTGATCAGCGCGGTCGCCTCGCCGAGCCGGTCCCCGACCTGCCGGGCCAGCCCCGGCGACGGCTCCAGCAGGGCCACCGCCTCGCCCGTCCGGCCCTCCTCCGTCAGCACCCAGCCCAGCAGATTGCGCACCCGGGACTCCGCGTACGGATCCCCGATCGCCTCCGCCGCCGCCAGGGCCAGCTCCAGCATCGGCGCCCAGCCGTCCCGTACCCGCCACACCACGTGCGGCCACTGGAGCAGGATGATCCGCCAGGCCCGGTCGTCGAGACCGGCACTCCGGGCGGCGGCCGCCGCCAGCGACAGGTCCTCGCGCTCGGCCGCCAGCCAGTCCATCGCCTCCGCCCGGTCGGTGAAGTCCCGAACGGCGACGGGCCGCCGGAAGTCCTCGGGCAGCACGAAGCACGGCTCCCCGCCCGGTTCGGCGGTGTCCGCCGCGGCGAGCGCGGTGGCGATGTAGTGGTCGAGCACACCCAGCAGCGCGCCGGGCCCGGCCGCCGGGTCCAGCCCCCGCGCGTACAGCCGCACCAGATCGTGCAGTATCCAGCGCCCCGGCCCCGCCTCGGTGACCAGATGGGCGCCGGCGAGCCGTTCCAGCGCGGTCGCGGCGGTCACCGGATCGGTGCCGGCCAGCGCGGCGGCCGTGTACGGGTCGAAGTGGCTGCCCGGGTGGTGGCCCAGCCGGGCCAGCTGGTGCACGGCGTCCGGGGGCAGATGCTGCACGGTCAGCCGCAGCGCGGCGGAGACCCCGGTGTCCTCCACGTCGAGATAGCTCAGCCGGCTCCGCTCGTCGGCCAGCTCGTCCGCCATCCCGGCCAGCGTCCACTGCGGGCGCCCCGCCAGCCGGGCCGCCGTGACCCGCAGGGCCAGCGGCAGTCCGCCGCACAGCTCGGCGAGCCGCCGGGCCGCCACCGGCTCCGCGCGCACCCGCTCCTCGCCCAGCACCCCGGCCAGGAGCGCGGTGCCGTCCAGGGGTTCGAGCACGTCCAGCGGGACCGGGACGGCGGCCTCGGAGGCGATCAGCCCCTCCAGCCGGTGCCGGCTGGTGATCAGCGTGACGCAGTCGGCGCCCCCCGGCAGCAACTGCCTGACCTGGGCGGAGTCCCGGACGTTGTCCAGCACGACGAGCAGGCTGAGCCGGTCGGTCAGGGAGCGGAAGAGCGCCGCCGCACCGGCCACCGACTCCGGGACCCGGCGCGGCGCGACCCCGAGCGCCAGCAGGAACTCCCGCAGCACCTCCAGCGGCGTCGGCTCGCCCGTGTCGCCGAAGCCGCGCAGATCCGCGAAGAGCCGCCCGTCCGGGAACGCGGCGGGGGAGCGGCGCGCCCAGTGCAGGGCCAGCGCGGTCTTGCCCACCCCGGCCGGCCCGGTGACCAGGCAGACGGGCGCCTCGCCCGCGGCGGCCCGGGAGATCGCGGTCAGTTCGGCGGCGCGCCCGTGGAAGCCCCGGGGGGCCCGGGGCAGCAGATCGGCGGGGTGCGCCGGGGCCGGAGCGGGGAGGACGGGCCCGGTGTCGGGGCGGGGCACGACCGGGCCGCGCCGGTCCCGCGCGCCGGGCACCACCACCGGTTCCGGCTCCGCCGGACGCGGAACCCCGGCCGGATCCGCCACGGCCGGCGGTTCGGGTTCACCGCGCAGGATCTGCGCGTACGCGTCGGCCAGTTCGCGCCCCGGATCGATGCCCAGCTCGTCGGCGAGCAGCCGGCGGGTGCGGTGGAAGCAGTCCAGGGCCTCCGACTGGCGGCCCGAGCGGTACAGCGCGGTCATCAGGGAGGCGGCCAGGGTCTCCCGCATCGGATGGGCGACGGACTCCGCCCGCAGCACGGCCGCCGCCCGGTGGTGCTCACCCTGTTCGCCGTAGGCGCGGGCCAGTTGCTCGACCGTGGCCAGCCGGGACTCCTCCAGCGCCTGCACGGCCGCCTGGAGCGGGGCGCTGGGATACGTACCGGTGAGGGCCGGGCCCTGCCACAGCGACAGGGCCTCCTTCAGCATGAGGACCGTGTCGGCCGGGGTGCGCTGCTCCCGGGCCAGCATCAGCAGTTCCTCGAAGCGGTGCGAGTCCAGCAGCGTCTCCGGCACCCGCAGCACATAGGCGTCGCCCAGGGTGGCCAGTTCCACCCCGTACGCCTCGGCGTCCGCCCCGACCAGCAGGGCGCGCAGCCGCGAGACATGGCCCTGGATGACGGTGCGGGCGTGCAGCGGGGGCGCGTCGTCCCACAGGCAGTCCGTCAACCGGGCCATGGACACCGGGGTGTTGGCGCCGAGCAGCAGCGCGGCCAGCAGGCTGCGGCGCTTGGCGGGGCCGAGCGGCAGCGGCCCGGTCAGCGTGTCGACGCAGACCGGGCCGAGCAACCGGAACTCCACGAGCGGCTCCCTGACAGGCGTGGCGCGCCCGGTTCCGGGTCACGGACAAGTGCCCAGAATATCGGGGTTCACCGGACATCGGACCACGCGGTCCGGCCGCTCCGGGGCCGGATCAGAGCCTGCGGTCGTCCTCGGACACCACGGTGGTGGAGGGCGGGACGACCATGCGCCTGCGCCGCATCACCGACGCGTAGACGCACACGCCGACCACGCCGACGACCATCAGGATCCAGCCGACCAGTTGGACGTTGACGCTGTCCAGTTCCCAGTCCGTCGCGAAGGCCAGGATCGCCCCCACGCCGATGAGAATGATGCATCCTCCGAGTCCCATTGATTCCGCCTCCTCGACGGTCCGGAGGCTCCGGACCGTGTATGCGGCGGGTACCCGGCCCGGCCGACGCCATGCGGCGGGCCGGGCAGCGGGTCGGGCGGTCAGCCCTCCAGGAACGCGGCCAGGGCGTTGGCCAGGTGGGCCGGGTCCTCGGCGCCGCACAGCTCACGGGCGCTGTGCATGGACAGGATGGCCACACCGATGTCGACCGTCTGGATGCCGTGGCGGGCGGCGGTGATCGGGCCGATCGTCGTGCCGCACGGCATCGAGTTGTTGGAGACGAACGCCTGCCACGGCACGTCCGCCCGCTCGCACGCCTCGGCGAACACGGCCCGGCCGCTGCCGTCGGTGGCGTACCGCATGTTGACGTTGACCTTCAGGATCGGTCCGCCGTTGACGACCGGGTGGTGCGTCGGGTCGTGGCGCTCCGCGTAGTTGGGGTGGATGGCGTGGCCGGTGTCCGAGGAGAGGCAGACGGTGCCGGCGAAGGCGCGCGCCCGGTCCTCGTACGTGCCGCCGCGCGCGAACACGGAGCGCTCCAGGACCGTGCCGAGCAGCGGACCGTCCGCGCCGGTGTCGGACTGCGAGCCGTTCTCCTCGTGGTCGAAGGCGGCCAGCACCGGGATGCAGGGCAGCTCGGCGTCGGGCAGGCCGGCGACGGCGGCGAGCGCGGCGGTCGCGGCGTGGACCGAGAGGAGGTTGTCCATGCGCGGACCGGCGACCAGCTCGCGGTCGCGGCCCAGGTAGGAGGGGGCCTCGACGGGGTGCGGCATGAGGTCCCAGCCGGTGATGTCCTCGGCGTCGACGCCCGCCTCCTCGGCGACGAAGCGGATGAGGTCGCCCTCGGCCACGTCACCGAGGCCCCAGATGGGCTGCATGTGCTTCTGGCGGTCGAGCTTGAGCCCGTCGGGGTTGACGGAGCGGTCCAGGTGCACGGCGAGCTGCGGCACCCGCAGCAGCGGCCGGGCGATGTTCACCAGCCGGTGCGTGCCGTCGCGCAGCGAGATGCGCCCGGCGAGCCCGAGGTCGCGGTCCAGCCAGGTGTTCAGCAGCGTGCCGCCGTAGATCTCCACGGCGACCTGCCGCCAGCCGTACGCCCCGGTGTCGGGCAGCGGCTTCACGCGCAGGTTCGGCGAGTCCGTGTGCGCGCCGACGATCCGGAACGGGGTGTGGGCCTCGGCGCCCTCCGGCACGTACCAGGCGACGATCGCGCCACCGCGCAGGACGTACTTCCCCCCCGTCGTGCCGTCCCAGGCCGCCGTCTCCTCGACCTGGCGGAACCCGGCCTTCTCCAGCCGCGCGGCGGCGGTCGCCACGGCGTGGTACGGGGAGGGCGAGGCCATCAGGAAGGCCATCAGGTCATCGGTGTGCGTGCGGTCGAAGCGGGGGGAGGTGCTCATGCTCTTCACTGTAACGAGAGAGCGCTGTCCGCTATCCGGTGCCCGGGGGTCGCGCCCCGGAGCGTGCCGGTCGCCGCGCGGCCGTCGTGCGGCACCACGCACGGCACCGCCACCCGGAAGCGTGTCCGGGTGGCGGTGCGTGGTGACGGCGGGAAGCCCCTAGAACGCGGCCTCGTCCAGCTCCATCAGCGAGTTGTCGACGGACTCCGCGAGCGCGCGCTCGGTGCTCACGCCCGGCAGGACGTTCGCGGCGAAGAACTTCGCGGCGGCGATCTTGCCCTGGTAGAAGGGGACGTCCTTCGCGGCGGCGGACGGCAGCTTCTCGGCGGCCACGGCCGCCCCCTTCAGCAGCAGGTAGCCGACGACGACATCGCCGGAGGCCAGCAGCAGACGGGTGGAGTTGAGGCCGACCTTGTAGATGTTGCGGACGTCCTCGCCGGTGGCGGTGAGGTCGGTGATCATCGTGCCGACGATCGCCTCCAGGTCCACGGCCGCCTTCGCGAGCTGGTCCAGCGCGCCGCCGAGCTCGGCGTGGCCCTGGTGGGCCGAGAGGAACTTCTTGATCTCCTCGGAGAGCGCGTTGAGCGAGGCGCCCTGGTCGCGGACGATCTTCCGGAAGAAGAAGTCCTGGCCCTGGATGGCCGTGGTGCCCTCGTACAGCGTGTCGATCTTGGCGTCACGGATGTACTGCTCGATCGGGTACTCCTGGAGGTACCCGGAGCCGCCGAAGGTCTGGAGCGACTGGGCCAGCTGCTCGTAGGACTTCTCCGAGCCGTAGCCCTTCACGATCGGGAGCAGCAGGTCGTTGAGGCCGTGCAGCGCCTTGGCGTCCTCGCCCGCAGCCTCCTTCTCCTGGATCGCGTCCTGGACGGAGGCGGTGTAGAGGACGAGGGAGCGCATGCCCTCGGCGTACGCCTTCTGCGTCATGAGCGAGCGGCGGACGTCGGGGTGGTGCGTGATGGTGACCTTGGGGGCCGTCTTGTCCATGAACTGCGACAGGTCGCTGCCCTGGACGCGCTCCTTGGCGTACTCCAGCGCGTTGAGGTAGCCGGTGGAGAGGGTGGCGATGGCCTTCGTGCCGACCATCATGCGGGCGAACTCGATGATGCGGAACATCTGGCGGATGCCGTCGTGCTTGTCGCCGATCAGCCAGCCCTTGGCGGGGTGGTTGTCGCCGAACGTCATCTCGCAGGTGTTGGACGCCTTGAGGCCCATCTTGTGCTCGACGTTGGTCGCGTAGACGCCGTTGCGCTCGCCCAGCTCGCCGGTGGTCCAGTCGAAGTGGAACTTCGGGACCATGAAGAGGGAGAGGCCCTTGGTGCCCGGTCCCGCGCCCTCGGGGCGGGCCAGCACGTAGTGGATGATGTTCTCGGACATGTCGTGCTCGCCCGAGGTGATGAAGCGCTTCACGCCCTCGATGTGCCAGGAGCCGTCCTCCTGCTCGACGGCCTTGGTGCGGCCGGCGCCGACGTCGGAGCCGGCGTCCGGCTCGGTCAGCACCATCGTCGAGCCCCACTGCTTCTCGACGGCGATCTCGGCGATCTTCTTCTGCGCCTCGTTGCCCTCCTCGAAGAGGATGCCGGCGAAGGCGGGACCGGAGGAGTACATCCACACGGCCGGGTTGGCGCCGAGCAGCAGCTCCGCGTAGCCCCAGATCAGGGAGCGGGGCGAGGTCGTGCCGCCGATCTCCTCGGGCAGGCCCAGGCGCCAGTACTCGGAGTCCATGAACGCCTGGTACGACTTCTTGAAGCTGTCCGGGACCGGTGCGGTGTGGGTCTCCGGGTCGAAGACCGGCGGGTTGCGGTCGGCGTCCGCGTAGGACTCCGCCAGCTCGTTCTCCGCGAGGCGGGCGACCTCGTCGAGGATGCTCTTCGCCGTCTCGACGTCCATCTCCGCGAACGGTCCGGTGCCGTACAGCTTGTCGCGTCCGAGGACCTCGAAGAGGTTGAACTCGATGTCGCGGAGATTCGACTTGTAGTGCCCCATGGGAAGGCTCCGTAATCAATAGCAGTGGCGCGCAGCGCCCCGTGGAGGGGTGGCCCGGACGTATCAGCTGACCTCTCCGATGATGCTACCCGCCAGTAATAAGACGCAACCCCTCTTGGGCCAGATGTGTCCGATTACTCTTTGTCCCATGTACGGCTACGACCAGAACCAGGGCGCACAGCAGCCGATGGGCGGCTACGGCGAGCAGCCGCTGTATCCCGAGCCCTCGCCGCCTTCGCTGGGCGACGCCGTCCGGGCCTTCACCACGGGTTCGCTGGCCGCCGAGGACTTCCAGCAGATCTTCGCGACCTCGAAGGTCTACTGCCCGCGCGGCGACAATCCGGGGTTCCTGGCGCTGCACAACACCCAGCAGCCGGTGATCCCGATGTTCACCACGCTGAAGGAGCTGCGGCTGTACGCGGGCAAGGACTCCAAGTACTTCGTGATCACCGGCGCCGAGGTGATCGACCTGCTGCCCACCGGCTACGGCTTCGTCCTGGACATGGAGGGCGAGCACCGCATCGTCTTCGACGCCAAGGCCGTGGAGCAGATGGTCGACTTCGCGATGCGTCGCATGTACGGCTGACCGCGCGCTCCCGCGCCTTCGGAAGGGGCCCGTGCCGCTGGGTACGGGCCCCTTCCGCGTGTGCGGGGCGGGCCCGTTCCGCGCGTGCGGATCGGTCCGTTCCGCGTGTGTGGAGAGGCCCGGGAATGAACTCCGCCTTGCAGGATGTTCACCATTCAACTAAATTGGTTCCAGAACGATCCCCGGAGGTGGCTCCCATGCCCGCAGTGACCGTCGAGAACCCGCTGACCCTGCCCAAGGTCGTCGCGTCGGCCGACGCGACCGCACGCCCCGTGCTCGCCGTCACCACGGCGCCGAGCGGCTTCGAGGGCGAGGGCTTCCCGGTCCGCCGCGCCTTCGCGGGGATCAACTACAAGTACCTCGACCCGTTCATCATGATGGACCAGATGGGCGAGGTGGAATACGCCGCCGGCGAGCCGAAGGGGACCCCCTGGCACCCCCACCGCGGCTTCGAGACCGTGACGTACCTGATCGACGGAACCTTCGTCCACCAGGACTCCAACGGAGGCGGCGGCACCATCCGCAACGGTGACACCCAGTGGATGACGGCCGGTTCCGGCCTGCTCCACATCGAGGCGCCGCCGGAGTCCCTCGTCCAGTCCGGCGGCCTCTTCCACGGCCTCCAGCTCTGGGTGAACCTGCCCAAGGCCGACAAGATGATGGACCCCCGCTACCAGGACATCCGCGGCGGCCAGGTCCAGCTGCTCGCCTCCCCCGACGGCGGCGCGCTGCTCCGGGTGATCGCGGGCGAGCTCGACGGCCACGAGGGCCCGGGAATCACCCACACCCCGATCACGATGATCCACGCCACCGTGCGCCCCGGCGCCGAGGTGACGCTGCCGTGGCGCGAGGACTTCAACGGCCTCGCGTACGTGCTCGCCGGACGCGGCACCGTCGGCGAGGAGCGCCGGCCGGTCCACATGGGCCAGACCGCGGTCTTCGGCGCCGGCTCCTCGCTGACCGTCCGCGCGGACGAGAAGCAGGACGGCCACACCCCGGACCTGGAGGTCGTGCTGCTCGGCGGCCGTCCGATCCGTGAGCCGATGGCGCACTACGGGCCGTTCGTGATGAACAGCCAGGCCGAACTGAAGCAGGCCTTCGAGGACTTCCAGGCCGGCCGCCTCGGCACCGTGCCCGCCGTCCACGGCATGTGAGTTGCGGTCGTACGGGTGACGGGCCGCCGCATGACGGCCCGTCACCCGTACGGCGGCGCGGGCGGGACACCACCCGCACGGCGTGATCGGGTGGAAGGGTGCAGACCCAGAAGCCCCTCCTGCCCGAGGCCGCCCGGCGGACGGCCGCCTGGTGCGGTGTCGTCCTCCTGGTCGCCGGTGTGGCCGGTGTCGCCGTCTTCCTGTGCATCGTCCTGAAGACCGCGGTCACGCCGGTCCTCCTCGCCCTCCTCGGCACCGCGCTCCTGGGACCCGTCAACCGCCGGCTCACCGCGCGGGGGGTGAACCGCTCGGTGGCCGCCGGGATCACCTGTGTGCTGCTCCTCGCGGTCGGCGGCGGCGCCGTCTACATCGTCGTCGCGGCGCTCATCGAGACCGGTGACCAGATCGTCGCCTCGCTCAAGGACGCCGGGCAGTGGGTCATCGACCACTTCGGTCTCGAGGACGGCGCGAACGTGGACGCGCTCGCCGACAACGCCAAGAAGCTCGTCGAGAAGTTCGGCGCGAGCGCGGCGGGCGGGCTGCTCTCCGGCATCAGCCTGGTCGGCTCGTTCCTCGCCACCGCCGTCCTCTCCTTCCTGCTGACCTTCTTTTTCCTGCGCGACTCCGACCGGGCCGCCAACCTCGCGCACACCGTCGCCCCCCGGGGCACCGGGGACCTGGTCGAGGCGATGGGGCGGCGCGCCTTCGAGGCCGTCGAGGGCTTCATGCGCGGGACCACGTTCATCGCGCTCATCGACGCCGTCTGCATCACGATCGGGCTGCTGATCCTGCGGGTGCCCGGGGCGGTCGGGCTCGGCGCGCTCGTCTTCGTCGGCGCCTACATCCCGTATCTGGGCGCCTTCCTCTCCGGAGCCGTCGCCGTCCTGGTGGCGCTGGCCGACCGGGGCTTCGCGATCGCCCTCTGGGCGCTCGGGGTGGTGCTGGCCGTCCAGGTGCTGGAGGGCCACGTCCTGCAACCGATGATCCAGAGCCGGACCGTGCAGATGCACCCCGCGATGGTCATGATCGCGCTGACCGCCGGCGCGAGCGTCGCCGGACTGCTGGGGATGCTCCTGGCCGTACCCCTCTGCGCCGCCGCCTTCGGCATCATCGGCGAACTGCGCGCCGGTCCGCCCCCGCCCCCCGAGGAGCCGGCCGCCCCGCCCGGCGAACCCGGGCCCCGCACCCCGTAGCCCCCGGGAGCGTCACCCCGGCGGCAGCTCGTCCTCGTACAGCTCGAACCAGATCGACTTTCCCGCGCCCCGGGGGTCCACTCCCCACGCGTCGGCCAGCATCTCCATCAGGACCAGCCCCCGGCCGCTGGAGGCCATCTCGCCCGGCCGCCGCTTGTGCGGCAGCTCGTCGCTGCCGTCCGAGACCTCGACCCGCAGCCGCCGCTCCCCGTGCTCCCCGACCGCCTGCGCCACCATCAGGGCGTCGCCGTCCGTGTGCACCAGCACGTTCGTCACCATCTCGGACACCATCAGCACCGCCGAGTCGACCTGCTCGGCGTCCGCCCAGTCGTGCAGCATCTCGCGCAGCAGCTGCCGGGCGGCGGCGATGCGCTCCGGTTCGGCCTGGGCGATGCTCAGCGCGGTACGGCGGGGCGCGCCCGGATGTGCGGTGGTGGCCTCGCGCCGCAGCAGCAGGACGGCGACGTCGTCCTCGCGCCGGTCGGCGAGCGGGCCCGTCGTGTAGTGCGAATCGGGCCCGTGGACCGCCTGCACCAGCGCGTCGGCGAGCTTCTCCAGATCCTCGGCACGCCGCTCCAGGATCGGCCGCAGCCGCACCCAGCCGGTGGCCAGATCGTGACCGCCGGTCTCGATCAGCCCGTCCGTGCACAGCATGATCGTCTCGCCGGGCTCCAGCGTCACCCGGGTCGTCGGATAGTCCTCGTCCGCCTCGACGCCCAGCGGCAGCCCGCCCTCGGTCTGCCGGATGACGGCCGTGCCGTCGGCGGTCACGACGACCGGATCGGGGTGCCCGGCCCGCGCGATGTCCAGGACGCCGGTCTCCGGGTCCGCCTCCGCGTACAGACAGGTCGCGAAGCGGGCGCCGCGCACGGGGTCCTCGGACGCGTCCGTGAGGCCGGACAGGAAGCGCGAGGCACGGGCGAGGACCGCGTCCGGGCGGTGGCCCTCGGAGGCGTACGCGCGGAGCGCGATCCGCAGCTGGCCCATCAGCCCCGCCGCGCGCACGTCGTGCCCTTGGACATCGCCGATGACCAGGGCGATCCGGCCGTTCGGCAGGGGGATCAGGTCGTACCAGTCGCCGCCGACCTGGAGCCCGCCGCCGGTCGGGACATAGCGCGCCGCCACCGTCATCCCGGGGATGTCCGGCCCGAGCGAGGGCATCATCGCGCGCTGGAGGCCCAGCGACAGCTCCCGCTCGGACTCCGCGGCCTCCGCCCTGGCCAGTGCCTGGGCGAGCATCCGGGCCACGGTCGTCAGCACCGAGCGCTCGTCCGGCGAGAACGCCACCGGATGGCGGAACCCTGCCATCCAGGTGCCCATCGTGCGCCCGGACACGATCAGGGGCAGAAAGGCCCAGGACCGGCGTCCGAACCGCCGCGCCAGCGGCCAGGTCGCCGGATAGCGGCTGCGGTAGTCCTCGGGCGAGGCCAGATAGATCGCCCGCCCGGTCCGCACGACCTCGGCCGCCGGATAGTCGGTCTCCAGCGGCATGTTCGTGAAGGGGCCCTCGTCGCCCACGTCGTGCCCGTGGTGGCCGATGATCGTCAGCCGCTCGCCGTCCACCCCGAAGACCGCCAGACCGTCCGGCGAGAAGCCGGGCATGGAGAGTGCCGCGGCGACCCGCAGCACCTCCGCCGTGGACCGGGCCTCGGCCAGCGCCCGTCCCGCGTCCAGCAGGAACGCCTCCCGCGAACGCCGCCAGTCGCCGGTGATGGGGGTGTGCGCCCCGATCGTGCCCGGCTGCGGCTCCGCCACCTCCTGGAGCGTGCCGACCAGGACGTATGCCTGCCCGTCGGCCGGTTCGGACATCAACGGCTTGGAGCGGCTGCGCACGGTCCGCAGCACCCGGCCGTGCTCGTCCATGATCCGCAGCCGGGATTCGGCGAGCGTGCCCTCGGCGACCGCGAGGTTCACCACCCCCGCGATCTCGTTCCAGTCGACGGGGTGGAAGCGCGCGCGCACCTCGGTAGCGCGGTAGACGCCGTACTCGGCGGGCAGCTCCAGCAGCCGGGCGGCCTCCGCGTCGAGGGTGACCGTCCCGGCCCGGTTGTCCCAGCGCCAGAGACCGGTCGCGGTCGCGGCCAGGACGTCCTCGGTGCGCATTGCCCTACTTTATGGAGATGTGCGCCCGGGACGCCACCGAGGGGCCGTGAGCGGAGCTGCCGGACGATCTTGGTGCGGACAATGACAATGAAACGCTCCGGTCGCGGGCGGTAGCCTGGGGAGGCTGAATCCACCCCAACCGCGAAGACTGGATGAACGACGATGCATCGGTACAGGTCCCACACCTGCGGCGAGCTCCGCGCCTCTGACGTCGGCACCGACGTCCGGCTGAGCGGCTGGCTGCACAATCGCCGAGACCTGGGCGGCATCCTCTTCATCGATCTGCGCGACCACTACGGTCTGGTGCAGCTCGTCGCCCGTCCGGGCACGCCCGCCAACGAGGCGCTGTCGAAGCTGACCAAGGAGACCGTCGTCCGCGTCGACGGAACGGTCTCCGCCCGCGGCGCCGACAACGTCAACCCGGAGCTGCCCACCGGCGAGATCGAGATCGAGGTCTCCGAGGTCGAGGTGCTGGGCGAGGCCGCCCCGCTGCCCTTCACGATCAACACCGAGGACGGTGTGAACGAGGAGCGCCGCCTGGAGTACCGCTTCCTCGACCTGCGCCGCGAGCGCATGCACCGCAACATCATGCTGCGCTCTGCCGTCATCGCCTCCATCCGCTCCAAGATGGTCGCCCTCGGCTTCAACGAGATGGCGACGCCGATCCTCACCGCGACCTCCCCCGAGGGCGCCCGCGACTTCGTCGTCCCGTCCCGGCTGAACCCGGGCAAGTTCTACGCGCTGCCGCAGGCGCCGCAGCAGTTCAAGCAGCTGCTGATGATCTCCGGCTTCGACCGGTACTTCCAGATCGCGCCCTGCTTCCGCGACGAGGACGCCCGCGCCGACCGTTCGCCGGGCGAGTTCTACCAGCTCGACGTCGAGATGTCCTTCGTCGAGCAGGAGGACGTCTTCCGCCCGATCGAGAAGCTCATGACCGAGCTGTTCGAGGAGTTCGGCAACGGCCGCCACGTCACCTCGCCGTTCCCGCGCATCCCGTTCCGTGAGTCGATGCTGAAGTACGGCAACGACAAGCCGGACCTCCGCGCCAAGCTGGAGCTGGTCGACATCTCCGACGTCTTCGCGGACTCGGAGTTCAAGGCGTTCGCCGGCAAGCACGTCCGCGCCCTGCCGGTGCCGGACACCGCCGGTCAGTCGCGGAAGTTCTTCGACGGTCTCGGCGAGTACGCGGTCGAGCACGGTGCCAAGGGCCTGGCCTGGGTGCGCGTGGGCGAGGACGGCACGCTGGCCGGTCCGATCGCCAAGTTCCTCACCGAGGCGGACATCAAGACGCTCACCGAGCGGCTCTCCCTCGTCCCCGGCCACGCGGTGTTCTTCGGGGCCGGCGAGTTCGACGAGGTTTCCAAGATCATGTCGGCCGTCCGCGTCGAGGCCGCCAAGCGCGCCGGCCACTTCGAGGAGGGCGTCTTCCGCTTCTGCTGGATCGTCGACTTCCCGATGTACGAGAAGGACGAGGAGACCGGGAAGATCGACTTCTCGCACAACCCCTTCTCGATGCCCCAGGGCGGTCTGAAGGACCTGGAGGAGAAGGACCCGCTGGACATCCTCGCCTGGCAGTACGACATCGTCTGCAACGGCATCGAGCTGTCCTCCGGCGCCATCCGGAACCACGAGCCCGAGCTGATGATCAAGGCATTCGAGATCGCCGGCTACGACCGCGGCACCGTGGAGCGCGAGTTCGCGGGCATGCTCAAGGCCTTCCGCCTCGGCGCCCCGCCGCACGGCGGCATCGCCCCGGGCGTCGACCGCATCGTGATGCTGCTGGCCGACGAGCCCAACATCCGCGAGACGATCGCCTTCCCGCTGAACGGCAACGCGCAGGACCTGATGATGGGCGCGCCCACGGTGCTGGAGGAGGCCCGTCTGCGCGAGCTGAACATCCAGCTCCGCAAGCCGGCCGCCGGCACGAAGGACGCCGCCGACAAGTAGGAGGGATGCGCCCATCGGGTGCGTCCGGCGTGTTTCACGTGAAACGGCCCCCGCGCCGGAGCGAAGGCTCCCGGCGGGGGCCGTTCCGCGTCTTCTTCGGGGCGGTTCGCCTACGGAGCGGGAGCCGGGGCCGGGCCGCCGCAGACACACAGGTACGCACAGCCCGCGCCCATGTCCCTGCCAGCTCGGCTGTCTAGCCTCCCCCGCATGACGGACACACAAGAACCTTCACACAAGGCGGACTTGACTCGCCGGCGCATGCTCCTGGCCGGTGGTGCGGCCGTCGCGGCGGCCGGAATCGGCGCCGGGGCGGTCGCGAACGCCTCGGCCGGGGAGAGCGCCGGCCGGGGCAAGAACCCGGCCGACGCGAGGGAGGCGTGCTACCGGCTCACCTCGGAGACCACCGAGGGCCCGTACTACATCGACGCCGACAAGATCCGCAAGGACATCACGGAGGGCAAGGAGGGCATCCCGATGACCCTCCGGCTCAAGGTGATCGACTCCGACACCTGCAAGCCCGTCGAGCGGGCCGCCGTGGACATCTGGCACTGCGACGCGCTGGGGCTGTACTCGGGGTACGAGAGCATGAGCCAGGGCGGCCCCGGCGGTGGCGGCACCCCGCCGACCGGGCCGCCGCCGACCGGCGCCCCCACGGACGCGCCCACCGGCGCGCCTCCGTCCGGCGGCCCCGGAGGCCCTGGCGGCCACAGCGAGCCGACGGACGACAAGCGCTACCTGCGCGGCACCCAGCTCACCGACAAGCACGGCTATGTGGAGTTCCGGACGATCTTCCCGGGCTGGTACCAGGGCCGGGCCGTGCACATCCACACCAAGGTGCATGTCGGCGGGACGATGACCGACGCGGGCTACGAGGGCGGGCACACCTGCCACACCGGCCAGTTCTTCTTCGCCGAGGCGGCGGTGCTCGACTCGGCGAAGGTCGCGCCGTACTCCACCAGCACCACCACCCGCACCACGTTGACCGAGGACACCATCTACGACCAGAGCGGCGTCACCGGTGGGCTGATGAAGCTCTCGTACCGCAGGAAGCACATGGACCGGGGGGTCGTCGGCTCGATCACCATGGGCGTCGACCCGGACGAGACCCACGACGGCACGGGGATGTGAGCCGCCGGGACTGACCCCGCACCCCTTCCCCAGCGGCTTCCTCATGCCTCCGCGCCGCTGCGGGGGCGACGGGCCCGGCACCGGGCGTCCACCCCGGTGCCGGGCCCCTGCACGTGCCGTCCGCGTCGTCCGCTGCCCGGTCGCGGGCATTCCCATATGACGAATCACCCGAACGACGAGACCCGGATGGCCCCGGCCACGGATTGGCGGTCTCCGGCTGCGGCAAAGACTGCCTGGGACCGACCCCGGCCCGGCGGACCCGCGTGCCCGCGACGGCCCGGCGGCCGCCCGACCGCTGAGGAGCTCTCCGTGCCCGTGCCCCGTCCGCGCGTTCCGCTGCGTCTCCCGTACGTCGTCTGCGCCACCGTCCTCCTGCTGCTGGCCGGCTACGGATCGGGAGCCTTCGGCGGGCCGGGGGGCGGGTCCACCACCCGGGCGGACGGTGCCGCGGGCGTACCGGGCCCGCCCGGTGCCGCCTCCGCCTCCGCCTCCGCCCGGCCGCGCCCGCCCGCCCCGCCGCGCGAGATCCCCGGGCTCGGGCCCCGGACCAGGGCGCGCATCCCCGACGGGGCGCGTCAGGCCCTCGTCGTCACCGGCGAGTCCCCGGACTCCAACCGCTCCACGGCCGTCCTCTACACCCGGGACGACCCGGCCCTCGGCTGGCAGACCGCCCTGGCCCCCTGGCCCGCCCACAACGCCCTGAACGGCTGGACCCCCGAGCACTACGAGGGCGATCTGCGCTCCCCCGTCGGCGTCTTCTCCCTCACCGCCGCCGGCGGCCGCCTCGAACCCCCGGCCACCGCCTTCCCGTACGACCTCAGCCCCGACTTCACGGCCCACGGCGAGGGCTTCCACGGCGAACCGCTGGAGGGCTCCTTCGACTACGTCATCGCCATCGACTACAACCGCGTCCCCGGCACCTCCCCCCTCGACCCCACCCGCCCCCTCGGCGACGAACGCGGCGGCGGCATCTGGATCCACGTCGACCACGGCGGCCCCACCCAGGGCTGCGTCTCCGTCACCGAGGACCGCATGAAACAACTCCTCACCGTGCTCGACCCGGCGAAGGAGCCCGTGATCGTGATGGGGGACGCGGCGTCGCTGAGCGGCTGAAACGGACCGCGAGCCCAGGCCACCGCCCGTAGTCTGGATCTGCCCGACCGATTCCGAGGAGGCTGGCGTGACCGTGGTTGACGACCGTGTGCTGACCCAGGAGGTCTTCGAGGATCTGGCCCGTCACGCCATACGCATGGAAGAAGCGCTGCGTCTGGAATTCGTGAACGGGAAGTTGGGGGTCAAGGCTGTGCCGGACGGGGACCACGGGCGGATCATCGAGTGGCTTACTCGGCAGTGCATGCAGGCCGATCCCGGGCGCTGGCTCTACGCCGAACAGGGCCTGCGCATCGAGACGTACCGTAAGGGGAACGCCCGGCCCGACGGGGCGCTCGCCCGCAGTGGCACCTTCGTCGGCCAGGGCGAATGGGCCAGCCCGGACGGCGTTCTGATGGTCGTCGAGGTGACCTCCTACGACGAGGACACCGACCGCCGGGACCGGGTCGAGAAGCCGCGGGCGTACGCCGAGACCGGCATCCCGGTCTATCTGCTCATCGACCGCGAGACCTGCGAGGTCAAGGTGCACTCGCAGCCCGACGGGGTGCGGTACGAGACGGTGGTGACCGTGCCGTTCGGCAAGAGCGTCCGGCTTCCCGATCCGGTGGGCATCGAGCTGGACACCGAACCGCTCAAGGACTGGACGCGCTGACCCCCGGATACGGCGGAGGGGCGGGACCGTGGTGCGGTCCCGCCCCTCTCGCGTGGGTGCAGCCCCTTTACGCGGTCTTCTCCTCCAGGCGCGGGAACAGGACCGCGCCCTTCGTGACCGTGGCGCCGGCGGGGAGGAGGCCCCAGGTGCCGGCGTCCTGGACGGGCTGGTCGGCCAGGGCGCCGAGGGACTCCTCGGCGCCGAGGGACTCCCAGAGCTTCTGGGAGGTCTCCGGCATGACGGCGTTGAGCAGGACCGCGACACCGCGCAGGGACTCGGCGGCCGTGTAGAGGATCGTCGCCAGGCGGGCGCGGCCCTCCGGCGAGTCGTCCTTGGCGACCTTCCACGGCTCCTGCTCCGTGATGTAGCCGTTGACCTGCTTCACGAAGTCGAAGACCGCCAGGATGCCGCCCTGGAAGTCCAGCTCCTCGCCGATCTTCCGGTCGGCCGTGGCCACGGCCTTCGCCAGTCCGTCCCGGACCGCCTGCTCGGCCTCGCCCGCGGCCGTGGCCTCGGGGAGCGCGCCGCCGAAGTACTTGCCGACCATGGCCGCGACCCGCGACGCGAGGTTGCCGTAGTCGTTGGCCAGCTCGGAGGTGTAGCGGGCGCTGAAGTCCTCCCAGGAGAAGGAGCCGTCGCTGCCGTAGGCGATGGCCCGCAGGAAGTACCAGCGGTAGGCGTCCACGCCGAAGTGCGAGGTCAGGTCCTGCGGCTTGATGCCGGTCAGGTTGGACTTCGACATCTTCTCGCCGCCGACCATCAGCCAGCCGTTGGCGACGACCTTGCCGGGCAGCGGGAGGCCCTGCGCCATCAGCATGGCCGGCCAGATGACCGAGTGGAAGCGCAGGATGTCCTTGCCGATCAGGTGCACGTTCGCCGGGAACGTGCCGTCGAACTTCTCCTGGTTGGCGCCGTAGCCGACGGCCGTCGCGTAGTTCAGCAGGGCGTCGACCCACACGTAGATGACGTGCTTGTCGTCCCACGGGACCGGGACGCCCCAGTCGAACGTCGAGCGGGAGATCGACAGGTCCTGGAGGCCCTGCTTCACGAAGTTCACGATCTCGTTACGCGCGGACTCCGGCTGGATGAAGTCCGGGTTGGCCGCGTAGAACTCCAGGAGCTTCGGGCCGTACTCACTGAGCTTGAAGAAGTAGTTCTCCTCCTTGAGGATCTCCACCGGCTTCTTGTGGATCGGGCACAGCTTGACGCCGTCCTCGTCCTCGATCAGATCGCCGGGGAGCTTGTACTCCTCGCAGCCCACGCAGTACGGGCCCTCGTAGCCGCCCTTGTAGATCTCGCCCTTGTCGTACAGGTCCTGCACGAACTCCTGCACACGGTCCGTGTGCCGCTTCTCCGTCGTCCGGATGAAGTCGTCGTTCGCGATGTTCAGGTGCTCCCAGAGGGGCTTCCAGGACTCCTCGACGAGCTTGTCGCACCACTCCTGGGGTGTGACGCCGTTCGTCTCGGCCGTGCGCATGATCTTCTGACCGTGCTCGTCCGTGCCGGTGAGGTACCACACCTTCTCGCCGCGCTGGCGGTGCCAGCGGGTGAGCACGTCGCCTGCGACGGTCGTATAGGCGTGGCCCAGGTGAGGAGCGTCGTTTACGTAGTAGATGGGGGTCGAGACGTAGAACGCCGTCGCCGCCTGCTTCTCGGATCCAGTGGCCGCCATGGTCGAAATCCTAACGGTCCGGGGGAGAACCCCTCGCACGGATAAACCCCGCCCCGGGGACGGAGACCTTTGCGAAACATCCCTTCCCGTAGCAAAGACGCATCCTGGGAGGGAGTGGACACGCATGCACGAGGCAGGGGACATCACGATGCGGGTACTGGTCGCCGAGGACGAGGAGATTCTGGCGGAACTGGTCGCCACCGGGCTGCGACGGGCCGGGTTCGCCGTCGACACCGTGTACAGCGGCGACGCCGCCCAGGCCTACCTCGGCCTGCACGACTACGACGTCGTCGTCCTGGACCGCGATCTGCCCCGGGTGCACGGCGACGACGTCGCCCGCCAGCTGGTCGCCTCCGGCTCCCGCACCAGGATTCTCATGCTCACCGCCGCCGGCAGCATGGAGGACCGGGTCTCCGGCCTCGACCTGGGCGCCGACGACTACCTGGGCAAGCCCTTCGAGTTCCCCGAGCTGGTCTCCCGGGTCCGCGCCCTGCGGCGGCGCAGCGCCCGCCCCGTGCCGCCGCAGCTGGCCCGGCACGGCATCCGGCTCGACACCGTGCGCCGCACCGCGAGCCGCGACGGCCGCGAGCTGGACCTCTCGCCGAAGGAGTTCACCGTGCTCCAGCTGCTGCTGGAGGCCGACGGCGCCACCGTCAGCGCCGAGGAGCTGCTGGAACGGGCCTGGGACGCCAACGCCGACCCCTTCACCGGGGCCGTCCGCGTCTGCATGAGCAAGCTCCGCGCCAAGCTCGGCGAGCCGAACGTCATCCGCACCGTGCAGGGCGTGGGGTACGCCCTGTGAAGCGCCCGGCCCTCCTGCCCCGCCTCACCATCCGGACCCGGATCGCGCTCGTGTACGGCGGGGTCTTCCTGGTGCTCGGTACGGCGCTGCTCGCGACCGTCAATCTGGCCTCCCGCTCAGGAACGGACTCCCAGGCGCGCGCCATCGCCCGGAGCGCCGCCGTCGTCCAGCCCGGCTACGCGGTCAACGGCCCCCTCGTGACCCGCCGCAACCTCGGCCCGCCGACCGTCTACGACCTCACCGACCACGTCAGCGACGCGGCCGGGGACGAGCTCCTGTACTGGTCGATCGCGGCCCTGCTGGTGATGACGGCCTGCGCGGTCGCGGTCGGCTGGTGGACCGCCGGGCGGGTCCTGCGGCCCGTGCACGCCATGACGGCCAAGGCCCGCCGGCTCTCCGCGCACACCCTCCACGAACGGATCGGCTCCCACGGCCCCGACGACGAGCTGAAGGAGCTGGGCGAGACCCTCGACGCGCTGCTCGCCCGGCTGGAGAAGGCGTTCGACGGCCAGCGGCGGTTCATCGCCAACGCCTCCCACGAGCTGCGCACCCCGCTGGCCACCCAGCGGGCCGCGATCCAGATCGGCCTGGACGATCCGACGCCGGAGGACCTGGTCCGCACCCGGCAGACGCTGCTGGACAACAACCGGCGCAGCGAACGGCTCATCGAGGGGCTGCTGCTGCTCGCGCGCAGTGAGCGCGGATTGGGGGAGGGCGAGCGGGAGGCCGTGGACCTGGCGCGCGTGGTGGCGGAGGAGTCGGCCTGCCACCCGGGCGCGACCGTGGACGCGGAGCCGTGCGAGGTGCGCGGCAACCGGGTGCTGCTGGCCCGTCTGGTGGCCAATCTCGTCGCCAACGCGACGACGTACAACGTGCCCGGCGGGCGGGTGGACGTGTCCCTGACGCACGTCGGCGCGGGGGTGCTGCTGGAGGTGCGCAACACCGGGCCGGTGGTGGACGCGGCGGACGTCCCCGGGCTCTTCGAGCCGTTCCGGCGCGGTGAGGGGCGGGACAGGACGGGGCCGGGCTCGGGGCTCGGCCTGTCGATCGTGCGCTCCATCGCGGTCGCGCACGGCGGTACGGTCACGGCGGTGCCGGGCCCGGAGGGCGGGCTCGCCGTGACCGTACGCCTGCCGGCCGGTCAGGCGCCGGCTTCCGGCTCCCGGGCCGCGAACCAGGCGGCCGGGGCGGCCAGGACCTCGCGGTAGAACGCGGCGTCCGCGACCTCGCGGGGCGCGGGGCCGGCGTGGAAGAAGCCGGCGTTCGGGGCGTCCAGCTTCCGCAGGAAGTCGAAGCCCTTGGCGTCCTGCTCGCCGAAGGCGACGAACTGGAAGAACAGCGGCAGCCGGGCCGCGTCCGTCAGTGCCTGGCGGGCGGCCTGCTTGACGTCCGGCGGGCCGTCCGTCTGGAAGACGACCAGCGCCGGTCCGGTCCGCCCGGACGCCTCGTAGTGCGAGACGACCTCCTCGACGGCGCGGTGGTAGTTCGTCCGGCCGAGGCGGCCGAGGCCGGCGTTCAGCTCGTCGATCCGGCCCGCGTGGCCGTCCAGCTCCACGGTGCCCGTGCCGTCGATGTCGGTCGAGAAGAACACCACCTGGACGGTGGCGGCCTCGTCGAGGTGGGCGGCCAGGGCCATCGTGCGGTCGCCCAGGTGCTGGGCGCTGCCGTCCTTGTAGAACGGGCGCATCGAGCCGGAGCGGTCGAGCACCAGGTAGACGGCGGCCCGTGCGCCGGTCAGGCCGTGGGCCTTCAGCCCGGCCTGGGCGGCCTTGTACATCCCGACCAGCTCCGGCGCGCGCGTCTTGACCTTGGCCAGCGTGAGCGCGGGCTTGCCGGCGGGGGGCGCCGGGGTCGCGGGGGCAGGGGCCTCGGCGGCCGGTTCGGCGGTGGCGGGCTCCTCGGCGGCCGGTTCGGTGGCGGCGGGGGTGGGCTCCTCGGCGGGGGCCGGCTCCGGCTCCGGTTCCGGGGTGGCGGCCTCGGGCTCGGGGGCCGGGGCGGGCTCCTCGGTGGCGGGCTCGGGCTCCTGGGTGGCGGGCTCGGCGGTGGCGGTCGGCTCGGCCTTGACCGGCTCCGGCTTCGTCTCTGCCTCGGCCTTCACCGGCTCGGGCTTCGTCTCTGCCTCGGCCTTCACCGGCTCGGGCTTCGTCTCTGCCTCGGCCTTCACCGGCTCGGGCTTCGCCACCTCCGGCTTCGCCACCTCCGGCTTCGCCACCTCCGGCTTCGCCACCTCCGGCTTCGCCACCTCCGGCTTCGCCACCTCCGGCTTCGCCTCCGTCACCGCCGTGCGCTCGCTCTGGGCCGGGACCGTGGCCACGGGCTTCGGGGCGGGGGCGGCCGGGTTGTCGAAGGCGGCGGCCACCAGGTCGGCGGCGGCTCCGCCGTCCTCCGACGCCGTGGAGCGCCTGGGGGACGCGGGGGCGGGGACGGTGGTCCGGGCGGCGGCGGCTGGGGCGGGCTCGGACGCGGCCTCGGCCACCGGCTCCGACGCGCCCGCGGGCTCCGGCTCCGGCGCCGGCTCCGTGGCCAGGGTGCGCTCGCTCTGGGACGGGACCGTGGCCGTGGTCGGCTCGTCCTGCTCCGTGCGGTCACGGCCGAACACCTTGCGCAGCAAGCTCCGAATGCCCATGGGCGAGGCCTTTCGCATGAGTTGGGTGCGATATATGTCCGTACTGCGGGAATTGATCCCTGGCCAGGGCGGATACGTAAGGTTAGCGGCCGTATCCGGCCCTCCGGTGGTGCGGCCCGCCCTGTGGGTGAACCGATCCCGGACCGATTCCGGACCGATTCCTGACCGACTCCGGACCGATTCCGGACCGAGTCCTGTGCGGGCGGTGTGCGGACCTTGTGGGTGTCGTCGTCAAGTGACCGATGTCTGCCGCAAGGTGCTCTTTCTTGTTGCTAGCGTGATCGAACGGTGTGCCTGACGCTCAGTCAGGCACACCGATTTCTTTGTTCCTCCCATGCGCGACAAGAAGGGCTCTCCCATGCGGAACCCATCCCGCCGAATACGGCTCGCGGCCTGTGCCGCCGCGGCCGGGGCGATGCTTTCCGGCCTGGTGCCGGCCGCCTACGCCTCCGCCCCCGCCGCCGGTCCCGCCACCGCGGCCCCTGCCGCCGACGACCCCGTACAGGGCCACGAGGGCATGCCCGACGACGGGTTCGACGACGAACCCGAGGGCGAGCAGGACGATACGGCCGGGCCCGGCACGGCCGCGGCGAGCCGGGGCGCCCTGGCGGCGGCCGCCCCGGCGCCCGGCCGGCCCGCCGACTTCGCGCTGGCCAAGGGCACGGATCTGTCCGGGCTGGTCGCGAAGTTGACGGCGAGCCTTCCCAGTCAGGGGCTCACCGAGTTGATGACCCAGGCCAACCGCGATTCCCCCGCCTGCGGATCGCCCACCGTCTACGGCCCGGACCTCACCGCCGACCAGCGCTTCTGCTGGAAGTCCGACGACGCCGTCTCCACCGAATGGGTGCCGCAGGCCATTTCGGGTGTTTCGGATGCCCAGGAGGACGAGGACTGGGGCACCTCGGACGCCGATCCCGTCGCCGTGGCCGGGTACGACGCGAAGAACCCGGGCCGCAGCGACTACGCGGCCGGCCGCGACAACTGCGTGCAGACGTCCGCGAGCGACGCCTGCAACGAGAAGGGCGTCCGGGTCACCTTCTTCAACCAGAAGACCCGGATGTACCGCCATGTGCTGCTGGCCTGGCCGTACATGAACTCCAAGGACCACATCTCCTTCGACGCCCTGCACGCCGCCGAGGGCAGCTGCGTCTCCACCGTCACGCCGAGCTGCGCCGCGCAGAACGGCATCCACGCCGGCGGCATGGTCTGGTACGGCAACTACCTCTACGTCGCCGACACCGCCAACGGCATGCGGGTCTTCGACTTCCGCCGGATCCTGGACCTCAACCCGGACAACGACGCGGACGTCAACGACCCGACCCCCGACGGGCTCGTCAGCGACGTCCTGGACAAGAAGCGGATCGGGCGGCAGAGCAACGTCTGGTACGCCTACGGCTACCGCTACGTGATGCCGCAGGTGGCGTCGCTGAAGTTCACCGCCGCCAAGAACGGTGGCCCGACCTCCGGCAACCAGTGCTACAACACCGGCCGCCCCAAGGCCTCGTACCTCTCGCTCGATCGCACGGGCACCGACCACATGATCATCGGGGAGTACTGCAACACCAACAACGGCGGTGACCCCGGCCGGGTCGCCACCTACCCGATGGCCTCGCTCGCCGCCGCCGTCGAGGGCGCGACCGGCACGGCCGTGAGCGCCGACGAGGCGTACGGGCTCCCGGTCGGAGCCACGTTCAACGGCGAGGCCCTGTGGCACAAGTTCCAGGGCGCGATGCGCTACGAGGGTGCCTGGTACTTCCACCGCAGCAACGCTTCGTCCCACGGGCTGCTGCTCCAGGCCACCGTGGGCACCGTCGACGGCGCCGCGCGGCTCGTCGGCAACGCGAAGACCCTGCGGTCGACGATCGGACCCGAGGACCTGTACCTCGCCCACGGGCGCGGCGACAACCTCCCGCCGAGGCTCTGGTCGCTGAGCGAGCACGCCACCACCGCCGACTGCTCCGCCTGCGCCCGTGAGGTGTACAGCTACCCGATGGCGGACGTGGTCTCCTCCTTCGGCTGACCGCCGCCCGGGGACCGCATCGGTCCGGCGCCCCGCACTACAGTCGGACCCATGGTTTCGGGTGAGGCGCCGCAGGCGGCGGGCAGTGTGCGGGTCGATGTCTGGATCTGGTCGGTCCGGCTCACGAAGACCCGCGCACAGGCGGCCGCCGCCTGCCGCGCCGGACATGTGAAGGTCGCCGGTGAGCGGGCCAAGCCCGCCCAGGCGGTGCGCGTCGGCGACGAGGTGCGGCTGCGGCACGCGGGCCGGGACCGGATCGTCGTGGTGTCGAAGATCGTCAAGAAGCGGGTCGGGCCGCCGGCGGCGGCCGAGTGCTTCATCGACAACAGCCCGCCCCCGCCGCCCCGCGAGGCCGCGATCCAGGTTCCGGTACGGGACCGGGGCGCGGGCCGGCCGACCAAGCGGGACCGTCGCGAGATGGACCGGCTGCGGGGCGGCGGCCCCGTGGACTGACGGGCTTCCTACGGCGCGGGCGAGGCGATCGCCCGCGCCGCCGCCACCTCCTGGCGCAGCGGGGCCAACACGCCGTGCTCGTCCCCGGGGAGTTCGGCGCGCACCTCCACCAGGACCTCGCTGGCCCGCAGCCCCTCGGCCAGTTCGCGCAGTTGGGTGGCGACCGCGGCCACCTCCTCCGGTTCCGGTTCCGGCGCTCCGTGGTCGACGCGGACCCGGGCCGCCGTCGTGGCGTCCACGATGCGTTCCACGGCCACCACCAGCGGCCACCAGGCGGCGGCGCGCGGTCCGGTGGGCGGCGGCTCGGTCAGCGCGCGCTGGAACTCGGAGCGCACGGACGACAGGTCGCGGTAGAGGCGGCGCCGCGACCGGACCCGTTCCGCCCTGTCGCCGCCCGGCTCGAAGGCGTACGCGACGTAGCCGGCGGTGTCCGCCACCGCGTCGGCCAGCCGGTGCCCGATCCGGGTGTGCCAGCTCTCCGGCCAGAGCAGATATCCGGCCACCAGCACGATTCCGCAGCCGATCAGGCTGTCCAGCAGCCGAGGCCAGACCAGGCCGACGCCCTGGTGGTTGAGCAGGTCCGACAGGAGCAGGATGACCGGGGTGACCGCCGCCGTCTGGAAGGCGTAGCCCTTCGCGGTGAGCGCCGGGATCAGCGCCGCGAGCACCATCATCACCGGCACGTCCCACCACCCGATCGGCACCTCCGCGAGCACCGGGGCCGCGACGACGAGCCCGGCCGCCGTGCCCACGGCGCGCAGCACCGCGCGGGAGAACACCGAACCGAAGTCCGGCTTGAGGACGAAGGTGACGGTCAGCGCCACCCAGTACGAGCGGGGCACGGCGATCAGCGAGGTCAGCGCCTGGGCCAGTCCGATGCAGAGCGCCAGGCGCAGCCCGTACCGCCAGGACGTCCCCGAGAGCAGCACCGTGCGGGCCGCGCGCCGGACGCGGACGCCGAGCGCGGCCGGGCGGCCGAGCCGGTCGTCGACGTTGAACGGGGCGGGGTCGGTCTTGTGGACGACCACGGCGGCGTGCCGCAGGGCGCCGTCGACGGCCCGGGTGGCGGGCGAGTCGGGCGCGGGCAGGTCCGGTTCGCCGCCGCCGGTGCGCCCGGCGGCCATGTCGGCGGCCAGCCCGCGCACGGCCTCCGGGATCGCGTCCGGCAGCCGGATTCCGCGCACGTGGACGGCGGGCGCGGCCTCGACCAGCGGGATGACCACGTTGAGCTGGGAGAGCAGCCGCACCCCCGTCCCGCTGCGGCCGTGGTAGCGGCTGCGGTGGGCGAGGATCAGGTCGTAGGAGGTGTTGAGGGACTCGGTGACCGCCTGCCGCTTCGCCTCGTACGCCGGTCCGCCCGCGGCGGCCAGCAGTTCGGCGACCGCGAGATAGGTGGACACGACGGCGGCCCGCTCCGGACGTTTGCTCCGCAACGGCCAGGCCAGCAGGGTGAGGGCCAGGACGAACAGACCGCCCACGGTCAGCAGCAGCGGCGCCACCCACCACGGGTCCGGCATCGGCAGACCCGCCCCCACCACCGCGTTGAGCAGGAGCAGCAGACCGGACACGGAGGCGACCGCGCCGATCGTCGACATCATTCCGGAGACCAGGCCGATGAGCGTGAGCACCAGGACGGCCGTCCAGCCCGTGCCGTACACCAGGGTGCCGGTCATGAGGCCCAGGGCGCCGAACACCTGCGGCACGGCGATGTTGAGGACCCGCATCCGGTACGCGTCGGCGGTGTCGCCGATGACCCCGGAGAGCGCGCCCATGGAGACCAGCGCCCCGTACACCGGCCGGTCGGCGGCGAAGCCGACCGCGAGCGGGGCGGCCAGGGCGACGGCGGCGCGGCCGACGGCGGCCCAGGGCACGGGGGTGGGGCGGGGGCGCAGACCATAGCGCAGCCAGACCGGCGGTGTGCCCCGGCGCTGCGCCGGGGTGGTGGACGGCTTTCCCTCGGTCCCGGTGGTCACCCGCGTCCCCCTCGTCCCTGTTCCGCGTTCAGCAGGTTCCATGGTCCCGCAGGACGAAGACGGTCTTGCCGCGTGCCCCGCCGCTGCGCCCCGGGTCCAGCACCCTCGGCGCCTCGGCCAGCGGGAGTGCGGCCTCGATGGGGACGCGCAGGACGCCCTCGGCGGCGCCGGCGGCGAGCACGTCGAGCAGGACCGGGGTGGGTTCGAGGCGGAAGTCGACGGGGCGGACCCCGCCACCGGGCCCCGCCCCGGCCGCGACCCCCCTGGTGGAGAGCGCGATGCCGCCGGGCCGGACCGTCGCGGCGTACGCGGCGAACGCGGCGGGCGTCGCGGAGGCCAGGTCGACCAGGGCGTCCACCCCGTCCGGACCGGCTTCCCGGATCGCCCCGGCGACCTCGCCCCGGGTGGTGTCGACCGTGACGGCGGCGCCCAGCGACCCCATCCTGGCCCGTTCCCTCCCGCGCACCACGGCGATCACCCGCACATCGCGGGCGCGGGCGAGCTGGGTGAGGCAGCTGCCGACGCCGCCCGCCGCGCCGACGACCAGCAGGCTCTCGTGGCCGCGCGGCCCCACCGCCTCCAGGATCTGCGCGGCGGCCATTCCGGCCGACGGCAGCGCGGCCGCGATCCGGGCGTCGAGCCCGCGCGGGACCAGGGAGATCGCCGATTCCTGGGGGACGCACACGTAGTCGCAGTAGGTCCCCGCGCCCGCCGCCGGTCCGCCGGCCCGGCCGAAGACGTGGTCGCCGACCCGGAAGCGGTTGTCCCCCGGGCCGATCATGTCCACCCGGCCCGCGTAGTCCACGCCGACCACCAGCGGGGGGCCGGGCGGCGGGCGCCGGCCGGAGAGCTCGCGGTCGGGCGGGTTGAGCGCGGCGTACTCGACGCGCACCCGCACCTCGCCCGGGGCCGGCTCGGGTTTGGGGAGTTCGACGAGGGCGGGACCGGCGCTGAGCGTGCTCACGGCGATGGCGCGCATGCGGAAGACCTCCCAGTCGCCCCCGGCAGTCACCTCCTCCACTGTTGCCCGGCCCGGTCCGCCGCGCACTTCGGCGCGGCGGACCGGCGGGTTCAGGCGCGGGGCGGTGCGGCCGGCGCCGCCGCCACCGGGGCCGCGGCCGGGGCGGAGGGCTTCGGCCCGTACCGGATCCGGGTCGCCACCGCGCAGACCGCGCAGGCCAGGCCCACGCCGAGGACGATCCACACCGTGGTGCGCAGCGAGCCGGTCAGCGCGTCGTAGACGGCCGCCGCCGCGTCCCGTTCGGTGCCGTTCACCTCCGCGAGGATCCGGTCGCGGGCCAGGGCGAGCGCCCCGCGCAGCACCAGCGCGCCGAGCGCGTAGCCGGTCCCGGCGACGGCGGTCGCGGCGAGCAGGGCGCGGACCCGGCCGCGCCGGTCCGGGCCGCCGCGCAGCCACGCCACCACGAGGCCGAGCAGCGTGAACAGCAGGGTGCCGACGGCCGGCCACACACTGGCGGCCCGCAGCCAGCGGAAGCTCTGGCGCAACTGGTCGGCGCGGTCGGCGGAGATGAGCCGGATGTCGGTGTGCTCGACGGGGATCTGGTCGGCGAAGGGGACCCCGTTGTCGACGAGGTTCTGTCTCACCTTCTCGGTGACGGGGGCCAGATCGATGGTGACGCTCTCGCCGGTCTGCCCGTCGAGCGCGGCCGTGACGGCTTCGTGGGCGGTGCGGTTGGCGGCGTTCCACGCGGCCTGGAACGCCTCGGTGGTGGTGAAGGACCCGACGGCTTGGTGGAGGAAGTCGCGGACGGGCTCCTGGAGCGGTCCCACGTCGATCTGCTTCATCGCCTCGTCGGTGATCAGATCCGCGACCGTGTCCCGCACATCGGGGTCGGAGGCGAGCGGCGCCACGGCGGCCACGTACCGGTCGGTGTCGTCGATCTCCAGATCGACCCAGGCGGAGAGCGCGCTCAGCGGCACCAGGACGGCGAGCAGCACCAGGAAGGCCGCCGAGAGCACCGCCGAGATGTAGGTCCGCACCCCACCAGGGAATCCCGGATGGCCGGGGCGTGCCGGGGGCCGTAGCCCATCCGAGTTGCCGGGGGACCCGGCCGGGTGTGCCCTGGAGGGAAAGCGGGGGCGACGGAAGGAGCTCTCAGCCATGGCCACACACGTTTCGGCGCCGGCGCGCGGAGCGCACGCGCGTCCCCGGCACCGGTCGACGCTCAGTTGGGCGGTGCCCGTCACCCTGGGCGTGATCCTCGGCTGGTACGCCACCTCGATCGTCCGGGGCGGCGGAGTGCTCACCGGTACGCAGCTCGCGCTCGGCCTGGTCTCCGGCGCCGTGCTCGCGGTGCTCAGCTTCGGGCTCGGCCGGGTGCAGCGGCGCCTGCCGCGCGAACTGAGCGCGGCCGCGTACGGTGCGCTGTTCGGCGGCTCGATCGGCTTCCTGTACAGCCTGTCCGGCAAGAGCGTGCTGTCGGCGTCGGTGCTCGGGCTGCTGACGGGGGCGGCGATGCTGCTGGCCTCGTACTACATGTTCTACACCCGGGAGGACTGAGCCCTCCCGGGGCAGCGTCCGCGCTTGTGGCCCGCGCCCCTGCGGGGGCGCGGGCCGGACGCGTGCCGGGGACCGGATGCCGGGATCAGTCGCGGACGACGGTCACCGGGCAGGGCGCGTGCTGGGTGACGTGCAGACTGACCGAGCCCAGCAGCGTGGCCTTGAAGCCGCTGTACCCGCGCGCGCCCACCACCAGCAGATTGGCGCCCTTCGCCCGGTCGAGGAGGGCCTGCGCCGGGTTGCCGATCACGATGACCTTGGTGACGGCGGCGGCGCCCTCGGCGCCGAGCGCCTCCTCCAGGGCCTCGTTCAGCGACACCGTGGCGACGGCCTGCGGGTCGAAGTCCTCCGGCATGCCCGGCATCATCGACGCCCAGCTCGTCGTCGGGTACTCCCAGCTGTTGACGGCCTCGACCGTGTCCCCGGTCAGCTCCGCCTGGCGCACGGCCCAGTGCAGCGCCTTGATCGACGACTCGGAGCCGTCCACGCCCACCACGATCCTGCCCATCTCTGCCTCCAGCTCGGTTGTGGCTCGCACCTGCGGGCGGGGTGCGGTCGCCCGCACCACGCGCCTTCCCGACTCACTGTAGTCAAAACGGACAAAACCACAGTGCTCGGGGTGATCAGGCCGGCCGGAGCGCGGCCAGCTGCTGTTCGAAGGGGACCACCTCGTCGTCCAGACCCAGGGTCTTGGACGCGCCGGAGACCGCCCGGCCGCCGGAGACGGCCTGCGCCAGCTCGCCGCCCGCGCGCCGGATGCGGGCCGGCAGGCCCTCGGTGTGGTCGTCGCCCGAGCCGCCCCAGTCCTCCGAGGCCGCGTAGACGGACGTCGGCAGGGTGACCGCCCGCAGATAGGCGAAGAGCGGGCGCATCGCGTGCTCCAGCACCAGCGAGTGGCGGGCCGTGCCGCCGGTCGCGGCGACGACCACCGGCTTGCCGGTCAGCGCGGTGTTCTCGACGAGGTCGAAGAACGACTTGAACAGTCCGCTGTACGAGGCGGTGAAGACCGGCGAGACCGCGATCAGCCCGTCGGCCCCGGTCACGGCCGCGATCGCCTCGGCCAGGGTCTCGGACGGGAACCCGCTGACCAGGTGGGACGCGATGTCGTGGGCCAGGTCGCGCAGCTCGATCACCCGGACCTCGACGGCCCGGTCCTGGTCGGCCTCCAGCCGTTCCCGGGTGGCGGCGGCCAGCCGGTCGGCCAGCAGCCGGGTCGAGGAGGGGTTGCTCAGCCCGGCCGAGACGGCGACGATCCTCAGCGGTTCGGTGGCGAACACGGTTCAGCTCTCCTTCGGGGTGGTGGCGACGGCCGGGTGGAGCGGGGCGGACTCGGGGACCCCGGCCGGCCGCAGGGCGGCGAACTCCTTGCGCAGCACCGGGACGACCTCCTCGCCCAGCAGGTCGAGCTGTTCCAGGACCGTCTTGAGCGGCAGCCCGGCGTGGTCCATCAGGAACAGCTGGCGCTGGTAGTCGCCCACGGCGTCCCGGAAGGACAGCGTCCGCTCGATGACCTCCTGCGGGGAGCCGACGGTCAGCGGGGTCTGCCGGGTGAAGTCCTCCATCGAGGGGCCGTGCCCGTAGACCGGGGCGTTGTCGAAGTAGGGACGGAACTCCCGGACCGCGTCCTGCGAGTTCTTGCGCATGAACACCTGGCCGCCGAGGCCGACGATCGCCTGCTCGGCCGTGCCGTGGCCGTAGTGCGCGTAGCGCTGCCGGTAGAGCTGGACCATCTTCTTCGTGTGCTCCATGGGCCAGAAGATGTTGTTGTGGAAGAAGCCGTCGCCGTAGTACGCGGCCTGTTCGGCGATCTCCGGGGAGCGGATCGAGCCGTGCCAGACGAACGGCGGGACGCCGTCCAGCGGGCGCGGGGTCGCTGTGAAGGACTGGAGCGGCGTGCGGAACTTGCCCTCCCAGTCGACGACGTCCTCGCGCCACAGCCGGTGCAGCAGGGCGTAGTTCTCGATGGCGAGCGGAATGCCCTGGCGGATGTCCTTGCCGAACCAGGGGTAGACCGGTCCGGTGTTGCCGCGGCCCATCATCAGATCGACGCGGCCGTCCGCGAGGTGCTGGAGCGTGGCGTAGTCCTCGGCGATCTTCACCGGATCATTGGTGGTGATCAGCGTCGTCGAGGTGGAGAGGATCAGGCGCTCGGTGCGGGCGGCGATGTAGCCGAGGGTGGTGGTCGGCGAGGAGGGGACGAACGGCGGGTTGTGGTGCTCGCCGGTCGCGAAGACGTCGAGCCCGACCTCCTCGGCCTTCTGCGCGATGGCCAGGGTCGCCTTGATCCGCTCGTTCTCGGTGGGGGTCCGCCCGGTCGTCGGGTCGGTGGTGACGTCTCCGACGGTGAAGATCCCGAACTGCATGGCGCCCGCCTCCTTGGTGCTCGCCGCTGTGGCCTAAACCCGGGACGACCGGATGATCGGCCCTTGTGGTTGAACATTGAACTATCTGAACACACCCTACAACGGAGCACCCCCGCTCCCTATTCCGCCGCCCCCGCCGCGCGCCGCTCCGCCACCCAGCGCTCGGCCCGCTCCACCGCCTCGTCCTGCGCCCCGAAGATCTCCCGCCGCGCCGGCACCACCCGGTCGTCGCCCAGCTCCGCCGCGAGCCCGGTGCGCCGCAGCACCGCCAGCAGCCGGGGCTGGACGCCCGCCAGGTAGAGCCGCCCGCCGTGCGCGTCCAGCTCCTGCGCGTACCGGCTCAGCAGCTTCACCACCGCCGAGGACGGCACCTCCGGGGCGGTGCGCAGCGCCAGGACGACCGCCGAACCGCGCGCCCGCGACACATCGGGCCACTGGGCGTCGATCCGGGGCGCCTCGGCGAACAGGCTCGCCCTGCCGTAGAAGAGGACCCGCACCTCGCCCGGCCCGATCCGGGCGGGCGGATCGGTGAACCGCCAGCTGCCGGGGCGGGGGCCGCGCTCCAGACCGCGCAGCCCGCTCTGCCGGGCCGCCTGTACGCAGTAGAGCAGCAGCGAGAGCAGCGCCCCGATCACGATCGCCTGCTGGAGGGGGAGCTGCGTGGTGGCGATGAACGTGACCACCATGGCCGCGGCCGGCAGCGGGGACGTACGGACCACCAGCAGGATGTCCTCGCGGCGGCCCCAGATCAGCTCGCAGCCGATCACGATGATCAGCCCGCCGATGACGGGCATCGGGATCCGCTCCGCCAGCGAGCCCAGCGTGAGCACCAGCAGCGCCAGCCACACCCCCGCGAAGATCCCCGTCCACCGGGTGCGGGCCCCGGCGCTCACGGCGACACCGGTCCGGGACATCGACCCCCCGGCGGGCAGCGCGCCGAAGAGGCCGCCGCCGAGATTGCCGAGGCCCTGGGCGACGAAGTCGCCGTTCACGGACGACTTCGAACCGTCGGGGTTGCGGACCGTCGGGCCGATCGAGGCCGCCTGGGCGAGCGCGACCAGCGCCACGGCGAAGGCCCCGGGCAGCAGCGTGCCGACCGCGGACAGGTCGGGGGCGGTGAAGTGCGGCAGCGAGGCCGGGATGCGCGCGATGTCCCGGGCCAGCTCCACATCGACGGAGAACAGCCCGACGCCGAGGCTGACGGCGACCAGCGCGATCAGGATCGCCACCGGTTCCAGCCGCCGCACCAGCCGGACCAGTGCCCAGACGGCGACCGTCACCAGGGCGGTCAGGGTGGTGGCCGCCTTCCAGTCGCCGACGTGCACGAGCCAGTCGCCCAACTGGGTGAGGCGGTTGTGGCCCCGGGGCTTGTAGCCGGTTGCGTCGTCCAGCGAGCCGGTGATGATCTGGAGGGCGATCCCCGTCGAGAACCCGGTCATCACGGCGTTGGAGACGAAGCTCATCACCGCGCCGAGCCGCAGCAGCCCCAGCACCACCATGACCAGCCCGGCGAGCACGGTGACGGTCGCGATGTTCCCCGCGTCCCCGGGGTCCAGCCCCGCCCCCGACAGCACGCTCTGCGAGGTCAGCGCGATGGCCGAGGTCAGGGTCGTGACCATCAGCACGGTACGGGCGAAGAACGAGCTGAGGATCGTGGGCACGACGCCCGCGTAGATGCCGCTGACCGGACTGAAACCGCCGATCGCCGCGTAGGCCATGCCCTCGGGGATGGAGAAAAGACCCGTGACCAGCCCGGCCGACACATCGGACGGTGTGGGCCGCCCCAGCCCCGGTTTCCTGCCCGCCTCGCTCATGGCACCCCAGTAGAACCCGGTCGGGTGAGCCCCGCACCTCGTCGCTCCGCCCGGCCCACGGCCCGCCGGTGCGTACCCTGGACGGGCGGAGGCCGTACGGTCCCGCCGGACGGAGGCGGACCATGAGCGGCACGGGAACGACGGGCGACGGCATCCCCCGCACCGCCGACGAGAGCCGTCCCACCGACGACAGCCGTGCCGCCGGTGGTACCGAACGCTGGAAGGAGCGCGGCGTCGCCCTGCGCGTCGGCGTCTACGTCTTCGCCACGCACCTGTTCGCCGGGTTCATCTGGATCCTCTTCTACGTGGGCGAGCACGCCAAGAAGTAGCGGTGGCGCCCCCGCGCCCGGGGGATGCCGCCCTCGAAATCGGCCGCGACGCCCCCGCTCCCGCCCCTATGCTGGGGCCATGACCTTCCTCCCCTGCCGTCGCTGGTGGCGCTCCTCATAGGAGCGGCCACCTCACGAGCACGGGACCAGGGCCGTTCGAAAGGACGGCCCTTCTTCTGTGTCCTCTTCCGGTACGGCTCCGAGCCGGAAGGGCCGTCCTCCCCGCATCCGCCACCGCGAGGAGAGACCTCATCATGACCACGACCCACGCCCCGGACACCGCCCCGCTCGACGCGCGCCTCCGGCGCGACCCCGCGCGCTTCCGGGTGATGACCGGGGACCGGCCCACCGGCGCGCTGCACCTCGGCCACTACTTCGGCACCCTCCACAACCGGGTGCGGCTCCAGGAACTCGGGGTGGAGGTGTTCGTCCTGATCGCCGACTACCAGGTACTCACCGACCGGGACACCGCCGAGCGGCTCACCGAGACCACGGAGGGCCTGCTGCTCGACTATCTCGCGGCCGGGATCGACCCGGACCGGTCGGTGGTCTTCCACCACAGCGCCGTCCCCGCGCTCAACCAGCTGATGCTGCCCTTCCTCAGCCTGGTCTCGGTCGCCGAACTCGGCCGCAACCCCACGGTCAAGGACGAGATCACCCACTCCCGGCAGGCATCCGTCAGCGGGCTGATGTACACCTATCCGGTTCACCAGGCGGCCGACATCCTTTTCTGCAAGGGCAATCTGGTGCCGGTCGGCCAGGACCAGCTGCCCCATCTGGAACTCACCCGCACGATCGCCCGCCGCTTCAACGAACGGTACGGACGGGTCTTCCCGGAACCCGAGGCGCTGCTCTCCGAGGCCCCGCTGCTGCTGGGCACCGACGGCACGAAGATGAGCAAGAGCCGGGGCAACTCCATCCCGCTCGGCGCCGACGCGGACGAGACCGCCCGGCTGATCAGAAGGGCGACCACGGACGCGGAACGGCACATCACCTACGACCCCGCGCGCCGCCCCGGGGTGTCCGGACTGCTCCAGCTCGCCGCCCTCTGCCTGGACCGGACCCCGCACGCGGTGGCCGAGGAGATCGGGAACGGCGGTGCGGCGGCGCTCAAACGGACCGTCACCGAGGCCGTCAACACCCGGCTCGCCCCGATGCGGGCCCGCCGCGCCGAACTCGCCGCCGACAGGGGGTACCTCCGCTCCGTCCTCAGGGCGGGCAACGCCCGTGCCGGCGCGCACGCGGAGGCCACGCTGAAGGAGGTGCGGGAGGCGATGGGCGGCCTGCTCTAGAGGACGGGCGGGGAGGGCTCCTCCGGGAAGGCCCCGGTCGGGAAGGTCCAGGCCGGGGACGTCTCCGCCGGGTCGGTCTCCGGCGGGGGCCAGGCGTCGCGGGCCGCCAGGTCCAGGACCAGGGCCGCGATGTTCCACGCGTCGTCCGCACCGCTGTGGTGGCGGCCCTCCAGGGGCAGGCCCGCGATGCGCAGCGCCTCGGCCATGCCGGGGCGCTTGCGCAGCCCGTGGGCGGCGGTGAAGGGGATCTTGGCGTTGGTGTGGCGGCGGCCGAACGGGTACGGGGTGCCGGTCGCGCGGCACTGGCGCTCGAACTGCTTGCGGTCGTAGTCGCCCCAGCTCGCCCAGGGCCGGACCCCGGCCCCGTGCTCGGCCGCCAGCACCCGGCACGCCTCGGCGAACGGGAGGCCGGTGGCCACCTCGGCCGGGGTGAGCCCGGTCAGCTCGGTGCAGAAGGCGCTGACGGAGGAGCGGGCGGGCCGGACCAGGACGCGGTGGCGGGCCAGCCGTTTCCCGGCCCGCAGGTCCACGACGGTCAGCCCGATCTCGATGATCTCGCTCACCGCACCGGGCGGCGGCTGCCCCTCCCAGCAGGTGGCCTCGATGTCCACGACGTTGAGTAGGCCGTGCCCCGGTCCACTGTCCATGGACGGCAGCGTAGGAGGCGGGACGCCGGCCGGGCATCCCGATTTCCGGGGCCCGGACCCCGCCGTCAGCGCCGGGTCAGTGAGGCGCGTCGGCGCAGCAGTTCCGCCAGACCGCGCCGGGTCGCCGCGATGACGACCCGGTCGGTGGGCTGGAGGACGTAGCCCGGGTGCAGGTTCCAGACGAGACCGCCCGGGGAGTCCTGGGCGGTGCCGGGTGGCGGCGGCGACAGATCGGGGCGGCGGTCGGCGGGCGGGGCCACGTCCAGGGCCAGCACCCGCCACGCCCCGGCGCGGAACGCCTGCTCCACCGTCCGGCCCTCCAGCTGCGGATGCCCCGCGACCTCGACCGCGGCGAACAGCATCACCTTGCGCTCCACCGGCACCGCGCCCAGGATCTGCCGGCCCATCATCGCCACGGCGAAGGAGGGCGCCGCCAGATGGGACACCGAGCGGGACCGGGTCAGCGCCTGCGGATGGGCGGTGCGCAGGGTGCGGTAGACGGCGGTGGCGAACTCGTCGTCGAACAGGCGCAGCGTCACCCGCAGATCCGGCTTGACCGAGCGCGCGTACAGCGCGGCCTCCAGATTGGTGGTGTCCACGCTGGTCAGGGCCAGCAGCGCCCGCGAGCGCTGGATCTTCGCCGCTTCCAGGACGCCCTCCTGGGTGACGTCCCCGATGACCACCGGCACGTGCAGCCGGCGCGCCACGGGGATGCCGCGCGCGCCCGGGTCGTCCTCCACGCACACCACGGGGATGCCCAGTTCGCGCAGCTGCACCAGGACCCTGGTGCCGATCTTGCCGAGCCCGAGCAGCACCACGTGCCCGGAGAGCCCGCGCGGCGGCCGGCGCAGCGCCGAGGCCGTCCGCAGCGAGCCGAACGCCTCCAGCACCCCGGCCACCAGCAGCGGGAGCAGCATCAGCCCGGCCACCCCGGAGAGCAGTTGGATGATCTGCCGGGCGGTGGGGTCGCCGATCGCCGGGTCGCCCATCGCGAACAGGTCGAGCAGGGTGAGGTAGGCGGCGTGCAGCGGATCGTCCCCGGTGGTGAACGTGGACGCCACGGCGAGGCCCAGCACGGCCGTGCCCACCCCCAGCGCGGACCAGCGCAGCCGGCGCGAGAACACCTGGCTCAGGGGCGCGCCCCGGCCCCGCATCCGGCGCCGTCCGGTGGATGCCCCGGCCTGGCTGACCGCTTCCAGGACGATCGTCCCGCGTCCGGTGGCGGCGGCCACCTGCGCCTGGTCCGGCAGCAGTTGGGGCCCCTCGTCGCCGCTGCTGTCCGAGCCTTCGGAGCCGGCCGGGTCGTGGGTGGTGGAGGAGAGCAGTGCCAGCGTGCAGAGCCCGGGGTCGGCGACCTGGCCGCCGGGCGGCGGGGTGCGCTCGGCGGCCCTCAGCAGCAGCCCCTCTGCCTGGATGACCTTGCTGGAACCGGCGAGCGCGGTCGCCGCCAGGGCGGGCGCGGCGGTGTCCGCGTCGGACAGGACGGTGGTGGAGGCGTCCAGAGCGGTCTGGTCGATCCCGGGGGAGGCGACGGCGGCGGCCTGGTCGAGGAGGTTCTCCAGATGCTGGCCGAGCTTGCGGTTGTAGAGCCGGATCACCAGCCGGACGCGGGGGTTGAGCCGGCGGGCGGTGAGCGCGGCCCGGATGTTGCGCTCGTCGTCGTCGTAGACCAGGGCCAGCGCGGCGGCCGAGTCGACCCCGGCCTCCTCGAAGACCTCGTCGGACGGCTCCGCGGCCTGGAGGACCCTGACCGCCTCCACCCCGGCGTTGGTGTCGTCGTCCCCGTTCCCGCCGCCGTTGCCGAGGCCGCCGGTGCGGCTCATCGCGGACGACATCCGGCCGAACAGCGCGGCGGCCCGGCCGCGTCCGGTCAGCGGCAGCTCCGGCCGGGCCGTCCGGCCGGGCTCCGGCGGCACGACCAGCGTGACCCGCTCCCCGTAGACGTACCGCAGCTCGACCGCGAGGCGCTGGGCGAGCGCGTCGTCGCCGCAGACGACCATGTGGCCGGAGAACGAGGAACGTTGGGGCTGCTGCGGAAGTGGAGGCACGTGTCCCAGCATGCCCTGATCCTTTCGCGTGGCGGGTGGGGTCAGTGGACTGCGGGTGTCGGGGGCGCCGGGGGCGCCGGGGGCGCCGGGGCCGTCGGGTGCGTGAGCGGCCTGCGCGGGTCGGCGGCCCGGCCGATGGCGCTCTCCACGGCCGCGATCCGGTCCGCGAGGAGGCCGAGTGCGGCCACCGCCCGGGTCATCGGATCGCCCTCGGGCCCGCCGAGCGCCTGGGTGCGGACGTACGAGGCGGTGACGGCGGCCCAGCGTGCGGCCTGTGCGGCATCGAGCGTGCCGCGCAGCGCGGCCAGTTTCAGCAGTGCCGCCTCGGTGCCGGAGGTGAGCGTCTGGGCCTCGCCCGCGTAGTGGTCCTCGATCACGGCGTTCAGTTCCGCGTCGTTCATCACGGGCATGATCCGCTCGGCGATCCGGTTCATGTTGCGGTACGAACCCTGGAGCCGGAACGGCGGTTCGGTGCGGGTGGCGTCGGTCCGGGCGGCCGAGGCGATGTACGCGGCGTTGACCGTGAGCACCGTGTCCCGGGCCGTCAGCAGATGGCGCAGCACGGCGGTGATCCGCTCCACCTCGGCCGGAGTGCAGGGGTGTTCGAGGCGGTCGGCGCGGGCGGCCGGATCGCCCGAGGCCAGCCGCAGCAGCAGCGCGAGGTCGGCGCGCGGGCGCCCGGCGAGCGGGGCCAGGACCGGGTTGGCGGTCAGGGCGTTCTCGACGAAGCTCAGCGCGAAGACGTCCTCGCGTCCGCTCAGCACGTCGCCGAGGTTCCAGACGTCGGCCCGGTTGGCCAGCATGTCGGGGACCTGGAAGCGCGCGCCCGACTCGGTGTACGGATTGCCCGCCATGCAGACCGCGAAGCGCTTGCCCCGCAGGTCGTAGGTGCGCGGTTCGCCGTTGCCGACGCCCTCGATCCGGCGGGTGGCGTCGCACAGCGGGATGAACTTCTGGAGCAGTTCCGGCGAGGTGTGCTGGATGTCGTCCAGGTAGAGCAGGGTGTTGTTGCCCGCCTCCAGCGCGAAGTTGATCTTCTCGACCTCCTGGCGCGCGGTGGCGCTGCCCGCCCGCGCCGGGTCGAGCGAGGTCACGTCGTGTCCCAGGTTCGGACCGCTGACCCGGACCAGGACGAGGCCCAGCCGGTCGGCGACGTACTCCATGAGCGTCGTCTTGCCGTAGCCGGGCGGTGAGACGAGCAGCAGCAGCCCCTGCGAGTCCGTGCGCCGGCCGGCGTCGGCGGTGCCGAGCTGCTTGGCGAGGCTGTCGCCGATCAGCGGGAGGTACACCTCGTCGAGGAGCTGGTTGCGGACGAACGCCGACATCACGCGCGGCCGGTGGTCCTCCAGCCGCAGCCGGGCGCGCTCGGCGTCCACCAGGGCGGTGCGCCGCCGCTGGTAGGCGCGGAAGCCGGGGACGGTCTCGGCGCGGAACCGTTCGGTGCGGGCCAGCAGTTCGTCGATGCGCACGGTCAGCGTGCCGCGGTCGATACGCGGATGGACCCCGAGCAGCCCGTCCACGCGCGCGGTCAGCCGCGCGTCGCTCTCGTAGCGGGCGAGCACCGGCTCGGGGCACAGCTCGACGGCCACCGCCTCCGCGAGCAGACCCGCGTCGGGCTCGCCGCCGCTCGACGCGGCGTACGCGCCGAGCCACCCCTCCACCAGTTGGCGGCGGGCCGGCAGATCGTCCGCGAGCGCGGCCAGGTCCTCGTCGTACGCCGGGGTCCCGGTCGTCCGGCGGAACGTGTCCAGGAAGGCGCGGACCCCGGCCGCCGTGACGAAGCCCTCCGGACCGCCGGTCAGCTCCTCGAAGAGGTACGCGGCCACGGCCCCCGGCTCCGCGGCGGTGCCGGCCCGCGTCGCGTCCTCCGCGATCGCCGCCGCCCACTCCTCCCGGAGCGCGTCCACCGCCCCCGACAGCCCGAACGTCTCCCGGGCACGGGCCAGCGAGCGGGCCCGGCGGGTCCACGAGACGCGCCGCGCCTCGTCGGTCCCGTACGCCCAGAAGAGCTGGGCGGCGGCGCGGACGGCGGGCGGGCAGCGCAGCAGGCCCGCCCCGGGGTACAGCTCCAGCAGGGCGGTCAGGATCGCGGTCGCGTCCTCGTCGTGGACCCCGCGCTGGTACCCCTCGTCGTACGCGGCGGCGGCCGACTCCCGCACCAGCGCGGCCAGCTCGTCCTCCGCCAGCGCGGCCAGCCGGTCCGCGCCGTGCTCCGCGAGCAGCCGGGCGGCCAGGTGCTCGCCCCGGTAGACGTCCGGCGACTCCGAGGGCAGCGTCTGCTGCCAGTACGGCCGGGTGGCGGCGAACTCCGGGTCGGTGACGGGCATCCGGTAGTCGGTGCCGGTCACGGCGAACGCGAGCCCGTCGCCCTGCGGCACCAGCGTCAGCTCGAACGGCTGGGTATTGACCGCGAAGCGGTGCCGGCCCAGCCGGATGGTCGCCCCGCCGTCCGCGTACAGCTCGCCCCGGTCGCGCAGCGCGCGCACCGCCTCCTGACGGGCGGCCAGCAGCTGCCCGTCCAGTTCCTCGGCCCGTACGGTGTCGCCGAGTTCGCGCAGTTCGCCCGATGTGCGGCGGACCTTGGCGACCATCGGGTCGGAGGCGAAGTAGGTGTGGACGGCGTCCGCGTCGGCCAGCGCCACGCTGCGGCGCGCGATGGTCTCCAGGACCCGGTGCGCCGAACCGGCCAGGCGTTCGGTGCGGCGGGCCAGCTCGTCCGCGAGGGTCTGGCGACGGGCCGAGAACACCTCGTACACCTCGGTGCGGCGCTCGGCCAGCTCGGCCAGGAAGTCATCGAACTCAGCGAACCGCGCCTCCAGGTTCTCCAGCTGGAGCAGCAGCCGGGCGAGCTGGTCCGCGCAGGCGTCCGGGGTGTCCGAGGCGGCCAGCGCGGCCGTGACGGCCTGCCCCAGCAGCGCGGACTCGGCGGCGAACCCGGCCCGGCCCTCCCGGTCCAGCAGCTCCCCGCGGCGGTGGTCGAGCATGGCGCGGGCGCGGTTGACACCGCCCAGCACCTCCGCGATCCGCTCCAGGATCGAGGTGCGGACGACGCCGTCGCCGATGTCGAGACCGGCGACCACCTCGGTCACCGTGCCCAGGCCGTCCGTCATCGCCGCCAGCCGCTCGCCGAGCGCGGCGGCGTCGGTGACGGTGGCGAGACCGGCGGCCTCCTCGGTGAGCCGGGCGACGTCCTCGTGGTAGCCGCTGAAGGCGTCGGGGCCCGACAGGAACGCCACCGCACGCCGGCCCGCCGCCTCGATGTCCTCCGCCGTGCTCGCGGTGAGCCCGGCGATCCGCTCGGTGTCGGCGTACCGCATCTCCGAGAGCGTCGCCAGGTGGCCGTAGGCGCCGCGCAGATCGGTCAGCCGGCCGACCCACTCGGCGGCCGTGCGCGGGGCCTCGCCGCGCACCGTGCGCACCAGTGCGGTGATCCGCTCGGCCGTCTCCTCGACGGCCTCGGCGGCCCGCCGGGTCTCCTCCTGCACGGAGGCGAACTCGGCCAGCACCTGGCGAGCGGTCCCGCTCAGTTCGGCCAGCGGCTCGCCCAGCGCGCCGAGCGCCTCGTCGTCGAGCCAGTGGTAGCGGTCGGTGGCCCGGGAGCAGTCCGCGACCAGCCGTTCGTAGACCGCGACGGTCGGGGTGGTCGCGGCGGCCCCGTGCGCGAGCGCCAGGCAGTCCGAGATCCCGCGCACCAGGTCCGCGTTGCCGATGCGGGCCAGCGGGCCCGCCCCGGCCGGGCGGGAGGCGGCATGGGTGTCGGAGACGAACGGCGTCCGCCAGCGCTGTACCGGATGCACCCGGGCCGCACCGCCGTCCGCGCCCTCCACCGGCTCCCGCAGCAGCACCAGCGTGCCGTCGTCGAGCAGACCGTGGCCCCGGCCCTGGAGCGGGGTCGCGACCTCCTGGCGGATCAGGTTGTACGGAAGCAGCAGGGCGCGGCCGTCCTCCCGCGAGCGGAAGGCGTACAGGACGTCCTCGCCGTTGGGGGAGCGCACGGCCCCCTCGAAGACGGGGTCGGTGAGCGGGCGCGCGATGTCGAAGGTCTTCGCGGTCCCGGAGGTCAGGTAGTAGCCGCCGGGGAAGATCAGGCCCTGGTCCTCGGGGAGCCGGTGGCAGGCCGGGCCGATGCCGTCGAGCCGGACGACCGTGCCCAGCAGGGAGTTGAAGACGAAATGGCGGCGCGTCTCCTCCTTGTAGGGGCGGATCCGCAGCAGCACCAGCGGGCCCAGCTCCGCGTACTCGACCTCGGCGTCGGCCAGGGACTGGAGCGGTTCCGCGACCGGCTCCCGGTAGATCCCGTCGGGGGTCTCGGTGTCGTTGACGGTCTTGACGGTGAGGTGGCCGTTCAGCGTGTCGACGAACAGCCGGGGCTCCCCGCCGATGGCGATGTGCGGATGCCGCCCCGCCACATGGGCCTCCCGGCCCGCCGTGATCCAGGTGACGTCGTGCTGCGGCGGGAACACGTGGTCGCGCTCGCCCCGGGCGTCCAGGAACGCGCCCGGCGAGCCGTCCGCGGTCAGGGCCCAGCGCAGCACCCGGATGTCCTCGGCGCTCTCGCCGGTGCGGAAGACGGCCAGCAGCCGGCCCTCGGTCCGGCGCAGCCGCAGCAGCCGCGCGTCGCGGAAGTACCGGTGCAGCCCGTGGAACTCGCGGACGAACGCCTCGTCCGTGAGCGGGCCCCCGGTGCCGGGCGCGAGATCCGCCCCGTACAGGGCGAGCACCTCGTCGACGGCCGGCTCCCCGCGCTGCCCCGGGCCCCGCTCGAAACCGAAGAGCAGCCGGCCGCCGACGGCGACGAGATCGCGGGGGACCGAGGGCCGCTCGGTGCGGATCTGTTCGCTCCCGAGCAGGCGTAGCCCGGTCGAGCCGAACTCCTCGGTCCGGCGGGCGTTGAGCGCCTCGGCCCGGCGCACCAGCTCTGCGGCCTGGGCGCCGAGCCGCCGCCTGAGCACGTCGTAGGCCCCGGCCTCCGGCCCGGCGGGGGGCGGGGTCACGGTGTTCATGCGGGTCTCCTCACGGGGGCGTCGAGCGAGCGGGGCGCCCGGTGGCGGGTCCGGCCGGGTGGGGCCGGGCCCGGGGGCCGTGACCGTTTCACGTGAAACAGTCACGGTCGTGGGGGTGCGTACCGGTACGAGCGCGGGGCTACGCGACCGGCGCGCCGTTGCGGGAGGGCGGCACCAGCTCCGTGACGGGAACGTCGGCGAGCCCCAGCGAGCGTGCGTGGTCCAGCAGTTGACGGACCTGGTCCGCGCCGACGCCCGCACCCGGCGACTGCATCATCCGCATGAGCAGGGACGACACCGTGAGGTTCCGTACATCCCCCGAGGTCACCGAGGAGAGCACCCGGGTCAGGTCGTCCGTGAAGGACGCGCTGCCGTCCAGCCACGGTCCGGCCAGCGTCTTCGCCGTCTCGGAGTTCGCGACGAAACCGTCCAGGCTCTTGCCCATCGAGATGGACGAGACCAGCCGGTCGAAGAAGACCGACTCTCCGCCGACGATGTCGATGTCGGCGTTCTCCAGTCCGGTGGCCAGGACCGTCGCCTGGGCCTCGGCGACCTGCCGCTGGACCTCCAGGCCGGCGAGCCGGATCTCCTTCTCGGCGGCCAGCCGCAGGCGGTACTCCTCGTGCACCCGCGAGGCGTCGTCCAGCGCCGCCATCGCGGCCGCCTTCTCCGTCAGCCCCGCCGCCTCGGCCTTCAGCTTCTCGCCGATCATCGCCGCGTCGGCTGCCGCCTGCGCCTGGGTGCCCTCGGCCGTGGCGAGCGCCTTGAGCCTGGCCCCCTCCGCCTCGGCCCGCAGCCGTGCGGACGCGGCCTCGGCCTCGGCGAGACCGGTCTTCTCGATGACCTCGGCCGCCGCGTCGCGCACCTGCACGTCCGCGAGTCCGGGCGCCGCCGTCTCGGCCCGGATGCCCTCGGCCAGCCGCAGCTTCGCCTGCGCGTCCAGGTCCGCGGTCTTCAGCCGGGCCTCGGCGAGCGTCAACTGCTCGGCGGCCCGGTGGGTCGCCGCGGCCTCGGCGGCCTCGGCCGCCTTGATGTCCTTGACCAACTGCTCCTGGGCCTCCGCCTCGGCGGCGATGATGACCGACTTGCGGGTGCGCTCCGACTCCTCGACGGACCGCAGCGTCTTGATGGACTCCTCCTGCTCGGCGACCGTGCGGTCCACCGCGATGCGCTCGCGGATCACATCGGCGACCTCGCGGCGCTCCGCCTCGACCTCCTTCGTCGCGGCGATCCGGTTCAGCTCGGTCTCCCGCTCACGGCTGATGACCTCGATCAGCCGGTCCTTCTCGATGCGCTCGTTCTCCACCGCGATGACCCGCTCGCGGTTCTTCTGCGCGACGGCGATCTCCCGGGCCTGGTTCTCCCGCTGGATGCCGAGCTGCTCCTCGGTCCTGATGAACGCGGCCTGGGCCCCCAGGCGCTCCTCCTCCTGGACCCGGGCGGTCACGGCCTCCTCGCGGGCCCGCAGCGTCTCGACCTCGCGGCGCTGCTTGATCTCGGCCTCGGCCTGCCGGCGCTCCAGCTCCAGGATCGTCTCGCGGGCGTCCACGTCCTGGCGGGTGATCTCCTTCTGCTCGGTGCGCTGGAACTCGTTGGTCCGCACGTGCTCGATGGCCGTCAGCTCGGTGATCTTCCGGATGCCCTGGGCGTCGAGGATGTTGGCGCCGTCGAGCTGGGCCATCGGCGTCTGCTCCAGGAAGTCGATCGCGGCGTCGTCGAGGTGGTAGCCGTTCAGGTCGGTGCCGATGACCCGGATGATCCGGTCCCGGAACTCCTCGCGCTTGGTGTAGAGGTCGACGAAGTCCAGCTGCTTGCCGACCGTCTTCAGCGCCTCGGAGAACTTCGCGGCGAAGAACTCCTGGATGGCGACCTTGTCGCTGGCCCGCTCGGTGCCGATGGCCTGCGCGACCTTGATGACGTCCTCGACGGTCTTGTTGACCCGGACGAAGAACGTGATGTGGATGTCCGCGCGGATGTTGTCCTGGCAGATCAGCCCCTCGCGCCCGGTGCGGCGGATCTCGATCGTCTTGACCGAGATGTCCATCGACTCGGCCTTGTGCAGCACCGGCAGGACGACGGCGCCCGTGAAGGTCACGTCGACCTTCTTCGTCTTGGAGATGATCAGCGCCTTGCCCTGTTCCACCTTCCGGAAGAGCCGGGTGATGATCAGGAGCAGGGCGATCGCGATGAGCAGGACCACGGCGACGAGCAGGCCGAGGCCCAAGGAGATGGCTTCCATGTCAGTCCTTGGCGGCTGGGTGGTGCGGAACGGAAGAAGTCGAAGGGGCCGGCGCGGGGCCCGGACGGGCGTCCGGGGGCAGGCCGGACCGGCGCCGGGCGGGCCCGGACGGCGGACGGTGCGGTGGGCGGGCGCTCCGGAGGGACGGAGCGGTGGACGGCTGCCGGGTTACGGAGCCGCCGTCGGCGGGCCCGGGTCGAGCGCGCGGTCGTACGGCGAGACCCAGAAGAACTCGCCCTCCTCGTCGTACGCGTAGAGCAGCCCGGGGCTGCCCGACGTGAACTCGGCGTCGGCCGGCCGCAGCTGGCGCACCTGGACGATCGCGGTCGAGCCGTCGGCCGCGGCGACCTCGGCCTGGCCGAAGTCCGTGCCCACGGAGCCCGTGCGGATCGTGCAGACCCGGCCCAGGAAGTCCTGGCGTGAGGGAGGAGGCTGATCCGGGAAGAAGCGCCGGAAGTGGCGGACGAGCAGGCGCACCACGGCCCAGGAGACCAGCAGCGCCCCGGCGAGGACCGCGCAGGCGAGGGCCGCGCGCAGGGTGCCGACGGCGTCGCTGCGGTGCAGCAGCACGGCACCGGTCAGCGAGATGAACCAGCCGACCGCGACCATGACGGAGACCGACAGCGTGACCGGCACCCCGCCGATCCCGGCGGCGTGGGTGTCCAGATCGGTGTCGAAGGAGTGGTGGTCGGCGGCGCCGACGAGGACGAGCAGCCAGAAGGCGATGACGACGACCAGCGCCGCGGAGAAGAGGACGGTCGGGAAGGACAGTGCCGCGTCCAGGAATTCCCGCATCGTTTCCGCCCCCTGCCGATCCGCCGGCGGTTCGGGCCGGCCCTGTCCGGGGTGCGGCGGTGACCCCGGTGCCGCGACGCCGCTGTGCGCGGCCCCGCGGCGACCGGGTCTTCCCCCGTATCCCCCGTGTGCACCCCCGTGTTTCCCCCGTGGTCCCCCGGTCGGTGCTGAAGAGATCGTGTCATCCGGGGTCCGCGAACCGCATTGCCGGATTCCGGCAGTGTTGCTCCCCGTCGGCATGCCGGGCACCGGCACTCACCCGTATGGGTTGTGCAAATATCTACGCGACACAGGAAGTGGAGGCGGGTACGTGGCGGAACCGGAGATTCCCGACCATTTCCTGGAGGGCTACGCCCGGATTCTGGCCGACGTGGCCGAGTCCGGCCGCCGGCTCACGCGCGAGGAGCTGGAGACCCGTCGCTCGCTGGGCCGGCAGGCCGCCGAGGCCGGGCACCAGCTGCGCGCGCTGGTCCGGATGCACCTCGCCGAGACCCGCAGCGCCTGGCCGGCCGCCGCCCCCGGCGCCACCCCGGCCGCCGCCACGGCGGCCACCGAGAGCGTGCTGGCCGCCGTGGAACAGGCCGTCGACGCCTTCGCCGAGGGGTTCGAGCGGGCCCAGCGGCTGACCGTCCGCCGGGAGGAGGCGGCCCGCCGGGAGTTCATCGACGACCTGCTGTACGGGCGCAGCGATCTGGGCCGGCTCGCCGAGCGCGCCACCCGGTTCGGGCTGCGGCTCTCCCGGGCGCACGCCGTCGCGGTGGCGACCGGCCCGGAGGCGTACACCGAGACGGACGCCGTGCCCCGGCAGGTGGAGTCGGCGCTGCTGACCCGCTTCAGCGGGCGCAAGATCCTGCTGACGACCAAGGACGGGCGGCTCATCTGCATCGCGCCCGGCAGCCAGCCCGACGTCCTGCGCTACTTCGCCAAGCAGGCCCACGCCGCGACGGACGGCGGCCGGGTGGCCGTGGGCCGGGCGCACCGCGGCCCCGGCGGCGTGGTCCAGTCGTACGACGAGGCCCTGGAGGCGCTGGAACTGGCCGAGCGGATGGGCCTGGACGACCCCGTCCTGTTCTCCGCCGATCTGCTCGTCTACCCCGTGCTGACCCGCGACCGCCAGGCGATGGCCGATCTGGTGCGCAGCGAACTGGGCCCGCTCCAGGAGGCGCGGGGCGGTGCCGAGCCGCTGCTGAAGACACTGGCGGTGTACTTCGACTCGGGCTGTGTGGCGGCCGAGACGGCCCGGCGGCTGGCGCTGAGCGTGCGCGCCCTCACCTACCGGCTGGAGCGGATACACCAGCTGACCGGTTCGGACCCCTCCGATCCGATGCACCGCTACACCCTCCAGACGGCGGTGATCGGGGCCCGGCTGCTGGACTGGCCCGCCAAGGAGATCTGAGCGCCCGCCACCGGTGGGGCCGTCCGCTGCCGGGTTCCGGCAGCGGACACCCTCACCGCCGAGGCCCGCCCGGGGTGCGGGCGCTCTCCTCCAGCCGGACGAAGGGGATCGCGCGGCCCACCCGGCGGTAGTCCTCCGTACCGCCGTCGACGGTGAACCCCATGAAGGCGCTGAGCTTCCGCGCGGCGCGGGGGTGGCGCGGAGCGTAGCGGGCCATCAGCTCGCCGCCCTCCTCGGGCTCCAGGAACCGGGCCGTCACCGCGTGGAAGGCGCGCCCCACCTGCACGGTTGCCTGCGGCGTTCCGCGCAGATTGCGGTACCAGTCGGCGCCGGGCCCGAATCCCGACGCCACCGTCCAGCTGCGCCGCCCGTCGGCGGCGGCGGCGGACTCCACGACCTCGATCACCGTGCGGCGGTTCAGCCCCGAACTGCGCCCGGTGTGCACCAGGAGCAGCAGCCGCCCCCGGAACAGGGGGCCGAGCCCCGCCCGGAACATATGGACGGGCAGCCGGGCGAGGGTGCGCCGCCAGCCGGTGGGCAGGGGCGGCCGGTGCGGTTCGGGCGCGGGCGCGGATTCAGAGGTCACCGTGCAAACGTTGCACAGTCCAAAGATGGTGTCATGGTGAAGGGGGGCGGATTCGGTACCGGTTCGACACCGTTTCGGACTCGATCCGTCCGCTCCGTTCCGACTGCAGCCGTCCGCACGCCCGTACCGGCCGCTACCCTCGCGGGCATGCCCGAGTCCGCCGCCCTCACCGCCACCCGCCAGGCGTACGACGCCGCCGCGCCCACCTACGCCCGGCTGTTCCGCGACCAGTTGCGCGACCGCCCGCTGGACCGGGCCATGCTCGGCGTCCTCGCCGAGGCCGTCCGGGAGACCGAGGGGGCGGGCGGACCCGGCCGGGTCGCGGACCTGGGCTGCGGGCCGGGCGACGTCACGGCGTACCTGGCCGGGCTCGGCCTCGACGTGTGCGGGGTCGACGCCTCGGCCGAGATGATCGCGACCGCCCGGCGCACCCATCCGGAGCTGCGGTTCACCACCGGGTCGATGGCCGGTCTCGACCTCGCCGACGGCTCGCTGGCCGGGGTGCTCTCGCGGTGGTCCGTCATCCACACCCCGCCTCGGGAGCTGCCGGCGATCCTCGCGGAGTTCCACCGGGTGCTGGCCCCCGGCGGGCATCTGCTGATCGGTTTCTGGGCCACCGACGACGCCGCGACCCCGACGGAGGTCTTCGACCACGCGGTGGCCCCGGCCTACCGCTGGTGGCCCGACCGGCTGGCGGAGCTGCTGCGGGCGGCCGGACTGACCGAGGTGGCCCGCGCGGTGCGCGCACCGCAGCCCGCCGACCGCCGGCAGTTCCGGGAGACCCACCTGCTTGCCCGCAGGGGGGACTGAGCCTGCCGGGACTGAGCCCGCAGAAACTGAGCCCGCAGGGACTGAGCCTGCCGGGCCCCACCCCCCCCCGGGACGTCCTCCGGTTCCGGTCCGGGGAACGATTCGAGTACGCCGTCCCCGCACGGTACAAAGAGGCATGGCCGCGCACGAACAGTCCGCCGAGGAACGCCCGTCCGCTCCGGACGACCCCGACGCCCCGGGGCGGGACGACGTGGACGCGGTGACGGGCGCGGTGCTCACCGCCTCGCGGCTGCTGGTCGCGGTCTCCGCGCGCTCGCTGGCCGCCGTCGAGGACCGGGTCACGCTGCCCCAGTTCCGGCTGCTCGTCGTCCTCGCCACCCACGGCGAGGCCAAGCTCGTCGCGCTGGCCGAACGGCTCGGCGTGAACCCGTCCACCGCGATGCGCATGGTGGACCGGCTGATCGCGGCCGGTCTGGTGGAACGCCAGATCAATCCGGCCAACCGGCGCGAGACCGCCCTCCGGGTGACCCCGGAGGGGGCCAGGCTGGTGGCGGACGTGACCTCCGCCCGCCGCCGGGAGATCGCGGCCGTCGTCGCCCGCCTCGCCCCCGGGCAGCGCACCGCGCTGATCGACGCCCTCACCGCCTTCAGCGCGGCGGGCGGCGAACCGGCCGCGCCCGTGGGCGGCGCGGACGCGTATCCGCTGGGCTGGGCCCCGGACCTCCCGGCCTGACCGATCCGGGCAGGGGCGTGCCCCCGGCCTGGTCGATTCCGGGCGGGCCGGGGCCACGCGGCCCGGAGCGACGTGGCCCCGGCCTGACCGGAGCCGGTCGGGACGTGCCCCCGGACCGGTCGTGCCCCCGGCCTGACCGGAGCCGGGCGGGTCGGGGCCACGCAGCCCGGAGCGACGCGGCCCCGGCGCGCGAGTGTGTCAGGAACCGTCCTTCGACCCGGCCAGCTCCTGCTCCTGCTCCTGGTCCGCCGTCGCGGCGGGAGCCGGAACGGCTGCGTCCGCACCTGACGACGGAACCTGAGCGGCCGAGTCCGGGGCCTGCGCATCCGGCCCCGCGGCCGGCGCGGACGCCGTGCCGCGCCGCTTCTGGATCATCTCCACGACCGGCTGCGTCCAGCGCGCGGTGAGCGGGCCGACGATGACCAGGATCAGCACGTACGCGGTGGCGATGGGCCCGATACGGGGCTCGGTCGCCACGGCCAGACCGGCGATGACGATGGAGAACTCGCCCCGGGCGACGAGCGTGCCGCCGGCCCGCCAGCGCCCGCGCGATCCGATCCCGGCCCGCCGGGCCGCGTACCAACCGGTGCCGATCTTGGTGAAGACGGTGACGACGGCCAGCAGCGCGGCCGGCAGCAGCACCGGCGGGATCTCGGCCGGATTGGTGGAGAGCCCGAAGAACACGAAGAAGACGGCGGCGAACAGGTCCCGCAGTGGGGTCAGCAGCTTGCGCGCGCCCTCGGCGACCTCGCCGGAGAGCGCGATGCCGACGAGGAACGCGCCGACGGCGGCCGAGACCTGGAGCTGCTGGGCGACCCCGGCGACCAGGACGGTCAGTCCGAGGACCACGAGGAGCAGCATCTCCGGATTGTCGGAGGAGACCGCGCGGCTGATCAGCCGGCCGTGCCGCAGCGCCAGATAGAGGACGAGGCCGACCGTGCCGAGCGCCACGAGGAGCGCGAGGCTGCCGCCCGCCAGGCCGACGCCCGCGAGCATCGCGGTGAGGAGCGGCAGATAGACGGCCATCGACAGGTCCTCGATGACCAGCACCCCGAGGATGACGGGCGTCTCCCGGTTGCCGAGGCGGCCCAGGTCCGCGAGGACCTTGGCGATGACGCCGGAGGAGGAGATCCAGGTGACCCCGGCCAGTGCCACCGCGCCCACCGGGCCCCAGCCCAGCAGCAGGGCGGCGACCGCGCCCGGGGTCGCGTTGAGCACGAAGTCCACGGCGCCCGACGGGTACTGCGTCTTCAGACTGGTGACCAGTTCGGAGGCGCTGTATTCGAGGCCGAGGAGCAGGAGCAGGAGGATGACGCCGATCTCGGCGCCCACGGCGGTGAACTCCTCGCTGGCCCCGAGGGGCAGCAGGCCGCCCTCGCCGAAGGCGAGGCCGGCCAGCAGGTAGAGCGGAATGGGGGAGAGGCCGATCCGGCCGGCGAACCGTCCGATGATGCCCAGCCCCAGGATGACGGAGCCGAGCTCCACCAGCAGTGCGGTCGTGTCGTGCACGGTCAGCCCTCCGCGATGATCTCGGCGAGGGTGTCCACACCCTCGCGCGTACCGACGGCGACGAGTGTGTCCCCGATGGCGAGCCGGAAGTCCGGCCCGGGAGACGGATGCGCGCTGTGGGTGCGCAGCACCGCCACGATCGACGCCCCGGTACGGGTGCGCGCCCGGGTCTCCCCGAGCAGCCGGCCGCCGTACGGGGACCGCGTCCCGAGCGGGATGTGCTCGGTGACCAGGTCGATGCCCTCGGTCCGTACGGCGTCGATCGGCGCCGCGTCGATGAGGTGGGCGAGCCCGGTCGCCTCCTGTGGGGTCAGGGGGACGGAGAGGCGGCACGAATCAGGGTCGTCCTGATCGTAGAAGCCGATGAACCGCCGCCCGTCGTGGTGGACGACCACGGAGATGTGCTGCCCCGACTCGGTGGTGTAGTCGTACTGGACGCCGACTCCGGGCAGCGTGGTGCGGTGGGTTCCCATGGCTTCCTCCCGAGGGGCGCGCGGTACGCCTGATGTTCTTGGCCGTCTCTTTAGATCCGCATTACCTTATCCGGAGGGTTCCGCCGGTCAGCGGGCCGGGCGCGGAGACGGCCGGCCTCGGACACGGCCGTGCCCGGCCGGTACGGGACCGGCCGGGCACGGGAGCCGCTGGGGACCGGGGTCAGTCGCTGATCTCGATGGCACCGTTCCGCTCGGCGGTCTCCGGCTGGGCCGGGACCGGCGGCTTCGCGTTCGCCCCCTTGAGGTTGACCAGCAGGGCGCCCAGGTCGACGCCCGTGGTGGAGCTGAGCAGTTCCATGCCCTGGGCGACGTTCTCGGTGACCGTGCGCGACAGCTGGCTGGCACCGTCCGTCGAGATGACCGTCATCTTGTCGATGGCGCTCATCGGCTCGGCCGCCTTGGCGACGACCTGAGGCAGCACCTCGACGAGCATCTGGAGGACGGCCGCGTCCCCGTACTGCTTGAAGGCGTCGGCCTTCTTCTGCATGGCCTCGGCCTCGGCGGCACCCCGCGCGGCGATCGCGGCGGCCTCGGACTCGCCCTCGATGCGCACCGCCTCGGCGAGCGCGGAGCGGTGCAGCTTCTCGCCCTGACCGGTCAGCCGGGCGCGCTCGGCGTCCGCCTCGGCCTCCTTGACCTGGGCGATGCGGCGGGCCTCGGCCTCCTGCTCGGCCTGGTAGCGGGCGGCGTCGGCCGGCTTGCGGACCTTGGTGTCGAGTTCGCGGTCGGTCAGGGCGGCCTGCCGCTCGGCGACCTTCTCCTGCTCGGCCAGGACCTCCTGCTGGCGGGCGGCCTCGGCGAGCGGGCCCGCGGCGTTGGCCTTGGCGGCGGCCGCCTCGGTCTCGGCCTTGATCTCGGCCTGCTTGAGGTAGAAGGTCCGCTCGGCCACGGCGATCTCCTCGGCGGCCTTCAGCCGGGCCTGCTCCGAAGCGCGCCGGGCGATCGCCTCGGCGATGTCGGCCTCCTGCTTGGCGCGGGCGGCCTCCGGACGGCCGAGGTCCTCCAGGTAGGAGCCCTCGGTGGTGATGTCCTGGATCTGGAAGGCGTCCAGGATCAGGCCCTGGCCGGACAGGCTGGCCTCGGCCTCCTCGGCGACCTGGGCCGCGAAGGCGGCGCGGTCGCGGATGATGTCCTCGACCGACATCCGGCCGACGATGGCGCGCAGCGCGCCCGAGAGCACTTCCTGGGTGAAGCCGACGATGCCCTGCTGCTGCTGGAGGAAGCGCTGCGCGGCGGCGCGGATGGCGTCCTCGCTGCCGCCGACCTTGACGATGGCGACGCCTTCGAGGTTCGACTTGACCCCGCGCAGGGTGACGGCGCCGCGTACGGCGACGGGGATGTGCCGGCTGGAGAGGTCGAGCGTGAACTTCTGCTGGACGAACGGGACGACGAAGACGCCGCCGCCGACCACGACCTTCTGGCCGCTGTTGTCGATGCTGGCCCGGCCGGTCACCGGATCGATGGACTTCTTGCCGCGGCGGCCGGTGATGATGAACGCCTGGCTGGGCCCGGCGACCTTGTAGCGGGTGATCACGGCGAGCGCGATCAGGACGAGGAGTACGACGACTCCGGCGACGGCGATCAGAACTGGACTCATGAGGCGGTCCCCCTCTGCCTCCCGACGGGGACGGCAGTCGTGTGGCGTCCGGCGGACCTTCTGGCGTCCGGCGGAACTACTGGCGTTCGACGGGGCGGACGGCGACCGAGGTCGTCGAGAGCGCCGCCTCGACCCAGACCTCGGCGCCGCGTGCGACCGGCACCTGGCTCTTCGCCGAGAGCTTCACGGGCTGTCCCCCGAGCCGCAGCAGCACCTCCCCGTACCCGTCGGCCGGGATGGCCGTGACCACGGAGCCCGAGGTGCCGACGAGGTCCGACTCACGCGGTGTGGCATCGGTCTGGTCCCTCATCAGCGCCCGGCTGAACTTCCAGGTCAGCCAGGCCGCGACCAGGCCGGCGAGCGCGCCGGCGGCGGTCGCGACGACGGTGCCGGCCCCGGTCGTGCCGAGCACGATGGCACCGCCGAAACCGAGCATCGAGAGGAACCCGGCGATCACCGGCAGCGAGACGAGCCCGCTGAACAGTCCTTCGAGCAGGCCCCCGAAGAGCCCTTCGAGGATTCCGTCGAAGACCAGGGACAAGGCCAGCAGCGCGATCCCCGCGATACCGAGACCGAGGAACACGGTCATCCGATCACCCCTCCCCGGCCCCCGCGGCCCCCGCCGCGCATCCGTCGAACTGGCTGGATCGTCCCATACGGGCGGCGCGCCGGACACTGCCGTGTCCCGGCAGTGTTCTAGCTGTTACGGATGCCGGACACGTGCGTCGCCAGGGTGTCCAACGACTGGAACGTGGCCCCCAGCAGCGCCACGTGCTTCCACCGCAGCACCCCCTCGGGATCGACCAGGAACACCGAGCGCCGCACCCCGATCCCGGGCGCCGCGACCCCGAAGGCCCGCGCGGTCTCCCGCCCCGGATCGGCCAGCAGCGGCATCCGCAGCCCGTGCGCGCGGGCGAACGCCTCATGGCTGTCCACACCCTGGGGACTGATCCCCCAGACCTCCGCGTCCAGCCCCTCGAAGGTCTCCAGACCCGAGGAGTACGCGCAGAGCTGCTTGGTGCACACGGCGGTGTTGTCCCCCGGGTAGAAGGCCAGCACGAGAGCCCGGCCGCGCGCCCCGGAGAGCGTGTAGTCGCGGCGTACGAAGGAGTCCCCGTCGAGGACGCCTCCCGCCAGGGTGAAGTCGGGGAGCGTGGTGCCGAGGTGCGGTGACGATGCCATGGTGTGCCCTTCGGTGTGCGGCGCTGGTGGACGGAGCGGCCGGTGCTCCGTACAGGATGCGCGCCGGGCGTACGGGGGCCGCGCCGGACCGCCTGGGGATGCGGGCGCGGTGCGGGCGGCCCACGATAGGGAACCGGGCGGACTGGGCGTCCCGTGCCCCGCCCCAGGAGGTTGACTTGCAGGCCGAAGCGCACGCCGACATGCCGTCGCCCCTGGACGCCGGGGCGCTGGCGGCGCTGCTCGACGGCACCACGGCCGGGGTGGGCGTCCTGGACACGGGGCTGCGGTTCCTCTACGTCAACCCGGCCCTCGAACGGCTCAACGGCCTCCCGGCCGCCGCCCACCTCGGCCGCACGGTCGCCGATGTGCTGCCCGAGGTCGACGTGCGGGAGGACCTGATGCGCGCGGTGCTGGCCGACGGGCGGGCGCGCGAGATCACCTCCAGCGGGTGGACGCCCGCCGCCTCCGGCACCGACCGGCGCTACTGGCACGGCGCCTACCACCGGCTGGAGGTGGACGGCCGGATCGTCGGCCTGGCCGGGATCGTCCTGGAGGTCAAAGCCTCCGACGAGGAACAGCGCCGGCTGGCCCAGGCCCGCCGCCATCTGACCCTGCTGGACATCGCCGGCAGCAGGATCGGCACCAGCCTCGACATGGACACCACCTGCGCCGAACTGGTCGACCTGGTCGTCCCTGAGCTGGCCGACCTCGCGACCGTCGAGGTCTTCCCCCGGGAGGTCGCCACGCCGGTGCGCCCCGCGCCCCCGGGCCTGGTGAGGCTGAGGCGGGCCGCCGCCACGGCGGTGCCCGCGCTGCGCGGGGCGCTGGCGCGGTTCGGCGCGACCGGCGACTACGTCGACTACCAGGAGGACGCGGCCGTACCGCGCTGTCTGGCGGCCAACCGGCCCGTTCTCGAAAACCTCACGACCGACGACCAGCTCGGCCGCTCCGCCCCCTCCCCGGACCGCATCGCCGCCTACCGCGCCCTCGGCATGCACTCGGCGGTGGTCGTGCCGCTCTCCGTGCGCGGCGAGCCGATCGGTGTGCTGGGCCTGGTCAGGGCCGGGGACTCGCCCGTCTTCACGGAGGACGACGTGCTGGTCGCCCGCGAGCTGGCCGGGCGGGCCGCCGTCGGCCTCGACCACGCGCGCCGCTTCACCCATGAACACACCATCGCCCTGGAGCTCCAGCGCTCCCTGCTCTCCGAACCGCGCCCGCCGCACCCGCACATCGAGATCGCCACCCGCTATCTGCCGGCCGACCGCGGTGCCCTCGTCGGCGGCGACTGGTTCGACGTCATCCCGCTGCCCGGCGGACGCCACCTCAAGGCCATGGGCGATGTGATGGGACACGGCGTCGAGGCGGCCGTCGCCATGAGCCACTACCGCTCGCTGCTGCGGCTGCTGGCCGACGAGCAGTTGCCGCCGCACCGCATCCTGGAGCAGCTGGACCGGATGGTGGAGCGCTCCGGGATCGACCGGGCTGCCACCTGTCTGCTCGCCCTCGTCGACCGGGCCGGGCAGGTGTGCCAGGTGTCGAGCGCCGGTCATCTGCCCCCGGTGTTCATCGACCCCGGACCCGGCGGCACGCGGATCGCGGACGTACCGGCCGGACCGCCGCTCGGCACCGGCTTCGGCGGTTACCGTACGACCTCGATCGCCTGCGGGCCCGGAACGGTGCTGTTCATGTACACCGACGGTCTGGTCGAGCGGCGCGACGAGGACATCGACGTCTCCGTCCGCAGACTCTCGGAGCTGACGCTGCCGCCCAGCGGCGCCATGGAGGAGCTGCTGGACGCGGTGCTCGACCGCTTCGGCCCCGGCGCCGAGGACGACATCGCGGTCCTGGCCTCGCGCGCCCGGCCGGACCGGCCCGCCTGACCGGACCGGGCCGCCCCGCCTGACGCGGGACATCGGGACACGGCTCCCGGCCCGACCGCGTAAGGGACACGACTCCGGGCCTCACGCCCCCGCCCTCGTCCAGCGGGCAACGCCCCCGCCCTCACCGCAGCAGGAACGCGCCCGCCGTCGCCGCGCCCAGGGCCGCGCCTGCCGTCACCTGCGCGGTCGTGTGGTAGCCGAGGGCGACCCGCGACCAGCACACGGCCACCGTCATGGCGTACCCGAACAGCCACCACGGCGAGTGCACCGCGCTCAGCAGCGCGACCGAGGCCGAGGCGACGGAGGCGTCCACCGAGATCTTCCAGACGGTGTTCACGGCCAGGAGCACCACGGTCATCGCCCACAGCGCGAGCATCGCCGTGAGGATGCCGGAGGGGGCGCCGCCCGCCACCATGACGACCGAACCGGCGCCGATGGAGCCGAGGATGACGAGGAAGATCGGGGCCCGCTTCGTCCGGTCGACGACATGGCGGTCGCCCCAGGTGCCGCGCCCGCGTTCCCACTCGATGTATCCGGCCGGGACGATCCCGGCGCACAGCGCGCCGAGCAGCCCCCAGAGGAGTCCGGTCCAGTCGCCCGCGGCGGCCAGTCCGATGGCGAGCATCCCGCCCAGCAGGACGTTGCGGGGCTGGAAGACATCGGTCACGGTGCGCGCGACGGGGTGCTCGGCCGGGGCGCCGGTGGTGCTGTCGTTGGTCGTGGTCATGCCGGGTGCTCCTCGACGGCCGCGGGGGACTCCAGGAGCCGCCGGGCGTCCTGCTCGGTGACGGTGCGGAAGGCGGCGGCGACCCGGACGAGCCGGGCGATCTCGCCGTCCTGGTCGGTGGCGTGCTGCGCGGCGACGGCGGCGGCCGGCCCGGCGGGCGCCCCCTCGCCCCGGGCCACCAGCGCCGCCCGGATCCAGAGCGCGTCGGCCGTCGGACCGGGCCCGCCGCCGGCGGCCTCGGCGGCCGGGAGCAGTGCGTCCGGCACGTAGTGGCGCAGCTTCTCCACCGCGTCGGCGATGTCCGCCGCCCAGCGGTCGATCCGCAGATCGGCCGGGGTCCCGAACCGGGTCAGCTCGCGCAGCAGCGGGGCCGGGGGTTCGAAGGGCTGCTCGGGGAAGGCCGTCATCAGCTCGGACCAGAGGGGGTGCAGCCGGGCCTGGGCCCGCCAGAGCTTCGCGCGGCGCGCGACGTTGTGGCAGGCGGGCACGGAGGCGCCGACCGCGAAGAACGCGAACAGGACGAGCTGGGCGGCCTCCGTGATCTCGTCGAAGCGCAGCGCGAACGCCTCGCCGGGCCGGTCCACGACGCTGATCCACAGGAACAGCGTCCGGCTGACGGTGTAGCCGACGCCGATGAACATCGCGAACGTCATCATCCCCAGCCCCACCCGCAGATGGAGCCGCCGGGCGCTCCCGGTGGCCAGCGCCCACTGGTAGGCGCAGACGGCGGACGCGGCACCGAGGTAGAGGTAGAAGACCGTCATGTAGAGCGTCGCGCCCCACTGGCCGGCGTGGTCGGCGACGAAGCGGTCCGAGGGGGCGGAGCGGTCGACGACGGTGAAGAAGAGGACGGTCAGCAGGACGAGCGTGGCCACCGACGCCTTCGCCGCGACCTGCTGGATCAGCCGGGCGAACCGCACATGGCGGGGGATGGCCCCGGCGTCCGCGTAACTCCCGTAGATCGCCACGATGTAGCTGAGGATGGCGAGGATCGCGACGGTCGCGGTGTAGTGCTTGATGAGGACGGACAGATCGGTGACCGGGCTGTCGTTGAGCCCGATGCGCACGACGCGGGTCTTGGTCCAGAGCGCCGCCGCGAATCCGGCGTAGCAGCCCCAGAGCGCCCGGCGCCGCCGGTCCTCCTCGTCGCCCCACAGGGCGGCCGGCATGCGCCACAGGGCGACGGCGGTCATCAGACCGGCTATGAGGTAGCCGGCGGCGTCGAGCGGGGTCACGGCAGGGGTCCTTGGGGTGGGGGACGGGGAGGGGCCGGCGGGTCAGGGCCGGCGGAAGAGCCCCCGGCGGCGGCGGGCGACCGGCCGGGCGAGCGAGGTGGCGAGCCGTCCCACCATGTCGTCGCTGGTCACGTCCCGGGCCATCCGGGGGATGAGCGAGGCCCCGAGTTCGGCCATGCGCTCGTCGTGGGTGTCGTACTGCGCGCGGGCCTGCACCGCGTCCGGCGCGAGCACCGCCTCCGGTCCGACGACCCGGGCGATCAGCGAGGTGTCGAAGACCGGCAGCAGCCGCCGCAGTTGCTCGGCGTCCAGCGAGGCCCCGTGGTCGAACCACTCGTGGCACAGCTCGTGCAGCACGACGTGCTGGGTCTGGTACGCGGTCGGGCGCCGGCGGTAGAGGACGAAGCTGGTCCCGCCGGCCTTCAGCCGCAGCCCGCACGCGGTGTTGACGCGGGCGAGCCGGTCGGGCATCTCCTGGAGCACGATGGTGCGGCCGGTGGCCTCCTCCATGTTCGCCACCAGCCCCTCGACGGTGAAGGGGAAGGGGATCGGCAGCCCTGCCAGCCCCGCCTCGCACTCCCTCCTCAGTTCACGCATGGACGGAACCCTAGGGCCTTTCGGTGCCCGGGGTCTCCCGGTCCTTGGCGTCCTGGAGGAGGTCCAGGGCGAACTGGAGCAGTTCGGGCGGCAGCCCGTCCTCGTCGAGGCCCCGTCCGGCGATGCCGCTGATCTCCCCGGTGCGCCGTTTGGCGAGGAACTGGAGGCCGGCGACGACGTCGTCCACGACCTCGGACTCCTCCTTGAAGAACCGCCAGTCCACCCCGAAGCCGAGGCCGAGCGCCTTGAGGATCTCCTCGGAGGGCTGGGTCACCTTGCCGGCCAGGATGTTGGAGAAGTAGCTGTGGGAGAGGGAGCCGCCGCGCTCCTTGACCAGGTCGGCGAAGACCCGGCCCGAGATCTTCCGGCCGGGAAAGGTCTTCTCGACCATGTACTCGACCTTCTGCCGCAACGTCCGCAGCTCCGGCGCGCGTTCCTCGCCGCTGTCCATCCGGTCCCCCACGTTCCCGTCCACCGCGCGGGCGCCCGTCGGGCCGTCCACGCTGCTCGTTTCGGTCAACGGGCTCGTACTGTAACCAACCCGCGGGTTCGGTCCGCCGCCCGGGAGGCCAGGGGGGCGCCGTAAGGGGATGAAGTGGAGCATGTCGCTCCGGTGCTCGGAGCGGGCTTGCGCAAACACTCTACGTCACTGTTAACTCGAAAAAACATGGGCAGGGGACCACGAGGGGAGTCCCTTGCCCATGAAGACGTACGCGCGGGCTCCTCCGGGGGAAGAGGGCCCGCGCGCACAGGGGTGTAGCCCTTCACGACGGGGGATGCGTGAAGGGCTACCTCTCCATTATGGCCCCTGGTCAGGCAGTCATCAACTGACCCGCTGGTCAGTGCCCTTGGTGCGCGTCCCCGCGTGCCTCCCCATGCCCTGCCCGGCCCCGGACCGCCGGACGCGCCCCCGGACCGCCGCCCGGCCGCGCCCGCCGGACCGCCGCCCGCCGCCGAATGTCCTTTGCCGCCTCCGTCGAATTCCCCCGGGGCGCGGACGGAAATGATGGTCCGACCGGTCCGTCGCAATTACATGCCGCGCTTGTTCGGATTCACCGTGCTACCGTGGACGTCAGTTGCAGTTGTGGTTCCCGATGACATCGGTGCTTCTCCCGGAGAAATGGTCCGGTGAGCGCGCTTGAGCATTTTTCCGGTTCGTTGTTCCGGACGGGGTAATCATCGCGACGACGTGGGACCTGCACGGTGCGGGTTCCCGGGCTCTGCCCCAGAAGGAGAAAAAACATGGCCAGCGGCACGGTCAAGTGGTTCAACGCGGAAAAGGGCTTCGGCTTCATCGAGCAGGACGGCGGCGGCGCCGACGTCTTCGCCCACTACTCGAACATCAACGCCACCGGCTACCGGGAACTGCAGGAGGGCCAGAAGGTCGTCTTCGACGTCACGCAGGGCCAGAAGGGCCCGCAGGCGGAGAACATCGTCCCCGCGTGATTCCGATGGCACCGGCGCTCCGGCGCCGCGTGGACATTCACGGCCGGGTCCCGCACCACAGGTGCGGGACCCGGCCCGTTCGCGTATACCGAAGGGCCGTTCCAGTGATTTCCGTGCCGCAATGCGCATCGAATTCCCCGATACCCGTCCGGCCGAGGAAGGACATCCCATGAGCCGCGACCGTTCGGGCCGCCAGGACCGTTCCGGCCGTTCCGACGACCGGGATTTCCGGGCGCGGGGCGCCGGCCCCCGCCGGTCCCGTTCCGGGGGATTCCGCGCACCGGGTCAGGACAAGCCCGGCGCCCGCCGTCGATTCGGCGCCCCGGTGCGGCCCACCGCCGAAAGCGGCCGGCGCACCGCCACCCGGAAGGGCGAGTTCACCCTGCCGGAGACCGTCACCCCGGCGAGGCCCGCCGTGGACTCCTTCGCCGATCTGCCGCTGCTGCCCGCCCCGCTGCTGGCCGCGCTCGACGCCGAGGGCCTCACCGTCCCCTTTCCGGTCCAGGGCGCCACGCTGCCCGACGCGCTCGCCGGCCGCGACGTCCTGGGCCGCGCCCGCACCGGCTCGGGCAAGACGCTCGCCTTCGGCCTGGCGCTGCTGGCCCGTACCGAGGGCCGTCGCGCCGCCGCCCGCCGCCCGCTCGCCCTGGTCCTCGTCCCCACCCGCGAACTGGCCCAGCAGGTCACCGCCGCCCTCGCCCCGTACGCCCGCGCGCTGAAGCTGCGCACGGCCACCGTCGTCGGCGGCATGTCCCTCGGCGGGCAGAGCGCGGCGCTGCGCGGCGGCACCGAGGTCGTCGTGGCCACGCCGGGCCGCCTCAAGGACCTGATCGAACGCGGCGACTGCGCCCTGGACCGGGTCATGGTCACGGTCCTGGACGAGGCCGACCAGATGGCCGACCTGGGCTTCATGCCGCAGGTCACCGCACTGCTCGACCAGGTCCACCCGGAGGGCCAGCGGATGCTGTTCTCCGCCACCCTGGACCACAACGTCGGCTCCCTGGTCCGCCGCTATCTCCACGACCCCGTCGTGCACTCCGTCGACCCGGCCGCCGCGACCGTGGCGACGATGGAGCACCACGTCCTCCACGTCCGGCCCGGCGACAAGGACGCCACCACGGCGGAGATCGCCACGCGCGAGGGCCGCGTGATCATGTTCCTGGAGACCAAGCAGGCCGTGGACGAACTGGCACGGCACCTGCTCTCCCTGGGCATAGAGGCCGGGGCGCTGCACGGCGGGAAGTCCCAGCCGCAGCGCAACCGCACCCTGGAGCGGTTCCGCACCGGCCAGGTGCCGGTGCTCCTCGCCACCGACGTCGCCGCCCGGGGCATCCACATCGACGCGCTCGACCTCGTCGTCAACGTCGATCCGCCCACCGACGCCAAGGAATACCTCCACCGCGGCGGACGCACCGCGCGGGCCGGGGCCTCCGGCAGCGTCGTCACCCTGGTGATGCCCTCCCAGCGCCGGGAGGTGGCCCGGCTGATGGCCGAGGCCGGCATCACCCCGCACATCGCGGAGGTGCGCCCCGGCGGGGCCGAGCTGGGCCGGATCACCGGGGCGCGTCCGGCCGGACGGGAGGCCGACGGCGGGAAGACCGACAGCGGAAAGACCGGAAAAGCCGACGGCGGAAAAGCCGACGGCGGGAAGGCCGACGGCGGGAAGGCCGACGACGGGAAGGCCGACGGCGGGAGGGCCGACGGAAAGGTCAGGCCCACACGGCGTCGGCCAGGGTGACCCCGGCGAAGGCCGCGCCCAGGCCCGCGACCACGCTCGCCGCCGCGTTGACGGCGGCGTAGAACCGGGCCCCGTCCTCGGCCAGCCGCAGCGTCTCGTAGCTGAACGTCGAATACGTGGTCAGCGCCCCGCAGAGCCCCGTGCCCACCAGCAGCTGGACGTGCGTGGAGGCGGCTCCGGCCGCCACCGCGCCGGTCAGCAGCCCCAGCACCAGGCTGCCGCAGACGTTGACCGTGAACGTCCCCCACGGGAAGACCGTGTCGTGCCGGGCCTGCACGGCCCGGTCCGTCAGATAGCGCAGGGGAGCGCCGACGGCCGCGCCGACGATGACGAGCAGCCAGTTCACCGCTGCTCCCCCGCGTCCCGCCCCGGCCCCGGCGCGGGATGCGGCCGGACGATCTCGCAGGCGTCCAGGGTGACCGGTCCGCCACCGGTCAGCTCGGCGATGCGGGGCAGGAAGGCCCGGATCCGTTCTTCTGTGTCCACGACGACCACGGCCACCGGCAGGTCCTCGCTCAGCGAGAGCAGCCGCTGGGTGTGGATCATCGAGGAGGCGCCGAAGCCCTCGATGCCCCGGAAGACGCTCGCGCCCGCCAGCCCCGCCGCGTGCGCCCGGTGCACGATCTCCGTGAAGACCGGCCGGTGGTGCCAGGTGTCCGACTCGGCGACCAGGACGGTCAGCCGCAGACCCGCGTGTGACTCCGGTGCGCTCATGCCTGCCTCCACGCCAGCGCGCGGCGGGTCAGCCACACCGCGCTCCACACCGCCGCGAGGGCCGCGAGCAGCGTCAGGGCCAGATAGGCCAGGCCGGTCCGCGCCCGGCCGCCGTCGACCAGCCGCTCGATGTCCACGGCGTACGTCGAGAACGTGGTGAACCCGCCCAGCACCCCCGTACCGAAGAACGGCCGCACCAGGCGGTGGGCCGGCCACGCCTCGCTGATCACGACCATGAACACCCCGATGACCGCGCAGCCGGTCACGTTGACCACGAGGGTCGTCCACGGGAAGCCGCCCGCCGGGGTCGGCCACAGCAGCGAGGCCCCGTACCGGGCGCACGCGCCCGCGGCGCCGCCCAGCGCGACGACCGCGACGACCGCGGTCTGCGGGTTCCTGGTCTTCTCGGACACACGTCTCCTACCTGCCGGGGCGACCGCCGGACGCGGGCGCGCGCACGTACGCAAGTAGGGACCGTTGGCGGTGCGGTGACCGCGGTTCGGATACGGCGGGCCCCACCGCCGCGCGGCGACCGTTCCCGGTCCCCGCTCCCTCCAGATTATCGCCCGCGTCCGGCCGGGGCGTACCCGGTGGATCAGAGGCCCTAGGGTGACCCGCGTGTATGCCGGCGGGGAATTGCGGACGACAGTCGACGACAGAGTGCGGGTGCCACTGCCCCGCCGTGGGGACGGAGGGGCGGCGACGGGCCCGGTGGCGGGGCCGCCCTGGTGGAGGCGGCAGCGGGTCCCGCTGACCGCCGTGGCCGCGGTGGTTCCGCTGTACGCCGTATGGGCGATGTTCCTGGGCACCGGCGGCGGCGACCTCGCGGCCCAGCTGGCCTGGTCGGGATTTACCGCGCGGCATCCGGGCGCCGCCTACAACCTGTCCTGGTACGGCGGGACGCACACCGCCAACTACAGCGTCTTCTCCTCCTATCTGATGGCGTTCGCCGGCGTCCGCGCGGTCTCCGTGGCCGCCGGGCTCGCGGGCACCTGGCTGCTGGCCGTCCTCTTCGAGCGCCGGGGCATGGCGCAGCCGCTGCTCCCCGCGCTGTTCGGGGCGTTCGCCCTGTGGTGCAACGTCGCCTCCGGACGCACCACGTTCACCCTGGGCGTCGCCATCGGGCTCGTCGCCTGCCTGTACGCGGAGCGGGCGCTCGTCGCCGTGGCGGCCGGGGCGCTGTCCACGATGGCCAGCCCGGTCTCCGGCCTTTTCCTGGTGGTCACGGGGGCCGCGTATCTGCTGGACCGGCAGTGGCGCAAGGGCGCGGTCCTCAGCGTGCCGTTCTTCGTGGTGGTCGGGTCCACGTCGCTGCTCTTCCCGTTCCACGGCGAGCAGCCGATGCCCGGGAACCGGGTGTGGATGCCGCTCGCGATGTGCGCGGTGCTGGCGGCTGCGGCCCCGGCGGGGCGTTCCTGGCTGCTGCTGCGGTACGGCGCCGTCGTGTACGCCGTGGGCGTGGTGCTCACCTACTTTGTCGCCTCGCCCATCGGGACGAACGTGGAGCGGCTGCTCGGTCTGGTCGCGCCGCCCCTGCTGCTGGCGGCGGCGTGCGCGCTGCGCCGGGAGGGGTCCCGGCGGCGGGCGGCGGTGATGGCGCTGGCCCTGGTGGTGTCCTGCGGCTGGCTTCTCAACAAGACCGTGAGCGACCTCAGGGTGTCCAGCAAGGTGCCGGTCTGGGCGGCGCACACCGAGGGCGTGGTGGCCGAACTGCGCCGCCTGGGCGCCGACCGGGGACGCGTCGAGGTCGTCCCGGCCCGCAACCACCGCGAGGCGGCGGTCCTCGCCCCGTACGTGAACATGGCACGCGGCTGGAACCGGCAGCTGGACGTCGAACGGGGCCGGCTCTTCTACGACGGGACGTTCTCGCCGCAGGCGTACCGGGCCTGGCTGGACCGCTGGGCGGTGGGCTTCGTGGTGCTCCACCACGGCAAGCCGGACGGCCCGGCGCGGGCCGAGGCGGAGCTGGTCGCGGCCGGACAGCCCTGGCTGACCCCGGTGTGGCGGGACGCCGGCTGGACCGTCTACCGGGTCCACGACGCGACGCCCCTGGTCGAGGCCCCCGCGCAGGTGGTGCGCGGCGACGACGCGGAGCTGGTGGTGCGGGTGCCCGAGGCCGGTTCGGTGACGATCCGGGTGGCCCATTCGCCGTGGCTCCGGGCGCGCGGGACGGACGGCGCGCGGGCCTGTCTGCGGCCGGACGGCGAATGGACCCGGCTGACGGTGCCGAAGGGCGGCACATACCGGCTGGACTCGGCGTACCGGCTGCCGCGCGGCGGGGGCTGCTGAGGCGCGGGGGCGGTCTGCGGGGCGGGGGTTGCTGAGGCACGGGGGCCGGTCTGCGGGGTGGGCGGCGCCGCGTACCGGGGTGAGCGGTGCCGCGTTCCGGGCCGCGCCCCGGTGCGTGTACGCCGGGGCGCGGTTCCTGGTGCGCGAGCCCGGGGCGCGTCCCCGACCAGGGGTTTCACCCGATCGGCCACGCTTTCTGCGCACCGGGCGGTGAGGCCGCAGGGTGGAGGTCATGTGGCCCCATCAACGGATATGGCTGGGCGCCGCGGTCCTCCCGCTCGCTTTCCTGGTGCTGCGGGACGCCCCGGTGCGCTTCGTGTCGTCCGCGCCCGCCGCCCCGGTGCACGAACGGGCCCCGGGGGTCCCGCAGCCGGCGATCGTCACCCGGGCGGCCTGGCACGCGGACGAGGGCATGGTGCGCGAGCACGCGGTCTACACGGGCGCGGTGCGGGCGGTCTTCATCCATCACACGGGGGAGTCCAACGCCTACGACTGCGCGGACGTGCCGCGGATGCTGCGCGCGGTCGAGGAGTCCCACATCAAGGGCAACGGCTGGGACGACATCGGCTACAACTTCCTCGTCGACCGCTGCGGAACCATCTACGAGGGCCGGGCCGGCGGCATCACGCGCCCGGTCCGGGGGGCGCACACCACGGGCTTCAACGCGGACAGCGTGGGCGTGGCCGTGCTGGGCGACTACGGGAAGGGGGCGAAGGTGCCCCGTGCCCTCGTGCGGGCGCTGGCCGAGGTCGCGGCCTGGAAGCTGCGGCCCGGCTCCGATCCGCGCGGCACGGTGCGGCTCGTCTCGACGAACGACGCGAGCCGCTACGGCAAGGGCGAGACGGCCGTGCTCCACGTCATCTCCGGCCACCGCGACGCCTACCAGACCAACTGCCCCGGCGAGGCGCTGTACGCGGCGCTGCCCGCGATCCGGGAGGAGTCGGCGGCCCTCCGGCGGGCCCGCACCGGCACGGCGGACGCGGAGTCCCCGCGCGGGCCGGAGCGGGACGGAGAGCCGGGCCGGAGCGGGCCGCCGTCACTCGTTCCGGTTTCGCACTAGTACGTAACCTTGTTCTGTCTAGTGTGAATGGCCTAGCATGGCGGTATGCCCGCGACACAGCCTCTTCCCGTGACCCTGACCGGCCGCCATGTCCGCATCGAGCCGTTGTCCCCCGACCATCTCGACGACCTCTTCGCCGCCGGAGGCGACGACGAGGAGGTCTGGCGCTGGCTGGGCCGACCGACACCCCGCACCCCCGAGGAGCTGGCCGAGGTCATGGCCGGACTGCTGGAGGACGCCCGGCGCGGGGCGTACGTCCCGCTCGCCGTCATCCACCGCGAGAGCGGCCGGGCGATCGGCTGGACGACCTTCATGGACATCGATGTGGCCGACGAGCGCCTGGAGATCGGCTTCACCTGGTACGGCCGCGCCCACTGGCGCTCCGCGGTCAACACCGAGACGAAGATTCTCCTGCTCACCCACGCCTTCGAGGAACTGGGCATGGGACGCGTCCAGTTGAAGACCGACCATCTCAACGTCCGCTCCCAGCAGGCGATAGCCCGCCTCGGCGCCCGCCGCGAGGGCGTCCTGCGCCGCCACCGCCGCCGCCCGGACGGCACCTGGCGCGACACGGTCTACTTCTCGCTGCTCGCGGAGGAGTGGCCGGAGGCCAAGGCCCGTCTGTCGGCCCGCATATGAGGGGTACGGAGGACTTTCACCGCTCCTGAGGGGCACGGAGGCTCTTCGCCGTGCGGGGTCCGGCGTGCGGGGTGGCCCCGTGGCGTGGGACGCCCGGTGGCGATGGGCTCAGAGCCGGGGCAGCGCCTCGGCCACGGCGGTCTGGGAGGGGTCGATGGCGGTGCGCCCGTCCTCGATGTCCCACAGCGTGTTCTGCAACAGCCGGGCCAGGGTCCAGCCGGCCGCGCGCCGGCGGTCCAGCCCGAGTGCCTCGGTCAGCAGGTCGAAGCGCCGACGCACCACCCGGGGAGCGTCTCCGGTGGCGCGCAGCCTCTCCCAGCCGGTGTCCAGCGCCGGCCACAGGTCGAAGCCCGGGTCACCGACGAGGGGTTCGGGGTCGACGGCCAGCCACGGCTCGCGTGCGGCGGCGAGTACGTTGCCGTAGTGCAGGTCCCAGTGCAGCATCCGGTGGCCGGGCTCCCCGGCCAGTTCGGCGACCGCCGACGCCCAGCCGTGCAGCCGCCGCCGGTCCTCGGGGTCCGGCAGCGCGCCGACGGCCCCCGGCACGGACGCCAGCATGTCGCGTGCGATGTCACCGAGGCCGCGCAGGCCCTCGGGCGCCGGGACGGAGTGCAGCCGGGCCATGAGTCCGGCCAAGGTGCTCATGGCCGCGTCGTCGTCCTCGACGGAAGCCAGCGTGCGTGAGTCGTCCAGGCGCTCCAGCAGCATGGCGCTGCTCTCCGGGTCGTGGTCGAGCAGCCGCACGATGCCGTCGCCGTTCCACGCCCGCAGCCCGATCAGGGCGGCGGTCGTCTCCTCACGGGGCATCTGGAGGCGGAGCGCGGCGCGGCTGCCGTCCCTGCGGCGCACCGGTACCACCAGGGCGGCCTCGCCGGACCCGACGCCGCCGTCGCGCCGCAGTTCCCATCGGTCGAGCAGTTCCGCCACCAGCTCGGGCAGCCGGGCGATCCAGGCCCGTTCCCTGTCACCACCGTTCCTCGTGTACGACGCGATCAGGGCGTCGGGGACGTCGACACCGTGCGGCAACCTCATGGGCGTTGTCCTTCGGGGAGCGGGCGTCCCACCGCGACGCCGCACCGGACCGCGCGGTGGCCGGACCTCCCACCAGCATCTCCCACAGCGCCTCCCGGGCCCGGCGACACCACCCCCGGTCATGCCGTCGGCAGGGGAGGCGCGGCCGTACCGGGCCCCGGAGGCCGGAGGCCCGCTCGCAGGACCGCGCCGACCGTACGGGGGATGCCCCGGGCTCGTGCCCACCGGTCCCGGGCCCGTGTCCACCGGTCGGTGGACACCGGGTTCCACCGGCCGGGGCTGCCGGGCGGGACATGCCCCGGACCAGCATGAACGCATGACAATTCGCCCCGTGCGCATGGCACGTTGGAGCGCCAGGCACCCCTGGCGCGCGATCACCGGCTGGTTCGTCTTCGTCCTGCTCTGCCTCGGTGGAGGGATCGCCGCGGGGAGCAACTCCGCGACCACGGAGGACTTCTGGGTCGGCGAGGCCGGGCACGCCGAGTCGATGGCCACCGAGGCCGGCCTCCAGCGCCGCCCCACCGAGCACGTCCTGATCCGGTCCCGGTCCGGCCCCCTGGACACCGCGCGGGCCGACGAGGCGGCCCGCGATCTGACCGCCCGCATGGCCGCCCTGCCCGAGGTCGCCGAGGTGGCACCGCCGGTCCGGGCGAAGGACGGCAGCGCCCTGCGCGTCACGGTCGTCCTGAACGGCCCCGAGCTGGAAGGGAAGGAGAACGTCGTGCCGCTCCTGGAGCGGACCGCCCGGGTGGCCGAGGCCCACCCGGACCTGATCGTCGAGGAGACCGGATCGCCCGCCATCAGCAAGGGCGTCAACGACCAACGGGACGACGACCTCGCGCTGTCGGAGCGGCTGTCCCTGCCGGTGACCCTCGTCATCCTGCTCGTCGTCTTCGGCTCGGCCGTCATGGCCGGGGTGCCGCTGCTGCTGGCGCTCTCGTCCATCGCCGCCGCCATGGGCCTGTCCATGCTGGCCTCGCACCTGCTGCCGGACCCCGGTGTCGGGACGAACATGATCCTGCTCATGGGCCTGGCCGTCGGCGTCGACTACACCCTCTTCTACCTGAAGCGGGAGCGCGAGGAGCGGGCGCGGGCGGGCGGCAGGCTCGGGCCCGAGGCGCTGGTGGAGCTGGCCTCGGCCACGGCGGGCCGGGCGGTGCTGGTCTCCGGGCTCGCGGTGATCGTCTGCACGTCCACCCTCTATCTGGCCACCGACGTCATCTTCTCCTCGCTGGCCACCGGTACCGTCCTCGTCGTCGCGGTCGCCGTGCTCAGTTCGCTGACCGTGCTGCCCGCGCTGCTCGTGAAACTCGGCCACCGCGCCGAACGGCGGGCCGCGCGGAAGGCCGCCCGCCGACCGCGGCGCGGGGCGCCCGTCCGCGGCGGGAAGGAACGGCCGGAGAACGGCCGCGTCTTCGAGGCGCTGCTGCGCCCGGCCCGGCGGCGGCCCGCGCTCACCCTCTGCGTCTCCGTCCTGGTCATGCTGGCCGTCGCCGCCCCCGCACTGGGGATGAAGCTGATCGACCCGGGCAAGGACACCTTCTCCCGCTCCATCCCGGCCATGCGGGTGTACGACCGGCTGACCGCCGCCTTCCCCGAACTGCTTGTCACGCACGAGGTCGTCACCCGCAACGCGCCCGGCCGTGCCACCGAGGTCAGGGAAGCCCTGACCGAACTGGGCCGGCGGGCCCAGGCCGATCCGCTCTTCGCCCGGGGCGCCGCGCCCGTGGTGCGGACCTCGGCCGACGGCCGGACGAGCGTGCTGGCCCTGCCCGTCCCGCATCCGGCGCCCTCCGACGAGGCCATCGACTCGCTCACCCGGCTCCGGGACCGCTACATCCCGGCGACGGTCGGCGCGCTGACGGGAACGGACACGGCGGTCAGCGGGGACGTGGCCCGGGGGCAGGACTATGTGCGCCATGAGCGTGGCCAACTCCCACTGGTGCTCGGCCTCCTGCTGCTCCTGACCTTCGCGACGACGGCGATAGCGTTCCGCTCCACGGTCATCGGACTGCTCGGCGTCGGACTGAACCTGCTCTCCGCCGCCGCCGCGCTCGGCGCGCTCGTCCTGGTCTTCCAGGGCAGTTGGGCGGAGGGACTGCTCGGCTTCGACTCGCTCGGCGCCATCGCCTCCCGGGTGCCGCTCTTCCTCTTCGTGCTGCTCTTCGGGCTCTCGATGGACTACCAGGTCTTCGTCGTCAGCCGGATCAAGGAGGCCCTGGACCACGGGGCGACGGCGCGCGAGGCGGTGCTCGACGGCATCGCCCGCTCGGCCAAGGTGGTGACGAGCGCGGCCCTGGTCATGGTCACGATCTTCGCCGCCTTCGTCTTCCTGCACCTCACCGAGATGAAGCAGATGGGCTTCTGCCTGGCCGTCGCGGTCCTCCTGGACGCCGTTGTCATCCGCCTGATGATCCTGCCGTCCGCCCTGCTCCTGCTCGGGGAGCGGGCCTGGCGCCCGCTGCGCCCCGCACGGCGGGCCCCGGCCGCGTCACCGTCCACGGGCCTGGCGACCGCTGCTGCCCCCGCCGCCCCGCCCGTAGGCTGACGACCATGCTTCAGCGGCCCCGGCGGGGCGATCCGGTCTGGATCTGGGTGCTCCACGGATGGGAGGCCCTGTCCTGGGGCCTGACCGCCCTCGTCGTCCTGATCACGACGCTGGGCGGCACCCCGGCGGACCGCAAACTCGGCATCCTCGCGCTGACGGCCGCACTGGCCCTCTGCTACGCGGCGGTGCGGCTGCGCCCCGGAAACCGGGTGCTGAGGCCGTACGGGTATCTGGGCGTCCTCGTCGTGGTGCTGGGCGGACTGGCGTATCTGGGCGACGGATACGGGGTCTTCTACACGGTGATGCTCGCCCAGTTCCTCGTCTTCTCGGACAGTCCCCGGGGCGTCGTCGTCCTCACCGGTCTCGGGGCCGTGGCCATCACGGTCGGCGGGAGCCTGCGGGAGGGCGGCGGCGCGGAGGTGTTCCTCACGAACGCCATCTCCTCCGCCGCCGTCTGGGCGGTCGCGGTCGTGATGGCGCTGCTGACGCCCCGGGCCCTGGCCCAGCGCGACGAACGGGCGGTGCTGCGGGCCCAGTTGACGAGCACCCGCCTCGAACTGGCCGAGATGTACCAGCGCCAGGGCGCGGCGGAGGAACGCGAACGCATCGCCCGGGAGATCCACGACACCCTCGCCCAGGGCTTCGCCTCCATCATCGTGCTCGCCGAGGCGGCCGCCGCCCAGCTCGACGTGGACACCGCCCGCAGCGCCCAGCAGCTCCGCTCCATCGAGCGCACGGCCCGGGAGAACCTGGCCGAGGCCCGGATCCTGGTCGGCTCCGCCCCGGCGGGCGGGGCCGCCGACCCCGGTTCCCTCGCGACGACGCTCCGCCGCACCCTGGACCGCTTCGCCGAGGACACCGGGCTCGCCGTGACGGCGGAGCTGAACGACGTGGCGTGCGACCGGCCCGCCCGGATCGCCATGCTGCGCTGCACCCAGGAGTCCCTGGCCAACGTCCGCAAGCACGCGGGCGCCACCACGGTCGGGCTGGTCCTGGTGCAGGCGGCCGACACCGTCGAGCTGGAGATCACCGACGACGGACGCGGGTTCGTCGTCAAGGAGGCCCGGGGCTTCGGCCTCGACGGGATGAGGCGCAGGCTCGCGGAGTTCGGCGGCGGCCTCACCGTGACCAGTTCGCTCGGGGACGGCACCCGCGTCCTCGCCACCATCCCGCTCCCCCTCGACGGACAGGTGTGACCATGACCGAAGGACCTGCGGGACCCCCGCCCCCGCTGCGGATCGTCCTGGCCGACGACCACACCGTGATGCGCTCCGGTCTGGTCGCCCTGCTCTCCTCGGAACCCACTGTCGAGATCGTCGGCGAGGCCGGCGACGGCGCCGAGGCGGTGCGCCTCGTCGAACGGCTCCGCCCCGACGTGATCCTCCTGGACCTGCGGATGCCCGTCCTCGACGGGGTGGGCGCCACCGAACGCATCGTCGCCGGCGACGCCCCCACGCGCGTCCTCATCCTCACCACCTACGACACCGACGCCGACATCGAGCGCGGCGTCGAGGCCGGCGCCACCGGCTACCTCCTCAAGGACGCCACCCGCGAGCAGTTGGTCGAGGCCATCCACACCGCGTCCCGGGGCGAGACCGTCCTCGCTCCCCGCGTGGCCCAGCGCCTCGTCGCCCGCATGCGCCGCCCCGCGCCCGTCACCCTGACCGCCCGCGAGGCCGAGGTCCTGCGGGCGGTCGCGGACGGCCTCTCCAACGGCGACATCGGCCGCCGCCTCTTCATCGGCGAGGCCACCGTCAAGACCCACCTCCTCCGGATCTTCGCCAAACTCGACGTCAGCGACCGCACCCGCGCCGTCGTGGTCGCGCTGGAGGCGGGGCTGCTGAGCGGGGAGTGAGCGCCCGTCCGGGAACGCGAAGACGCCCGGCCGGAAACCCGGCCGGGCGGGCGCTTCGAACGCGGGGGTCAGGTCGTGGTGCAGGTGGTGGTGCCCAGGCGGAAGGCCGTGGGAGCGGCGGTGTTGCCGGTGTGGGTGGCCTGGTAGCCGATCTGGAGGGAGGCGCCGGGGGCGAGAGAGGCGTTGTAGGGGAGGTTGGTGGCGGTGACGGTGCCGGTGGTGGGGGAGTAGGTGGCGCTCCAGCCGGAGGTGAGGGTCTGGCCGGGCGGCAGGGCGAAGGTGAGGGACCAGCCGTTGAGGGGGGTGGCGCCGGTGTTGGTGAGGGTGACGGAGGCGGTCAGTCCGGTGTTCCAGGCGCTGGTCGTGACGGCGACCCGGCAGGCCGAGGGGTCGGTGCCGGGGTCGGGGTCCGGGTCGGTCGGGGTGGTGGAGTCCAGGCCGAAGAAGGTGATGGCGCGCGCCTCCATGCCGGACAGGGGCAGGCTGTGGCCGACGCCCTGGACGCTGATCGCCTCGACGGGTGCGCGGTCACCGGTCGCCCCGTACCGGGTGCGGGTCCAGCCGGCCTGCGGGGTGTCGGTGGAGACCGGGGTCCGGGAGACGCCGAGGACATGGGTCCACTGGTCGATCTCCTCGCCGAAGTTCGGGTAGCGCAGGGTGGCGTCCTCGGTGCCGTGCCAGAGCTGCATCCGGGGCCGGGCACCGCTGTAGCCCGGGTACGCGGCGCGGGCCAGGTCGCCCCACTGCTGCGGGGTGCGGTCCACCGTGCCGTTGGCGCAGGCACTGTTCCAGCCCGAGCCGTCCGTGGTGGCGAAGCAGGAGTGCGGGACGCCCATGAAGGCCGCGCCCGCCTTGAACACGTCCGGGTAGTCGCCCAGCAGGACGTTGGTCATCATCGCGCCGGAGGAGGCGCCGGTGACGTACGTACGGTCGGGGTCGGCGCCGTAGCGCTGCTGGACGTATCCCACCATCGACCGGATCCCCACCGGGTCGCTGCCGCCGTCCCGCCGCAGCGCCTGCGGGGAGGAGACGTCGAAGCAGTTGCCGCTGCGGGTGGCGGACGGGTAGATCACGAGGAAGCCGTACCGGTCGGCGAGCGAGGCGAACGCCGTACCGGAGTAGAAGGCCGGGCCGGACCCCGTGCAGTAGTGCACCGCCACCAGGACGGGCGGGCGGGCCCCGGCGGAGGCCGGCACGTAGAGGTGCATGCGCAGGCCGCTGGGGTTGGCGCCGAAGTCCGTCACCTCGGTCAGCGAGGCGGCGGAGGCCGGGGGCGACACGGCGAGCAGCAGCGCGGAGAGGAGCGGCAGCACCCCGCCGAACAGCGCGGCCAGCCGGCGCCCGAACGGGCTCCGCCCCGGCATCCGGCCACGGGCGGCGGCCGGTTCGCGCGGGGTGCGCGGAGGCGTCCTCCGGAGGTGCGCGAGGGGGCCGGCCGGGGTCGCGGTTCGGCCGGTCATGGATCTATTGGTCATGTCCCTGTCCTTCCTAGACTGCCCGCTGTGAAGGGATTGCTGCTGCGGCTCTCGGCGCTGGACGCCGACGCCGCCACCGCCGTGCGCGTGATCGCCCACTTCGAGGCGCTGCTCGGCGGCGGTCCTGACCCGGTGTCCCTGGCGCGGTCCACGGCGGGTCTGGCCGGGTGCGCGGCGGGGCTGGAACTCCCCGACGGGCGCGCGGCACGCTTCGGTCCCGGCGGCGCGGCCCTGCGCGGGGCGCCCGTCCAGGTCTCGGGCCGGGTGGCGCTGGAGCCGTCCGGCGCGGTCTGGCTGGAGCGGCCCGGCGCCCCCGAGCCCTTCGACGAACTCGTCCTGGAGTGGATGGCCATCACCGCCCGGGTGCTGGCCGGCCGCCCCTGGCAGCCGCCGGGCCTGCGCCCCGCCGATCCGGCCCTCGTGGAACTCGTCCTCTCCGGCCGCGAGGACGTCCCCGACCGCGTCCGCGCCCTCCGGCTGCTGGGGTTCTCCCCCGACACCGGCCTGCGCGTCATCGCCGTCGCCTCTCGCCCCGGCGCCGACCCGGGCGTGGAAGCCGTGGCCCTGCTCGGACGTGGCGCCCCGATGGGCACCGTCCGGGTGGCCCGGGTCGGCGCACTGGGCGCCGCGCTCGTCCAGCCCGCCGACGACGGGCCCGGGACAGATGCCGACGACGATCCGGCGGCCCGGCTGCGGGAGGCGCTGCGGACCCGCGCGGGGGACGGAACGGTCCGGCACGGGCGGGACGCGCCCGGCATCCGGGTCGGGGTCGGTGGCGCGGCCGGTCCGCTGGAGGCGCGTGCCTCGTGGTGCCAGGCGCGGGCGGCGTTGCGGTTCGCGGTGGCGGGGGACCCGCTGGAGGCGGTGGCCGACCACGGTGAGCTGGGGCCGGTCGCGCTGCTGGCCGATGTCCCGGCCGACCGGCTGCGGGCCCAGCCGGACGTGCGCGGGCTCGGGCGGCTGGCCCGGGACGAGCGGGGCGGGCAGGGCGCCGCGCTGCTGGCCGCGCTGTCGGCGTTCTGCCGCACCGGCACCCTGCGCCAGGCGGCGGCCGAACTCCACCTCCACCACAGCTCGGTGGCCGCCCGGCTGGCCCGGGTGGAGAAGGAGTGCGGCTGGAACCTCCGTGACCCCCACGACCGCTTCAGCGCCCATCTCGCGCTGTACGCCCTGCGGCTGGCGGAGGCGCCGGACGCGGGGGAGCCACCGGAGCGGGGGTGAGGCACGGGGCGGCCCCTCAACCAGCCTCGCTCGGCGCATGGTTGGAGCGCGACCGGCCACGCCCGCCCCTTCACCCTCGCCCCAGCGCCGCGCCGAGCACCGAGACGGCCTCGTGGGTGGCGTCCTGGATGACGGCCGCGTGGTCGACCGCCCAGGCCCCGTGAAAGGTCCCGGGGAGCATGCGGATCCTGGCGGGGACGGCGGCGGCGGCCAGCGCGTGCGCGTAGTCGATGCCCTCGTCCCGCAGCGGGTCGAATTCCATGACCGAGATGTACGCGGGCGGCAGCCCGGTCAGCGCGGCGGCCGGGGCACGGCCCGGGGCGGCGTAGACGGGGACGGGCGCACCGGCCCGCGTCCGGCCGCCCAGGTACGCGTCCCAGCTGAGGCGGGCGTGGTGCCGGTTCCACACCGGCGTATCGGTGAACAGCCGGGCGCTGGGCGTCTCCAGGCGGTCGTCGAGCGCGGGGCTGCACAGGTGCTGGAAGCGGATCGCGGGGCCGCCCCGGTCCCGGCTGAGGAGGGTCAGCGCGGCGGCCAGACCGGCTCCGGCGCTGTCGCCCCACAGGGCGATCCGGTCGGCGCGCGCCCCGAGGGCGCCGGCGCGTTCCGCCAGCGCGCACAGCCCGGCGTAGCAGTCCTCCAGGGCGGCGGGGTAGGGGTGTTCGGGCGCGAGCCGGTAGTCGACGGAGACGACGAGCGCCTCCAGCTCCCGGCAGAGCAGCAGGTTCCAGTCGTGGTCCACGTCCGGTGAGCCGAGGACGAAGCCGCCGCCGTGGATGCCGTACACGACGGGCAGCGGCTCGGCCCCGCGCCTGCGGAGCCGGGGCCGGTGCAGGCGCAGCGTCACGTCCGGGGCGCCCGGCGGCCCCGGGACGCGCAGCTCCTCGATGTCCACGCCCTCGCTGTCCGACGCGGCCAGCGCGACCGCGAGCTGCCGGGCCTGGGCGGCCCGCGCGGCGGCGAGGTCGGAGAGGTCGACCTCGGGCATCAGCGCCAGTGCGGCGGCGAGTTCAGGATCGAAAGCGTGCGGTGCGCGCATGTCCCTCCTCCGGTTCCGGACGTGCCCGGCGGTGCGGTGGTCAGACGTTCTCACGCCGTGTTCGCGCAGGTCATCCGACGTGTGTCGGGAGGAGGGGCGGCCGGACCCGCCACGGTGGAGGAATCTGCCGGGTTCTCCACCGGGCGAGCCCCGGAGAACCCGCCTCTGACCTGCGGATTCGACGCCCCCGTACGGAAATCGGGCCCTCTTGACGCGGGCCTGGGGCGTCCCTAGGTTCTCCTCGCTCGATCGGTATCACACTCGAAACTTTCGGCGTGGGGGCGGTAGTGAACAGGAACAAGAGCACGAACGGGAACGGGAACGGGAACGGGAGCAGAGGGGGAGGCGGGGGCGCGGGCGGGCGCACGGGCCGACGCGGAGCCTCCGCCCGGCGTCGCGGCCTCGCCCGCCGGGTGGCCCCGCTGCTGCTCACCTGCGGGATGTGCCTGGGCGCGCTGACGGTGACCGGGACCGCCCGCGCGGACCAGGCCGGCACCGGCATCGTCGACTCCACCCGGCACGGCGGCCGTACGGTCGCGCTGACCTTCGACGACGGGCCGAACCCCACCGAGACGCCCCGGCTGCTGTCGGTGCTGCGGGCGCACCACGTCAAGGCGGTGTTCTGCCTGTGGGGCGAGCACGTGCGGGCCCACCCGGAGCTGGTGCGGGCGATCGTGGCGGGCGGGCACACGCTGTGCAACCACACCATGAACCACGACGATCTGGCCTCCTGGCCCCCGGAGCGGATCCGGGCCGATCTGGAGCGGACGAACGCCGAGATCCGCCGGGCGGCCCCGGGCGCGCGCATCCCGTACTTCCGTGCCCCGTACGGGAGCTGGGGGCAGAGCCCGCAGGTGGCGAGCGGTCTGGGGATGCAGCCGCTGGGCTGGCGGCTGGCGGTCGGCGACTGGGAGCCGCCGGGCACCGACGAACTGGTCCGCCGGCTGGAGGAGGGCATCACCCCCGGCTCGGTGGTGCTGCTGCACGACGGCGGGGGCGACCGCAGCCAGACGGTCGAGGCCGTCGACCGTCTCGTGCCGTTGCTCAGGTCCCAGGGCTGGCGCTTCGAACGCCCCGCCCGCCGCGCGTAGGACGACCCGACAGGAGAGTTGGATGGATACGCATTCCGCACGACGGCACGGACGACCGGCGCCCCGGAGCGGGCCGCGCGCCCGCCGGGCCGGCGCACGGATCGTGGCCCTGGTGGCCGGGGCCCTGCTGCTGGCCACCGTGCAGCCGGCCGCCGCCGCGCCCCGGCCGCACCCCGCGCAGACGGCCGCGGCCGGCCGGGGAGCGGCCACGGACCCGTGGACGGGCACCTGGGCGACCACGCCCACCGGGCGGCCCGCTTCCGACACCACCGTGTTCGAGGACCAGACCATCCGGCAGGTCGTGCACCTGAGCCTCGGCGGTGACCGGGTGCGGCTGCGGCTGTCGAACGAGTTCGGGGACCGGCCCCTGGTGATCGGGCAGGTCCGGGTGGCCCGCCCGGCGCCCGGGGGCCCGGACTCACGGACCGACCCGCGCACCGACCGGCCGGTGACCTTCGGCGGCCGGACGTCGGTGACGGTCCCGGCGGGCTCCCCGCTGCTCAGCGACCCGGTCGAGCTGCGGGTGGGGGCGGGCAGCGACCTCGTCGTCAGCATCCATCTGCCCGAACGCACCCCCGGCACCACGCTCCACGCCTTCGCCCAGCGGCAGAACTACCTCGCCCCCGGCGACGTGACCGCCCGCTCCGCCATCGACGCCACCGCCACCACCGACCGCTGGTACTTCCTCACCGGGGTGAGCGTGAGCGGCGGCGGGGCCCGGGGCGCGGCGCGCCCCTCCGCCGTGGTCGCCCTCGGCGACTCCATCACGGACGGCGCGAACACCGAGCCGGGCGCCGACCACCGCTGGCCCGATCTGCTGGCCGAGCGCCTGCGGACCGCCTCCGGACCGGCGTACGCGCGGGGCGTCCTCAACGAGGGCGTCAGCGGCAACCGCCTGCTGCACGACCCCAATCCGCCCGCCGGATCCGACGCCGAGAACTTCGCCGCCTACTTCGGCCAGAGCGCCCTGCGCCGCTTCGACCGCGACGTCGCCTCCCAGCCGGGCGCGTCCCATCTCCTCGTGCTCCTGGGGGTGAACGACCTCGGCCACCCCGGAACCGTCGCTCCCCTCTCCGAACGGGTGTCGGCCCAGGACCTGATCGACGCCCACCGGCAGCTCGTGGCACGGGCGCACGCGCGCGGACTGAAGGCGTACGGCGGCACGATCCTGCCGTTCAAGGGGGACACCCTCGGCTTCTACAGCGCCGAGAACGAGGCCGCCCGCCAGACGTTCAACCGCTGGCTGCGCACGAGTGGCGTCTACGACGGCGTCATCGATTTCGACCGGGCCCTGCGCGACCCGGCCGATCCGCAGCGGCTGCTCGCCGCGTACGACAGCGGCGACCACCTCCACCCGAACGACGCGGGCGCCCGTGCGATGGCCGACGCGGTACCGCTGAAGCTGCTGCGCTGACGGGGGCGGGTCCGTCGGGGCCTGGCCGGGTCCGGTGCCCGGGCGGGGTCCGGTGGTCCGACGGCGTCCGGCGGGCCGGTCCCGGCGGGCCGGTCCCGGCGGGTGGCTGCGCCAGGACGAGTGGTCCGCAGGCGCGATGGGGGCCGGTCCCGAATCCGGCGGGACCGGGCACCGTCCTACAGAGCGTCCGGGCCCCGCTCGCCCGTGCGGACCCGCACGACCGTCTCGACCGGCTGCACCCACACCTTGCCGTCGCCGATGCGGCCGGTGCGGGCCGCGCCGGTGATCGCGTCGAGGGCGGCCTCCGCGTCCGCGTCCGCGACGACGACCTCGACGCGGACCTTGGGAACCAGGTCGACGCGGTACTCGGCGCCCCGGTACACCTCGGTGTGACCGTGCTGCCGGCCGTAGCCGCCGGCCTCGGTGACGGTGAGCCCGTGCACGCCGAGTTCCTGGAGGGCGGTCTTCACCTCGTCGAGGCGGTGCGGTCGGACGACGGCGGTGATCAGCTTCATGGGGCGGGGTTCCTGTCCTGGGGAAGCGGGGGGAGCGTGGCCGGCCGGACGGTCACGGCCGGCGCGGCACCGTGACCCAGGGCGCCGTGATCGTAGGCGCTCTCCGCGTGCTGTGTCTGGTCCAGGCCCGTCAACTCCTCCTCCGCCGAGGCGCGCAGCCCCATGACGCGGTCGACGGCCCGGCCGATCGCGTACGTCATGCCGAAGGTGTACGCCGCCACGGCGACGACGGCGACGGCCTGCCGGGCGAGCTGGCCGAACCCGCCCCCGTAGAGGAGCCCTTCGGCGCCGCCGGTCATCGTGGCGGTGGCGAACAGGCCGATGAGCAGGGTGCCGACGACCCCGCCGACGAAGTGCACGCCGACGACGTCCAGGGAGTCGTCGTAGCCGAGGCGGAACTTCCAGGCGACCGCGTACGAGAGACCACGCCCGCCGCCAGTCCAACCGCGGCCCCGCCCAGGACGCCCACGGTGCCGCAGGCCGGGGTGATCGCGACCAGTCCGGCGACCGCGCCCGAGGCCGCGCCGAAGGTGGTGGGGTGGCCGTCGCGCCGCTGCTCGACGAAGAGCCAGCCGAGCAGTCCGGTGCAGCCGGCCACGAGGGTGTTGAGGACGGAGGCCGCCGCCAGGCCGTCGGCGGCGAGCGCGGGGCCGCCGTTGAACCCCAGCCAGCCGAACCAGAGGAGGCCCGCGCCGAGCATCACCATGGGCAGGCTGTGCGGGCGCATCGCCTCCTTCCGGAAGCCGATGCGCGGACCCACGACCAGGGCGAGCGCCAGCCCGGACGCCCCGGACGCGATCTCCACGACGAGCCCGCCCGCGAAGTCCAGCGCGCCCAGCGACTCCTTGATCCAGCCGCCCGGACCCCACACCCAGTGCGCCACGGGGGCGTACACGAGGAGCGTCCACACCGGGACCAGGACCAGCCAGGCCGCGAAGCGGGTGCGGTCCGCGACCGCCCCGCTGATCAGCGCGGCGGTGAGGATCGCGAACGTCAGCTGGAACGTGGTGAACAGCAGCGTGGGGACCCCGCCCGTGAGGCTGCCGGGCCCGATGCCCGCCATCCCCGCGTGCCGGAGGTCGCCGACGAGCCCGCCGAACGCGTCGTCCCCGAAGGCCAGCGCGTAGCCCGCGAGGAGCCAGACGACGGTGACGAGCGCCACCGAGACGAAGCTCATCATCAGCATGTTGAGTACGTTCTTCGTCCGGACCATCCCGGCGTAGAACAGGGCCAGTCCGGGCGTCATCAGCAGGACGAGCGCGGTGGCGGCGAGCAGCCAGGCGGTGTCACCTGTGTCGAGCCCTGCCGCCGCCACGGTCACGCGGGCCATGGGCGTTCCTTCCTCGGGGGTGCGGGCGACTGCGAGCGTGACCCGTGCGCGTTTCGTCCCGAGGTCCCGAAGGTTTCCGCCGCATTTCATTGCGCCGGGGTTGCCGCGATCTCACGGCGGGGCGCGGTGCCCGCCGAACGGCACCGCGCCCCGACGTCCTACGCCTCGATCCCGGCGTCCTACGCCTCGATCCGGGCCCCGGCCCCGCTCACCCGCACCCGGGGGTCACCCGCGCGCAGTTCGACGCGGAGTTCGCCGGGGCGGCCCATGTCCGCGCCCTGGTGCAGCAGGAGGACGGATTCCTCGGGGACCAGCCCCAGGTCCCGCGCGTACGCCCCGAAGGCCGCCGCCGCCGCGCCGGTCGCCGGGTCCTCGACCACCCCGCCGACGGGGAACGGGTCGCGCACGTGGAACACCGACTCCGACTCCCGCCACACCAGTTGCAGGGTGGTGAGTTCCAGCCGCGTCATGAACGCCTTCAGCCGCTCGAAGTCGTACGCGAGCGCCGCGAGCCGCTCCCGGGTCGCGGCGGCCAGTACGAGGTGCCGGGCGCCCGCGTAGCCGATCCGGGGCGGCAGCGCCGGATCCAGATCGGCGGCCTCCCAGTCCAGGGCCGACAGCGCCTCCGCGACGTCCTCGTGCGCCACCGCGTGGACCGAGGGCTCCACGCTCGTGAGGGTCGCCCGCAGGGTCCCGTCCGGCCCCCGCACCACCTCGACCGGAACCGTCCCGGCCGGGGTGGCCAGGACCAGCTCGCCGGGGCCGTGGCGTTCGGCGTGGGCCAGGGCGGTGGCGATCGTGGCGTGTCCGCAGAAGGACACCTCGGCCAGCGGTGAGAAGTACCGGACGGTGAAGGCGCGTTCCCGGCCGCGGAGCTCCGCCGGGGGTGCGGTCAGGAACGCGGTCTCGCTGTAGCCCAGCCGGGCGGCGATGGCCAGTTGCTCGGCGTCGGACAGCCCGGTGGCGTCCAGCACGACGCCGGCCGGGTTGCCGCCCGCCGGGTCGGTGGAGAAGGCGGTGTAGCGGAGGACCTCGGGGGCGGGGCGTGAAAGGGATGTCGGTGTCGTCACCGGTCAAGGATGCGGGCGGCGGGCCCCGTACGGAAGGAACGGCCCGGGGCACCCTCGTGGTGACGGCCCGGCCGCATGCCGGGGAGAGGGACGGCGGGGGGCACGACGTCCCAGGTCGCGGCGGGCGCGAGCCCTTTGGCACCGGTGCGGGAAACCGTCCGACACTGTCGCGGAACCGCCGTCTCTGTCGCAGCGGCCCTGCAGAATTGTCCGTGATCGGTAACCGTGCTATCTCGAAGGCCTGTTCGCATGTCTTGATGGGTGCACGGCATCGGTGACGGCGACCAAGGGGCGGGGCGGACATGGCGAAGCACAAGGGCAGAGCAGGGCACTTCCGGCTGATGGCCGCGGCGCTCGGGGTGACGGCGCTGGCCGCGGCGACCTCGCTGTGGACCGCGCAGGCCAACCCGGCCGAGGGCACGCCGCAGGCCGGTGTCTCCTCGCCGGCCGCCGAGCACCACGAGGAGGCGGAGGGGGACAAGGTCGTCAAGGTCGCGGAGGACATCGCGCACGCCTCGGACCGGGGCGAGCACGGCGTCAACATCACCATCGACGACGGCCCGGACCCGCGCTGGACCCCGCAGGTGCTGGAGCTCCTCAAGGAGAACAAGGTCAAGGCCACGTTCTGCATGGTCGGCACGCAGGCCGAGGCGTACCCGAACCTGGTGAAGGCGGTCGTGGCCGGCGGGCACAAGCTCTGCAACCACACCGTCTCCCACGACACCGCGATGGACAAGAAGTCCGAGGCGTACCAGTCGAAGGAGATCCTGGACGCCGAGCGCATGATCACCAAGGCGTCCGGCGGGGTCCGCCCGCAGTACTACCGCGCCCCGGGCGGCGCCTTCACCCCGTACAGCCGGCACCTCGCCGCCTCCCACGGGATGCGCCCGCTCGGCTGGAACGTCGACACGAAGGACTTCGAGCGCCCCGGCGTCGACGCGATGGTCTCCACGGTCAAGAGCGAGATCGCCAACGGCCCGACGGTCCTCTTCCACGACGCGGGCGGCGACCGCTCCCAGACCCTCGAAGCGCTCCGCCAGGTCCTGCCGTGGCTGCGGGAGCAGGGCTACGAGTTCGGCTACCCGGTCCGCTGACCCGGCCGCCCCCCCCGCCGTACCGCATCACCACCGCCCCGACCGCCTGACGGACGCCCCCGTCAGGCGGTCGCGCGTGCGAGCGCGGCCGTCAGTTCGGTGAGCGCCCCGATCCGCAGGTCCGAGCCGTCCGCCTCAGGCGACGGGCCGCCCGTATAGAAGTCCACGCCCCGGTCCAGCCAGACCCCGGTCAGCCCGGCCCGCACCGCCGCCCGCGCGTCGCCCTCCAGCACATCGCCCACATTGACCGCCCGCGCCGGCTCCACCCCCATCCGCGCACACGCGGCCGCGTACGCGTGCGGCTTCGCCACCCCCAGTTCGGCGGGCGTCAGCACCGCCTCCACGTAGTCCAGCAGCCCGAACCGCTCCAGCTTCGCCCGCTGCTGCCCCGCGTTCCCGTTGGTGAGCACGGCCAGCCGGGGCCGCCCCTCAAGCCCCCTCAACTCCTCCAGGCACGGCAGCACATCGGGATAGCACCGCCAGTTCTCCGCGAACGGCGCCAGATACCGCTCCGCTATCCACGCGTCCAGCCCCTCTCCGTCCGGCACGACCTCCCCAGCACCGGCAGGAACGCCCGCAGCCGCCGCCGGTGATGCTCCCCGAACGAGCACTCCCCGGCCAGGTACTCCCCCATGTACCGCGCCTCCAGCGCCCACCACAGGTCCGCCAACTCCCCCGTCGGGGCCGTCGCGTTCGGGGACTCGCGGGCGATCCGGCCGATGGTCTCGAAGACCGCGCGCCGGTGATCGACCAGGGTGCCGTCGAGATCGAGGAAGATGACGTCCGCCATGGGGCGATCATCCCCGGGGCCGGATGTCAGTGCCAGGTCGCACACTAAGACGTCGTTGCATTTGGCGGTGATCGTTAGACTGCGGACGTGACGAGCGCAGAGGACGAGACGGAGACTGTCTGCCGGGTCTGTGGTTTTGAGGGTGAGGTGTTCTGGCAGGGGGGCTGGCCGAATGAGGCTGCCATCTGTCCCTGCTGCAACAACGAGCCCGATGTCGGGGACGCCAGCGTCATGGGCCTGCGCAACTACCGCGGATACTGGGTGGGACAGGGGGCCCCGTGGGGCAGCCAGTTGGAGGAGCGCAAGCACAAGCGCGAGGGTTGGGACCTGCTGAAACAGATGCAGAACATCCCGCCACAGTGGCGCTGATCTGGGCGATCGGTACGTGCGTCACGGCGTGAGCTGGCGGTAACAGATGAGGGTGGCTGCGATCCCGGCGAAGGCGAGGAGGTGCTCGGGCTTACGTTCATAGCGGCGATGGAGATCAATCGCCCAAATGCAACGATGTCTAAGAGGTCGTTTCATCCTGTTGTTTCATCCTGGTATGCGGCTTTGATGTGCTGGTGTCGGGTCGCGCCAGGAGATGGTGTTTTCGCCGGTGAGGCGGCGGGCCATGAGGTCGGTCATGGCGAGGTGGATCATGGCTTCGGAGCGGTGTGGGTGGGTTTCGTAGTCGCGGGCCAGGCGGCGGTGGAGCATGAGCCAGCCGTAGGTCCGCTCGACCGCCCACCGCTTCGGGATGGGTGTGAAGCCCCGGGTCCCGGGCTTGCGGGCGGTGATTTCCATGTCGATGCCGAGGGCGGCGGCGTGTTCGACGAGGTGCTGGCGGTAGCCGCCGTCGACCCAGACTTTCCGCAGGCCGTCGGCTCGGCGCTCTTCCCCTCCTGCTGGCGCACCAGCTCTCTGAGCAGGCCGTTGAGCTGGGCGAAGACACCGTCCTTCTGCCACCTGGCGAAGTGGCCGTAGACACTCTGATGCGGCGGGAAGTCATGTGGGAGATAGGCCCACTGGCAGCCGGTGCGGTCCACGTAGAGGATCGCGTTCATGATTTCGCGCAGGTCGTGCCGTGGAGGCCGGCCGAAGTCCAGGGCCCGACCACGGCGCTCGAAGCGCCATGCGGACAGCACCGGCTCGATCAACTCCCAGCGCGCATCGGACAAGTCACTTGGATACGCACGTCGTTCCGTCATGAACTGGGCATACCGCCAGCTGGGGGCGTGCGCCCAGGCGTGCAACCCGCCGTGTCGAAGCACGGGACAGACCTGGGCGTCCTGGAATGAGACAGGCGCGAGCAGGCTCCCGCCCCACCTGACACACCACCGGCCCCACCAGACAGAACGACCACTACAGCCCCACCAGCAACACTTCGACGAGAGGCGCAAACCGACCTAAAGAATGGCACTCAAGATGAAAACGACCTCTAAAACTCCTGCCGCGCGACCGACGTTCGCGCACGGACGGAGGGCCATGGACTGGGACGAGACCGTCGCCCGGTACGCCTGGGCCGAGAGCGACGACCTGATGGCGTACACGTTCTCGGTGATCTCGGGCGCGACCGAGGACGACGTGGTGCGGGCGTTCGGCGGGGACCCCGGGGACACGCGGCGGATGACGTTCGACGAGGCAGCCGACGAGTCGGCGCAACACCTCTACCAGGACCACGCCCTGCTGGGGGTCGTCACCCTGGACCGGCACGTCCTCACCGTCGAGTCCGGGTACCACGGCAGTCTTCCGGAGATCGGCGCACGTGCCTCGGCCGGCGGGGGAGAGTTCTTCAGCGTCTCCACGTCGGTCAACGGAGTCAGCCAGGTGCTGTACGCGGTGGACGGCCAGGTGGACGGCATGTTCGACCCGGCGGATCTGGAGGACGCCGCGTGGATGGACCCCGCCCCGGTGATCCCCGGATGGGCCCAGGGCGTCGACTTCCATCTGGAGAGCCTGCGCGCCGAGTCGTTCGCGCTGATGGAGCGCGTGACGGGGGCGGTGATCGACCCGGCGTGGCTGACGGCACCCCTGCGCACGGTGCGCCTTCCGCCGCTCGACGTGCTCCTCGGCGATACGTGGGCGGCCCGGCCGTCCTGAGGAGCGCTGCGAAGCCGGCCCTTCCGGAACCACCCGCCCCCGCCTCGCGTCATGAGGATCATGGAACTGGCCGGAAGCACCATGGGCGACGACCCGTCCTGGGGTGAACTGCTGTTGGGGTTCGTCATCATGGGGCTGTTTCCGCTGGTGATCGGCGGGGCGGTGCTGTTGAGCGTGATCGCACTGGTCATGTGGGCGACGGCGCCGTTGCGGCGGCGGTCGCGGGAGCGGGCGGAGACGCCGGAGCCCGGCGCGGAAGGGTCCGTGCCGGGCTCCGGTTCGTGAGGTGAGGCGGGTGCCTCGGGGGCGGGTCAGCGGACGTTGACCGCCTGGATGATCTCCTGGGTGACGGTGCCGCCCTTGTTGTCCTTGGCGCCGGCCCTGAGGGAGATCGAGGCGGCGTCGCGGGGGACGGTGAGGGTGCCGGTCCAGGAGGCGCCGGAGCCCTTCAGGGCGACGGACTTCCAGGTCGTGCCGTTGTCGTAGGAGACCTGGAGGGTGCCGCCGCCCAGGGTGCCGGTGCCGGCCGCGTCCTTGACGTACGCGGCGGACAGCCCGATCGGGAGGCGGGAACCCGGCTTGACCGTGCCGGCGAGGTCCGTGTCGAGGGCGTAGTCGAGGTTGATCAGCGGGAGGAAGGTGTACCGGTCGTTCGGGGTCTCGGCCGAGCGGAAGGTCCACTCGCTGTGCGCGGTGGTTCCGATGCCCCAGACCTTCGGGTCGAGTGCGGTGTCGGTGGCCACCTTGAAGGGCAGTTCGGAGCCGTCGGTGACGCCGAACTGGGCGGTGCTGCCCAGCCTGCGGCCCGCGCTCTCGCCGTCGACCCACGCCTCGGTGTACTGCGTGGTGCCGGCGGTGGAGCTGTACGGGTCGCCGAATCCGGTGTGGTCGGGGCCGGAGTCGCCCCAGCCGGGGATGTTGAACTGGAGGGAGTTGCCCCGCCGCTGCTGGCCCCAGCCGAGACCGCTGCCGCCGTACGGGTGCCAGACCGGCTTGAACCAGTTGAGCTCGGTGCGCTTGCCCGCCGGGTAGGTGACGAGGCCGCTGCGCTGCTCCAGGCTCTCGCCGATGTTCACCGACTCGTGCCACTGCTGGCCGTCCTCGACCGACACGTAGTCCGTGCGGTGGCCGGGGAACGTCCGCGCCTCCTGGAAGCCGCCCGCGACCCGGAAGGACGGGTCGACGGAGTAGCGGAACTCGGAGCCGGCGGCCTTCTTGTCGCCGTAGTAGGTGGTGTCGACGGTGGCGAGCTGGTTCGCGCGCGGGGCGAAGACCAGGCTGCGGTCCGGGATCGCGCCCCGGTAGCCCTTCGACAGGTCGTAGACGTAGTCGAGCGTGTCACGCGGCGTGCCCGTCGTCTCGGCCTTCCGGCCGTGGCGCTCCATGGTCAGCAGCCGGGCGAAGTCCGCCGCGTTCACGCTGGTGATCTGGATCGGGCGGTCGTTGCCCGCCTCGTCGTAGAAGACGGTGTTGAGGCGCCCCGGGGCGTCGTCCGTGAGGTACAGCGCCTTGGCGCCCGCGTCCTGCGCGGCCTGGGCGATCTGCGCCGGGGTCAGCGTGCCGTCGACGTGCACGAGGGCGGCCTTGCCCGTGACGTTCCGGCCCGCGTAGTCGGCGGGCGCACCGGCCCCGGCGTTCACCAGGGCCAGCCGGTTGCGGCCCGGGAGCACGGTGGAGCCGGGCTGGTTCCAGGACTCCTCGACGCCCTTGGTGACGACCTGCGGCTGCCCCTCGCGCCAGGTGGTGCGGAAGGCGTACGTGCCGTCCTCGACCTCCTCGGTGGGCGCGGCGAGCAGAGTGTCGTACGCGATGGGCATGAGGACCATGCCGTACACGTCGGTGCCGCCCGCGTTGCGGTCGTACTGGATCAGCGTCTGGTGCGGCTCGGTGTCCTTGGCGACCCGGGTGCCGACCTCGCGGAGCGTGCTGCCGTCGAGGGTGATCTCGCGGTCGCCGTCGAGCGTGACCTCGGGGGAGGAGAGGTAGCCGAGGCCCAGGGAGTCCGTGCCGTGGACGCCGGGCACGTCGAGGAAGGTGTCCAGGTAGTAGGAGCCCGGCTTCAGGCGCAGCTTGACCGTGCCGGACTCACCGACCTCGGCGCTGCCCGGCAGGGCGCCCTTCGCGAGCTGCATGAAGCTCAGACCGGCTGCCGTCGGCTTTCCGGCCCGGTCCTTGACGTGGACGGTGAGGGTGTAGCGCTCCTCCTCCTTGACCAGGCCGAACGCGGTGTGCGCGACGACCGTGCCGCCCGAGGTGGCGGTGATCTGCCCGGAGTTGGTGCCGACGGCGCCCTTCGCGCCGTCGCCCGTGACGGTGGTGGAGGCGGTGCCGTGCGCGGGGACGGTGAGCGTGGTGTCGGCGAGCGTGGCGAGGCCGGCGGCGCCGCCCTGCACGGCGAGGTCCAGGACGACGTCCGTGCCGGAGGCGTTGGAGTAGGTGACGGTCCGGGTGACCGGCTTGTTGTTCTCGTACGGCCAGGAGTACATGCCGAGGTCCACGCTGCCGGTCGCGGTCACCCGCGCGGCGATCGCGTCCGGGACGGAGACCCGGCCCGCGCCGATCGCGTACGCCGAGGCGTCCAGCCGCTTCGACGAGGACATCAGGGCGTCCTTCAGCTGCCGCCCCGTCCAGTCGGGGTGCTCCTGCGCCAGCAGCGCGGCCATGCCCGCGACGTGCGGCGTCGCCATCGACGTGCCGCTCATCGCGGTGTACGCCCCCGAGCCCTCCGTCAGCGAGGAGCGGGCGGCGAGGATGTCCACGCCGGGCGCCGAGACGTCCGGCTTGAGGCCGTTGTCGCCCAGGCGCGGGCCCTGGCTGGAGAAGCCGGCCCGGCGGTCGTTCGCGTCCACGGCGCCGACCGTGAGCGCGGAGTCGGCGGCGCCCGGCGAACCGATCGTCCCCGGGCTGTACGCGTTGCCCGCCGCGATGACGAACAGCGCCCCGGTCTCCTCGGAGAGGGTGTTCACCGCCTGGGCCATCGGGTCGGTGCCGTCGCTGCCGGTGTCGGAGCCGAGCGACATGGAGATGACCTTGGCCTTGATGTCCTTGGCCGCCCACTCCATGCCCGCGATGATCTGCGACTCGTCGCCGTAGCCCTCGTCGGAGAGGACCTTGCCGACGGCGAGCGTGGCGTCGGGGGCGACGCCCTTCTCCTTGCCGTCGGAGGCGGCGCCGGAGCCGCCGACCGTGGACGAGACGTGGGTGCCGTGGCCGTGGCGGTCCGCGACCTCCTGGCCGGCGATGAACGACTTCGATTCGGTGACGCGCGAGGCGAGATCGGGGTGCGAGGCGTCGTAGCCGGTGTCCAGGACCGCGACCTTCACGCCCTTGCCGGTCAGCCCGGCCTCCCACGCCTCGGGCGTGCCGATCTGCGCGTTGGACTCCGCCATGTCGGCCTTCACCCGGCCGTCCAGCCAGACCTTGCCGATGCCGGAGGAGTAACCGGCTTTCGTGGTCAGGTCGTTCCAGAAGGCGCGGCCCTTGTCCGCGTCGAGCGCGGCACCGCCGATGGCCCCCAGCGTGCGGGTGCGCTCCGCGCCCCGGGGCGCGGCGGCGGTGCCGCGGGCGGCCTTGCCGCGGTAGGTGACGATCAGCGGGGTGGCGTCGGCCCTGGTGTCCGCGAGCCCCTGCTCCAGCAGGCCCGTCACATCGAAGAGCCGCCGGTCGAGCGTGCCGGCGGCGAGATACGGCCGGGCCTCGTCGGGTATGACGCTGATCCGTCCGTCGACGACCTGGGTCCGGACGAGTCCGTCCACACCCTGGGGACGCGTGACGTCGACGGTCTGCCGGCCGCCGCCGATGTCCCTCACGGTCACCTTGTCGCCGGTCACCAGCGTCACCGTGTGGGCGGCGCGGGCGGCCTTGGTTGCCGGGGCGGGCGCGGCGCTCTGCGCGGCCGGCGCGGCGGACGCGCCGGCCATGGGCAGGAGCGCGAACGCGAGCCCGGCCGACAGCAGGGCCGCGCCGTGTCGCGCGGTACCTCTTGTCATCGTTGCCCTCTCCTCGTAGCGGCGCCGGGTGAGGGGTGTCACCCGGCGTTGCGACGAGTGTCCGGGCGGTGATCGGCTCGCACGAGGTCCCTGACCTGGCGGGAAACTGCCTCGGCATGTTCCCGCCAACACCGGTCAGGGGGTCGGGGGTGCGGTTCAGGTGGTGGGTGCGTCGGCCGGGACCGGGCTCGGGGCGGTGCGCGCCTCCGGGGCGACGACGGGGCGGCGCCGGGTGGGCAGGCCCAGGGTGGGGTTGGCGACGCCCCAGGCGGCACCCTTGCAGACGACCTCCTTGTAGAAGGCGGCGAACCGTCCCGTGAGGGCGCGTTCGACGGAGCGGTCGTCGGCGGTGACGAACTGGATCAGCCCCTCGCCCCGGCCCAGCGAGACGCACTGGTTGAAGTAGCGGATCGAGACCTGGGGGACCTCGGTCCCGGTGAGGCGGGCGGCGATGGCGTCGGCCGCCTGCCAGGCCATGGGGACGCCCGAGGCGCAGGACATGCGCAGCGGCTTGTCCTCGGGACCGAGGGCCAGGGCGGCGTCGCCCACGGCGTACACGTCCGGGTGGGAGACCGAGCGCATGGTGCCGTCCACGACGATCCGGCCGTCCTCGGCGAGTTCCAGGGCGGTGCTCCGGGCGAGAGCGTGGGTGGCGAAGCCGGTGGTCCAGACGGTGGCGTCGGCGGGCAGGCTCCGGCCGTCGGCGGTGGTGACGTGGTGGTGCCCGACGGCCTCGACGGCGGTGTGCTCGTGGACGGTGATGCCGAGCCTGCCGGTCACCTTCCGCAGGTGGGCGCGGCCCTTCTCCGAGAGCCAGTCGCCCAGGGTGCCGCGTACGGCCAGGGAGACGTCGAGCCGGGGGTGCGCCTCGGCGATCTCCGTGGCGGCCTCCACACCGGTCAGCCCGCCGCCGACGACGACCACGGACCGGCCGGCCTCCAGCGCGGCGAGCCGGTCGCGGAGCCGCAGCGCCCCGGCGCGTCCGGCGATGTCGTGGGCGTGCTCGGCCACGCCGTCGACGCCTCCGTCGTTCCAGCCGCTGCCGAGGGCGTAGACGAGGGTGTCGTACTCCAGGACGTCCTGCGCCCCCGCTCCCGGCCCGTCCGCGGCGGTGACCGTCACGGTCCTGCGCTCCACGTCCACGGCGGTGACGCCGGCGAGCTTCAGCCGGACGCCGGTGCCGGCGAACATCGACCGGAAGGGGCGTGCCTTGAGCTTCTGGCCGGCCGCGAGCTGGTGCAGCCGGACGCGCTCGACGAAGTCGGGCTCGGGGTTCACGAGGGTGATGGTCACGTCCTCGGGGCGCAGCCGCCGGGCGAGACGGCCGGCGGCGACGGCCCCGGTGTAGCCGGCTCCGAGGACGACGATGCGGTGCTGCATGTCCGGGCTCCTGTCTGGGCGGTTCCGCCGTGGTTCGGCGTCGTGTCACCCCCTGAACCGGACGGCGCCCCGATCCCTGACAGTCATGTCGAGTGACCTGCCTCACACGATCGGCGGGCGGTGCCGGCTACAGGACGTACAGCGGTTCCTCGCCCCGGCGGGTGGCGGCCCAGTGGCCGTTCGCCCGGACGAGCTTGTCGGGGTTGACCTGGCTGCGCAGGGCGACGATGCCCTCGGGGCCGACCTCCAGGCAGGTGACGCCGACGATCCGGCCGTCGACGGCCACGACGACGGCGGGTTCGCCGTTGGCCGTGGTCGCGTAGACCTCCGGGGTGCCGCCGAGCAGGTTCCGCTTGGCCTGGCTGGGCTTGAACAGCCCCCGCAGGAACGTGGCGACGGCCCGCACCCCCGCGAACCCCTGCGCACGGGCGGGCACCTTGCCCCCGCCGTCCCCGACCGCCACCGTGTCCTGGGTGAGCAACTGGACGAGCGGTTCGGTCCGTCCGCTGGTCGCCGCCGCCAGGAACTCCTCGACGATCCGCAGCGCTGCGGCCTCGTCGATCTCGGTCCGCGTCCGACCGTCGGCGACGTGCTTCTTCGCCCGGTGGAAGATCTGCTGGCAGGCCGACTCGGAGAGGTCCAGGATCCGGGCGATCTCCCGGTGGGGATAGTCGAACGCCTCGCGCAGCACGTACACCGCCCGTTCGTTCGGCGTCAGCCGCTCCAGAAGCACGAGCACGGCGTACGACACCGAGTCGCGCTGCTCGGCCGTGTCGGCGGGCCCGAGCATGGGGTCCCCCGCCAGCAGTGGTTCGGGCAGCCACTGCCCCACGTACGTCTCGCGCCGGGCCCGCGCCGAAGTCAGCAGATTGAGGCACCAGTTGGTCAGCACCTTCGTCAGCCATGCCTCGGGCACCTCGATCCGCCCCACGTCGGCGGCCTGCCACCGCAGGAACGTCTCCTGCACCGCGTCCTCCGCCTCGGCCGCCGACCCGAGCAGCCGGTACGCGATGGCCTCCAGGCGGGGCCTGGCCGCCTCGAACCGGTCCACGTCATTCACGGTCAGCGCCATGCCGCGATTTTAGGGCCTGAGCCCGGGGGGCGGGCGGAACGCCCGCGTGCGGGCGCGGAATTGGACCTGCGGACCTGCGGACCTGCGGACGGGCGGACCTGCGGACGGGCGGACGGGCGGACGGATGGCCGGACGGGCGGAGAACCGGTGGGCGGCGACGGTCGGACGGGCGGAAAACCGGTGGGCGGTGGGCGGGCGGGCTGCTGGGATGGAGGCATGTCCTTCCCTCCCGGCGATTCCGCCCGCGTCCCCACGTCCGCAACCGCGTCCGGAACGACTTCCTCCGCTGTCTCCGTGACACTTCCCGTCGTGGTCCGCGATCTGACGGTGGCCGATCTCCCGCACTGCGGATGGTCGGGGTCGGCCCGTCATCTGGTCCACGAGGAACACGCGTTGGAGCGTGCGGCGGCCGGTGAGGTGGACTATCTCGCGGTGTGCACGCCGGCGGATCTGCCCGTGGCGATCGGCGGGGTGGACTACCGGGTCAGGGCGGGCGCCGGAACGCTGTGGCAGCTCGGCGTCATGCCGGCCCTCCAGTCCTGCGGTCTCGGCACCGTCCTCGTCCGCGCCGCCGAGGCCCGCATCGCCGCACGCGGCCTGCACCGCGCGGAACTCGGTGTCGAGGAGGGCAACCCGCGCGCCCGCGCCCTGTACGAGCGCCTGGGGTACGTGGCCTTCGGCAGCGAACCGGACGCCTGGGACGTGGAGGAACCGGACGGCACCCTGCGCCGGTACGAGACGATGTGCACGCTGATGGGCAAGGACCTGCCGTAACCGGCCCCATGGCCGAAAACCCGGGAAGACACATGGCCGTACAGATATGGACGTCCCTCCTCGCCCTCGCGGGGGTGGCCCTCGGCGGCGGCCTGACCGCCTTCTCCCAGCGCGCCGTCCAGCGCTCCGCCGAACGGGCCGAGGAACGCCGCCTGGCCGCGGCCACCGGCGAGGCCCGCCGCGCCGAACAGCTCCAGGCCGTCAAGGACTTCCTCGCCTGCGCCCAGGAAGCCGAACGCCGTGCCTACAGCCGTCCCGAGAACTGGGGCGAGGACGAGACCTGGTACGCGGCCACCTCGGACACCATGACGGCCCTCTGGATCTCCGAGCGCCACCTCGTCCTCCTCTGCGACCCCGGCCTCCACGCCCCCGTCCAGTCCTACGCCCGCGCCCTCAACCAGGCCGTCTGGCGCGAGATCGGCGACACGGAGGTCAACGAACACGTCGACCCCCACAAAACCGCCTTCATGACGGCCGCCCGCGCGAGCCTGTATGTCTCGGGGGCGGGTGGCGGACGGAGAGCGGCGCCCTAGCCTCGGGGAATTGACCGTGGTCTCGGGCGCCGCCCTTTCACCGCATCACCCCAGTGCCTGGCCGGCCGGCATCGATATCATGATGAATCCCAGAGTGGCAAGGGAGAGGGTGGCGGCCGTGAGGATTTTGTGCACGTGCAAAGCCCTTTCGTGTTCGCTGTACTGAGGCGGGACACTATCAGGGGCACGGTTGGCAATGGAATTCGTGGCCCGAGCTTTGGCATATGCCAATGGCATTACCGGAGGATTCCGCGAGATCTGGGCGCTCAGACCTGGCGCCGGACTTCCCGGATGTGTTCCCGCTCGACTTCCCCCAGGCGGCGGCTGATGGTGCGCGCGTCTGCCGGGCTGTGGTGCCGTGCCAGCTCCAGCGCGAGGTGAAGGTCGCCGCGCGCCGCGTGGAGGTTGCCGGCCTTGATGTGCGCTTCTGCCAGCAGGTTATGGGCTTGGATCACGTAATGAGAAGCACCGATGGCTTGGGCGATCGTCAGCGCTTCCCGGAAATGCCGAATTGACTCGCCCGCGTCCCCCAGGCGTCCATGAGTCTTTCCCAGGCTGATGAGGGTTTCGGCCTGACTCTTGCGGTCGCTCAGTCTGACAAATACGGAAAGGGCCGTGTTCAGGACGGGGAGGGCGGCTGCGGGGTCGGGCGAATCGATCAACGTCTCGGCAAGGTTCCTCTGTACGGTGGCGCGGTCATATGCGCTGCCGCCGACCTCCAGAAGGATGAGTGATTCTTCGAAAGAGTGTCGCGCGCCCTGCCGCTCCCCGGATTGCAGCTGCAATTCTCCGATGTTGTTGAGCGCCTTGCCGGCGGCGACCGGATCATCCGCCCTTCTGAAGTCGCGAAGGGCGCCGTGGAAGTTCGCGAGGGCCTGATCCGGCTCGCCGGCGAGGAACAGGGCGACTGCCACGTTGTTCCGGCTGCGCGCCTTGTCCCAGATATCCCCGTGCAAAAGGTTGAGGGTCAAGCATTCCTGGAGGAGCGTCAGTGCCTGCCGATTGTTCCCCAGATGCCAGTTCAACGTGCCGAGCACCCGCAGCGCCTCCGCCTCCGCGCCCGCGTCCCCGCACGCGCGGGCGAGGTCCAGGGCGCGTTCGCCGGCCGTCGCGGCGTCCGCGTACTCACCGATGCTGGCGTTGGCCGCGCAGAGGTCGATGAGGGCGTGGCGGAGTTCGGAGGGGTGGCCGCCGTCCGCCCGGTCCCAGTGGGCGACGGCATGGGCGAGGAGCCTCGTCGCGTCCTGCCAGTGGCATTCGGTCTGGAGGAACCCCGCCACGCTGCACGCGAGCCGGGCGGCGGCCTCGTGGGCGCCGGTCCTGCGGGCATGGTCCTCGACGGCGAGGAGGTTGGCGTGCTCCGCGATCAGCCAGGCGCGCGCCGCCGTGGGGTCCGGCCAGAGCGGCGGGGGCAGCGGCGGGGGCGGCGCGGGCGGTGCGGGCCGGACGCGCCGGGGGTAGGCCATCCGGTCCGCCCGGTCCGCGGCCACGACGTAGAACGCCGTGAGGCGGTCCACGGCGAGGCGGCGGTCCTCCTCGCCGTCCTCCGAGGCCGCCAGCCCGGCGGCGTACTCGCGGAGCAGATCGTGGAAGCGGTAGCGATCCGGTACCGGCTCGCGCAGCAGGTGGCAGGCGAGCAGCGCCTCCAGCAGGCGTTCCGCCCGGTCCTGTTCCGTCCCCAGCAGGGCCGCCGCGGCCGCTGCGGTGAAGTCGGGCCCGGGATGGAGCCCGAGACGCCGGAAGGCGGTCCGCTGCTGCGGGGTCAGCGTGCGGTAGGAGAGGGCGAACGCCCGCGCCATCTCGTGTTCCTGGTCCGCGCTGTGGATCTCGGCGAGCCGTCCGGGGCTCCGGGCCAGGCGCTCCGCGAGGACCGTCAGCGTCCACGACGTACGGGCCCGGAAGCGGTGCGCGACCAGCTCGATGGCGAGCGGCAGACAACCGCAGAGGCGGACGATGCGGCGGGTCTCCATGGTGTCGCGCGTTCGCTCCTCGCCGGCGAAGCCGCGGAAGAGCGCGATGGCGTCCTCCTCCGGCAGCGCGTCGAGCGGCACCGAGAGCGCGTGCGGGATCCCGGACAGATGCCGGCGGCTGGCGATGATCGTGAGGGACGGCGAACCGCTGGGCAGCAGCGGAATGACCTGCTCGGGGCCGGTCGCGTCGTCCAGGACGACCACCATGCGGCGTTCGGCCATCATGGTCCGCCACAGCGCCGTACGTCCCTCCAGCTCGGCCGGGATGGAGAAGGCGGGGGCGCCCAGCAGCCGCAGCAGCGTGGCCAGCGCGGCACGTGCCGTCAGCGGTTCCTCGGACGGCGAGTGGCCCCGCAGGTCGATGTACAACTGCCCGGCCGGATACCGCTCGGCGAGCAACTCGGCCGTGGCCACGGCCAGCGCGGTCTTGCCCACCCCGGCCATCCCGGAGACCGCCTCCACCGTGACGACCGAGCCGTCGCCCGCGTCGTTCCTCGTGAGCGCGGAGACCAGGGCCCGCAACTCCGCCCGGCGGCCGACGAGCGGCGGCTGCAGGGGGAGGTTGCGGCACGGCGGGGCCGTGGGAGCCGGGGTGGCGACGGGTTGTGCGGGGGCGGGCCCGTGCGAGGACGTCGTCGCGGGTCCGGTCGACTCTTCCTGGGCATCGTCCGGGGCCGGGGCTTCGGCCAAAGACCCGGCAGGAGCCGGAGAGGGGCCGGCACCAGGAGCAGGGGCGGAGGTCGCAGCCGGAGCCGGAGCCGGAGCCGACCTGGCGCCCGCGTCCGCCGCTCCCGCCGGCCCCGTCGCACCACCCCCGCCCCCCTCCACCAGCTCCCGGACCGGAACGCGGGACAGCACCCCCCGGTGGATCAGGTTCAACTCCGCGCCGGGGAGCGCCCCGTACTCCGCCATGAGGGTCTTACGGGCCCGCTGGTGCACGCGCAGGGCGTCGCCGTAGCGGCCGCTGCCGTAGTAGGCCACCATCAGCAGGCCGAGCAGCGTCTCGTCGCCGGGGTTGGCGTCGACCAGCGCGGAGAGTTCGGCGATCTGGTCGGCGTAGCGGCCCAGCCGCAGCCCGGCCGCGAGGCGCGAGGTGCTGGCCGCGAGCCGTGACTCGGCGAGCGTCCGCCGTACCGTCGCGGCCCAGAGCCCCGGGAGGCCGGCCAGCGCCTCGCCCTGCCACAGGGCCTCCGCTCGGGCCAGGGACGCGACCGCGCGGGCGTCGTCGGTCTCGGCGCGGGCCGCGTCCACGAGGTCCTGGAAGCGTCGGCGGTCGACGGCACCGGGCGGGGTCATCAGGGTGTACGTGTGGGCCCGCCCGAGGAGGGCGGGGGCGTCGGGTCCCGCGTCGGGCGGGTGCAGCCGCCGGCGGAGCCGCGAGACGTACGTGTGCGTGTTCTCCCGGGCACGCGCGGGAGGATCGCCGTCCCAGAGCCGTTCGATCAGCTCACCGATGGCGACCGGGCGCCCCGCGTCGAGAGCGAGCGCGGCCAGCAGCACCCGTTCCTTGTCCGATCCGAGCGCCAGCCAGTGCCCGTTCAGACGCAGGCCCACCGGTCCGAGAATCTGGATGTCCACCAGCGCCCCCGCTGGTCCGTCGGATGAAGCATGAGCATGGCACCGGGAAGTGAGTTCCGCTATACGGTGCCTGCGTGCACGGGCGATCCGGCTCATTTCTGACGGTCATTCCATGGCGACTCGGGGTAGAACGCGAAGGAGTTCGGGCCAATCGCCAAGGGATCTGCGGGGGCGGAGAGTTGAGCGATGCGACGGCGGCCTCATCGGGGCCGCACCGGAACGAGATCGGTGGCGACGCGACGATCAATGGCCCCACCATTCAGGCCCGGGAGGTGCACGGGGGAATTCACCTCCATCCCGCTCCGGCGGCGCCCCCGGCTCCGGCCGCGCACCCCCCTCCGCGTCAACTGCTCCCCGTACCACCGCATTTCACCGATCGCTCGGCCGATCTCGGCGCCCTGGACGATCTTCGGGGCAACGGAATGCCGTTGATCGTCGTCAGCGGTCAGGCGGGAATCGGGAAGACGACACTCGTGTCGAAATGGATGCGTTCCCTGAGCGCGGAATTCCCCGACGGGCAGCTCTACGCCGATCTGCGCGGCCATTCGGGGGGCGCGCCGGTGGGGCCGTCGGAGATCCTCGGCCAGTTCCTCCGCGCGCTCGGCGCCGGACCGCCCCCGGCGGACCCGGTGGAAAGGGGCGCGCTGTGGCGTTCCCTCACGGCGGACCGGCGGATCGCGGTCATGCTGGACAACGCGTTCACGGCCGCCCAGATCAGACCCCTGCTCCTCGGCGGGGCGGACGGTCTGGTCGTCGTGACCAGCCGAAGGCGGCTGACCGGGCTGCGCATGCAGGGAGCGGGCTTCCACCAGCTCGACGCCCTGGGCGCGGACGCGGGCGTCGAGCTGATCACCCGGGGCATCGGCGAGGACCGGGTCGCCGGTGAACTCGCTTCGGTGCGGCGGCTGGTGGCGCTCTGCGCGGGGCTGCCGCTCGCGGTCTGCCTGGCCTCCGCCCGGCTCGCGACCCGGCCGAGGCAGTCGGTGGGCGCCCTGGCCGACGCCCTGGCCCGGAACGCCGGGGGCGACCGGCTGGCCGCCCTCGAAGTGGAGGGGGAGACATCGGTGCGCACGGCCCTGGACGCCTCGTACGCGGTACTGAGCGGGGACACGGCACGTCTCTACAGGACGCTCGGCCTGCTCCCGGTGCGGACCTTCGACGCCCTGACCGCCGCCGCGGCCTGCGGGGAGTCGCTGGACTGGGCGGAACGCCGCCTGGACGAGCTGGTCGAGGCCAACCTCGTGGAGGACGTCGGCCCGGACAGCTGCCGCCTCCACGACTTGTTGCGCATCCACGCGCACGACCTCGCGACGCGGGACGACACGGAGGCGGCCCGCGAGGAGGCGCTGAGACGTTTCTGCGACTGGAGTCTGTTCACCGCCACCGCCGCCCAACAGCGCCTGACCCCGGCGCAGTTCACCCTGCCCCGGGTCTACGTCCACCGGCCCGGCCCGGGTCTTCCGCTGCCCTTCGACGACGACGTCGCGGCGCTCGGCTGGCTCGACGCCCACCGGACCCAGCTCCTGGACGCCGTCCGGCTCGCCTCGCGGAGCGGCTGGTACGACACGAGCTGGATGCTGACGGACGCCCTGTGGCCGCTCTTTCTCCGATTACGCCACTACGAGGAGTGGATCGAGGCCCACGAGATCGGCCTCGACGCCGCCCGCCGGGCCGGGAACGGGGAGGCCGAGCGCCAGATGCTCAACTCGGGCGCCATCGGCCTCGGTGCGGCGGGGCGTACCGACGAGGCCACCGCCTGGTACGGGGACTCGCTGGCCGCCGCCCGTGCGGCGGGGGACGTCCGGGACGAGGGCCAGGCGCTGATGGGGCTCGGGGCGTGCCACCGCGAGGCCGGCCGGCCCGACGAGGCCGTGGCCCATCTGAACCGTGCCATCGCCGTGTGGGAGGAGTGCGGCTACCCGAGGGGGGCCGCCCTCGCCCGTACGACCCTCGGCGAGATCGCGCTCGCGGCGGGAGAGCCGGAGGAGGCGTCCGACTGCTTCGCCCGTGCCCATGCCGCGCTGGTCGCCGTCAACGATCCTCACGACGCCGCGCGGTCGCTGGCGTTCCTGGGGCGCGCCCGGGTCCGCGCCGGGGCGTACGCCGAGGGCGTGGCGCATATGAACGAGGCGCTGGCGGTCTTCACCGCGTCCGGGGCGGCCTTCTGGCAGGCGCGCACCCTGGAGATGCTGGGCGACAGCGCGGCCGAACGCGGCGACGAGCCCGCTGCGGCGGACCTCCTGGCCCGCGCCCGCGAGCTGTTCGCGGCAACCAGCCCGGTGGACGCGCGCCGTCTCGACGGGGGCGGGGGCGGCGACGCGGGCGGGTGACGGTGGGCGGGGGATTCCCCTCGGCCCCGGTCCACGGCCGTCGGCGGCCCGCCCTCGGCGCCTCCCCGCCCTCGGCACCTCCCCGCCCCCACTCCCCTCGTCAGCGGCGGGGCGGGGGCGGGGGTGGGGCGGTCAGCGCGGCAGCGGCGCCTCCTGGGCGTACGGGCACCCCGAGGGCCCGCCCACGCGCACCGTCAGAGCGGCAACGGCGCTTCGCGGGCGTACGGCCACTCCCGAAGCGCCCTCCCCGCCACCAGCCACGCGTGCAGGCACGACGGAAGCAGCGACTGCCCCGCGAGGGCGGCCCCCGCTGACGGCGTTCCGGAACGGCAGTCCACGACGACCATGCCGCCGGCCGTGTCCGCACCGCACGCGAGAGCCCAGCCGCCGGGCAGGTGGGCCCCGCCGACGGCGCTGCCCCTGTCGCACCCGTCGTGCATGTGGCGCCCGCTGACGGCGGCGCCCCCGTCGCACTCGCCGCCCCTGTCGCACCCCCCGGCGCAGCCGTCCGCCGGGGTGTCGGCGCGGGCCAGGGGGACGGCGGCGAGGCCGCACGCCGGGTGGGCGGAGAGGAGTTCGGCCAGGAGGCGGCGTGCCCCGGTGACGGAACGGGCCCGACTGGCCTGGAGGACATCGGCGCAGTCCAGCAGGGAGCCGTCCCGGCAGGCGTCGGTGTCGACGACGAGGTGTTCGTCGATGACGGAGACGGGGTGCCCGTGGCCGCCGGGCCCCAGGCGCACCCGGAGCGACCCGCCGGAGCAGTGCGCGTACAGCACCTCCGGGAACGGCCGGGCCTCGACCCTCACGAAGCGGTTCACGCCGAGACCTCCCCGTACCCCGGTGTCCAGGTCGTCAGCGGCGGCGGCTTCGGCAGCGTGACGGTCACGGGCTCGTGGGCGGGCTGGCCGATCCCCAGGAGCCGGTACATCAGCCGCCGCATGTTCCGGTTGAACCGGCCGGGCTCCGAGGTGATGCGCGCCCTGATCGGGGCGTAGTCCTCGTGCCGGTACTCCAGTCGCGCGTAGTCGAGCTGGTCCGACAGCGGATGGGTGGGGGAGAGCGCCGGCGCCTGGGCGGCGAGGGCCGCGGCCGGGGACGCGGGGTTGATCTCGTGCTCGGGCGAGGCGGCCAGCAGCATCGGCACCCCGGTCAGGGTCGCGTACATGCTGACCGAGCCGTGGTCGCCGATCACCGCGTCGGCCGCGATGAGAATGCTGCGCCAGTCGGCCTCGGGCGGCACGACCCCGAGCCCCAGCCGCGCGCACCGCGCCAGCCACGACCGCACCTGGTAGGCGCCGTGCCCGGCCCACACGTTGGGGTGGAGCAGCAGGGCCGTGCGGTAGCGGCCCGAGGGCAGCTCCCCGATCAGCCGGGGCAGCAGCGCGTCGAACCGCCCGAAGGCGGAATCGGCCCCCCAGGTGGACACGGCCACGACGAGCTGCTGGCCCTCGACGATCCCGAGCGCGCGGCGGTAGGCCGCCCGCAACGGCAGACTCGCCGTGATCCGGTCGTGCGCGGGGTCACCGATGACATGCGCCAGCGGCAGCACCTCCGGGCAGCTGCGCGCCAGTTCGCGCAGCTCGTCCCGGTGCGGCACGCCCACGGCGGCCGGCGCCCGGCCGCCGGGGAGCAGGTCCTGCCGCCGCAGCCCCGCCACGCCCGCGCCGGCCCCGCCGACGACCCGCTTCAGATAGCCGGCCCCGTGCGGCAGCGTGATCAGCGGTGCGTCGATGTCCTGCACACCGCGCGGCCCGGCCGCGAGCGCCAGGTCGAACGACATGCGGGTCGCCTGTTCCCACGGCAGCACCACGCTCCCCAGCCGTGCGAGAAAGGCGGGCACGTCGTCACCGAACGCGTGCGGCGGCGCGGTGAACAGCACCTGGAGCCGGAAGTCCGCCTCCAGGAGGGACAGGACGTCGAGGAGCCTCTTCCCGTACGTCACCGTGTGGATGACCGCCAGCACCTTCTTCCGTCCGACCAGCGTCAGCCACTGCCGCGCCTCGGGCCCGTCCCCGGTCCCGGCGCCCTCCGCGCCGCCCGCCGCCACGCCGTCCCCGTCCGTGCCCGAGGCGAACCTGCCCGCCACGGTCGTACTCGATCCCGAACCAGTGGTGCTCAACGCCGACATGGCGTCCCCCTGTTGAGTCGTTTCGAGTGCCTGGAATCGCTTCCGTGAACGACATGCCCGGCCGGGGGGACGGAAGGCTCGACCGGACCTTGCGAGAACCTTGCACAGCGCTGTCGGCCCCGAACGGCCCATGGACCAGGGCAGGGCGAAGCCGTGGACAGGGAGCGGAGGGGGAAGAAGAGGGAGAGGTGCTAACCGGAGTGACGTGGCGCCGTCACTCGGTGGCGTCCCGGCCGAGATGGAACGTGGGGCTGGTGAAGTCCCGCCCCTGGAGCACGGGTCCGTTCTGCGTGCCGCCGCTGATGGAGTTGTGGATCTCGTCGCCCGCCTCGCGCCGGGCCTCCTGCCACCATGCGTCGAGCAGCGTGCGGAACTCGCCGTCCAATGCCGCCCGGACACCGAGCGCGGTCGCCAGAGCCTGGGCGCGGAGCGGGTCCGCCGGGTGGGCGGCGAGCGCCGTGAGCTCCGGCTCCCCCGAGCTGATACCGGGATCGGCATCGGGCCGGGGGTCGTCCGCCGAACCGCGACGGAACGGGCGCCGTACGAGCGCCGTCAGCCCTTGCCACGCCTGCCGGCCCGCATCGCCACCGACACTGCCGGCCAGGGCCGTGAGGGCGGCCGCGGTGATCGGGTCCATGCAGGGCTCCCTGGGCAGGCGGTGTCCTCCACCCTCAGGGTAGGCGCGGCACCGGAGCGCCGCCCCGGGCTTGTCACAGGTGGCCGGAAAGCGCGGTGTCCACAGCCGCAGACGCGCGGTCCGCCCTGTGACACAGGTCACTCGGTCCTCGCCGATGAATCCGATGACACCCCTCGGTCAAAGGAGCGACACCAACGAAACCCGGAACCCGGAGCCCGGAACCCGCTCAGCCGACTCGCCCTCGGCGGGGGCGGCTGGATCCGGCCAGGCACGTCAACCTCTCCCGAAGGAGTCGACCCAGCATGACGAACACCCCGGCCGTCAAGGGCCCCGCCAGCTACTTCCCCTCCATCGAGAAGACGTACGGCCGCCCGGTCTCCGACTGGAAGGACCTCATCCGCTCCTCCCCCCTCACCAAGCACGGGGAACTCGTCACCTGGCTCAAGACCGAACACGCCCTCGGCCACGGCCACGCCAACGCGCTGGTCGCGCACACGCTCGCGGAGGACAAGGGGGAATGACCGCGCCGTGAGGCAGGGGGCGCGGACCGCAGGGGCGCGGCCGGCGGTGCCCGGTGGGCACCGCTTCAGTCCGCGGCCGGCGGCTCCGCCGATTCGGCGGCGCGGCGGTACTCGGCATTGATGCGCTGCGCCTCTTCGAGCTGGTCCTCCAGGACGACGATGCGACAGGCGGCCTCGATGGGCGTGCCCTGGTCGACCAGTTCGCGGGCGCGGGCGGCGATGCGCAGCTGGTAGCGGGAGTAGCGGCGGTGGCCGCCCTCCGAGCGCAGGGGGGTGATCAGCCGGGCCTCCCCGATGGCGCGCAGGAAACCCTGGCTCGTGCCGAGCATCTCGGCGGCCCGGCCCATCGTGTAGGCGGGGTAGTCGTCGTCGTCGAGACGGCCGTACGAGTCGTCTGCTGTCACTTGCACCTCTCTTGTGGAACGTCGTGGGGCAACGCATGGAGGGGCCTTGGTGCCACACGGCACCAAGGCCCCGAAGGAACTACTACACCACCTGCCGGCCCTGACACGGCACCGGCCTTCTGTATCCGCGGCTCCGACCTGGCTGCTGTCGGGCGCGCGGGGATCGCGGTTGCTTGACCGGAGACCACCTCGCTGTCGATGTCCTGCGGTACCCGGGCGGGCCGTGGGCTCGGTCCCGGGCGATCCTGATGGCGCGGGCTCCTCCTTCTTTCTTCTGCGGTGATCGATTGCCAACCAGCGGGTCCTGCGTACTGCGTTCGCGGGTGCCGCCGCCGTCCTGGCGGCGGTCCCGCTCCGGCGGCCCCTCTCTGCGGGCCACCCGGTCCGGCCGTCAGTCCCGTCGCCGTTCCGCTACAACTCTGGCTTCGAAACTCCACCGCCGCACCGTCCTGCGACTTCCTGCACCACCGGCAGTCCATCTCTGCCGGGCCATACTGTCTTCTTGGGTTACGAGAAAAATGCTAGCCGGGTCACAACCCAATGTCTACTGCGGCGGAGATAGATTTTCGGGCGCCTCCTCGGCAGGTCACCGACCACCCCAGGGACGGCGGGCCGATCCGTGCATAGGATCGGCTCTCATGTCGAAGCCTGACGAGCTGCTCGTTGACGTCGCCACCCTGGTGGAGTCCGGGCACAGCAACCAGATGTCCCTGACCGTGGTCGCCGGGGGTGCTGTCATCACCGGCCGGCTGGCACCCGAAGCCGTGTGGCGGCAGAGGGTGTCGGAGGTCCTGACGGACTCCCCCCGGCTGGGCGAGTTCTCCGCCGTGTTCACCGCTCCCACGCGCCGGGACGGGCCGCCCGAGTACCTGCACTTCCATATGGCGCGGATCCTCCAGGGCATGGTGGGGATCCCGGAGACGGGCGGGATGTACCGCGTCTCGATCGCGGACGTCAGCGCCTGGACCATGGGCGACTTCACCTACTCCGAACACTGACGCCGCCCCGAGGGGCCCACGGCCGCCGAGGAGCCCGTGGCCGCTGAGGAGTCCATGGCGTACGCGTGAGGGCCCGACCGGCATGTGCCGGTCGGGCCCTCACCTGTGTGCGGGGGCTGCCCGTCGTTCTGGAACGCTGAAAGGCCGGGCGGCCGTCAGACGAGCGGACGGCCGCCGTCGGGCTGCCGGGCATCGCCGTGGAGCGCCGGAACGGGCTGCGGGGCGGGGAGGCCGCTGCGGCAGGTGAAGCCGAGCTTGGTCATCGCCCGGAAGACCTCGTCGGCGGTGAAGTCGCGGCGGTCCTGGCCGGTGACGACCTCGCCGACCTGCTTGAGGGGGAAGGCGCGGCGCCCGATGGTCACGGAGCCGCCGACGACCTCCTCGGGCTTGATGTCCTTCATGGAGTCCAGGACGCCGTTCTTGGTGAGCTCGAACGGGAAGCGGGCGATGACACAGCGCACGATGCCTCACAGGGGGAGAAAGGGGAGGGGGACGGTTCCGGGGGAGGAAGTTCAGAGGGCCGGGGCGAGGGCGCTCGCGGTGCGGCCCCTCCCGTCCACGAAGAAGCGGCCGGCGCGACCGGGGCGCGTGCTCGGCTCCGCCGACCGGACGCCGGGCGCGGTGTGCGGACGGCCGCCGCCGAGGACGTCGCGCAGCTGGAGCCGGTCCGTGTAGGCGGGTCCCTCGCGGACGACGGTCAGCTGGGCGCGGGTGACCAGTGCGGTGCACACGCTGTCGTGGTCGCAGATCCTCAGGTGACCGGTTCGGGCACTGGCCATGACGGAGAGGGCGACCTCCACGGTCATGTCGTCGCAGACCCGCGGAGCGGCCGCGTCCAGGGCGCCGGCACCGGCGCCGGCGCCGGACGGGGCCGGGGGGACGGGGCCGGCGTCCGCCGGACGGGGCTGATTCTGTACCGGTGTCACCACGTGCCTCCTGGGGGGATGGTTGGGCGTGCGGACCGCGCGGAGCTCAGGCCGCCGCGTTCCGGACGGGCCGGCGCCCGCCGCGCCGGGCGGACGCGGCCGGGTTGCGCCGGCCGCCGGGGGACGTGCCGCGCGTACGCCGCTCGGGAGCGGGCGCGGTGATCGTCACGGGGACGCCGGAGGGGGTCCGGGCCCCGGTGATCCGGCTGAGCACCGCCTCGCCGGAGCGGACGCGGGTGGTCCGGGGCACGATGCCGGCGTCCGCCATGACGCGGGTCATGTCGCGGCGCTGGGCGTCGGTGACGAGGGTGACGACCTTGCCGGACTCGCCGGCCCGCGCGGTACGGCCGCCGCGGTGCAGGTAGTCCTTGTGGTCGGTCGGCGGGTCCACGTTCACGACGAGATCCAGGTGGTCGACGTGGATGCCGCGGGCCGCGACGTTCGTCGCGACCAGGACGGTGACGTCCCCCGTCTTGAACTGGGCGAGGGTGCGAGTGCGTTGCGGCTGCGACTTTCCGCCGTGCAGGGCGGCGGCACGGACCCCGCTGGCGAGGAGGTGCTGGGCGAGGCGGTCCACGGCGTGCTTGGTGTCCAGGAACATGATCACCCGGCCCTCGCGCGCGGCGATCTCCGTCGTCAGCCGGTGCTTGTCGGCACCGTGCACGTGCAGGACGTGGTGCTCCATCGTGGTGACCGCGCCCTGGGAGGGGTCGACGGAGTGGACGACGGGGTCGGTGAGGTAGCGCCGGACCAGGAGGTCGACGTTGCGGTCCAGGGTCGCGGAGAAGAGCAGGCGCTGCCCGTCGGGGCGGACCTGGTCCAGGAGCGCGGTGACCTGGGGCATGAAGCCCATGTCCGCCATCTGGTCGGCCTCGTCCAGGACGGTGGTTGTGATTCGGTCCAGCCGGCAGTCGCCGCGTTCGATCAGGTCCTTGAGGCGGCCGGGGGTGGCCACGACGACTTCGGCACCGCCCCGCAGCGCGCTCGCCTGCCGGCCGATCGACATCCCGCCGACGACGGTGGCGAGACGCAGCCGCGCCGCGCGGGCGTAGGGGGTGAGGGCGTCGGTGACCTGCTGGGCGAGCTCCCGGGTGGGCACGAGGACCAGGGCCAGCGGCAGCCGGGGCTCGGCGCGCTGCCCGGCGGTGCGGGCCAGCAGGGCCAGACCGAAGGCGAGCGTCTTGCCGGAGCCGGTCCGGCCGCGCCCCAGGACGTCCCGGCCCGCGAGGGAGTTCGGCAGCGTCGCGCCCTGGATCGGGAACGGCGTGGTCACACCCTGCGTGGTGAGTTCGGCCAGCAGGCTCTTCGGCAGGTCGAGGCCGCTGAACGCCTCGACCGCGGGCAGTGCCGGGGTGATCGTCTTGGGAAGGGCGAACTCGCCCCCCACCGTGGCGGGCCGCCGGCCGCCCGAACCGCTCGGGCGGGAGGAACGGCTGGGGGCGGGCGAGGAGCGGCGACCGCCCCGGGCGGCACCGGTGGCGGGGTCGTAGCCGTGGCCGTCACCGCGACGGGCGCGGGGGGAACGGCTGTTCGTGCGTGTGGGGTTCATGCGAAACCTTCCTTGATACGGCACGCATCAAGGAATTCCCCAGCGAAAGAGTGGCACGGGGAATCACAGGCACGGACCGAATGGCATGCGCGCGCGGTCCACGGAGAATCCGGGCCGGCGTACGCGCAAAGAAAAAAAGGGGTGCGAGGTCGAATCCGGCGTATCGCCGGCTGCGGCTTCGAGGATGCCGCACCCCTCGGCCGTGTGTTCCCGTGGACATGGCCCACCAGGAAATGCAAGCAACTGGGGCCCGCACCCCGAAGGATGCGGGCCCCAGCTACGAAACGCGCGTCAGCGTCAGGCGGAGACGATGTTCTCGGCCGTCGGGCCCTTCTGGCCCTGAGCGATGTCGAAGGACACCTTCTGGCCTTCCTGCAGCTCGCGGAAGCCCTGGGCGGCGATGTTCGAGAAGTGGGCGAACACGTCGGGGCCGCCACCGTCCTGCTCGATGAAGCCGAAACCCTTTTCCGCGTTGAACCACTTCACGGTGCCAGTAGCCATGTCAATCTCCTTTGGGGCAGTACACCGGAATCCGCACTCTACGGACCCCGTGTCGCCGCGATGATGCCCTGCCCGGAAATGACCGGAAACCGGAAATACGAAGCGCCCCTCTGCGGCATGTGGCCGACCCGAGGCGCTTGAAATCTTTGGGTACCAAAACTGCAACTGACTTCGACAGTAGCACGCCGGGGAGGATTATGTGCGTGAAGGATTTTCCCGCCCATGTCGCGACAGAAAGCCTCCCGGTGCGGGCCATTAAATTCTGAGACCGCCGGCACAGATATACGGGGCTCTCGACGCGGGCTCCCGGCGCGGCGCCGTGCGGAAACGGGACGGCGGTCCCCGCGAATGTCAGGAGCCGCGCGGCCCGACCAGGCCGGATTCGTACGCGAGGACCACGAGCTGGGCCCGGTCGCGGGCGCCGAGTTTGGTCATCGCCCGGTTGAGGTGGGTCTTCGCGGTCATCGGACTGATCACCATGTGGCCGGCGATCTCGCCGTTGGACAGGCCCCGCGCCGCGAGGGCGACGGCTTCGCGTTCGCGGGTGGTCAGCACCTCAAGTCCCTTGCGCGGACCGATGGCGGGCGGCTGGGACACGTACCGCTCGATCAGCCTGCGGGTGATCGAGGGCGCGAGCAGGGCGTCGCCCCGCGCGGCCACGCGGACCGCGTGCAGAAGGTCGTCCGGGAGGATGTCCTTCACCAGGAAACCGGCGGCGCCGGCGCGCAGCGCGTCGAGGACGTGCTCGTCCATGCCGTAGTTGGTCAGGATGACGACGTGCACCCCGGCCAGGGCCGGGTCGGCGGCGATGCGCCGGGTCGCCTCGATGCCGTCGACGGCCGGCATCCGGATGTCGACGAGAGCGACATCGGGCAGGTGGCGCCGGGCCAGCTCCAGCCCCTCAGCGCCGTCGGCGGCCTCGGCCACCACCTCGATGTCGTTCTCGAGGTCGAGAAGGGCGCGGAAGGCGCTGCGGATGAGCGGCTGGTCGTCGACGAGCAGGACGCGGATCACAGCGGCGGCTCCACGGGGAGTTCGGCGCGGACGGTGAAGCCGCCTTCGCGGCGCGGTTCGGCGCACAGAAGGCCGCCGAGGGCGGTGACCCGTTCGCGCATGCCCAGCAGCCCGACGCCGGGCCCGGCCACCTGGCCGGGTGCGCCCGTGCCGTCGTCGTCGATGCGCAGGGCGAGGGCGTCGGGCCGGTAGTGGATCCGCACCGATGCCGTGGTGGCGGCGGCGTGCCGGACGACGTTGGTCAGCGACTCCTGGACGATCCGGTACGCGGTCCGGCCCACCGCCGCAGGGACGTCCCGCCGCCGCCCCTCGATCGTCAGCGTCGCCTCCAGACCGGTCAGGCCGGCCCGTTCCACGAGGTCCGGTACGTCGGCGAGCCCGGGGGGCGGAGCCGTGTCGTCGTCCCGGAGCGCCTCCAGCGTCGCGCGCAGCTCCCGGCTCGCCTCCCGCCCGGCCTCCTGGATCGCGAGCAGGGCCTCCGGCACCTCCTCGCCGCGTCTGCGGGCCACATGGACGGCGACTTCGGCCTGCACCTTGATGACGGAGATCTGATGAGTGAGCGAGTCGTGCAACTCCCGGGCGATGTGCAGCCGCACCTCGTCGCCGCGGCGCCGTGCGGTCTCCTTCCGGGTGCGCTCCGCCTCCTCCGCCCGTCGTTCCGCCTGCCGCACCGCCTCCCCGGCGGCGAACGCGGCGACGAGCCAGGCCAGTTCCAGCGTGCCCCGGGCCCGCACCGACACCTCGCCCACCGGCCCGTCGCGGAGCGCCAGGGCCGTGAGCTGCAGCGCCACCAGCAGGGTCACCGACCCCGCCAACGCCACGGCGCGGTACCCGGCCCGCACCGCGCCGTACACCGCCACCAGATACGCGACGCTGAGCACGTCGAACCCGGCCGCCTGGTACCCCACCGCACAGAGACCGCTCACGGCCAGGACGGCGACCGGCGCCCTCCGGCGCGCCCCCAGCGCCAGGCCGCCGGCCGCGAGGAGTACGGCGCCGAGCGGACCGGGCCCCGCCCCGGCGTGCGGCCCGGACCAGCCGTCGCGCAGCATCAGCGCCGCCACGCCCCCGGCGAGCACCCAGTCCCCGGCCCCGGCCGGCACACCGAAGCGTCGTATGCCCATGCGCGCACCCTAAGGGCCGCCCCGCGAACGGGGCGTCCGGCTCGTGGAGGAGCGGCCGGCTACCGCGCTCGCGGTACGCGCGCGTCCCCTGCCGCCCTCGCGGCAGCCGCGTACGCCGCCGACGGCAGCGCGAAGTGCCTCCCTCCGAGGGACGACCGGCGAGGGGCCCGGCGGACAGGATCGGGCGGTGCGGTGCCCAGGAGCACCACCCGTACGAGAAGAAGGAGTACCCCGTGTCCGTACACCCCGTGCCGGCCGCGCCCGCGATCGTGCGCGCTTCGGCCCGGCCGCTCGCCGCCGACGCCTACGACCTGACCACCGGCCGCCTCGTCGGAACCGCCGGCGCCCTGGTGGCGCTGGCGGCGTCGTCCTCGGCGCGCTCGTCCTCACCCGCTTCACCGCCCCGGCCCGCCGGGGCGCCCGGAGGAGAGGCGCCTTCGAGGCCCTGGCGGCGGGGCTGGCCGGAACAGCCGTCGGCGTGGTGAACCTCTCCGTCGCCGACGGCGGCCCCGGCACCGGCAACGGAGTGGTCGGCGGCGCGGCGGCGCTCGTCCTGGGCCCGCTCGCCGCGGCCCTCGCCGCCCTGGCCCTGCGCCGGTCCCACCGCGCCGGCGCCCCGTCCGCCCACCCGTCCCGCTGACCTGGGCGAGGGCGGGAACCGGAGCGGCGCCGCACCCGCTCGGGAACCGGAGCGGCGCCGCACCCGCCCACCGGGCTGAACCGGGACCGACGTCCGCGAGGGCCCGTACAACCAACCGGCCCTCCTGATCGTCTGGTTCGTCGACGCCCGGCCAACCGGAACCGGCATCGTCCGCCGAACAGGACTGAAGGACTCAATGATTTCAGCCGGACGCACGACCGCCACCGCCTTGGTTCTGGCCACGGTGGCGGGCGGAGTGCTCCACGCCGCCGCCGGCCCCGCGTCCGCGGCGGTGACCTGCGTATCTCCCGTGTTCAAGAGGCAGTTCTTCGCGAACACGACGTTCTCGGGTACGCCGAGGAAGACGGACTGCGACTCCGCGATCGACCAGAACTGGCGCACGGGGGCGCCCGTCTCCGGCATGCCGTCCGACAACTTCGGGGTGCGCTGGTCGGTGACGCGGGACTTCGGCTCCGGGGGCCCCTTCACGTTCACGGCCTCCGCCCAGGACGGGATGCGGGTCACGCTCGACGGCGTCCGCAGGATCGACATGTGGAAGAACGTCTCCACCACCGTCAAGAAGACGGTCAACGTGACGGTCCCCAAGGGCACGCACACGATCCGCGTCGACTACGTCAACTGGAAGGGGTCCGCGAACGTCAGGTTCGCCTACGCACCGCGCACCTCCGCCGCCTCCGACAGGGCCAAGCCGCTCGCCCCGGCCGGAGCGGCCGTCTCGTACGACTCCGCCACCGGCGCGGCCAGGCTCGGCTGGGCGAGGAACAAGGAGATGGACCTGGCGAACTACCGGGTCTACCGGCGGCTGAAGGGCGCCCCGTTCCCGGGCAAGCCGCTCGCGACGACCACCGCCACGGCGTACACCGACCGTGCGCTGCCCAAGACGGGCGCGGCCTACTTCTACGAGGTGCGCGCCGTCGACAAGGCCGGCAACGTCTCCGTGGGCAGTGCGGACAAGCTCGTCACCACCGTCGACCGGACGCCGCCCGCCGCGCCCTTCGTCGCCTGGGACGCCTGCCCGGCCGGACAGCCTTACGCGGCGCCGGAACTCGTCACCACGGCGAAGAACGCCGCCGACATCGTCCGGTACGAGATGCAGCGGCTCGACGCCACCACGCAGCGCTGGAGCACCGTCTATTCCGGTCCCAAGGGCGCCATCTGCGACACCGGTTACCGGGCCGACGGCAGCAAGGTCACCTACCGGGGGCGGGCCCGGGACGCCGTCGGGAACTGGTCGGCGTACTCGGCCGCCACGACGTTCACCACCCCCGACCTGACCCCGCCCGCCGCCGTCACGGGGCTCCGCGTCGCCTACCGCTCGGGCGTACCGCACCTGATCTGGTCGCCCGTCACCGGCGCCGCCTCGTACCAGGTCCTCCAGTACGACCCGGCGACCGGCGGCTACACCGACGCCCGCCCCGCGGGAAGCCCCGGCGCCCTGACCGACGTGGTGCCGCGCCAGACGGTCGCCGTCGCCGACAGCTACCGGTACGCGGTGCGCGCGCTCGATGCCGCGGGCAACGCCGCCGCGCCGGTGGAGATCACCCTGGACCTGGCCGGCCGGCCCGAGGCCGTCCCCGTGTTCAGGACCACCGCCCACCGGTTCGACGAGGGCGTGATGGTCGAGTGGAGCGGCGTCGACCCGTGGACCGTCGACGAACGGCCACTCCCCACGTACACGATCGTCCGGACCGACACCGCCACCGGTGAGGCCGGCGTCGTGGCCGGGTGCAAGCCCTTCACCTCGGTGGACCAGCCGCTGACCGGCCCGGACACGTACGGGACCTGGGCGGACGACGACGCCCCGCTGGGCGCCCGCAGGCAGGTCAACGGCAGTTGCTGGGACGTCGGGGGCGCGTCGGAGACGACGTACGAGTACCGCGTCGTGACGACCGACCGCTACGGCCACGTGTCGCAGGCGGGACCGCCCGCCACGGCGACCACCCCGGACACCGTGCGCCCCGCCCCGGTCCGGGACCTCACCGCCGAACGCGTCCCCCTCGGCGTCCGGCTGACCTGGACCCCGCCCGGCGACGCGGACGTCGCCGGCTACCGCGTATGGCAGGGCGTCACCGACGCCGGCGGCGGAGAAACGGTCTGGAAGGAGAACTGCTGGACCGGCACCTCCCTGGCCAGGACCGAGATCCTCTGCCCGACGGTCGCCGACGGTGCCACCCATGTCTACAAGGTGGCCGCCACGGACGCGCTGTCCCTGGACGACGACGAGGCGCTCGACGTCCTCCACCCCGCCGAGATCTCCGTCACCCTGCCCGACACCCGCCCACCGGGCTGGACCGGGACGGACGTCCGCGAGGGCCAGTACCCGAACCTGTACGTCGGCTGCTCCGAAAGCTCCGGACTCGGCGACTGCACCCGCTTCGCGCGCTACCGCGTGGAACGCTGGGACCCCGCCACCGCCACCTCGATCGTCCTGGCCGAGGGCCCGACGGGCGGCGCCGCGTTCTTCATGGACACCACGGTGCACGAGGACCTGCTCGGCCTGTACTACTACCGCGTCGTCCGCACGGACGCCTCCGGAACCGAGTCCGTGACCCGCTCGACGGCGTACGGCATCTGGGACTCCTGGCTCTGACCCGGTCGCCGGGCCCCTGGGGCCGGCATGCGGGGGCCGCGGGAGCGGGTAACGTCCGTCTCCCGGGGGAGCGCGTGACGGACCCCGTCGATACTCCGGGGTGCGGACACGACCGTCCCCCGCACCGCCCACCCGTGGATCACTCCACCCCATGACCGGGAGAACCCGTGACCGACAGCAAGAACATCAACAACCCCGTCGGCCAAGGCGGCGGCCAGCGCAAGCGCCTCTCGCGCGCCGAACGCCAGAACAACGGCCCTCACCGCAACCTCGACCGCCGGAGCGCCGCCGACCGCAAGGCGGAACTGGCACGCAAGATGCGCGAGAAGACCCACGGCGCCGAGGGCACGGGGCGGACGGACGACGACGCCGCCCCGGAGAGCTGACGCCGTCCCGCCGGGCCGGATCGGCCGTCGGCCGGGTGACGTCGTCGCTCCCGGGCTCCGCCCCGCCCGGGTACCGGGCCGGGGACGCGTCGTGGCCCGATGCCGAACCGCACGTCATGCGCGCGAGCTAGCCCGCCTCGCGTCCGCCCGCCCACGTGCCGGAGGGGTACGCCTGCGCGTCCTCGTCGAGCGGGAAGGTGTCGACCTCCCCGAAGTCGGGGGCCTGGAAGGGATGGGCGGTGGGACGCGGCGCTGCCGAGGCGGGGCGCGACGGCGCTTCCGCCGGTTCGGAGAACAGCGAGGTCAGGTCGATGACAGGGGTTCTCTTCCTTGAAGGTCCGTGAACGGATCGGGTGGGCCGTGACCGGGCACGGCGTACACGGCGGCGGTCCTACAGCTTGCTCATCTTGGCGTACGGACTCAGGATCCGCTGCTGCGCCGAGCCGAAATCCACGACTACCGCTATTCCGGCCTCGATGCCGGTGACCCGGCCGAGGCCGTACACGTCGTGGGTGACCTGGTCGCCCACGGCGAACTGCTTGGGCGGCAGCGTGACCGGGGCTTTGAAGGGGCTGGTGGGCAGAATGCGCTTCGGTGCACTTGGCTTTGTCATTGCTGCCAGTATGCGCCCCCGCACGTCCCCTGCGGCAGGTCCTGTCCACAGCGTGCGATGACCGAGAAGGATCTCCCCACAAGGCCCCGGCTCCGGGTCACCGTCGGAGCCCGATCCGCCCAGGACCCGCGCCGAGCCCGCGGCCCTGGCAACGGACATGCCGCCCGTGCCGGGCCCACCCCACCAGACGAGCAGCCCCCGGAACGGACACGTACCGGCTGACACCCGAGCGGGCCGGTGACACCGAGCCGCTGGACGAGGTCGATGGCGAACTCGGTGGGCGAATTCGGTGGTGAAGGCAGGATCGACCAGAAGGGTCGGGTTCGGCCAGAAGGGTCAGCAGGCGGACGCGGGCAGGTCCCGGAAGCCGCTCCACCGCCTGAGAAACGGCCGGCCGCTCGGCGCGTTCGGCGCGGGCCAGGCTGCCGCGTGCCCCGTAGACGAAGGGCGCGGCAGGCCGTGCGGCAGACCTCGCCAGGGGGTGCGCTCGGTGTGGGCCGATTCGATAGCGTGCCGGAAACCCGTCCGGTTGCCGGCGATGATCGGCCCGACGAGGTAGCCGGCGTCCTTCAGCTCCTTGAGTGCCCACATCGTTGGGTGGACTCGGCCGACGAACAGGCTCGGGACATCTCGACGAGCCCTGCCGCCTTCTCCTCCGCCTGCTGGGTCAGCAGCGCGTGGAGCCGGTGCATGGGCTCGCGGTGGTGAAGGCCCCGGTCGGAGAGTGGTGCGGGCAACAAACAAGGCCCTGGTCTCCGACCAGGGCCTTCATCAAAGAGCGGGTGACGAGAATCGAACTCGCGCTCTGAGCTTGGGAATCACCCGGCACTTCGACCCATGAATAGCCTCTGACCTGCGGCGATGTCTATCTTGGGATGCTCGCGGCCAGCTCCCGTGAAGCCCCTAATGACCGCTGCTTACCGCCCCTACTGGCACGTTGTGGCACGACCTAGGCCCGATGGGAGGGATCGGTTCACCCGTGCAGATTTCTGGGCCAGGATGACTCGGAACCGGATGGAGGCACAGTCGGACCCCAGGGTCTCGTCAGTCGGCCCGTCACGGGGTACGAGGCCCATTCGGGCTCACCATGCGTGAGAGGAGGGAGGACGCGGGCAGCGGGGGAGCCGCGGAGGGCTGCTTGTCAGCCCCCGTCGAATCCCTCTGCTCCTTTGCCAAACCGTCGATCTGGGCCAAGAGATTTATGGTCGGAGTCCATCTGGCCAGGAGATCCATCAGGTCGGGCAGAGAAGCAGCGTAGGTGGTGAGTACGGATCCGTAGGTGTTGCCCGTCAGCACGATGACGAATCGGGGCACACGCGAGTGCCTCTCGTACACGACCAAGTTCAGCGGCACGTGACGGTCGTGGGCGTAGCGGCTGTCGACCTTGTCCGCGAATCCGTCTGCGGCGAGCCAAGGATCGAATTCCGCCGCGCGGAGATCGTCATAGAAGTCGCCGGTGCCCGCGTCCGGTACGGGATCGTAAGCCAGGTCGACCCACTCACCGCAGGAGTACATCTGTTCATGTGCCCCAAGCCTGGTTCCGTTCCGGACCGGATTCTGGGTCTGCCCGAACTGAACCTGACCACCCATGATCACAGGGCCGTGGAAGGTACCGCCGCTGGCCTCGTTGTTGATTTGAGATGCCGTACTTTGCCGCCGGGGGTTGCCGGCTGCGCGGTGCTCTTCCACCACTCCACTTCCGTTCGCATCGTTCGAGACGACTATCGTGCATCAGGAGTGTCGGGGCGCGTGCGCGATTCGCCGCAAGATGTGAGGGACGCGACGGACCAGGCAGGGTGGCGGTACGCAGTCCCACACGATGCCGTCGCGGCGGGCATCGTGGTGAGCCCGATCCGTCTACTTGCGATCCGGCTTCTCAGTCCCGCGGGTCATGTGGAAGGTGAGGTTGGAGAAGTCGCGGCCTTGGATCACCGGACCGTTCTGCGTACCTCCCGAGACGCTGTTGTGCACCTCGCCACCGGCTGCCTGTGCCCTCTGCCACCACTCTTCGAGGCGGACGCGGAATTTTTCGTGTAGAGCCGCCCGTACGTGAAGGGCTGTCACAAGTGCCTGCGCCCGGTTCAGATCGGTGCTGTCTTCCTGTAGCGCGGCGAGCTCCAGTTCGCCGGAGCTGGCCCGGGGCGGCCCATTCCCAGCCGGCTCCGGAACCGTCCTGCGCTGGAACGGGCGTCGCACCAAGGCAGCCAGCCCTGCCCAAGCTTGGCGGCCGACCTCACTTCCCGCGCTCCCTGCCAGTGCTGCCGAAACAGGAAGGTCGGACGACCTATGGCCAGGGACTTTCCCGCCTCCATGCGGATCGCCGACACCGATCCGCTGTGGGTCTACGCCGTCAAACACGAGGTCGCCGAGATCTTCAAGGCCGCCTTGAAGCAGTAACGCGCCCCACAGCAACAACACGGGACACATCGCCAGACGCAACCTAGAAGCACCACCGGCGCCCTGCAATCAAGCGGGACGATGGCGGGCACCTCGGCACTGCCCCGGCTCGTAACGACGTCCTTGACGGTCCGATCCGTGTCGACCGCCCTCGACTCCGGGCTTATGCGTATCCACCGCCCATGCACCGGGCTGCACGACGAGCTACCGGGCTACGCATGGGACCCCGCAGCATCCGACCGCGACGAGGACCAGCCGATCAAGCGTGACGACCACAGCGCCGACGCGCTGCGCTACGTCGTGCACTCCAATGCGCACGAGTGACGCCACCGGCTCACCACATCCACCGATGCCGGGGAACTGGGATAGTCCGCCCCGTCCGGGCCCTCCACAAGAGCACGGAGCAGTGGACCCAGCCGAACAGGGAGATCAGCCCAAACAGAATACCCAAGGCGCCAACGAGCGCAGCGGAGGGGAACACGCGCAGATACCCCAGCGCCACGGCCAGACCCTCAACCAACAGCAACCACAAGTTCCAACGTCGCTTCCTGTGAATGACCCTGACGTAATCTTCAAACCTGCGCTGCTCTGCCGCCTCTTTGGCGGTCTCTTCATCGAGGATGCGCCGCTGACGTTCGCTCCAACGTCGTTGCGTCTCCACTGCCTCTGGGTCCACCGGCGCAGCGGGCGAAGTGAACACAACGTCGCCGTGAATAGCACCGGACTGCACGACGTGGCCCCCGACGCTCCCACTCAACTCGTTGCGTATGGACGGCTGTTCGCTCATGAGGCGGAAGATACGCGCTTGACGCACAAGATCACCATCGAAGCGGCCGATGCCAATGCCCGTGAACACACTTGGTGACCGCCCCCTTCGCCGTTCCGGAGAGCGGCGTACCGTGGCCGGCGTGGGCCCCGTACTGCCGCCAGGCTCAGGTCTGACCGAAAGGTGTCCCGAAGCTCAGCGAGCCCACGTTGCCAGCCTGAATCACTGGGCCGTGCTGCACGCCCCCGCTGATCGTGTTATGGACATCCGCGACCTGTTGATCACCCTTTGGGGGCGCCAAGTCAGCAATCATTGACCGCAGTTCGGCAGCCGCGGCCGGATTTGCCAGCAAAATGCGCCGCAATCGTGTACGCCACTCCGCCTGGACGTCCAAGGCGGTCTGTTCGTCGCTGGCCTCCATTGCCGCCGCCAGTTCTCCGCGCGAGGTCTCCAGCTCCCCCTCGATCACGTCTTCCTCACCACCACCGCGACGCGAGAAGAACGACACCATCCGGTCACGAGCTTGTGCCCAGGAGTCCACCGCCATCTGCTGAACCAATGTCGTAGCGCCTGCGGCAGCAAGTGCCACCAACTCCGCTTCCATCGAACCACCTTTGCAGCATCTGAGGCAGCCACCGTACCCCCTGACACTCGACGACCACAGCGTCGACGCCCTGTGCTACGCCGTCCATGCCACGGCACACGATTGGCGCCACCTGCTCGCCCATCAGCTATGCAGGATTGGCCTCTTGTACTTTCCTGGTTTCGTCCCAGAACCTCGGCAACCGTTCGTACAACCCCTCTCGAAAGCGCTCGTGGTTCGACCGTCCAGCCTGCTGGAGATCAAAACCTGCAGCGCGTACCAGCTCGATGAGTGGCTCGCCGGTGTGCCGGACGAGCCGACGCCGCAAACGCAGTGGTACCTCGCTGTGACCGGGTATGAGCAGGCGCACGTCGCTGCACTGCTCGGCGGGAACCGGCTGGTTGTGCACCGTGTCGACCTGCGTTCGTGGCACATCCGGCTCGACGACAACCCGAGCCTCTCCGCGGCCTACATCGATGCGCTGCGGGCCGAGTACGTCGGACTCTGGCGCCGCCGGATGATCGAGGGCACCTGGGTGATCGCCGAGGGCGCGGTCTACGACATGTTCGACGAGCAGCGGCACGTCGTCGACGAACTGCCGCCGATGCGCCGGTGCTGGGTCGCCATCGACTACGGAACCGCGAACCAGTTCTCGGCGATCCTGTACGGTCTCGGCGCCAACGACCGGCTGTACGCGGTCAACGAGTGGCGCCCCAACTCGTGAGCCGCACACCGACAGATGACCGACGCGCAGTTCAGCCGCGCCGTGAGCGCACGGCTCGACGAGCAGCAGGTCGTTCCCGAGTAGACGTTTATTGACCCGTCCGCGACGAGCTTTTCCACTCAGTTGTGGACAGACAGGCATCCCGTCGTCACCCTTGCGAACAACGAGGTGCTCAACGGCATCCGCAGCCTGTCGACCGCGCTCGGCTCGGGGCTGTTGCGCGTACATCACTCATGCCGGGGACTCCTCGACGAGCTGCCCGGTTACGCCTGGTCAGAAGAGGCCACAGCACGCGGCGAGGACAAGCCGATCAAGTGCCACGACCACTCCTGCGACGGGCTGCGGTACGTGATCCACTCGACTGCGCACGTGCGGCGCCAAGTGTCAGACGTATTGAAGGACAGCGGTTGATCAGCTGCTCAATCCGGGACTCAGCGGTAGCGTCGAAGAGCCAACCAGTGCTTCGCCAGGAATCCGAAACCGATCACCACGTCGAACCACCCAATCGACGCCCACATCACTCGCGTGCTGTCGCCCCCGGATCCGTGACCACCGACAACCAGGAACAGGCCGAAAAGGATCCATACGACAGACCCGTAGATTCCACGACGTGCCTTTTTGAGGAATCTCTGTCTTTGAAACTGAGACTGGGCGTAGCGTGCTGCACGTTCTGCATCTTCGGCGTCCAGGATTCGTTTCGTGCGTGCCGACCAGCGAGCACGTAACTCTGCCTCCTCTGGGCTCGGCGTAGCAGGCAGGATCACATTGCCGTTGATGGATCCAGCCTGGACCACGGGCCCGTTGACATGGCCGCTCACGTCGTTACTTACGTTGTTGGTGACGTCCCGTCCCTCTCCCATGTTCCAGAAGGTACGGGAGGGCGACACCACTCTCAATCGACTCATGTTGATCCATGCCTGGCTCGCTTGGTACGCGGAGAAGAGCCCGGGCGGGTTGTTGTTCGTGGGCGAGCGGGGCAAGCCTTTCCGTCGTTCGACCTTCGGCCGGGAGTGGCGCAAGGCCCGCAGCGTGGTCGGACTGCCGGCCGATGTCCGGTTCTACGATCTTCGTCACACCGGACACACCCTGACCACCCGATTGGGCGCGACGCTCAAGGACACGGTGGTGCGTGTCGGCAGTCCATGGAGAGGGCCGCGCTCATCTATCAGCACTCGGACACCGAGCGTCAACGTGAGGTCGCTTCCGGGCTCGACTCCCTGATGCAGGCCGAACGTCGGAAGGCTGCGGCCAAGGCCGATGAACAGGCATCGGGCACGGAGCGGGCACGAGACACCTAGACAGGTCTAGACAACAAACAGGCTTTTGGCTCACACTAACCCGGCTGTCGACAACCTGAAGAGGAGAGTCGAGGAAGTCGCGCCAGGTGGCCATGGCGCCGTCGACGTCGCCTTGGCGGAGGCGGACGCCGCCGAGGTCGGCGAGGACGATGGCGCGGGTGCGGCGGCGGTCGAGGCCGTGGATGTCGAGGGCGAGGTGGAGGTGTTCCTCGGCGGCGTCGAGGTCGCCGAGGCGGGAGAGGATCATGCCGGATTCGTGGGCCCAGCGGCCGGGGGAGTAGTGGGCGGCCCAGGAGTCGCCGGCTGCGGCGGTCGGCTTGCCGATGGCGGTCTCGGACAGGGCCAGGTGCTTGGTGGCCATGCGACGGTCGTCGTCCTGGGCGGCGGCGTTGGCGAGGGTGGCCTCGTAGTAGGCGACGGCCCGCGGGTTGTCGAGCTGGTGACCGTACTCCACGCAGGCTTCGCCGAGCTGGACGGCTTCGGCGCGATAGCCGAGGTCGACGCACTGCACGGCGAGGCCGCGGAGAGCCGTCGCAGAAAGCTCCGGATCACCGGCCTCCGCCGCCAGGCGGAAGGAGTGGGCGTAGTAGCGCTGGGCGAGGCCGCGCAGCTCTGGGGTGTCGCCCTCGTCCTGCGCCATCCAGCCGGCGAGGTGGACGAGCTGGGAGGTGGCGGCGAACAGGTCGCGGCCGGTGGCTTCGGTGAAGTGGCCCTCCAGCCAGGGGGCGACGTCTTGGGTGAGGTAGCGGACGGCCAGGTGGCGGGCGTGCCCGCCACCGAGTTCGGAGGCGGAGTCGCCGAGGGCCTTGACCATGTGCCGTACGGCGGCCACCTCGCCCTGGCCGACGCGGACCGCTCCGGGGTGGGCGGTCTTGGTTCGGCGGGTGATGCTGTCCATGTCGGGCAGGCCGAGTGCGGACAGCGCGTATCCGCTGGAGGCGAGGATGAACTCCCGGCGTTCCACGTCGCTCCTTCCCAGTTGCAGGACTGATGCAACGGTATCTGTGTGGGGTGCCGCAGGCGCGGGCTCCGGGAGGTTGATCGCTTCGGGATTCAGTGCCAGCACCTGGGCGATGTAGGGCCACCAGTGGCCGGGGGTTCGTTCGCCTTCTATCCACCGCCGGGCGTGCTGGCGCTGCAGGCGGCGCGGGTCACCGCATTCGGCGAGGCCGAGGGCACGCGCCAACTCCGAGGGCCCCCAGCCGCGTTCTTGGCAGGCCCGCTTGATCAGTTCCGCGACGGCCGGGTTCTTCGGCACCCCGTCACCCTCCCCACCTGGATTACGCGGGATTACGCAGGACTACATCCTGGGCCCTGTCCCGGGAGTGCGGCCCGTCGTTCACTGAACATCACTCCGCAGATCTCCGAATGGCTCGAATAGGCCCTGTTCAGGGCCTGTTGGCGCCTGCCCGGACACGTTGAGAGGAACCGACGGTGGCGATGCCCCCTGACAACGCACGGACCCGCACGATTCCGCTCTCGCGCCAGCCCAGTGCGGCACAAGGCTCCGCCGTCCGAGAGGCAGTCCGATGAGCCGTTCCCACGTACCCGACCCGCTGGAGACCGCCCTGAGCTGGGTGTGGGCCCTCGGCACGGCTGCCGGGCTCGCCATGGTCGGACTTCTGGCCCACACCGAGCACTCCTCCGCGCAGGTCCCGTTGGCGCAGCCGACGCTCAGCGCCGAGGACGTTCCGTTGGCCGACGGCCCCGTATAGGCACTCCGGCCCGTCCTTGCCTCTCGACCGGGGCGAGGTCGGAGCCCCATCGAGTTCTCGCCGCAGGGCGCTCACGGCGCCTTGCAGGCGTACCCGCTCGGCATCATTAGTGAAGGGAAGCCGATGTCCAGTTCGTACAACAGCGACACGTATCCCCTCCCCGTGTCGGTCGCGTTCAGCGGCCCCGACAACACCGGGAAGACCAAGCAGATCGGAATCCTCGCCCGGCGCATGGGCCCGGCCGCGACCTCAGCAGGCCCGCTCGACCACTACGACCCCCGCTGGACCGCCATCAAGGCCGACGGCATGGCCCGCTGGTGGTTCGAGACCGGCCCGGTCGAGGAGGTCGCCGACCTCCTCGCCACCTCCTACCTGGAACGCTCCCGGCACCCCTTCTCCGCGCCGGTGCGCCTGCTGGACCGGGGCATCCCGATGCTGGAGGCGTCCGTCGCTGCGACGGTCGCAGTCCGAGACGACCTGGACGCCGCACAGGCCGCAGACCGAGCCCGCCTCCTGCTGGCCCCGTACGAGACCGACCTGCGGGCCGCCGAGAAGAGCGAACACGCCCTCGTCCTCCTGCACTGCGAGGATCCGGAGGAAGGCGCCCGCCGGAGCCTGGCCCACGAGGTGACCGTCACCGACGTCTACTCGTCCTATCAACGCCACCTCCATGAGCAGATCAACCGCCTCGTCGACGAGGGACGCTTCCCGACGGCGATCCGGATCGGTGATCGGCCGACCGTCGCCGTCCAGGACGAGGTACGACGGCTTCTGGCACCGCTGCACCCGGAGGTACCCGGTCGTGCCCTGCCCGGAGTGCACGTCACCGCGCTGGGCGGGATGTCGGAGAGCGGCAAGAGCACGGCCGGTGAATATCTGCGCACCCAGCACGGCCACGCCCGCCTCAAGATCGGGTATCTCATCGAGAACGCCGCCAACCGGGCCGGAATTCGCGACCCGTACCGACTGGCACCGGTCGTGCAGGCCGAGTTGATCCTGGACTCGCTGGACCGCTTCTGCCAGGCCCACTACTTCCTCGACTCCGTCAGCATCGAGTCGCTGCACGACTTCGACTCAACCGCCGAACTCGCCCGGACGCTCGGGCCCCAGTTCACCATCGCGTACCTGGACGCCTCCGAGGCCACACGCACCCGGCGAGGCACCGTCGGCTCCCAGGACATCGTCGACCGCGACCTCGTCAAATGCGCACGAGGCGCGGACAAGATCGTCTCGATCGCCCATGAAGTCATCGGCAACGACGGGCCCCGCCTGGAGCTGGAGCGCCGGTTGGACCGCATCGCGCTCGATCGACGCTGGCCGGAGCACGAGCCCTCCACCATGCCGGTCAACGCGCTAGGGCGTGTCCGAAAAGTCATGGGAGCCAGAGCTGGAGGCAGGCGAGGGTGACCATGGCTTGGTAGTGGGCGGCTCGTTTGTCGTAGCGGGTG